>CP131056.1:0-570000 GCA_030657355.1 Radicibacter daui
TTGCGACGAGCTGATCGCCCTCAACAGCGGCAGGGTCATTGCCCGCGGCAGTCCCGCCGGGATCATGCGCCCCGAGACGCTGGAGGCCATCTACCACCTGCCGATGGGGGTATTGCCGAGCCCCGAGACCGGTCATCCGGTAAGTTATGTCCTCTGACCTTCGCCTCACCCGCCGGGGCTTGATGGCTGCCGGGGCCGGCGCGCTGCTGGCAAGCGGCTTTACCCCGGCACGGGCCGCGCTGCCTGCACGCCTTGCCGCCATCGACTGGTCGATGCTGGAGACGGCACTGGCCCTGAACGTACCGCTGGTCGCCGCCACCGAACTCAAACTCTATCGCCGCGTCGTCGCCGAGCCGGCAGTGCCGGCGGCGGTGGCCGACCTCGGCCTGCGGGGCAGTCCCAATCTGGAACTGCTGGCCAGCCTCGCACCCGACCTCATCCTCATTTCGCCCTTTTACGAGCGCTATCGCCCGCAACTGGAGCGTATCGCCGCTGTCCAGTCCTTCACCGTCTACACCCCCGGCGCCCCGGCCTACGAGAATGGTGAGGCCGTGATGCGGGCGCTTGGTGACCAGATCGGCATGGAGCGGGAGGCGGCTGATTACATTGCTGCAACGGCAGCCGAGATCGCCGCCGGACGGAACGCCCTCGCCGGCAGCGCCGCCGCAAGCCGGCCGCTCTTTGCCATCAGCATCGGCGATGCCCGCCATGTACGGATCTTCGGCAGCGACAGCAATTTCGGCGCCGTGCTGGAGCGTTTTGGCCTGACCAACGCCTGGACCGGCCGCACCCGCTACAGCGCCTTTGCCCCGGTGCCGATCGAGGCGCTGGCGCAGGTGCCCGAGGCCCGGCTGGTGATCATTCCGCCCGTGCCGCCCGACGTAACCCGCATTCTGGCCGGCAGCCGCGTCTGGCAAACCCTGCCGGCCGTGCGTGAAGGCCGGGTGCACTGGCTGGAACCTGTCGATCATTTCGGCGCCCTGCCGGCGGCCCGCCGGTTCGCCCGGCTGCTGACCGCCAGCCTGCTCTCGGCGGAGGCGCATTTTGGCTGAAAGCCTTCCCGCCACCAGCGCCGGCACCCGCCCGCCCGTCCCGGCATGGCTGATCTGGCCGTTGCTCGGCCTGATGGCGACGGCGCTCTCGCTGCATCTTCTCTGGCAGGCGAGCCCTCCGGCCGACTGGCTGTCCCTGCCGGCCCGGGCTGCGCATGAGCTGAAAGCAGCATTGGTCTTTTACGGTCTGCTGCCCCGTTTTGCCGTGGCCATCCTCGCCGGTGCCGCGCTCGGCCTTGCCGGTGTGCTGATGCAGCGCGTGCTGCGCAATCCGATTGCCGAACCCTCGACCCTCGGCGTTGCGGCCGGGGCCAAGCTGGCGCTTTCCGTCGGCATCGTGCTGGCCCCGGGCCTGCTGGCCGAAGGGCGCGAGCTGGTAGCCGTCGCCGGCGCGCTCTTGACCATGGCCCTGGTGCTCGCCCTCAGCTGGCGGCGCGGGCTCGACCCGGTCACCGTCGTTATCTCCGGCTCGCTCGTCAGCATGATCGCCGGCGCTCTTGGTGCGGCGCTCACCCTTGCCAATGGCGAATATCTGATGTCGCTGATGGTGTGGGGCGGCGGCGAGCTTTCCCAGCAAAGCTGGCAGCCGGCACTCGGGCTTGCCTGGCGCCTTGCTCTGGCAGGCTTTGCCGCGTTCCTGCTGCTGCGCCCGCTGGCCCTGCTCGGCCTTGATGATTCCCGGGCCAAAGGGCTTGGTCTTGCGGTTACCGCCACCCGCCTCGGCATCCTGCTGCTCGCTGTCTGGCTTGCCGCCAGCGTAACAGCCGCCGTCGGCATCATCGGCTTCATCGGCCTTGCCGCACCCGCCTTCGCACGCCTTGCAGGTGCGCATAGCCAGCGCCGCCTGCTCTGGGCAGCGCCGCTGCTGGGCGCCTTGCTGCTCTGGCTTACCGATAGTCTCCTGCTCACATTAGCCGGCACGGATGCTTCCTTGCCTACCGGCGCCATCACCGCCCTCTTTGGCGGTCCTTTGCTGCTCTGGATGCTGCCGCGCCTCCATGGCGCCAACCGCCCCCACCTTGCCGGCCTGCCGCCCGCACTGGGCCGCACTGCCCATCCGCTCCGGCTGATCGTCCTTCTGGTTCTGGCTCTCATCACCTTTGCCCTTATCGGGCTCATGGTCGGACAGGATACCGCCGGCTGGAACATCGCCGGCTTCGACGCCTTGCACGCGCTGTTGCCCTGGCGCTGGCCGCGCCTTGTCTCGGCGGTTGCCGCCGGGGCGATGCTGGCTGCCGCCGGCACGATCTGCCAGCGCCTCACCGGCAATCCGCTGGCAAGTCCGGAAGTGCTGGGCATCGGCGCCGGGGCCGGCGTCGGGATTACGGCCTCACTGTTCCTGCTGCCGGTGGCAACACCGCTTTCCATGCTTGGCTTCGCTGCCGCCGGTGCCGCCATCGCCCTCCTTTTCATGCTGGCGGTGGCTGCCCGCTCCGGCTTCGGGCCGGAACGGCTGCTGCTGGCCGGCATCGCCACCGGTGCCTTCTGTGGCGCCATCATCAGCGCGGTAATGGCGAGCGGGGATTTTCGCACCTTCGTGCTGCTGGCATGGCTCAGCGGCGACAACAGCGCCGTCACCCCGATGCAGGCCGGCCTTTCCGCCGCCGTCGCGCTGCTGCTTCTCGCGCCGTTGCCGCTGCTTGGCCGCTGGCTGGAGCTTCTGCCGCTCGGCGCCCCGGCCGCACGGGCGAGCGGACTGCCCGTCACGCGCAGCCGCCTTGTGCTTGTGCTGCTGGCCGCCCTGCTGACGGCCGCAGGCTGCCTGACGGTCGGCCCGCTCAGCCTTGTCGGCCTCGTCGCCCCGCATCTCGCCCGCCTCATCGGCTTCACCCGAGCCCGTAGCCAACTCGTCGCCGCCGTGCTGATGGGGGCCGTACTGATGGCACTGACGGACTGGCTCTCCCGCACCCTCATCTTCCCCTACCAGATCCCGAGTGGGCTCACCGCCTCCCTCATCGGCGGCCCCTATCTCATCTGGTTCCTGACCCGCCGCCGCGCCGCCTGAGACGCCCCGGCTCCTCTCCCGAGCGGAATAGGATCATCCCTCCATGCATTTTGCCCAGTTGCGCGCTGAAGCCGACGTCACCGTCGCCAAGGCAGAGCACTGCTTTACGGCGCTGTGCGACCATATGAGCGAACATGCCGAGGTCACCCGCAAGGACGGCAAGGCCAAGATCCGGATGCCGTATGGCACCGCCTGGATTGACCTGCGCGAGGGCGGTCTCAAGCTCTTGGCACGGGCGGAAGACGAAACGTCACTTGCCTTCGTGAAACTCGGTCTGGCCGAGCACCTGCTGCATTTCGCAGGAGACCCGAAGCCCAGCATCCGCTGGACCGGGGACGGCAAAAGCGGCGGTGCCCTGCCCTATTTCCGCGAGATGCGGGTAGTCTCCTCCCGCCGCATCACACCGCGCATGCAACGCGTCACCCTGACGGGCTCCGATCTTCAGCGTTTTGGCGAGCAAGGCGGCCTGCATATTCGGCTGCTGATCCCGCCCAAGGGCGTGGCCGCGCCCAAATGGCCGGTGATGGGGGAAGATGGCCGCCCGGTCTGGCCGCAGGGCGACGACACGCTCACGCTGCGCACCTATACGATCCGCCGCATTGATGTGGCCGGTGGAGAGATGGATATCGACATCGTGCTGCATGAAGGTGCCGCCACCCCCGGCTCCGACTGGGGGCAGAACGCCGTGCCCGGCGACGTCATCGGCATTGTCGGCCCCGGTGGCGGAAACATGCCGGTCGCAGACTGGTATCTGCTGGCCGGAGATGAGACCGCCATTCCGGCCATTGCCCGCCATCTGTCACGCCTGCCGGAAGGCGCACGCGGTGAGGTCTTCATCGAAATCGCCGATGCGGCGGAAAAGCAGGAGCTGCCGCTTCCTTCCGGCTTCCGGCTCACCTGGCTGCTGCGCGATGGCGCTGCAGCCGGAGCAACTCAGCTAATTGACGAGGCCATCCGCAAGGCCGCGTTCCCGGAAGGCGAGGAAAACCTGTTCGTGTGGGTAGCGGCGGAGTATGCCTCTGCCAGCGCCATCCGGAAGTACCTGCGGACAGAACGCGGCCTTGGCCGCCGCCAGCACCAGGTCGCCGCCTACTGGCGCCGGGGACGCCAGGAAGGGGAGAACACACCAGATGACGGCGACAAAAGCCATGACTGATCTTTATCCCGGTATCGTCGCCCCCGGAATCGTGACCGACGAAGCCGCGCTGCGTGCCCATTATGGCGAGCCGCACAAGGATATCTGGCTGAAGCAGATCGACCATATCGATGCCGGCGCCCGCGCCCTCATCGCAGCCTCGCCCTTCATGGTCATGGCAACCTCCAGCCCCGCCGGGCTCGACTGCTCCCCCAAGGGCGATGAGCCGGGGTTCGTGCAGGTGCTGGATGAAAAGACGCTGCTCATCCCCGACCGCCCCGGCAACCGCCGGGTCGACGGGCTGCGCAACATCCTGAAGGACCCGCGCGTCGGGCTCATCTTCTTCATCCCCGGCGTCGGCGAGACCTTCCGCGTCAATGGCCATGCCGCGGTCAGCCTTGATGACGGGCTGCGGGAACGTTGCGCCAAGGGCGGCAAACCGGCCACCGCCGTCATCGTGCTGCGGGTGGAGGAAGCTTTTATCCATTGCAGCCGCGCCGTTGCCGTGGCTGGCTTGTGGGCGGAAAATACCAAGGCTCCGTCCGGCCTGCCCACCGCCCGTGAAGTGTTCGAGGGCCACCTCGCACTCTCCCGCAGCAAGGAAGACGCACCCGCCGAGGGCTGAGCCAGACTGGACGGACCGGCCGGGAGGGCGAACCCATGAGCGAGATCGGCGTTGCACTGGTTGGCTATGGCCTCGCGGGACGGGTATTTCATGCCCCGCTCCTTAGCGCCACACCGGGGCTGCGGCTCCGTACCATCATCTCCAGCCGCCCGGCCGAGGTACAGGCGGACCATCCGGCCGTCGCCATCGTGCCGGACCTGGAGACCGTCCTTGCCGACGCCGCCATCGATCTGGTGGTGATCGCCAGCCCCAACACCGCGCACTTCCCGCAGGCCGAAGCCGCGCTCAAGGCCGGCAAACATGTCGTCGTCGACAAACCGCTGACGCCGACGGTGGCGGAGGCCGAAGCCCTCATCAGCCTTGCCGCGCGGCAGAACCGCCATCTCGGCGTCTTTCACAATGCGCGCTGGCATGGCGACTTCCTGACCCTGCGCCACCTGATCGCCGAAGACACCTTTGGCGACATCACCCTGTTCGAAGGTTTTTTTGACCGCTTCGTGCCCGGGGTGCGCGAACGCTGGCGCGAGCAGTTTCTGCCCGGCTCCGGCACCTTCTTTGACCTCGGCGCCCATCTCATCGATCAGACTCTCTGCCTCTTCGGCCCGCCGGAGGCTCTATGGGCGGACCTGCAGCCCCAACGTGAGGGCGCGCTGGCGGATGATTATTTCCACCTCACCCTCGCCTACGGCAAAAGCCGGGTCATCCTGCGCGGCAGCTCACTGGTACGCGAACCGCCCGGCCAGCGCCGCCGCTTTTCCGTTCATGGCAACAAGGCAAGTTTTCTCAAGGACGGCATCGACCCGCAGCAATCCCAGCTCGAAGCGGGCCTTCGCCCCGGCCACGCCGGCTGGGGCTACGAGCCGCCGGAAAACTGGGGCCGGCTGATCGGCGGGGATGGCGAAGAGCACCGCATCGAAACTCGGCCCGGCAGCTACGAGACTTATTATGCCGAGGTGCGCGACGCGCTGCTGGGCCATGGCCCACTGCCGGTGCCGGGCGAAGCCGGGCTGGAAGTTATCCGGGTGATCGAGGCGGCGCTCGGGAGTAGTCAGAGCGGCCGTCGCGTTCGCTGTTCCTAGGCCTTAAGACCAAGCGACGAACTGGGCGATTATTCGTGCCATCTAGCGGACACTTCCCCATCTAAACATACTCATCACGCGATAAAATAAGCGTTTCTGCTGGGCTGGTTATGTCGACAAAATGATGACAGGGACCGGGAGCCCCCTTCATCGTCTCCAATTTTTCGAATATTTCGCCAAGCTTCGCCGCCGAGAAACACCAAGTTACCTTACCAGGCCTTAACTCCACGTCGGCTTTGTCATTCTTGACGGCAATAACGTGCGAAACTCCAGAGATTTCTACCTGCAAAGCCTCTCGGTCTGTTGGACGTATAACGTTAGCGATAGCAGACATAAAAGCCGTCAATCCATTTGCGTTCATTGCCAGCAACACAACGGCTGCGCCCTTGAATTCGGAAGCAATTTCAACGCGAACGATGCTCGTCATATAGTAGCCTTTCGGCAGCCGGGAAATCTTGCATAAGCCAAATCCTAGGCCTGTGCGCAAAATGAAAAAAGGCGGGCCGTACCCCCCGGTACCGGCCCGCCCGTCTTCACCCTGAACGCCCGGAAGCGTTACACGGCAAGAACGTGTTTTTCGGCCTTCGGCAGGCAGAGTCCTGCCTCGTCGAAGAGGTGGCAATGGGCGCCCTGAGCGGTGACGCCCACAATGTCGCCCACGCGGGCAAGGCATTCACCATCGGTCTTGACCACCAGCGTGGCGCCATCGGCGAGTTCCACATGCACCAGCGTTTCGCCGCCAAGGCGCTCTACCACCTGCGCCGTACCGGTAATGGAGGCACTCGCCGCATCGGCAATTGCCAGATGCTCCGGCCGCACGCCAAAGGAGACCTTCGCACCGGGAGCCGGACTGGCACCGACGGGCACGCTGATGCTGGCGCCGGCGGCGAGGCGAACGGTGGCGTTATCGGCCGAGGCCGCTTCCACCGTACCAGCAAGGATGTTCATCTTCGGGCTGCCGATGAAGCCGGCGACGAAGAGATTGGCCGGGTGGTGATAAAGCTCCATCGGCGTGCCCACCTGCTCGATGCGCCCGCCATGCAGCACCACGATGCGGTCGGCGAGCGTCATCGCCTCCACCTGGTCGTGGGTTACATAGATCATCGTGCTCTTGAGGCGCTGGTGCAGGCGCAGGATCTCCACGCGCATCTGCACGCGCAGGGCGGCGTCGAGGTTGGAGAGCGGTTCGTCGAAAAGGAAGATCTTGGGGTCGCGCACAATGGCGCGGCCGATGGCAACACGCTGGCGCTGGCCGCCGGAAAGCTGCTTGGGCCGGCGCTTCAACAGCGGCTCCAGACCGAGGATAGCGGCCGCCTTGCTGACGCGCTCCTCGATCACAGCCTTGTCCACGCCGGCGTGTTTCAGCGCGAAGGCCATGTTGCCGTAGACATCCTTGTGCGGATAAAGCGCGTAGGACTGGAACACCATGGCAATGCCGCGGTCGGCCGGCCCCAGCTCGTTGATGCGCTGGCCGTCGATGCGGACATCACCGCCGGTGATCTCCTCAAGCCCCGCGATCATGCGCAGAAGCGTGGACTTGCCGCAGCCCGACGGGCCGACGAAGACGACAAACTCGCCATCGGCAATCTCGAGATCGGCGCCGGGAATCACCACATGCTTGTCGTAGGCCTTGCGGACGGCGCTCAGGGAAAGTTGTGCCATTTGTCGTTAAAGCTCCGAAAACTCAGCCCTTGACGGCGCCGGAAGTGATGCCGCGGATCAGCTGCCGCGAGAAGAAGGCGTAGAGAACCAGCACCGGAACGATGGCGAGCGTCAGCGCCGCCAGCACGGCGTTCCAGTTGACGGTGTACTGGCCGATGAATTGCTGCACGCCCAGCGTCACCGTGCGTGTGCCCTCCCCCGGCGCCAGGATCAGCGGGAACCAGAGGTCGTTCCAGATCGGGATCATGGAGAAGACGGCAACCGTTGCCAGCACCGGGCGGATCAGCGGCAGCACCACTTCAAAGAAGATGCGGTATTCGCTGAGCCCGTCGATACGGGCGCTGTCCTTGATGTCGCGCGAGAGGGTGCGCATGAACTCGGTGAGGATGAAGACCGCCACCGGCAACCCTTGCGCCGTATAGACGAGGATAAGCGCGGTCAGCGTATTCACCAGATGCAGCTGGACCATCATCTGCAGGATGGCCACGGTGCCGAGCCGGATCGGCACCATGATGCCGATGATGAGATAGACACCGAGAAACCCGTTGCCGGGGAAACGGTATTCGGCAAGCGCATGCGCCGCCGCCGCGCCCAGCAGCACGATGAGGAACAGCGCCACCACCGTCACCACGAAGCTGTTGGTGAAGTAGGTGGCAAAATCCCCCTTGTGCAGCACATCAAGGTAGCCGATGGCGCTGAAAGTCTTGCCGAAGGGCAGGCCCAGCGGATCGCCGAAGATGGCGCGCTTGGTCTTGAAGGAGTTGAGCAGCACCAGCACCACCGGGAACAGGGCGATGATGGTGTAACCGAAGAGCACGGTGTGGATGGCCGTGGAGGTCGCGATACGGCCGGTGCGGGCGCGGGCGATGCTCGGCTGCACCCGGGCGGCGGACGGCGTGGAGGTTTCAGGGGCACTCATGGGGCCGGCCCTCACATCTCGTAGCGCTGGAGGCGCCGCTGCACCGCCAGCAGATAGACCGACACACCGGCCAGGATGATGAAGAAGAGAACGCTCGCCACGGTGGCGCCCATATGCGGGTCACCCAGCTGCGTCTGCTGGCCGAAGAAGGTGCGGAAAAGGAAAGTGCCCATCACATCGGTGGAGAAATTGGGCCCGGCGAGCGCGCCCTGCACCGCATAGATGAGGTCGAAGGACACCGTGAAGTTACCGATATAGGTAAGGATGCCGACGAGGCCGAGCGTGGGCAGGATGAGCGGCAGCTTCACCTTCCAGAAGATCGCCCAGCCGCGCAGTCCGTCAATGCGCGCCGCGTCGATCAGCTCATCCGGAATGGAGAGCAGCGCGGCATAGATGAGCATCATCGGCACACCGACATATTGCCAGACCGAGATCATGGAGAGGGTAAAGAGCGCCGAACCTTCAAGGCCAAGCCAGGGCTTGTAGGCATGGGCAAGGCCGATGGCGCGCAGGAACCCGTCCGTCACGCCCCAGAGCGGGGAGAGGATGAGCTGCCAGACGAAGCCGATGATGACGACAGATAGCAGCGTCGGCATGAAGAGCAGCGTGCGATAAGTGCCGGTAAAACGCACCTTCGGCAGGCTGAGCAGCGCCGCCAGCACAAGGCCGATCGGGTTCTGCACCACCATGATGGTGCAGAACATCACCACATTGTTCTTGAGCGCATTCAGGAACTGGTCGGCCCAGAGCGGGTCAAAGAACAGCTTGGCATAGTTGGCAAGGCCGACATAGTCGGCCTCACCGCCCGGCACGCTCGATTGCAGGCTGAGCCGCAGGCTCTCGATGAGCGGATAGATGGAAAAGAGGGTGTAGATAAGAACGGCCGGGGCAAGGAACACGGCAATGTGCAGGCGCATCTTGCGCCGGGGGGCACGTGCTGTTTCATCAGGCTTGGCGGGCGTCCCGGTTGGGGCAATATCGGTCATCGAGATCGGGCCCTGACGCGAAGGGGTCTTCGGGGCGAAAGGCAATACGGCACAGGCGCGCTCCTGAAACAGGAAGCTCCGCCGGCCTCTTTGCCTTGCCTCATGGAAACACAGAATCCCGCCGGCTCCATGCCCTTCATGCATTTCCGCCGGCAGGCAGACGGGCAAGAGCAGGAGGCCGGGTCAAAGGACGGTGACCGCCCCTTCCCGCCTCCCGTTATCGGGAAGCGGAAGAGACAGCCACCGCAGTTTCACCCACAGGGATTGGCAGAAAGAAACTTACTTCTGCAGCGGGTACCAGGAAGCCAGGCCGTCCTGGATCTTCTTGGCGGCCTCGGCCGGCGTCTCGGTGCCATTCAGCACGTTGGCGCTTTCAACCCACATCTGGTTGTCCATGTTTGGCTCGCCGCGGGAGAGGATCTGCGCGGAAACGCGGATCGAGCTCTCGCAGGTCTTGCGCCAGGAGATGAACTCCTGCGCCAGCGGGTCTTCCACCTTGAACGGGGCGCTGGAGAGCGAGAAGAAGCCCGGCAGCGAGTTGGTGTAGATGCTGGCGAATTCCGGCGAGGCCACCCACTCAAGGAAGGCCTTTGCGGCATCCTTGTTCTTGGAAGCGGCGTTCATGCCGATGCCGATGTCGGTGTGGTCGGAGATGACGCACTTGTCACCGGCCTTGGCAACCGGCGGCGGGAAGGCACCAACTTCGAAATCGGAATTGGCCTTGAAGCCGGTGATCTCCCACGAGCCGGTCGGATAGATCGCCGCACGGCCGAGGGTGAAGAGGTTCTGGCTGTCGGAGTAGGACTGGGCCTGATAGCCGTTACCCAGATAGGGGATCCACTTGGCCAGCTCTTCGAAGCCCTTGACGAACTTGGGGTCGGTCATCTTGGCGGTGCCGTTGATCAGCTCGTCACGGCCCTTTTCACCACCATAATAGACTGGGGCGATGTTGTAGTAGCCCATGGTCGCGGCTTCCCACTGGTCGGCGGTGCCGATATCGAGCGGGACGTACTTGCCGTTGGCCTTGATCTTGTCGAGGACAGCGTAGAATTCGGCCTCGGTCTTCGGCACTTCAACGCCGACTTCCTTGAAGGCTTCCTTGTTGTACATGAAGCCATGGATAACGGCGGCCATGGGGACGCAGAAGGTCTGCTTGCCGTCGTCGGTGGTCCAGGCCACCTTGGCAACGTCGCCGAAATTCTCCATGCCCTTGAGGCCGGTAATGTCGGTCAACTGGCCCTTCTTGAAGAGCGCGAGCGAACCGTCAAACGGACGGCAGACGATGAGGTCGCCAGCGGTACCGCCATCAAGGCGCGCATTGAGTGCGGCGTTGTATTCGGTCGGCGCGGTCGGCGCGAAGACGACCTTGATGCCCGGATGCGATTTCTCGAAGGCCGGGATGATCTTCTCGTCCCAGACGGCCTGGTCGTCAGAGCGCCAGCTTTCGATCTTCAGCGTGGTGTCGGCATGCGCGCTGCCGGCAAAAGCCACCAGCACGGCCGCAAGTGCGGCGCCGGAAAAAAGGGTGGATTTCATGTTCGGGGCTCCCTGCTCACCTTGGTTGTAACACTCTGGGCACCGGCCTGATCGGCCAGTGCCTGGCGCAGATTTCCGCCGTTGCGGGCGAGCAGTGCCGCCGCGGCGTTCCGGGTGGCTCCCAGGGCAATGAGAGCCGCCGTCTTCACATGGCCACCCGCCTCCTTGAGCGCCGCCGCTGCGGCGGCCTCATCCACCTCGACCACGCGGCGCAGCATGGCGAGCCGGCGCTTGTCGAGTTTGATGTTGGAGGAGGCGAGGTCGACCATAAGGTTGGACCAGGTGCGGCCAAGCCGCACCATGATGGAGGTGGAAAGAATATTGAGCGCGGCCTTCTGCGCCGTGCCGGCTGCCATGCGGGTGGACCCGGCCACGACTTCGGCGCCGGTTTGCAGCAGCACCGGATGGTCGCTCTCGGCAAAGAGCGGCGCCCCGGCATTATTCGCAAGGCCGATGACGAGCGCACCGGCAGCACGGGCCGCCCGGGCATAGGCAACGGTAAAGGGCGTGCCGCCGCTGGCAGCGATGGCAATCACCACATCTTCGGCGCCAAGGGCATGTTCGCCGGCAAGCCGTACGGCCTCCACAGCGTCATCCTCGGCCCCTTCAACCGATTCCATGAGCGCTCCGGCGCCGCCGGCCACCACATAGAGCAGCCGCGGGTCCGGCCAGCCATAAGTGGGAAACAGCTCGACGCCATCCTGCACACCAAGGCGGATAGAAGCACCGGCGCCAACATAAATAAGACGCCCCACCTCTCCGGCCAGTCGGCCTGCCGCTTCATCCGCTGCAGCGGTCAGCGCCTGCTGGCTGGCACGCACCGCCGATGCCGCGGAAATCTGGGCATCGACCAGCGCGGCCACAAGGTCGCCGGTAGGCCACAGATCAAGATCCGCGAAACGGGGGCTTACATCCTCGGTGCGCATCGGGGGATCCGGTCTCAAGAGGTCGAACGTGCGGCAACGATAGACCGCACAGAATCCAATTTCAATACCAATAATGATGCCATTTTTGCCATCAACAATACCATTGTTCTGTGGTGGTCCGGGTGTTATCGTTGCGCCACCAGCTTGAAGGCAAAGCCAGATGTGCGCCCCGTCCCTGACTGAACCTCTTGTAGAGAGATCACTGCTGATCGCCATTGATGGCGGCGGAACAGGTACGCGCATCCGTGTGAAAAAGCCGAACTCCGGTGAATTTTTTGAAGCAAAATCAGGCCCATCCAGCCTGACACTCGGCGTAGACCAGGCCTGGAAGAACATCTCCGCCGCGCTGCGCGAAATTCTGGAGCAAGCCGGCATCGCCGCGCAGGAGCTTGAGGGCGCGCATGTTGCCGCTGCCCTCGCCGGGGCACGCAACACCGCCAACCGGTCTCTTTTCTACAATACCAATCCTTACCACTGGCGACCATTGGTCATGACTGATGGTTACGCCGGTCTTATCGGCGCCCTGGCGGGCAGTCCCGGCACGGTTCTGGCCGTGGGAACCGGGGTTGCGGCCCACCGCATGCTGGCAAACGGGCACAGCATTTCCTGCAGCGGCTGGGGGTTTCCGGCTGGCGACGAAGGCGGCGGCGCCTGGATTGGTCTTAATGCCGTCCAGTACCTGCTGACCCGGATTGACGGGCGTGAACGACGCGCCTCGCAGATGTGGGACCAGCTGCTTGCCCACATTGGCGGCAACGCGGCCACCATCGAATCATGGCTCTACCCGACCAGTGCGACCCGCTACGCCACTCTTGCGCCGGCGGTGATCGAGGCGGCCACAGCCGGCGACGCCGTCGCCCGGGAGATCCTCTATGCCGCCGCCAGCGAGATCGAACGCACCGTGATCGCCCTTGACCAGCATGAGGCTGCCGCCGATATGCCGGCTGAAAGCGTGGTTCTGATTGGCGGCCTTGCCGCGGCGCTGCATCCTTACCTCTCCAGAAACCTGCGCCAGCGCCTGCACCCGGCCGCCGGCGGCAATCTGGACGGCGTAATGCTGATTCTGACCGGAATGGCCCCCCCAGAAGCGGCCACCAGCGGGGAGAACGAATGATGAGCGACGCCGTCCCTACCCCTTTTTCTGGTCCGCCCCCCACAAGCGGGGAAGAAGAAGCGCCGCTTTATGTGCGCATTGCCGGCGATTATGCCGAGCGCATCCGTGAAGGAGCGCTGAGCCCCGGAGACGCTCTGCCGCCCGAGCGCAAGATTGCCGAGATTTACGGCGTCTCCCGCGTTACCGTGCGCCGCGCGCTGGAACAGCTGGTGCTGGAGGGGCTGATCGAGCAGCGCCAGGGCTCCGGCACCTACGTCTCCCAGCGCCTGCAGCAGCCGCTCTCGGTGCTCACCAGCTTTACCGAGGATGTGCGTGCCCGGGGCATGACGCCCAACTCGCAATTCCTTGACCGCGCCATCGGCATTGCCACGCCGGAGGAAGCCATTGGTCTCGGCCTCAAGCCGGGCCAGGGTGTCAGCCGCATTGCCCGCCTGCGTAGCGCCGATGGCATTCCGCTTGCCATCGAAACCGCCGCGGTCGTGCTGGATGCCCTGCCCGACCCGACAGTAGTGACTGACTCCCTTTATGACGTGCTGAGCTCGCGCGGCATGCGCCCGGTCCGCGCCATCCAGCGCCTTTCCGCCGTCGCGCTCGACAAGCGCAATGCCGAGTTGCTGGACGTCCCGCCCGGTAGCCCCGGCCTCTACATGGTGCGCGTCGGTTATGACGCGGGCGACCGTCCCATCGAATATACCCGGTCCTTCTATCGGGGCGACCGCTGGGACTTCATTACCGAACTGGCCTGAGATCTGATGAGCGAAACCCTCACCGGCAGCATTCTGACGCCCGATGGCTGGATTTCCGGAAGCATTCGCTTCGGGGAAGAGATCGCGGCTATCGACGGCGTACCGATCGAGGTGCCAGTGGCCCCTTACATTCTGCCCGGCTTTGTCGACCTGCATGTGCATGGCGGCGGCGGCGGCGACATGATGACGGGCGAAGAGGCCATCCGCACGGCAGCCCGCCTTCACGCCCGCCATGGCACCACCCGCCTTCTGGTCACCACCGTCACCGCGCCGCTGCCCGAAACCGCAGAGGTGCTGGACGCAACGAAGCGCATCATGGCAACGCCCGCTG
Organism: Radicibacter daui; assembly: GCA_030657355.1. Taxonomy (GTDB): domain Bacteria; phylum Pseudomonadota; class Alphaproteobacteria; order Radicibacterales; family Radicibacteraceae; genus Radicibacter; species Radicibacter daui. The sequence continues at coordinate 14,117 of CP131056.1, forward strand.
CCGGCGAAGCGCGGATCATGGGCGTTCATCTGGAAGGGCCCTTTATCAATCCGGGCAAACTGGGTGCCCAGCCGCCCTATGCCATCTCCGGCGATGCGGAAACCTTCCGGCAGCTTGCAGCCCGCGCCCCGGTGCGGGTCATTACCTTTGCTCCGGAATGCGACAGGAATGGCCTGCTGCAAGCGGTGCTCGCCGCCGGGGTCAAGGCACAGATCGGCCATAGCCTGTGCGGGTATGCAGAGGCGGCGGCAGCACTTGCCTGCGGCTGCGGCATCACCCATCTTTTCAATGCCATGACGCCGGTCGCCCATCGCGGCAACGGCATAGCTGGCGCAGCGCTTGCCCATGCCAGCCATGCCGAGCTGATTCCCGACCTGCTGCATGTTGAGCCCGGCGCCATTCTGGCCGCCCGCCGCGCCATTCCCGGCCTTTATGGCGTAACGGATGCCACCGCCGGAGCAGGTATGCCGGATGGTGAGTACATGCTCGGCCGCAACCCGGTCACCAAATCCGGCGGTGGCATTCGCCTTGCTGATGGCACGCTTGCCGGTTCGGTGCTCACCATGGACCAGGCATTGCGCAATCTCGTGTCCATCGGCTTGCCGCTGGCCGAGGCATCAGCGCGCCTTTCCGCCATACCCGCCGACTGGATCGGCGAGGAAAAGCTGGGGCGCCTTGCCCCCGGCAATCCTGCCGACCTTCTGGTTTTTGACGATGCGCTCCTGCTTCAGGCCGTGCGCGTCGCGGGAGAGACGGTCACGCCGTGACCTGTCCAACCGCAGATCTTTTGAACAAGGAAGACTACCCGTGACGAGCAATGTTCCCGTGAGCCAGTCCCAGATGGTGCGCGAAGCGCTCTCGGTTTCCGACGTCGCCGCCACTGCACTTGGCCGCAACGCCGCGCTGTTTGCTGAAGCTGCCGAGCGCATCCGCCGCTTCGATCCGCTGATGCTGGTAACGGTCGCCCGCGGCAGCTCGGACAATGCCAGTGAATATATCAGCCGCCTTGCCGCAGCACGCCTCGGCCTGCTGCCAGCCAGCCTGCCACCGGCCGTGGTAACAGTGGATGGCGCCGCACTGCGCGCCGACCGCGCCGTCGTCATCGCCGTCTCGCAAAGCGGCCGCAGCCCTGACCTTATTGCTCCGGTAGAAGCACTGCGCAAGGCAGGCGCGCTTACCATCGCCCTCGTCAACCACACCGACAGCCCACTGGCCGCAGCCAGCGACATCGTGCTGCCGGTCGATGCCGGTGAGGAAAAGGCCGTTGCCGCCACCAAGAGCTTCATCATGACGCTCATCCAGGGAGCTCGCCTGATTGCCGAAATCGGCAAGGACACTGCCTTTGCCGGCGCCATTTCCGCTCTGCCGCCGCTGCTGGATGCTGCAATGAAGACCGACTGGAGCGCCGCGCTCGGCCCGCTTGCAGCGGCCCGCAGCCCGTTTGTCGTCGGACGCGGCCTCGGATATGCTATCGCCCGCGAAACAGCGCTCAAATTCAAGGAAGTGTGCGGTCTGCATGCAGAGGGCATCAGCGGCGCCGAGATCATGCATGGCCCCAAAGCGCTGATCGGCCCCACGGATCCGGTGCTCGCCTTCGCCCCGGCCGATAATTCCCGCAAGGTGATGGAAGCGGCAATCCGTGACCTCGGCGCCCTGACCAGCGGCCTTATTGCCGTCGGGGCACCGACCAAAGGCGCAGCTACTGCCATCAGCCTGCCGGCCGCTCCGGCACCTGAGCTGGCAACCATTCTTGCCGGCGCCTCTTCCTATCCCTTCATCGCCGACCTCGCGATTGCCCGCGGCCTGTCTCCGGATGAACCGCGCAATCTCAAGAAGGTGACGGAGACGCTCTGAGCACCAGCCCGTTCCCGCAATTGCCCGACGGGGAAGAGCGGCGGTATGGATGAAGCATGACGCACACCTCCGTCCCCTCCTCCCTCGATCCGGCCGGCATTGAAGCCCTGAAAACGCGCGCCCGGGCTTGCCGGGTCTGCGAAGCGCACCTGCCGCTCGGCCCTCACCCGGTCGTTCGGGCCAGCACCGGGGCACGCCTGCTGATCATCGGCCAGGCACCCGGCACTCGCGTTCATGAAAGCGGCATTCCCTGGAATGACCGCTCCGGCGACCGGCTGCGCCAATGGCTCGGCCTGACGCCCGAGGTTTTTTACGACGAATCCCGCATTGCCATCGTACCGATGGGCTTTTGTTATCCCGGTGTTGATCCGCGCGGTGGCGACCTGCCTCCGCGGCCCGAATGCGCGCCGCTCTGGCATCCGCCCTTTCTGGAGGCGATGCCGGAGGTGAGGCTTACCCTACTCATCGGCAGTTACGCACAGACGCGCTATCTGGGCGCCGCGCGCAAGGCGAGCATGACGGACACCGTCGCCAACTGGCGGGCCTATCTGCCTCGCTTCCTGCCGCTGCCGCACCCAAGCTGGCGCAACACGGCCTGGATCAGGAAAAACCCGTGGTTCGAGAGCGACCTGCTGCCCGTTCTGCAAACCGAAGTAACGCGGTATCTGGCCTGATCCGGCCGGGTCTAGTGCGCCGTGCGCCCATCCAGCGGGCCGGGGCCGGCTTGCAGCACAAGCCCCTCATCATCCACAATCATGCGCCACTCGCGCGACCGGTACCGGAAGGTCAGGCGATGCGTACCGGCATCCTCGCCCGTGCCGCTCTCATGGATCTGGAAGACCAGCCCCTTCTGCAGTGCCGCCATAAAAGCTTCCGGTGTCAGCCCCAGCCCAGGGGCCACCAGCGCGGCATCAACGACAAAACTGCCGTCCGCCTCGCGGGTTACCGCAGCCCCCTGTTCGCTTGCACTGCTCATTCAATGGTCTCGTCGGGGTAAACACCCCAGAACTCGTCACGCTTCATCCAGCCTTCGTAGCCGGCTACCTGGATCTCGCACCAGTCCGGCTGGCAATGCTTGAGTGTGGCGATCACACCGGGTTCGAGCCGGGCCAGAATGTTGCTGCCCGCGGACGGGTCTTCATGCAGGTCGCGCAGACTGCCGGTGACCAGAATGCTGCGCGCCCCGCGCAGCAGCGAGCGATGCACCCAGCCTTCGGTACCGTCGATATCGCGGATACGCCTCCACACATCGAACTCGGCAACCACCTCCACCGGCAGGCCACGCCGGGTAAACACCCAGTCGATCGGATAACCGCTGCCCGGGCCGGTGCGTACATTCACCTCGTCCGAGCGCAGGCTCACGAAACGCGGCAACGGCAGGCCTGTGCCCTGCGCAGCCTCGGCGCGCCCGGCCGGCAGAGCGACGCCCAGCACAAAGGCGGCAACGAGCACTCCGGCGCTCGCGGCGCACAGGTCCTTGAAGCGAAGGGAGAAAAAGCAAAAGTGACTGGTCAGGTACATGAGCCCCAAGTGGCATCCATCGATATTCTTGTCCGGCGCAACAACCTCGCAAAGCCGGCTGTGCACAGCAAGCCATTCCTTGTCGCGGGGGGAGCCCCTTGATGGATCAGGCGGTCGTTTCAGGTTGCAGCACGGCGCGCAGATCGCTGCCCAGCACCTGCAGCCATTCGGCGCTCGGCAAGCCGGTACGGTCAATTTGCCGTTCGATGGAAAGACCAAGCATACCCTCCAGCTCCCGCGGTAGCCGCGCGGGCCCATAGAGCACGCTGACCGGCGGTGCCGCCGTGCCAGTGCGGAAGCGGGAGAGAAAGCTGACGGCATCCAGTCGTTCCAGCGCCAGCGAGACAAAGACGAGATCCGGGTCAAGTTCGCTCTGGCCCAGCGCCTGCGCACCGCCGGCAGCTTCCACCACGTCGTAGCCCATGGTGCGCAGTTGCCCCGCAAGCACCGCCCGTTCGGCCGTGTGCTCGTCCACGACCAGCACCTGCCCTCCTACCGGCAGATCAGCACGCCGGCAGATGGCGGCGAGGCTCTGGGCATCCGGCGGCCAGGAGAGGAAATCGCTGGGGCCGAAATAAAGTGCCCGCGTACTGTCGATGTCAGGCGAATGCATGATGACCGGGACGGAGGCAAGCTCGGCCTCGTCACGCATTTCCGCCAGCAGCTCCCAGCCTGACCGGTCCGCCAGCTGCGCCGACAGCACGACCGCGCGCGGGTGCCCGCTGCGCGCCTTGATCAGTGCGTCGCCGCCGGAGCGGGCCGCCGCGACTGTCCATCCCTCGCGCAGCAGCGCCTCGACGACGACACCGCGGGCACCATCATCGCTCTCGATGACAAGGATCTGGCAAGCTTCGCTGGAGCGGCCTTTGTCAACGGCCACTGCCGGACGCTGGGGGGAAGAGGGCAAGGATGCGGCCGGCGGAAGACCGGCATCTTTCATCTCATGGGCCTCTTCCTCAGGTCGCGCCTCGATGACTGCCGGCATCAGGAGACTGAAGACCGAGCCATAACCCGGCCGGCTTTCTACCGTGATGTCGCCGCCCATCATGCGGGCAAAGCGCCGGCTGATCGCGAGACCAAGGCCTGTGCCGCCATATTTGCGGGTATCAGAGGCATCGACCTGCGAAAAATCCCGGAAGAGCTTGCGCATCTGCTCGGCATTCATGCCGATACCGGTATCGCTGACTTCCACGATCAGCATTTCCCGGTTTTCGCGCCGCCCCTCGCGTACCTTGAGCATCACCCGGCCGTCATGGGTAAACTTGCAGGCGTTGGAGAGCAGGTTCAGCAGGCACTGTCCGGCGCGGGTGACATCGCCGATCGCGCGCGGAAGATAAGCGGGCAGATCGACTTCAAGGATGTTGCCATTGGCCTCCGCCAGCGGCCTGACCGTCGCGGCCATATCCCGCACCAGCATGGCCACATCAAACGGCGCGGCAGCCACCTCCATACGACCAGCCTCGATCTTGGAGAGGTCGAGAATGTCGTTGATGAGCGTCAGCAGATGCCGGCCAGCGCGCACCACCCGCTCCATGGGTTCAGAAGTCTCGCGGTTCTGCTGCTCGCGTGCATCCTCCAGCAGCATCTCCGAAATACCGATGATGGCGTTGAGGGGCGTGCGCAGCTCGTGGCTCATATTGGCGAGAAACTGGGATTTGGCGATGTTCGCAGCTTCCGCCTCGGCACGTTCGCGGGAGGCCCGGGCCGCCGCCTCGCGCAGCTCGGCCTGCTGCCGCACCTCCTGGGAATAGGTCTTGAAGAGCTGCACCACCCGGGCAAAGCGCCCTACTTCGTCGGTGCGGTCGCTGAAGGGAACTTCCACCTCCAGCTCGCCGCGGGCAAGGCGAGACATCGCCTCCTGCAACCGCTCCAGCGGCTTCAGCAGCAGCCCCAGAGATGCCGACAGCACAAGAATCAGCACACCAACCGTCACCACCATCTCAAGGATGGAGATCATCAGCAGTCGCCTGATCTGCTCCTCGATCCGTCCGCGCGACATATAAAGGTCGAACCGGCCGAGGCGCTGGCCCTGGTTCATGATCTCGATAGAGGTGTGGATGGTATCGGGGGTTGTGGGATCGCCAATGGAGGTACTGGCGGCGCCGGCATAGTCCGTCACCACGGCAGCGCTGAAATTGGGATCGGCCGCAAGGCCGCGCAGCTGTGCCTCGATCTGGCTGGCATTGATGTTCCAGAGCGGCAAGGCCAGCGCGGTTGCCTGCAGGCCCGCCAGAATTTCCGCCTGCAGCTGCAATGCCTGAATCTGGCGATCACGCTCGCGCAGCATGCCCAGAAGGCTCTGCAGGCCGATGATGACAACCAGCACCACCGAAATCACGAGAACCATCCTGGTTCTCAGGCCGAGATTAATCCGCATCCAGCGTCCCCTGAGCGCCTGAGCACCATACCGCCCGAGCCTGCAACTTTGGCGGACATAGTGCTGCCATTACCGGAGGCTGGCAATAATCCCGTAGGCAGCGCTTACCCCCAAAGTGAGGGTAAAGGCGGGATCAGGCGCTGCGCGTCAGCTTCTGGTACCGCTTGATAATCCGATCGCGTTTCAGTTTCGACAGGCGCTCGATCCAGAAGACACCCTCCAGCTGGTCGATTTCATGCTGAAGGCAGATGGCCAGCAATCCTTCTGCGTCTTCTTCCTTCTCTTCACCATCGAGGGTGCAATAACCCACCCGCACCTGGCGGGGACGCTCCACCTCGGCACTGACGCCCGGCATGGAAACGCTGCCTTCCTCATGCCGGACCATATCGTGCGAAGCGGCAAGGATGCGCGGGTTCACATAGATGCGCACTCTGCCCTCATCCGGCAGCTCGATCACCACCAACCGGCAGGCGACACCGATATGGGGTGCGGTAATGCCGATGCCCGGAGCGGCACGCATGGTCTGCAAGAGATCGTCCGCGAGTGTCCCCAGCGCGCTATCAAAGACTTCAGCGGATGCCGCCGGCTGGCGCAGCCGGGGGTCCGGAAACCGCAGAATCTCCCTGATTGTCACAATTCATCTCCGTGCGACTGGCTGAAGGCTCCAAACCACTCGCATCAATTACTATGAAATATCAAGGACCTGCCAGCTGCCCCGGAAATGCCTCAAATTGGCTCGCAACGCATGGGGCCCATAAGCACTTGATCCTCTCATGGGGCGGGGCAAAAGCCCTCGGGAGCCACCTTCCCCGCCAGATTTTAACACCATGGAGTGTGCGATCATGCCTTCACTGAAGCTGTTCGGCATTGCGCTTGCCACTGGTACTGTTATCGCCGCCAGCGGCATCGCCAACGCCCAGACCACCCAGACCACGGTGACGACCGTCACCCCGGGCACGGCCACCGTCTATCCGGCAACCGCCGCCGCCCAGACCACCACCATCACCGCGGCCCCGACGCCGACCAGCGCTGTGACCTATCCGCCGAGCCCGCGTCCGCTGATGGTGCCGGCAACGCTGATGCAGAGCGGTCCGGCGCCGACTACCACCACCACGACAACTGTGATCACGCCGGTTGCGGCCACCACCACGGTCGGTACCCCGCCGCCGGAAAGCATGTCGTCCGTCACCCTGCTTGCCAGCAAGGAGGCGCCCGGCGCCGTTGAGGCCCTGCCGGAGGCCGGCCGCGATGCCTTCCAGACCTATCTGGGTCTCGCCCTGCCGAAGGCTTTTGCCGTTGACAAGGAAAACAAGGCCTATGGCTATATCGGCGGTGTCGGTGACGTGCAGAGCGCCGAACTTGAAGCAGTGAAGCGCTGCTCCGCCGTTTCCAGCGCCGGTGACTGCAAGGTCATCTCGGTCAATGAACTGCCGACCGTCGCGATGAATGGCTCCGCAGCTGTAGCCCCCAATGCCATCGATACCGCGACCGAAACCCGCTCCAAGTCGATTGCCGAATACACCCAGGCATCGGGCCCCAAGGCGCTTGCGACTTCCCCGGGTGGTGCCTGGGGCTGGGTTTCCGGCACCAAATCGGTTGACGAAGCCCGCAATCAGGCTCTGACCCGCTGTTCGGGTTGGGGTGACAACTGCACCATCGTCGAAGCCAGCGCCCAGTAACTGGCAAAAGCAACGCCGGCCGTCTTTTGACGATACCTGGTGTGGAAAGCAGGACATGGAACCCGGCTATCAGGCCGGGTTCTTTTTTATTCTAGCCCCCTCTTTCCGGAGAAAAGAGGCTGTTAATTTCTTAAAGAGCAGAGTTAGAATAAATTACTATTAAAAGTAATTATATGGAAAAGAGTCGGCCAAAAATGAGAAAATTTGCAGGTGCTACGTCCATGATCCTGCTGGCGCTGCTTGGCGGCTGCCAGACCACCAGCGAATATCACAATAACTTCGGCGAATGGCAGCCCATTACCCGCAGTCAGGCGCCCTTCAAGATCGAGCTTCCGACCGGTAGCTCAGAGTTCGAGCAGGCGACCAACAGCTCGACCAACACGCGGATCATCCATTTCAGCTGGACCGGGCAGAGCAGCTTTATTCAAGGCACCCACGCCGCAGCTGGCCCGTTCATCTACCTCAAGATCAATACCTCCGAAACAGACGAAATCGCCAAGAAGCTTGACTGGACTGGTCGCCTTAACAGCGAAACTGGAAACAAGTTCAATACTGTACCCGATATCTCGACCGTACGCCGGCTAGACAATGCGAGTGTCTGGGTGGCTGACCTGCCACAACAGAGTGACACCCATGCCATCTGTATGACCGGTTTGTTTGTCGCTGACCGGGATGCCACTGCTGTCGGCCAGGATCTGCGCCGCGACAGCCGGGGTGTCACTGATGAAATTCAGCTCCTGTCCTGTGGCGACAATCGCGCCGAGGAAGCGTTTCGCAAGCAGTTTGAAGCGGTGATGCTCTCGATCCGACTCTGAGCACCTTACCCACGCCACAAAAAAAGAACCCGGCAGCAAGCTGCCGGGTTTCTAGTCAGGGTTGGTCACTCAAAAATACGGCTTATTCAGCCGCGACGGCCGGGGCGATGGGAACCGCAAGACGGTTGACCATTTCCTTCGGCACCACTTGCCAGAACTTGTCACGTTCCAGCGTCCAGTCGATGAGCAGGGTCTCGGCAAACTTGCTGAGCGTTTCCTGCACATGCTGTTCGATAAGGCCCTTAAGCAGGTCCTCGTAATGGGAAACCTGGATGCGCTGCCAGATGACGCTGTCGTCATTGATGCGCTGGGGCAGCGAGCCTTCTGCATCGTAGACGAAGGCCATGCCTCCGCTCATGCCGGCGGCGAAGTTGTCACCAACCCCGCCAAGGATGACGACGGTGCCGCCGGTCATGTATTCGCACCCGTTGGAGCCGCAGCCCTCGATCACCGCCGTGGCGCCGGAGTTGCGGACAGCAAAGCGCTCACCGGCCTGGCCGGCGGCAAACAGCTTGCCGGCGGTTGCACCGTAAAGAACGGTGTTGCCGATAATGGTGTTTTCGTTCGACTTCAGCGGGCTGGAGGTTGTCGGCCGCACCACGATGGTGGCACCCGAAAGCCCCTTGCCGACATAGTCGTTGGCATCGCCGAACACCTGAATCTTGAGGCCCTGCACGCCAAAGGCGCCCAGCGACTGGCCGGCCGATCCACGCAGCCGCACGGTGATGTGCCCGTCCTTGAGGCCCGTCATCCCGAACTTGCGGGTGATCATGGCCGAAAGGCGCGTGCCGATCGTGCGGTGAGTGTTCTGCACATTGTAGGCGAGCTGCATCTTCTCGCCGTCCTTGAACAGCGAGGCCGCGTCCACGACCATCTGCGCATCGAGCGTATCCGGCAGCTCGTTGCGCTCGCCGGGGGCCAGCGTGCAGTGGGTGGGGTTACCGCCCGGGTCCGCCTGGGTCAGCAACGGATTGAGGTCGAGGTCGTCGAGATAGTCGTGACCACGGCTCACCTGGTGCAACAGGTCGGTGCGGCCCACCACGTCCTTGAGCGTACGGAAACCAAGCTGGCTCAGGATGTCGCGCACCTCTTCGGCGATGAAGCTGAAGAGATTGACCACATGCTCCGGCTTGCCGGTGAAACGCTCGCGTAGCGCCTCGTCCTGTACGCACACGCCAACGGGGCAGGTGTTGGAGTGGCACTGGCGCACCATGATGCAGCCCATCGCCACCAGCGACGCGGTGCCGACACCATATTCCTCGGCGCCCAGCATGGCCGCAATCACCACGTCACGACCGGTGCGGATGCCACCATCGGTGCGCAGCACCACGCGGTGGCGCAGGCCGTTGAGGGTAAGCAGCTGATGGGTCTCGGAAAGGCCCATCTCCCACGGCAGGCCGGCATATTTGATGGAGGTCTGCGGGCTGGCACCCGTACCGCCATTATGGCCGGAGACGAGAATGACGTCAGCGCCGGCCTTGGCAACGCCGGCGGCAATGGTGCCGATACCGGAGCGCGAGACCAGCTTCACGCACACCCGCGCCACCGGATTGATCTGCTTAAGGTCATAGATGAGCTGGGCCAGATCCTCGATGGAGTAGATGTCGTGGTGCGGCGGCGGGCTGATCAGCGTCACACCCGGCGTAGAATGCCGCAGCTTGGCGATCAGTTCCGTGACCTTGAAGCCGGGCAGCTGGCCACCTTCGCCGGGCTTTGCGCCCTGGGCGACCTTGATCTCCAGCTCGATGCACTGGTTGAGGTACTCCGCCGTCACGCCGAAGCGGCCGGAGGCCACCTGCTTGATCTTGGAGTTCCAGTTGTCGCCATTGGCGTCGGGCTGGAAACGTTCACGGATCTCGCCGCCCTCACCGCTCACCGACTTGGAACCGATGCGGTTCATGGCGACATTCAGTGTGCCATGCGCTTCCGGCGACAGCGCACCCAGCGACATGCCCGGCGTGATCAGGCGCCGGCGCAGTTCGGTGATGCTCTCCACCTCTTCCAGCGGAATGGCCTCGCCGCCCTGGCGGAACTCCAGCAGATGCCGCAGGAAGATCGGCTTCTGTTCATGGATTGACTGGCTGTACTTGCGGAAGGTGGCGAAGCTGTCGTTCTTCACCGCCGCCTGCAGCATGTGGATGAGGTTGGCCTCATAGGCGTGGCGCTCGCCACCCCGGCGATAGCGGTAGAAACCACCGACCGGCAGCGTCACCACATTGCCGGCAAAAGCCTGGGTGTGCTGGTCCAGCACCTTCTTCTGGATGCCATTGAGACCGATGCCGGAGATACGGCTCGGCATCGGCGGGAAATATTCCGCCACCAGGCTGCGCGACAGGCCCACCGCCTCGAAGAGGCAGCCGCCGCGGTAGCTGGAGATGACCGAGATACCCATCTTGGACATGATCTTCAGGAGGCCATCATCGATGGACTGCTTGAAGCGGCGCATGCACTCCTCGAGTGACATGTCGCCAAAGAGTCCGCGCGCCTGCCGGTCGCCAATCGCTTCCTGCGCCAGATAGGCGTTAACGGTCGAGGCACCGCAACCGATCAGCACAGCAAAATAATGCGTCTCGAGGCACTCGCCGGAACGCACATTGAGGCTGGTGAAGGTACGCAGGTTGGAGCGCACGAGGTGGATGTGCACCGCGCCGGTGGCCAGGATCATCGGCACAGGAGCCCGGCCGGCCGAGACATTCTCGTCCGTCAGCACCAGATGCTCGGCGCCGCCGCGCACGGCATCCTCCGCTTCCTGACGGATACGGGCCAGCGCCTCGCGCAGCGCATCCGGGCCGCCATCGGCCGGGAAAGTGCAGTCCACTTCCGCCGCCGTCTCATCCATATAGGAGCGCAGGGCCTTGTATTCGCCGTTGGTCAGCACCGGCGAATTCAGCTGCAGCAACCGGCACTGCTCGGCGCTTTCATCCAGAATGTTGCCGAGGTTGCCAAGGCGCGTCGTCAGCGACATGACCCGGCGCTCGCGCAGGCTGTCGATCGGCGGGTTGGTCACCTGGCTGAAATTCTGGCGGAAGAAATGGTGCAGGCCGCGATACTGGTCCGACAGCACCGCCATCGGGGTGTCGTCCCCCATCGAGCCGATGGCCTCCTTGCCGTCCTCGACCATCGGATGGAGGATGAGCTCCATGTCTTCCAGAGATTGGGAGTAGGCGCGCTGACGCCGGCGCAGATCGTCGCGGGCAAGCTCCAGCGGCTCCTGCTCGCGCGCGGCCTGCTTGACGAGATCGTCCAGCTTGACGGTGTTCTTGACCCACTCGCCATACGGATGCTTGGCGGCGCAGTAGCTCTTGAGCTCGAGGTCGCGATAGAGGCGGCCGGCAGCAAGATCGACGCCGATCATCTGCCCCGGGCCGAGGCGGCCCTTCTCCACCACCTGCTGCTCGTTGGTCTTGACCATGCCGGCCTCGGAGCCCGCAATCAGCAGCCCGTCGCCGGTGATGACATAGCGCATCGGGCGCAGACCGTTGCGATCAAGCCCGCCGATGATCCAGCGGCCACCATAGATAGCGAGCGCCGCCGGGCCGTCCCAAGCTTCCATCACCGCGTTGCAGTAGGCGTAGAAGTTGCGCACATCTTCCGGCAGGTCCGGGCTGTTGGCCCAGGCTTCCGGCACCAGCATGGACTTGACCTGCGGCACTTCGCGGCCAGCGCGCAACATCAGCTCGAACACGGCGTCCAGCGCCGCGCTGTCGGAAGCACCCTGCGGGATGACCGGCTTCACGTCCTCGATATAGGCACCGAGATCCGGGTGGGCCATGCGCGGCTCGTGCGCCTGCATCCAGTTGGTGTTGCCGCGCACGGTGTTGATCTCGCCATTGTGGGCAAGCGTGCGGAACGGCTGCGCCAGCGGCCAGCTCGGGAAGGTGTTGGTCGAGTAACGCTGATGGTAGACAGCGAAATTGCTCTCGAACCGCTCGTCGAGCAGATCGGGATAGAAAGCCGTCAGCTGCTCGGCCAGGAACATGCCCTTGTAGATGATGGAACGGGCCGAGAGGGAGCAGATGTAGAAGCCCAGCAGGTTCTCCGTCATCACCGCCTTCTCGATGCGGCGGCGGATAATGTAGAGCTCCTTGTGGAATTCGGGCGCCGGCAGGTTCTTGGAATTGCCGATGATGACCTGTTCGATCTCCGGACGCGTGGCATTGCCCTTGGCGCCGATGATATGGATGTTCACCGGCACCTGGCGCCAGCCATAGATGTAGTAACCAAAATTCAGGATCTCGGTTTCCACGATCGCGCGGCAGCGCTCCTGCGCTTCATAGTCCACGCGCGGCAGAAACACCTGGCCCACGGCCAGCTCATGTTCCGGGCGGCGGTGGCCGATACGTTCGACATAATCCTTGAAGAAGGCCTGCGGCACCTGGATGTGGATGCCCGCACCGTCGCCGGTCTTGCCGTCGGCGTCCACGGCGCCGCGGTGCCAGACGGCCTTCAGCGCCTCGATGCCCTTTTCCACCACGTCGCGGCGCGGCTTGCCATCGATGGAAGCGATGAAACCCACGCCGCAGGCATCGTGCTCATCAGCCGGATTATAGGCGTGGGTGGCGGTGAGGCGGGTGACATTGTCCTGCCAGCGGCTGAGGAACTCCTTGCCTTCACGCTCTTCCGCACCCAGACCGGCAACCGGCGTTTCATTCGTGGACATGGTATCCGTTCTCCTCGGAACCGGGCCGGGCCTTTCGGCCGCAAGCCTTGCTTTATCGGGTGGCGGCGCCTGCCGACGCCGGATTTCTGACTTCGTCGCTCAGCCGCCGGCAGCAAACCGGGGGGCGTCGTCGCCAATGGTGTAGTAAGTAGGCTTATCGTCTACGAAGATGTGACGGGCGATACTGAAGCTGTTGTTCTCATCAAGCGCCGTCAGGCTGATGGAGATGCGGGGATCTCCTTCCTGACGCCAGAACAGCGGCGAGCCGCATTTGCTGCAGAAACCGCGCTGATGTCCCGGGGACGAGCTGAACCAGCTGAGCGTTTCCCGTTTCTCGAAAGAGAGGTTCGGCTCCTGGCAATCCGTCGAGTGGAACGGGCCGCCGCTGATGCGCAGGCACTGGCTGCAATGGCAGGCGCTGACCTTGCCGAACGGACCGGTGGCCGTGAAGCTCACTCCGCCGCAATAACAGCCGCCGGCGATTGTTTCCGGGGCCGCGCTCATTCCGCCGCGACAGCGGAAACCCGCCGCCCCTCCATGTAACGGTGCATGGCGGTCGCCGCATCGCGCCCGTCGCGCACGGCCCACACCACAAGGCTCGCCCCGCGCACGATATCGCCGGCGGCAAACACGCCGTCCATCGTGGTCATCTTCGAGCGATGATCAGCCTTCAGCGTGCCCCAGCGGGTCACTTCCAGCGACGGTTCGCCGAACATCGCGCTGATATCTTCCGGCTCGAAGCCCAGCGCCTCGATCACCATGTCCGCCTCGATGCGGAACTGGCTTCCCTCGATCACCTGCGGGCTCTGGCGCCCGCTGGCATCGGGCACACCCAGATGGATGCGGTGGGCGAGCACGCCGTCCACCTTGTCCGAGCCGGTAAATCCCTCCGGTGCCGCCTGCCAGGTGAAGACCACGCCCTCTTCCTCGGCATTGGCCACCTCGCGTTGCGAGCCCGGCATGTTGGCGCGGTTACGGCGATAAAGGCAGGTAACCTCGACAGCGCCCTGGCGCACTGCGGTTCGCACGCAGTCCATCGCCGTGTCACCGCCGCCGATCACGACGACCTTCTTGCCCTTGGCATCCAGACTGCCATTCGCGAAAGCCTCGACCTTGTCCCCCAACGACACGCGGTTGGAGGTGGTGAGGTAATCGAGCGCCGGATAGATACCCTTGAGGCCGCTGCCGGGCGCCTTGAGACCACGGGCGCGATAGACGCCGATGGCGATCAGCACACTGTCATGGCGCCCGCGCAGTTCGGCAAAGCTGATATCCTTGCCCACATCGACGCCAAGGCGGAACTCGATGCCGCTTTCCACCATCTGCTGGTGACGGCGCAGCACGATGTCCTTCTCCAGCTTGAAGCCGGGGATGCCATAGATCAGCAGCCCGCCAACGCGGTCGTAGCGGTCATAGACGATGACCTTGTAGCCCTGGGCGCGCAGCTGCATGGCTGCGGCAAGGCCGCCGGGACCGGCGCCGATGATGCCCACGGATTCCGCGCGCTCAAAAGCCGGCTTCACCGGCTTTACCCAGCCATTCTCCCAGGCGGTATCGGTGATGTACTTCTCCACCGAGCCGATGGTGATGGCGCCATGGCCTGACTGCTCGGTCGTGCAGTTACCTTCGCACAGCCGGTCCTGCGGACAGATTCGGCCGCAAATTTCCGGGAAATTGTTGGTCGCAGAGGAGATCTCGTAAGCCTCCTCAAGGCGGCCTTCCGCCGTCATCTTCAGCCAGTCGGGGATGTTGTTATGCAGCGGACAATGCACTTGGCAGAAGGGCACGCCGCACTGCGAGCAGCGGTTGGACTGCTCCTCGGCGCGGGCGGTGGCGTAACGACCATAGATCTCCAGAAAGTCTTCGCGGCGAAGCTCTGCCGGGCGTTTTTCCGGCATCTTCGGCTCTACGGAGACAAATCCGAGCATCCGCCCCTTCTTGGGCGACTTATGGTCGGCCATGGCCGATCCCTCCTCTCTGACGAAAGCGAAGGCGCCCCTGTTCAGGAAGCGCCTTCATTTGGAAACATAACGGCTGCCAAAGCCGATTGCGAGCAAAAAATGCGCGTTAGGTCAACACTAGTGACCTATATTCGCGAAAATTTTATCAAATGCGAACCCGTCGCAACAAAGCTGGCCAAAAATTAGTCTCATAACGGACCATTCACCCTCCGAGGCCGCCCCTCGCCTTGCCTCGCAAGCTCTGCTATTCGAAAGCCCCGCCTGCCCGCCAGCAACCGGACCGCCCATGCCTTTCCTGCACCTCGTCGTCCTCGCCATCGTTCAGGGCATTACCGAGTTTCTGCCGATCAGCTCCAGCGGCCATCTCGTGCTCGTGCCCAACCTGCTCGGCTGGCAGGACCAGGGACAGACGATGGATGTGGCAGTGCATCTGGGCACCCTTGCTGCCGTACTGCTCTATTTCTGGCGCGACCTGTGGTCACTG
The DNA here is from genome assembly GCA_030657355.1 of Radicibacter daui. Taxonomy (GTDB): domain Bacteria; phylum Pseudomonadota; class Alphaproteobacteria; order Radicibacterales; family Radicibacteraceae; genus Radicibacter; species Radicibacter daui. Next base: position 29,468 of record CP131056.1, read on the forward strand.
GTCATGGGGCTCGTCATGCTCCTGCGCGGCCGCCCCGACCAGCGCACGCGCCTTGTCGGAATGCTGCTGGTTGCCACCCTCCCGGCCGCCCTGTTCGGCCTGTGGCTGCATGCCAACGCGCCGGACTGGGACCGCTCGGTGCGCGTTATCGGCTGGACGACGCTCGGGTTCGGCATCCTGATGTGGATCGCGGATGGCGCCTTCATGCATGTGCGCGAGATCAAGCATATGGGCGTGCGTGACGCGCTGGTCATCGGCCTCATGCAGGCTATCGCCCTCGTGCCCGGCACCAGCCGCAGCGGGATTACCATGACCGGGGCACGTTTCCTTGGCTTCACCCGGGTGGAGGCCGCCCGTTTTTCCTTCCTGCTCTCCATCCCGACCATCGCCGGTGCCGGCATCCTGGCCGTGCACGACCTGATGAAGTCAGGCGACAGTGCGCTTGTGGGCTCCGCCCTCACGGCCGGCGTGATGACCTTTGTCGTAGCCATCATCACCATCTCGCTGCTCATGCATTATGTCAGCCGCATCGGCCTTGCGCCCTTTGCCATCTATCGCATCCTGCTGGGCAGCGGCCTGCTGATTGCCGTCTATACGGGCGCACTCTGAAGGCCAGGCCTCATCCGCGACTGGGCGCCACAAAACGCCCGCCGCTGCGATACTTGTCGAGATAGGTGGGGACGATGATCTCCGCCGCCGTCGGCGAAATGCCGAGATCGGCAAGCGTCATCGCACCGGCGCTCACCACGTTGTCCTGCTTCAGAAGCCGCACCTGGTCGCGGGTCAGCATCGGCGCGCCGGGAAGGCATTCAAGAAAGCCAGCCTGCAGCATGGCAAGGCCCCACGGGATGACAACAAGGCGCCGCCGACGATTTGCCAGGCGCAGCGTCAGTGCCATCAACTCCCGGAAGCTGTAGACCATCGGCCCGCCCAGCTCGGCGGTGCTGCCGGCCAGCGCCGGGTCGGTTACCGCCCGCATGATCGCACCTACCACATCGCCGACATAGACCGGCTGCATGCGCGTCGTGCCACCACCGATCAACGGCAGCGCCGGCAGGAACTGCGACAGCCGGGCGAAGCGGTTGAAGAACCCGTCTTCCGGGCCAAAGATCACCGACGGGCGAAGAATGACGGCAGGCGGAAAAGCCGCCCGTACCGCTGCCTCGCCCGCTGCCTTACTGCGTGCATAGGAAGACGGGCTTTCGGCCGAGGCGCCGATCGCCGAGATATGAACGAGCGTGCGCACTCCCGCGGCGGCCGCGGCGCGGGCGATGCGCTCCGGCAGGCGATGATGTACAGTGTCGAAGCTTTGTCCGTGCCCCTCGGCCAGAATGCCGATCAGGTTGACCACGGTATCCGAACCGGCCACCACCGCGGCGACAGAGGCATCATCCCTGTAATCGCAGGTGGCGGCAACGATCTGCGCGACGAACCCGTTCGGCTTCAGCGTCAGCACGCGCTGCGGCGCGCGGGTAACCACCCGGATCTGCGCGCCGGTAGCAGCCAGGTGCGCGACCAGATAGTGGCCGATAAAACCCGTCCCGCCGAAGATTGTGACGATACGCGGCGTCATCTCTCTGGTCCTCCTCCGGCTATGGCCTGCTGGCTCCCCTCAACAAAAGAGTGCGCTTGCCCGGCATTTCAACCCCCGTCCGGTCACGGCAAAAAAAGCTGCCGAACGGACCAAAACTTCTCATTGACAGGCCGCGCCCCGGTCATTAGATATCCGGCCCGCAGCAAATGCGAGCCGCCTCCGGGTGGTCCCGAAATGCCGCGAACGCCCAGATGGCGGAATTGGTAGACGCGCAGGTTTCAGGTACCTGTGGCCGAAAGGTCGTGGAAGTTCGAGTCTTCTTCTGGGCACCATTTCCAAGTGAAATACAGTAACGCTGATCGGCGGCTTCTCCACCCGGAGAGCCGCCGATGGCGTTTCTGGGCCCTGGCAAACCCTGCGGCCTGAACGCCCGGCGGCAAGCCGAGGCGCTGGCCCTTTGCCCCCGGCTGATGTAAGGCTGCGCCCCATCCGGTCCGCCGATCTCATCAGGGCGCGCCGCTTCCTCCCCCGGCCGGGGCGGAGCCAGCGCTGCCCTTCAGCCAGGAAAGCCGCCAGCTCATGACCATCCATGTCTATCAGAACGATCTGCCCGACGGCCTTTCCTTCGGCACGAGCGTTGCCATCGATACCGAGACCATGGGCCTCAACCCTATCCGTGACCGCCTCTGCCTCGTGCAGCTTTCGGCCGGCGATGGCGATGCCCATCTGGTGCAGTTTGCCGACCGCAACTATGCCGCCCCGAACCTGAAGCGCCTGCTGGCCGACCAGAATGTTCTGAAGATCTTCCACTTCGCCCGCTTCGATGTCGCCGTGCTGCAGGCCTATCTCGGCGTCACCACAACGCCGGTCTACTGCACCAAGATTGCCTCCAAGCTGGTGCGCACCTTCACGGACCGTCACGGCCTCAAGGAACTGTGCCGCGAGCTGCTGAATGTCGATCTCTCCAAGCAGCAGCAGAGCTCCGATTGGGGAGCACCGGGCCTGACGCCGGAACAGCAGACCTATGCCGCCAGCGACGTTCTGTACCTGCACCGCCTCAAGGAAATCCTCGACGGCATGCTGGCACGCGAGAACCGGACCCATCTGGCCAAAGCCTGCTATGACTTCCTGCCCGCCCGGGCCGAGCTCGATCTCGCCGGCTGGCCTGAATTCGACATCTTCGCCCACTAAAACCGACAGGAACCTGACTGAAGGCCGGCATCGCCAGCCTTCGTTGACCCCTGATTCGGCCTCCTGCATAGTTTTTGAACACGGCAAGACCAACCGCCCGAAACGAGAGTTCTTCCGACAGTGACCGCTGCCCCTGCCCCCATCCAGACCGAGGCTGCCCGCCGCGACATCGACCACGGCGTGCGAGTTCTGGAAATTGAAGCGCGCGCCGTTGCCGCTCTGGCCGCCAGCCTTGGTGATGACTTCGCCGCCGCCGTGGAAACGCTCTATGCCATCAAGGGCCGTGTGATCATCACCGGCATGGGCAAAAGCGGCCATGTCGCCCGCAAGATCGCCGCGACGATGGCTTCTGTTGGCACCCCGTCCCATTTCGTTCACCCGGCCGAAGCCAGCCATGGCGATCTCGGCATGGTGACGGAAGCCGACGCCGTCATCGCCCTTTCCAATTCCGGCGAGACGGCGGAACTGGCGGACATCATCGCCTATACCCGCCGCTTCAATATCCCGCTCATCGCAATCACCAGCCGCGCCGGCTCCACGCTCGACACCCGCGCCGACATCACCTTGCTGTTGCCGCCGGAGCCTGAGGCCTGCCCAATGGGCCTTGCCCCCACCACCTCCACCACGCTGATGCTGGCGCTCGGCGACGCCCTGGCGGTCGCCCTGCTGGAGCGGCTGGGCTTCACCTCCACCGATTTCCGCACCTTCCATCCCGGCGGCAAGCTCGGCAAATCGCTGATGCTGGTGAAGGACCTGATGCATGGTGCGACAGAGCTGCCGCTGGTCAAACCCGAAGCCAGCCTTGAGCAGGTGCTCGCCACCATGTCGGCCGGCGGCTTCGGCTGTGCCGGCGTCATCGACGAAAACGGCCTCCTCACTGGCATCGTGACCGATGGCGACCTGCGTCGCCATATCCTGACCAGCCGCAAACCCGGCGGCGCCTTTGCCGAAAACGCGGCCGAACTGATGACGGTCAATCCCAAGACCGTTACCCCCGGCCAGATTGCCGGCGAAGCGCTGGCGGTCATGGACAGGCACAAGATTGCCAGCCTCTTCGTCGTGGCGAGCGCTGAAGATCGTCGGCCCATTGGCCTCCTGCAGACCTACGACTGCCTGCGCGCCGGTCTGGCTTAAGGATCCGGCATGGCGAGCGGCGCAGAGAACAAGGGTAACGGCGAGAAGGGCGGGGTCCAGGCCGACCTCTTCGCCCCGCGCCCCATCAATGCCGCCTCTGCCACCCTGGCACGAACCGGCCGGGTCAAGCGCCTGCGCATCATCCTGCCCATTATCGCCATACTGCTGCTCGTGATCATGCTGGGCTGGCCCTACTGGCAGGACGTGCGGGACGAGATCGCCCCGCTGCTGAACGCCGAGCAAGCACCGCCTCCCGCCACGGTCGACCAGCCGGAATCAGAAGTCGCCAACCCCCGTTTCGTCGGCACCGACCGCAAGAACCGCCCCTTCACCATCACGGCCGACAAGGCCATCCAGTCTACCGATGGCGGCGCGGTCGATCTGGTCAATGCCGAGGCGGACATGACGCTTGATGAGGGGCACTGGATCGCCTTGCGCGCCGAAAACGGGCGATATGACCGTAACAGCCAGACGCTCGATCTCAGCGGCCATGTCGTGCTGTTCCACGACAGCGGCTACCAGCTCGATACCGATCTCGTGCATGTCAATCTGGACACGCTGGTCGCCGACAGCTCCGCCCCCACCTCCGGCTCCGGCCCGATGGGCGAGTTTCACTCGCAGGGCTTCACCGTCGGCGATTCCGGCAACATCGTCACCCTCAAGGGCCAATCGCATATCCTGCTGAGAGGGACCTCTCCATGATCCGCCGCGCACGCCGCAAGGTAGCCCTCTGCGCCCTTCTCCTTGCACCGGCCGTCGGCCTCGGCGCCGGCATTTTCCAGCCTGCGCTGGCGCAGACGCTCATGCGGCCGGGCAGCCAGCCGGTTGAGATCACTGCCGATGGCGCCATCCGCTGGGATCGCCCGGCGAGCACCATTACCGCCGATGGCGGCACGCAGGTAGTGCAGGGCACGCTGACGCTGACAGCTCCGCGCCTTACCGCCACCTACACCGAAGGCCCTGCGAGCAACGGCGGCTCCGGCGGCATTGAAGTAAAGACGGTGGTGGCCGAAGGCGGGGTGCGCATCGTCGATGGCGACCGCGTAGCCGCGGGCGATACCGCCACCTATGACGTGGCGACCGGGCTGATGACACTGACCGGCGGCGCTCTTTCCGTGACCAGCGCCCAGGGCAAGGTCACCGCGCGCGACAAGATCACCTACAACTCCACCAGCCGTATTGCCACCGCCGACGGCAACGCCACAGTCTCCCAGCAGGATCGTGTGCTGGCAGCAGACCATATCACCGCGCATTTCGACGCCGCGCCTGCAGCCGGCGCCAAGGCAGGCAGTGCCCCGGCAAAAGCCGGCACATCTGCCGCCGGCACCGGTTCACTGTCCTCTGCCGATGCCGTGGGCAATGTGCAGGTCACCACGGCAACGGAAACGGCCACCGGCGCACGGGGCCATTATGACGCGATTGCCGATACCGCCCGGCTGGAGGGTGGCGTGCGTATCGTGCGCGGCCGCACTATTCTCACCGGTGAAGCGGCGACGGTGGACATGAAGTCGGGCGTCTCTACCCTGCTGGCCCCCAAAGGTCAGGGAGACGACAAAAAAGCCCGCATCCTCTTTTATCCCGGCGACAAGAACGGTGCGGGCGACAGCAAGAAGCCATGAGCTTCATGCTGATTACCCCTTTCCGCGACGCCCCATTCGTGGCTTAAGATCAGATCCGTGAAAGACGACGAGCAAAAACGAGGCCAACCGATGCGTTCCGGCCCTCCAGCCCACGAGGCGGCCCCGCCGGACAGTGCCGATGGTGCTTCCGCGGAGGGTTCCGGCCAGCATCTGAGGGTCGTGGCCGACAATAGCGGCCTTACCGTGCGCAACCTCGGCAAGCGCTACAAGAAGCGCCCGGTGCTGCGGGACGTCAGCCTCAATGTGCAGCGCGGCGAGGTCATCGGCCTGCTCGGCCCCAACGGTGCCGGCAAGACGACCTGCTTCTACATCATCACCGGCCTCATTGCGGCCGACAGCGGCTCCATCCTGCTTGACGGGCAGGATGTTACCCGCCTGCCCATGTACCAGCGTGCGCGCCTTGGCGTGGGCTATCTGCCGCAGGATGCCTCGATCTTCCGCGGCATGACGGTGGAAGAGAACCTGCGCGCGGTGCTGGAGCTGTCGGAAGCCGACCGCGCCACCCGCGAGGCCATGCTCGACAGCCTGCTGGCCGAATTTTCCATCTCCCATCTGCGCCAGGCCCCGGCACTGGCGCTGTCCGGTGGCGAGCGCCGGCGCGTGGAAATCGCGCGCTGCCTTGCCGCCCGTCCGCATTTCGTCCTTCTGGACGAGCCGCTCGCCGGCATCGATCCCATTGCCGTCAACGATATCCGCGAACTGGTCGGCCAGCTGCGCGATCGGGGCATCGGCGTACTGATCACCGACCACAATGTGCGCGATACGCTCGACCTGGTGGACCGCGCCTATATCCTCCATGACGGCCACGTGCTGATGGAAGGCCGCCCGGCCGACATCGTCGCCCACCAGGATGTGCGGCGCGTCTATCTGGGTGAGCGTTTCAGCCTGTAGGCCGGTGGCACGATTTTAAAAATAACAAGAAAAACAAAAGGCTTCTGACATCGAAAGGCGGGGAAAGGGGTAATGGCGTTCAGCCAACGGCTTGATCTGAGGCAATCGCAACAGCTGGTGATGACACCCCAGCTGCAGCAGGCCATCAAGCTTTTGCAGCTCAACAATGTCGAGCTGACCGCCTTCGTCGATGCGGAACTGGAACGCAACCCGCTGCTGGAAACCGGCGATCTCGATGACAGCCCGCTGGAACGCGGCCAGGCCGCCGACAGCACCGGCGAAGCCCTTTCCGGCGGATTCGAGGACAGCTACAGCCCACAGCAGGCCGAAGGGGGCTACTCCGCCGGCGAAGCGAGTGACGTTGCCGAGCTGACCGGCCGCTCCGGTATCGAGGAGCGCGACGCCCCGCTCGATACCGACTACGAGAATGTCTACACCAACAGCGCCCGCGGCGATGTGCCCGTCGATACCGGCGAGGCGATGGGAAGCTACACCGGCAGCGGTGGACGCAGCGACTTTTCCGATGATGACAGCTCGCTGGAGCGCACGCTCTCCCAGCCGGAGTCGCTGCGCGAGCATCTGGAACAGCAGATTGCCTGCGACATCTCGAGCCCGGCTGACCGCGCCATCGCGCTGGAGATCATCGAGGGTCTGGACGCAAGCGGCTACTGGTCCGGCGATACCGCCGAGATGGCAGAGCGCCTCGGCTGCCCGGAGGAGCAGATCCTCGGCGTGATGGAGCGCGTCCAACGCTTCGATCCGCCCGGCATCTGCGCCCGCTCGGTGCAGGAATGCCTTGCCATCCAGCTGCGCGAGCTCAATCGCCTCGACCCCTGGATGCAGGCCCTCCTGGAGCGGCTGGACCTTCTGGCCAAGCGCGATGTGCCCGGCCTCCTGAAGGCCATCGGCTGCAGCCAGGAAGACCTTATGGACATGATCGCCGAGATCAGGGCGCTCAATCCGCGCCCGGCCTCCGGCTTCGATCACGACATCGCCCAGCCCGTCACACCCGATGTGCTGATGCGCCGCAACCCGTCGGGCAACGGCTGGATCGTCGAGCTTAACCCCGACACGCTGCCGCGCGTGCTGGTCTCCCAGCGTTATTACGCCGAAATCGCCACCGGCCCGGCCGCCAAGCTGATGAGCAAGGCGGAGAAAGACTTTCTTACCGAACAGTGGCAATCTGCCAACTGGCTGGTGAAGTCGCTTCACCAGCGCGCAACCACCATCATGAAGGTGGCGCGCGAAATCGTCCGTCAGCAGGAGGCCTTCTTCACCCACGGGGTGACGCATCTTCGCCCCCTGGTGCTTCGCAACATCGCCGAAGCCATCGACATGCATGAGTCCACGGTCAGCCGTGTGACCAGCAACAAGTTCATCGCCACGCCGCGGGGGCTCTACGAGCTCAAATATTTCTTCACGGCAGCGATTGCAGGTGCGGACGGGCAGGCAAGCCACTCGGCCGAAGCCGTGCGCCACCGCATCAAGGCTCTCATCGACCAGGAGGTGCCTGACAATGTGCTTTCAGATGACCAGATCGTCGCCACGCTCAAGACGGATGGCGTGGATGTCGCCCGGCGCACCGTGGCGAAGTACCGGGAGGCCATGGGGATCCCGTCATCGGTTCAGCGCCGCAAGCTGAAAATGATGCAGATCTGATCCTTGTCAGTGCGCTAGCGCGGCCCCACGTCAATCCTGAGGGCCTGCGCAACCGCGCGGAAGGTCCTTTAAACCAAGGCGCGCGCTCCTGCCGTTCGCCCCTTTCGCCGTGCCGCCCCATCTGGCGGCAAGACATCCGGGCACCGGAGTGCGAGGCCAGCAATAAAGCGGGATGAATGCCATGCAGCTCACCATTCGAGGCAAGCAGATTGATGTTGGCGATGCCCTGCGCACGCATGTGTCAGGCGCACTCACCGAGGTCGCGAACAAATATTTCAACGACCCGATCGAGGCCAATGTCGTCTTCTCGCGCGAAGGCCATATGTTCAAGTGCGATGTCGTCATCCATGTCGGCAAGCGCATCCTGCTGCAAGCCAATGCCGAGGCAAATGAGCCCTACCCCAGTTTTGACGGCGCCGCCGAGAAGATCGGCAAGCGCCTGCGCCGCTACAAGCGCCGCCTGCGCGACCATCACCTGAACGGTGCAGACGGCGTTTCGCCGACCACCGCCCAGTATAATGTGATTGAATCCCGCGACGATCTGGACGATGAAGCTGGCGAGCACGCCGATGGGGCCCCCGTCATCATCGCCGACATGACCACCCAGGTGGAGACACTTGCGGTGAGCGATGCGGTGATGCGACTGGACCTTGGTAACCTTTCGGCGTTAATGTTTCGCAATCCGGCCCATGGCGGGCTCAATATGATCTACCGCCGTCCCGACGGGAACATCGGTTGGGTCGATCCGGCAGTAGCCGGAAAGAGCCATTGAGCGCCATCAGAGCCAAACGAGCGTGAGCGGTAACACCACGTCATGAACGGTATCCTGACTCCGGACAGCGTCCTTCCGTCTCTCCACGTTACGTCGAAGAAACAGGCCCTCCACGAACTAGCCAAGAGAGCCAGCGTCATCACCGGCCTCGGTGAGCGCGCGATCTTCGATACGCTTGTGGAACGCGAGCGGCTTGGCAGCACCGGGGTCGGGCGTGGCGTGGCCATCCCTCACGGCAAGCTTGCTTCGCTGGACCGGGTCTACGGGGTCTTTGCCCGTCTGACCCGGCCCATCGACTTCGACGCGGTGGACGAGCACCCGGTCGATCTCATGTTCCTGCTGCTGGCGCCCGAAGGTGCCGGGGCGGATCATCTCAAGGCCCTCGCCCGCGTTTCGCGCCTGCTGCGCGATGACGGCATGCTGGATCGTCTGCGCGGCTGCGAAACGGCAGATGCCCTTTTCTCTCTGCTGAACGAGCAGGAAGCCAGCAGCCACGCTGCCTGAAAATTGCCGTGCTCGGCCATTAGGCACCAATTGGCAGGCCGTCATGCAGCCGCATGCGGTGCTTTGGCGTTTCATAGCCGCGAGGGAGTGCCAGGAGGCCCTGCCCCTGCGCGAAGCAACAGTTAACCGGAATTCCGATGAGCGAGCGGCGTAGCCCGACCTTTCACAAACCGGGCCTCACCGCGCCCTTCCAGTCCGAGAACGAGCCGGGCCTGCGCGCAAGCCGTGACGGAGCACGCCAGGACGGGCTGCATGCCCCTGCGCGCGCTGCCAGCCATCGCCCCGCTGCGGCGCCAGGCGACGGTGGACGGCAAACACCCACTTTCGGAACCACTTCCGGCCCGGTCATCACGGGTCCCGCCCTGCAGCGGCAGGCACAGGAGCGTCCCCCATTGCTGACGGCGACGCCCGACCCCGCCAATGACAGTGGCCTTGCCGCATCGGCCCGGGCACAAGGGCCCAGCCGGCCGGCGGCAAAACCGCGCCGCAAAACCGCTGCGAGCAAAAAAGCGGCCCCCGGCCATCGCAAGGAAAGCGCCGGCAAAGGCGGCGGTAATGGCAATGGCGGGTCCGGGTCCGGCTCCGGTGGCCGCCGCGGCGGGGGCAAGAAACCCCGGCGTCACTGGGCTGTCTCGCTGCTGCGCGTCGGTGTCGTCGCGATGATCTGGCTGGTGGTGTTCGGCGCCGCGGCCGTCGCCGTCGTCGGCTACACCATCCCCCGCATCGACGAGGTGGAGGCCGCGCCGCGCCAGCCTTCCGTTACCATCATCGCCGGGGATGGCAGCACCTTTGCCCGTATCGGCCAGCTTTCCGGCAAACAGATCACGCTGGCCGACGTGCCGCCCTGGGTTCCCAACGCCGTCGTCGCCATCGAGGACAAGCGCTTCTACTACCATCCCGGAGTGGACCCCATCGGCCTGCTCCGTGCCGCCTGGACCAACTGGCGCGCCGGCCGCATCGTGCAAGGCGGCTCCACCCTGACCCAGCAGCTCGCCAAGAACCTGTTTCTGACCCCCGACCGCACCATGCTGCGCAAGGCGCAGGAACTGGTGCTGGCGCTGTGGCTGGACTGGCACTACAGCAAGGAAGAGCTGCTGGCCGCCTATCTCAACCGCGTCTATCTCGGCGGTGGCGCTTACGGCGTCGATGCGGCTGCCCAGCGCTATTTCAACAAGGATGCCAGCAAGCTCAATGTGCGTGAGGCTGCCGTTATTGCGGGTCTCCTCAAGGCGCCGTCGCGTTATGCGCCTACCAATGACCCGCAGGCAGCACAGGATCGCTCCAACATCGTGCTCGATGCCATGCTGGAGCAGCATTATCTGACCCGCACCCAGTACGACACGGCCAGGGCGACCCCGGTAGAACGCCCGACGGACGGCGTAGGCCCCAACAGCGGCTACATCTCGTCCTGGATTGCCGACACGGTGTGGGATCTGGCTGGCGAGCAGGACCGTGACGTCGTCGCCCGCACCACGCTTGATCCGCGCATCCAGCGCGCCGCCGAAGACAAGGTGGCCGCCATGATGCAGTCACCCGCCACTTCCAAGGCCAATGTCGGGCAAACGGCACTCGTGGCGATGGCGCCGGACGGCTCCGTGCTCGGCATGGTAGGCGGCACCGATTACGGCGAGAGCCGCTTCAACCGCGCCACCGACGCCCACCGCCAGCCGGGCTCGTCCTTCAAGCCCTTCGTCTATCTGGCGGCGCTGGAAGCCGGCAAGATCAAGCCGGACAGCATCGTGGTGGACGAGCCGATCAACATCAACGGCTACTCCCCCTCCAATTACGAGCCGGGTTATCTCGGCACCATCTCCGCCCGTACGGCGCTGGAGGATTCGATCAACACGGTGGCGGTCAAGACGCTCTGGTCCACCGGCGTTTCGCGTACCATCAACCTTGCGCACTCGCTCGGCCTGCCCGAGGCGCTGCGCAGCGACTTGTCACTGGCGCTCGGCTCCAGCGAGGTAACGCCGCTCGATCTGGCCGGCCTCTATGCCGCACTCGCCAGTGGCGGGCGCCCGGTCTACCCCTACATCGTCACCGAGATCAGGGATACCCAGGGCAACGTGCTCTATCGCCGCCATAGCGAGCCGGCACCTCCTGTTGTCGGTCGTCGCGCCATCTCGGATCTCACCAGCATGATGACGGGCGTGCTGACCGAGGGCACCGGCAAGTCCGCAAGGCTTGACCGGCCCGCCGCCGGCAAGACCGGCACCAGCCAGGACAGCCGCGATGCCTGGTTTGCCGGCTTTACCAGCGATCTGGTGGCGGTGGTGTGGATGGGCAATGACGACAACAAGCCAATGAAGCATGTCACCGGCGGCACCCTGCCCGCCCAGCTGTGGCGCGATTTCATGCTGGCCGCCACCAAGGGCCAGCCGGCGCGGCCCCTGCCTTATCTGCTGCCGGACGAAGTCGAGGTGCCGGTTGCAAGCAACGATGTCGGCCTTGCCGGCTCGGCGCGCGGCCCAGCCCCGCAACCGGAGCCTGAAGGCGGGCTTGCCGGCTTCCTCAAGCGCCTTTTCGGCCAGTAGCGGCACGCCCGGCCCCGGTCAGTTCCGCGATCAGCCCGTCGCAGGCTGCTTCGATCAGGTCGAGCACCCGCTCGAAACCGCCATCGCCGCCATAATAGGGGTCCGGCACCTCTCTTGTGGCGGCGCCGGCAGCAAAATCCAGAAACAGCATGGTTCGGCCACGCCCCTGCTGCGGGGCCATGGCCTCCATCGCGTCCAGATGGCTCCTGTCCATCGCCAGCAGATAGTCGAAGCGCTGGAAATCCTCCGGGACCAGCCGCCGGGCACGCTGGTCTGAAAGATCATAGCCACGCCGGCGCGCATGTTGCTGGGAGCGCCGGTCAGGCGCCTCGCCCACATGGTAGCTGCTGATGCCGGCACTATCGACATGAATGCCGGCGGCAAGCCCTGCCGCTTCCAGCTTTGCGCGCATCACCCCTTCAGCGGTTGGCGAGCGACAGATATTGCCGGTACATACGAAGAGTATGGCGGTCATGGCAGTTCCCCGCCGGGTCCGTTTCCGGAGCGCCTGGCACAAGAAAGGCTGGAGGTAGATGCACCGCAACGCATCGATCGTCATACTGACAGGAGCCGGCGTCTCCGCCGAGTCCGGACTTGCCACTTTTCGTGACCGGACGGCATCTGGTCGAAGGTTCGGCTGGAAGAGGTGGCAACGCCCGAAGCCTTTGCGGCCAGTCCGGAACGCGTGCAGGATTTCTACAACTGGCGCCGGCGCCAGTTGCTTGATGCCGCTATCGCTCCCAACCCGGCCCATCTCGCGCTTGCCCGGTTGGAGCAGCACTGGCAGGGCAGTTTCCTGCTCGTTACCCAGAATATCGACAACCTGCATGAACGCGCCGGCAGTGGCGCGGGGCTGCGCCACATGCATGGGGAGCTTCTGAAGGTTCGCTGTCTCGCCTGTGCAGGCGGGCGGGAGTGGCACGGCGACCTGATGGTGGAGACCGCCTGCCCCGCCTGCGGCGCCACGGGTAGTCTCAGGCCCGATATCGTCTGGTTCGGAGAAATGCCGCTTTTCATGGACGAGATCATGGCTGCCATCGCCGACGCCGATCTTTTCGTCTCTATCGGCACCAGCGGCACGGTTTATCCCGCCGCCGGTTTTGTCGCCGAAGCGGCACTGCATGGCGCCCATACGCTGGAGCTCAATCTGGAGCCGTCCGCCGGCCGATCTGCTTTTGCCGAGGCCCGTTTCGGCCCGGCAAGCCAGCTCGTGCCGGCCTTCGTTTCCGGATTGCTCGGGCTTTGAAGACCGGCGCCGATACCACGGCCTGAACCGGCGGCTTGAACCGGCGCCCGCTCTGGGGCAAGCAGAGGAAAAGGCAGGACATGAAAAGCGGGAGAACGCCATGACCACGCAGGACAAGGACACCCTCGGCACCCCGGTCGACTTCAAGGCCCCGCCGCCACCGGCACGTGTTGAACTCGCCGGCCGTTATGTCCTGGTGGAGCCGCTCGATCCAGCCCGCCATCTCGCAGGCCTTTCCGCTCTTGCCCTCGACCTGGCGGCCAACCCGACCTGGGATTATCTGGCCTATGGCCCCTTCGAGAGCGCGGCAGCCTATGAGGCACATCTGCGCGCACAGGCCGCCAGCACCGATCCACTGTTTTTTGTCTTCCGCAATCTCGATGCCGATGGCGCCGCCCAGGGCATCGCCAGTTTCCTGCGCATCACCGAGGCACAGGGCACGATCGAGATCGGCCATGTATGGTTCTCCCCGGCCCTGCAGCGTACCCGCGCCGCAACGGAAGGGTTGTTCCTGCTCGCCCGCTATGCCTTCGATCTCGGCTACCGGCGCCTTGAGTGGAAATGCAACGCTCTCAACGCCGCCTCCAAACGCGCGGCCGAGCGGCTCGGCTACAGCTATGAGGGCACCTTCCGCCAGATGATGGTGGTCAAGGGGCGCAACCGCGACACCGCCTGGTACTCCATCATCGACGGTGAATGGCCGGCTATAAAGGCACGCTTCGAGCAATGGCTGGCGGAGAGTAATTTCGACTCTCGGGGACGCCAGCTTTCTGCACTGCGTACCCGATAAACCAACCCCTCAGGGTCGCGTCGCGCCTACCCCACCTGCCATAGCGCCGAACCGTGGCGCTTCAACCAGTCGCGCGGGGCAAGCCCCTCTTCACTGAGACGCGCACACACGGCCCAGAAGGCGGGAGAGTGGTTCATCTCCGCCAGATGCGCCACCTCATGCGCGACCACATAATCGATGACCGCCTCCGGCGCGAGAATAAGCCGCCAGGAGAAACTGAGAGCTCCGCTGCTGGAGCAGGAACCCCAGCGGCTGCGCGTGTCTCGCACGGTAATCCGGGATATCGCCTTGCCCAGCAGTGCCGCCTTTTTGTCTGAGCGCTCGGCCAGTTCTTTGCGCGCAGCGGCCTTGAGCCAGGCAAGCAGCCGGCTTGCCACATGCTCGGCGGGCCCGCCCACCGCCAGGACGCCGGCAATGCCGGGCCCTGTTTCGTCCGGGCGCGCCAGACGCCGCTCCACGCGACGGCCGAGTGCAGGGTCATGCCGGATCAGGTGCGGCTCTCCCCTGAAGGGAATGATCTCACCATCGGCAAGCGATCCGCGCGGAGCCGCTTCTTCCAGCTTTTGCCGCGCCCAGTCGGCATGCCGGTCCAGAAATCCTTCGATCTGGCCGATTCCGATGCCCGGCGGCACCGTGAGCCGCACTACGCCGCGCGCAGCATCCACCCTAAGGGTCAGCCGGCGAGCATTGGGATGCGGGCGGATCGCCACCGAAACAGGCTCCGCCGCGCTTTCTGCCCCTTCCTGCGTCTCGACTGGTGCGTGCGCCGGGAGCCGCCCTGTCGGCAAGGGCAGCGTGTCAGGCAGGGCCGGCCGTCTGATCAGGCGGCGCAGTGTCGTGAGCTTGCGGCTGGGCATGGCAAGACTATAGGATCGCCATGAAGCTGCCGGCAAGCCGGCCCCCTTTCCTAAAGAGCCGAGCACACTGCCATGGGCGCCAGCATCGAAGCCATTTTCCGCTATCCGATCAAGGGCATGACCGCCCAGTCGCTGGAAAGCGCCGAACTTGAAGCCGAAGCCGGTATCGCGGGTGATCGTCGCTTCGCCCTCGCCCATGCCCGCAGTGCCTGCGAGCCGGAACAGCCGACACATCAGCGCAAGAGTCACTTCCTGCAGCTGATGCGCAACGCACCGCTCGCCAACCTGCGTCTCTCCATGGCGGACGGTCACACGGCGACCGTAGCCGTCGATGGGCATGTGCGCGTCGAAGCCGATCTGGAAACGCCGGAGGGCCGCGCCGCGCTGGAAGATTTCATGCTCGCTTACATTGACGAAGACATGACCTATGGCGGCGTGCGCGTGGTTGACGCGCGCGACGGCGCGGAAGGCCTTGTTCTCACCGATCAGTCGAAGCCCTTTCTCTCGCTGATCAACAAGGCAAGCGTCAGCGAGGTAGAAGTCTTTGCCGGCCGGCCGGTCGATCCGATGCGGTTTCGGGGCAACCTGCTGATAGAGGGTATTGGCGCGTGGGAGGAGGCGAGCTGGATCGGGCGCAACCTCACCGTCGGCGAATGCGAGTTCGAAATCGTAAAGGCCATCGACCGCTGCGCCGCCACCGAGGTCGACCCGACGACGGCCGAGCGCGATATCAAGATGCTGTCAGTCCTGAAGGACAATTTCGGCAATATCGATTGCGGCATCTTCGCCCGCGTGGTGAAGGGCGGACGGATCGCTCCGGGCGACGTGCTGGTTCTCTCCTGATCGCCCCGGCTTTCATCCCAGGCTGAAACCTCCCGATGGCCATTACCCTTGCCGGCCTCTTCCGCTACCCCGTAAAGGGGCTGGGCGGAGAGGCGCTGGAAAGTGCCGCGCTTGGCTTCCACGCGGCTCTGCCCGGCGACCGTGCCTTTGCGCCTGTCCGGCGCGGCCCGCCGCCAGTGCTGCTGCGCAAACCCGCCATCGCCACCATTGATGCCCGGCTGGAAGGGGCACCGGGTGCCGGTGCAGGCGAAAGCCGCCTTATCCTCAGCCGCGCGGGCGCTCCCATTGCCGCCGCCGATCCGGCGAGCGACACCGGCCGGCTTGAGCTTGCCGCCGCCATCGCCGCCGCTCTCGATATTCTCGATCCGCTGGATATTGCGCCGGAAGGCAGCTTCCGCGGCGGGTTTCAGGGCCCTGCCTCGCTTTCGCTGATGGCGGAAGCTTCCGTCACCGCACTGCGCGAACGCCTCGACCTTTCAGGGCTCGACCCCCGGCGTTTTCGCTCCAATCTGGTGGTTGAAGGTTTGGCCGCCAATGAGGAACTAGGCTGGCGAGGGCGGCGCTTGCGCCTCGGCGAAGCCGAACTGCGCATCACCGGCCCCATCCGCCGGTGCCGGGTCATCGATACCAGCCTCGATAGCGGGGAACGCGACCTTCCCCTGTTCGCTACCCTTGGGCAGGGCGGGGCCAATCCTTTGCTTGGCGTCTACGCCGAAGTCGTCAAGCCGGGTCGTATCGCACCCGGCGATGTCTGCATCCTGCTGGACTGACGGCAATCGGGGCGCCCCCCAAAACAAAAGGCCGCTTCCTGTCCTGACAGGAAGCGGCCTTTTATCATTTCAGCCAGCGCTCAGCCGTTGCCCTCAGGCATCGACCTCTTCACTGCCGCCATCATTGTCCACAGCCTCACGCTCCCGGCGGCGGGAACCGCCACCGAGGCCAAGCTGGCGCTGCAGACCGGCATCGAGCGTCTCACCCTCGCCACCTTCGCTGCCACGCGGCTGGCGCGGCTCACGGCGCCGGCGCGGCTGGCGCGGTTCGCGCTCGGTACGCGGGGCGGCGTCTGCCGGCTGGCTTACATCCAAGAACAGCGTTGCCGGTTCGCCGGTCTCGGCCGGCTGTGGAGCCGGTTCAGCGCTGCCCTGATTGCTCTCGGCCGCCTGGCGACGGTTGTTGCGCTCACGGCGCCAGTCCCGGTCGCCATCGCGATTATCACGGTCACGGTTGTCACGCTCGCGGCCGTCCCGATTGTCCCGGTCGCGGTTGTCACGATCGCGATTATCCCGCCCGCCATCACGGTTGTTGTCGCGCGAAAATTCGCGGCGGCGGTTGTCACGGCCTTCCTCGCGATAACCCTCGTCGCGATTGTCATCGCGGCGCGGCTCACGGGCGGTGAACTCGCCACCTTCCTGCGCTTCGCCACCTTCACCGCCGAAACCGTAGTTCGACTGGGTCACAGCAGGCTGGTCGCCGGAGTAGAAATTATTATCGCCGCCCTGCGGGCGACCACCGCGCTCATTATTCTCCTCGTTGGCGAGGTTAATGAGACGCATGTAGTGCTCGGCATGCTGCATCAGGTTCTCGGCGCGCACCGGATCGCCCGAAGTCTGGGCATCGCGGGCCAGCGCCATATATTTTTCGTAAACCTGCCAGGCATTGCCGCGAATGCGCACATCCGGGCCATTGCTGTCAAAATTCTGGCTGCGCAACGGCACCTGGCGGCGATTGCCACCATTGTTGTTGTTGTTGCCACCGCCCCCATTGCCGCCCTTGTTACGGGATCGGCGCGGGTTGTTTCCTTGTCTCATCGGACACGTCTTTTTTGGTTTCAAAGGCCGGGTGTTGCCGCTCTTTACCGGCACGGGATCAGGCAAGCCGTTCGCGATACTGCTGCAAACTTTCCCGGTTTTAACGGGCAAGACCGCAGCAAACCTCTCATATCGCCGTATGACTACCTTCTCGTGCCACAACGCAGATACAGGGGCACCCGGGGCCGAACCCGGCCTGTGCTGCGTGCCATCCTGCCTGAAGCAGGCGGCCATTCCCTTTGCGGCTTTGGGGTTACCGGTCCGATGCGCTTATCCGGCAAAAGCCGTTTTTTTCGCCCGGTCCATGTAACAATCTGGACGGTACTGGCAATCCCGCACCTTTCCAAGCCATTTTTTAGCAGGGCAGCCTGCTACCGACTGCACCGGCTCCGGTATCGGGGCAGCAGTCAGAATTTCAGGCCGCCCCGTCCGGCAGGTTGCCGGGCTCCGTTACCCGCTCGCTCTGGCGGGCCGGAGCGGGCAGGAACATTTCACGCGGCCGGCCGAAATAAAGATCGACCCTGGTTCCCTCGCCCGGCGTACTCTCAATTTCCAGCCGCCCGCCCTGCAGTTCCATGACCCGGGCCGCGATCGGCAGCCCCAATCCCAGCCCGCCATCGGCATGACCGCTGCCGAAAAGATCGGCCGCCTCCCCGCCCCGCTCGAAAGGCGAGAGCAGGCGCGAGGTGTCCGCGGCCTTGAAACCGGGCCCGGTGTCGATAACGGCCACCCCGACAAAGCTTCTGTTGCCGCGCAGCAGCACCGTCACCGCGCCGCCCGCGGTGTTGTACCGCACGGCATTGTCGAGGATATGGTGCAGCGCCCGCCGGCAGGCCGCCCCTTCGGCAAGACCGCGCCAGTCGCCGGCGGGATCCGCTTCGAGCCTGAGCGACACCCCCCTGCCAGCGGCGGCGCTCTCGAACGCACGAAGGATGGACTGCACCAGCGGCAACATATCCGTGGTTTCCAGTTCCAGCGCGGCACTGCCATCGCTGTAGCGCGAAAACTCCAGCACATCATTGACGAGCCGCAGCATGTGATTGCCGGCAACATTGATATCGCCGGCATACTCGATGTATTCCCGCGGCTGGCCGGGGCCATACATTTCGTCGGCAATGATGCTGGAGAAGCCGATGATGGCATTGAGCGGCGTGCGCATCTCATGGCTCATCAACCGCAGGAACCGGGTCTTGATGCGGTTGGCGGCAATGGCCTCTTCGCGGCTCAGCTGGGCGTCGACGACATCCTGGTTTTCCAGCGACCGCACCAGCACGGAGACGAAAGTATCCGCCTCGCTTTCCACCTTGTGGATGTTGAGGATGAGGGGGAACAGGCTGCCATCGGCCCGCCGGCCTTTGATCTCCCGCCAACGGCCGATTACCTTTTCACGCGCCGAGCCGGTAAAAAAGCCTTTGACCAGCGCATCATGGTGGCCACGCGTCGCATCGGGCACCAACTCATGCACCGTCATTCCCTCAAGCACACCATCCCCATAACCGAAGAGCTGGTCGGCCCGGCTGTTGGCAATAACGATGGTTGCGGTCATATCGACCACGAGGACGGCATCATCCAGCCCCCGGATCACTCCCGCCAGAATATCCCTGTGCGCTTCGGCGGCATGACGCAGCCTGGCATAATTCAGGATCGGCCGAGCCAGCAGGTAGAGGGCCGCCGCCGCGACAGGCAAGGCTGCGAGCAGCGCCGTCGTCAGGGCAAGCTGCAGTGCCGCGAGGCGGGTGACTGCCGACAGATGACCGCTGATGCCGGCTGTGATCATACGGCGCAGCTCAGTAATCGCCGCAGCGGCACCGGCGTCATCAACCTTTACCCGCTGGTCGATCTCACCAATACCCAATTGCTGGCTGCGATAGAGGCGTACCTTGTCCAGCATGCCTTCATACCGGTCGAGCGTCTGCCGGATCGTCGCCACCGGACCCGTGACACTTTCCGGCGCCAGATCAGGCGGTGTGAGCGTCAGCAGCCTGTCCATCGCCTTGTCGGCAACGGCGAAATTCTGCCGGGCGGCGACGTAAAACTCCTCCTCGCCACGCAGAACCCAGTTCTTGAAGTTATGAATGAAACCGTTATAGCCAATGACGGTATAGAGCTCGCCGGCATTACGGCCGTAGTCTCGCCAGCCATCCGTAGCAGCCTGCTCGTTGCGAACGGCATAGGTCGTCCAGCCGAGGGTGCCGGCCATCAGTGCAATAATCGTCAGGATAAGCGCGATCAGCCACAGCAGCGTGCCGTGAATTCGCGCCATCTTGCGCCATCGCTCCAGGGACATACTTTCCCTCCCCCTGGGAGAGCCTCTACCCAGACTCCCCTGAGGGCACAATCATAGGTGGCTTAAGCAAGCCCCCCTAAGTTTTTTACAAATGTTGACGATCAATGCTTCGCCAATACACAACGGTTTATGCCTTGATAGTCATTTTTAACTATAGGTGTATCTCCCAGTTGTTGCTTAAGCATTTCAGCAACATCCTGAGCCTGTCCGATTCCAACCTCGAACCCGATGATCCCGCCATCCCTCAGCAGGGTTGGGGCCGCTCCGGACAGCACACGATAGGGAGCCAGCCCGTCCGGCCCGCCATCAAGCGCGGCTTGCGGGTCGAACAGCCGGACTTCCGGATCCAGCCCGGTCAGATCGGCGCTCGGAATATAGGGCGGGTTGGAGACGATAATGTCGAAGCCATACGGCACCAGCGCCTGCGTCCAGTCGCCGACAGCAAAAAAAGCCCGGTCTGACAGACCGTTCCGCCCGGCATTCCGGCGCGCCGTAGCGGCCGCCTCCTCGCTGCGATCCAGCCCAAGGCCGATGGCGTTCGGCAGTTCGCTCAGCAGCGCCAGCAGGATACAGCCGGTACCGGTGCCCAGATCGACGACGGTAAGCGGCGCCTGGCGATCTGCCACCAGCTCCAGCACCCCCTCCACCAGCCGCTCGGTATCCGGGCGCGGCTCCAGCGTTGCCGGAGAAAGTTCCAGCTCAAGTGTCCAGAAACCGCGATGGCCGAGAATGCGCCCGACCGGCTCACGGGCAAGGCGTCGTTCGATGAAACCGGCAAAGACCCCGGCGGCCTCAGGAGGCGCTGCCTCGTCTCGCCGCAGCAGGAAACCGGCATGATCAAGCCCGGTCGCCGCTTCCAGCAGCAGCCGCGCATCAAGCGAAGGTGTGTCGAGCCCGGCTTCAGTGAGCCGCTTCGTCGCCTGCCGATGCAGGATGCGGTAACTGGTCGGCTGATCCAGCCCGGCAGTCATGACGGCGCCCCTGTCACTTCAATGTCGCAAGGCGCTGTGCCTGCTCTTCGGCAATCAGCGGCTCGATGATCTCGTCAAGCGCAGTCGCCATCATCACATCAGCGATCTTGTAGAGCGTCAGGTTGATGCGGTGATCGCTCACCCGGCCTTGCGGGAAATTGTAGGTGCGGATGCGTTCCGAACGATCGCCCGAACCCACCTGCGCCTTGCGGTCGGCCGCGCGCTCGCTGTCCAGCATCTGTCGTTCACGGTCATATAGCCGGGCGCGCAGAATCTTCATCGCCTTGGCGCGGTTCTTGTGCTGGGATTTTTCGTCCTGCTGGCTCACCACGATCCCGGTCGGCAGGTGAGTGATGCGCACAGCGCTTTCCGTACGGTTCACATGCTGCCCACCGGCGCCAGAGGCCCGGAAAACGTCGATACGCAGATCATTTTCGTTGATGTCGATATCGACATCCTCGGCTTCCGGCAGCACGGCCACGGTGGCGGCGGAGGTGTGGATACGGCCGCTGTTCTCCGTTTCCGGCACCCGCTGCACCCGGTGCACGCCGGATTCATATTTGAGCCGCGCGAAGACCCCGCTGCCATTGATGCTGGCCACACCCTCCTTGAGGCCGCCGATGCCGGTTTCGCTGGCCTCCATGACCTCGAAGCGCCAACCCTTGAGGGCGGCATAACGCTGGTACATGGCAAAGAGGTCGGCAGCAAACAGCGCCGCTTCCTCGCCGCCTGTGCCAGCGCGCACTTCAAGGATCGCCGACTTGTCGTCGTCGGCATCCTTGGGCAGCAACGCGATCTGCACCTTGAGCTCGATTTCCGGCAGTTCGCGCTTCAGCCGGTAATAGTCCTCCTCTGCCAGCGCCCGCATTTCGCTGTCGGTGGCGGGGTCGTCCATCAAGGCTTCCAGATCGGCATATTCGCGCCGGGCGGAATCGAGCGACCGGATGGCACCGGCCACCGGCTCCAGCTCGGCATATTCCTTGGACAGGGCGACGAACTTCTCGCCCTCCACACCGCTGGCGAGCGTGTCGCCCAGCTCATCGAAGCGGGCGAGCACCCGCCGAAAGCTGTCTTCAAGCATCACGGCCATACGGCAGTTCCCGGCTTTCTGAAAATCAAAGTGCAGCGTTCCTAGGCGTTTTGGCGGTTCGCTTCAAGCTCGCGCGCACCGGCCGCTCCCACGGGGAGAGGCCGGAGTTTCGCTTTTTGTCAGCCCGTTACCGCTCCGCGGGCCTGCATGTCGCCATAGCGCCCCACCATGGTGGCAAGTTCCTCAGCCAGTTGCTGGCGAAGATGTGGCGGGCTCAGCAATTCAGCCTCCGGCCCCAGCCAGCGCACGAGGGAGAGCATGGCGCGCGGGCTGGTGTCGGGTACTGTCATGCGAACCTTGCCGTCTTCGTCCGGCTCGAACAGTGCATGGGCGTAGTACCAGTCCTGCCGCAGCGTTTCGGCCTGCCGCTCCGTCATGCGGATGCGTGTCATCTCGCTGTCCTGCGCCCACTGCTCCATGGCGCGCCCCAGCCAGGAGCGGCCAAGCATCGATTGCACGCTGAACTCCCGGTCTTGGCGAAAGGCCATGCCCATCACCTCCATGGAGATCACCCGGTCCGCCCGCCACATGCGGATGTCCCCGGCATCGATGGAATGGCCGACGAGGTACCAGAGATCGCGGTCAAACAGGATGGCGCGCGGCTCCACCTCATAAAAGCGCGAGCTTTCCCGCGAAGGATTGCGGTGCTCGAATCGTACCCGCCGGGCAGTGAGCAGCCCGCTCATGAAGGCATCGACCGCGCTTTGCGACAGCGTCGCCGATTTGGTGTCGTACCGGCCATGAAAGATATCGGGCGGCTGGCGCTCGATACCGACAAGGCGCGAGCCATCCAGCAGCAGCTCCCGCGCTGCCCGCGGCATGGAGGCAAGCAGCTTGCCCTGCGCACTGTCGAGTTCGGCCACCAGCGGAGTCGCCTTCAATCCCCGCGCCACGGCAAGCGCCACCAGCAGTGCCGCCGTCTCGCTGCGGGTGAGGGCCACAGGCGCTTGCAGATACCCGTCGGCAAGCCGGTAGCCACCCACGGCTCCACGCTCGGCCTCCACCGGCACGCCCAGCGCCAGCAACCGGTCGACATCCCGGTAGATGGTACGCAGCGACACTTCGAACTTTTCGGCAATCGCCGTCGCCGGCACCAGCCGCCCGCCCGAAAGCATCAGCAGGATGCCGAGCGCCCTTTCGATAGGATTCATGCCGTTTTCCCGTGAGGCCCCGATGATTTTTACTTTTTTGGAACCTTAAGGGAACATACCTGACACGCTGCTGTCAGCTTTGACCTGTCATTCTCCCTCCATCGGCACCGCGAGCCTCTCGCGGCACCTCATACGGGGAGTAACGAACATGTCCATGGTATCGCACAAAGCCGCGGCCCGCCTTGCTTCTCGCCGCCCGCTTCGCTCCGGCTTCGCAGCTGTCGGCGACTTCCTTGTCGGCCTCTGGCGCGTCCATCGCACCCGCCAGGCTCTCGACCGGCTGTCCGATTCCGGCCTCAACGACATCGGCCTGCGCCGCGACGAGTCGCTGTCGATGATGAACCCCTATTCCCGCTACCGCCCGTGGGACGGGCTTTGAAACCGGCCTTCGCGCCGTTTCGTTTCCGTGTTCAGAGGAGTTTTGATCATGAGCTTTGCTCTTCTCCTGCGCACCGACCGTAAGGCTGCTGCCAGCCATCGCTCAGGCTTCAGCCTGTCACGCACCCTTGCCCGCTGGTCGCAGCGCCTTGCCACCCGCCGTGCGCTCGACCGGCTGTCCGACACCGGGCTCAAGGATATCGGCTTCGTCCGCCAGGGCCCTGCCGATGTCAGCTTCTTCACCGGCGATGGCACCCGCCACGACTGGTAAGGGGCTCCGCAAAAACAAAAGCCCGGCATCACTGGATGCCGGGCTTTTGTTTTTGAAGTCGAAACCCTGCCGGAATCAGGCCGTCAGCCGCGGTGCCAGCTGATCAAAGGCCACTTCCTGCTGCTCACCGCTGGTAAGGTCGCGCACCGTGACCACGCCCTTGGCCAGTTCATCCTCACCGAG
The DNA here is from genome assembly GCA_030657355.1 of Radicibacter daui. Lineage (GTDB taxonomy): Bacteria > Pseudomonadota > Alphaproteobacteria > Radicibacterales > Radicibacteraceae > Radicibacter > Radicibacter daui. The sequence continues at coordinate 53,202 of CP131056.1, forward strand.
GATAACCGCATGAGTGGCATTCTGCTTGTCGGCGCGCTGCAGGCGGCGCTTCAGGTTGCCGCTGTAACCCATCTCGACATAAAGCCCGGCGCGGCGCAGCTGCTCGGCCAGCACCAGCCCCTTGCGCTCCGCAGCCTCACCCAGCGGAATGAGCGCCACCGGACGCGGCGCTGCCGGCGCCTGATCGGCCAGCATCATCAGCCGCTCAATGCCCGAACCCCAGCCGATGCCCGGCAGCCTGGGGCCGCCCAGTTGCTCGACAAGGCCGTCATACCGGCCGCCGGCCAGCACCGTGCCCTGCGCGCCGAGCGCCGTGGTGGTGAACTCGAAGGTGGTGTGGGTGTAGTAGTCGAGCCCGCGCACCAGCGTCTGGTTACGCACATAGGGCACGCCAATCGCCTCCAGCCCTTCGCGGACCCGGGCAAAGAAGCTGAGCGAATATTCATTGAGGTAATCGTCAAAGCGCGGGGCATTCACCACCAGCGCCTTGTCGCCCTCATCCTTGCTGTCGAGGATACGCAGCGGGTTGCGCTGCAGGCGCACGCGGCTGTCTTCCGACAGCTTGTCGGCATGGCCGGTGAAATAGGCAACCAGCGCCTCGCGGTAGGTAGCGCGGCTTTCAAGGTCGCCCAGCGTGTTGAGCTCGAGCGTGATCTTGTCGCCCAGGCCAAGCGCGGAAAGGATATGCGCACCCGTCGCGATCACCTCGATATCCGCCACCGGCGTTTCCACGCCGATCAGCTCGACACCGATCTGGTGGAACTGGCGATAGCGTCCCTTCTGCGGGCGCTCATAGCGGAACATCGGCCCGGCATAGAACACCTTCCACGGCACCTGGTTCTGCAGACCGTTGGAGATGAAGGCGCGCACCATGCCGGCGGTGCCTTCCGGGCGCAACGTCACGTTCTCGCCGCCGCGATCCTCGAAGCTGTACATCTCCTTGGAGACGACATCCGACGTCTCGCCCATCGAGCGGGCGAACACATCGGTCACTTCCATGATCGGCGTGTCCGCATGCTCGAAGCCATAACGCCCGGCCACCGCACGGGCGGTGTCAACCACGTGACGGAACCGACGATAGTCTTCCGGCAGCATGTCCTGCATGCCGCGAACCGGCTGATAGGCGGGCACTGGCGAGCTCCCATATGGGCAAGATGGCGTCAGGCAAAACTGACTGTAAGTGCGGGCTCGTTTCCTAAGCGCTTTGGCGGCGGCGATCAAGGCTGCCCGGCAGGCTCATGCCGGCGTCACCCGTCCCGTTGCCAGCGCCTCGGCCCAATCCGCCCGCCCGCGCTGGGCCGCAAGCACTGCGGCGGCTTGCCAGTCATAGCTGACCGTCACGAACTCCGCCTGCCACTCTTCCCCCTCCTGCTCTGGCCCCTTCAGCAGCGCATAACGCGCATCGGGGCTGCCGGTCTGCATGCGATGATCATGGTCGAGGTAGGCCGGGCAACCGACGCTGCCGGGGTTGAGCAGCAGGCGCCCATCCGCCAGCCGCAGCCAGCGTGGCAGGTGGCTGTGCCCGTGCAGGATTACTTCCGCCTTGCCGGTATCCCCCAGCCGTGCGGCTATCTGCTCCGCCTCCGCCAGCACCATCTCGCCAGCGATCACCCGCTCGGCCAGATACTCCTCGTCGCTCACGGGCGTGCCATGGCAGGCAAGAAGGCGCCCTTCCAGCAAAGACACCGTCGCCGGCAGACCAGCAAGCCAGCCCGATTGCTCCGCCGACAACTCGGAGCGGGCATGGGCATCCGACAGCCCGCCCCCGCCCGGCGTTACCACATAGCGGTCGTGGTTACCGCGCACCGTCGGCCAGCCGAGGCGCATCAGCTCGCGCGCCGTTTCCCCGGCGTCCAGCGGGCCGGAAACACAGTCGCCCAGATTGACGATCAAGCCGGGCCGGCGGGGCTGAAGGTCCGCCAATACCGCCTTCAGCGCCGCAAGGTTTCCGTGAATGTCCGCCAGCACCGCAATCAGCATCGTGGTCGTTCCTTTCTTTCGCGCCTGGTCTTTCGCGCCTGGCCGCCTCAGACTTTCAGCAGATTTTTCGCTGCCGTGGTGCGGACAGCCTGCGTCAGCCGTTCCAGAAGCGGCGTGGCAAGCCGCGTGCGCTGCCAGTAGAGCGCTACATCAATGGCAAGTTTCGGCGCCAGCTCTACCAGCCGCCCTGCCGCCAGATGCCGTTCGGCCAGCACCGGCGGTGTCATCGCCCAGCCAAGGCCTGCAAGCGTCATGTCCAGCATGCCCTGCGTGGAGGGAAGCCAGTGACAGGGCGCGGCAAGGCGGATGCCCCATGCCGCCTGCGCCCAGCGCGACTGCAATTCGTCCCGGCGGTCAAAGCGCAGAATCGGTGCTTGCTGCAGGCTTTGCGCATCCACGCCGCCGGCGAAAAAGCGGGTGATGAAATCGGGGCTCGCCACGGCGACATAGCGGATGGCGCCCAGCGGATAGGTCTTGCAGCCCGGCACCGGGGCCGGGTCCGCCGTCACCGCGGCAATCACCTCGCCGCTGCGCAGCCTGCCGGCAGTATGCGCCTCGTCCTCCATCACGAAATCCAGCAGCGCACCTGTCTCGGCACTGAAGCGTGCCGCAGCGGCGGAAAACCAGGTGGCAATGCTGTCCGCATTGACCGCCACCCGCACCATCGCCGGCCCCTGCGCCTGATCGGCGAGTTTGGGCAGCGCCCCCACCACGTCGCTTTCCAGCAGGCGAACCTGTTCGACATGGGCGCACAGTTTCGCCCCCACTTCGGTTGCCCGGCAGGGGACACCCCGTGTCAGCAAGATCGCACCGACACGCTCCTCCAGCCCCTTCACCCGCTGGGAAACTGCCGACGGCGTGATGCCGAGAACGGCGGCTGCCTTTTCAAAGCTGCCTTCACGCACCACGGCAGCAACAGCGGCAAGAGAGGGGTAGTCCAGCATTAGCCAGCCTAATTCAGGATAAGAATCTTTAGCTAGATTACAGCGCGGCCGCGCGTCATCAAAGGGCCCATGATGACTTCGCTCCTCCCCGCCTTCACCAAGGGCTTTGCCCTGTCCGCCGGCCTGATCATTGCCATCGGCGCACAGAACATGTTCGTGCTGCGCCAGGGGCTGAAGCGGGAGCATGTTTTGCCCATCGTGCTGTTCTGCGCGGCGGCGGATGCCACGCTCATTACTGCCGGCGTCAGTGGCCTTGGCGGCATTCTCGCCCTTATCCCCGGCCTGTCGCTGGGCCTCAGCCTCGGCGGGGCGATCTTCCTCAGCTGGTACGGCATCTCCGCGCTGCGCCGTGCGGCGCATCCGGAAGCGCTGGTGCTCAGCCAGCAGGCCGGCCTTACATTGAGCGCCGCGCTGGCCGGCACTGCGGCTTTCACCTTCCTCAACCCGCATGTCTATATCGACACCGTGATGCTGATGGGGGCAGTGGGTGCCAGCCTCATGGCGCCCGAGCGGCCCTTCTTCATCACCGGGGCGGCCCTTGCTAGTTTCACCTGGTTCGCCGCGCTCGGCTTCGGCGCCCGTTTCCTTGCTCCGCTGCTCTCACGCCCCGCTGCCTGGCGCGCACTGGATCTGGCCATCGGCCTTGTGATGCTGGCGCTGGCGGCCAATCTCGCCCATGGCGCACTCGCGCCTTAGGTCTCCGGCACGGAACGATGCCGGCATACCGTTGAAGGCTGCCGGCTTATCCTCCCGGATAGAGAGGTCATTTTTGCAAAATGGCTGACGCCAAATCGTAATGTTTTGGTTATAGGAATGACGGTCATAGTGCGCGCCTGAGCCCCCACTCCAGCACACCCGAGCCGACAGCCCGATCTTGCAGACCCACAGCCCACTCGACCCGCGTCCCGACCTGCGCAGCCCACGGCTTGCCGCCCGTCCCTTCGCGGTTTCGGCTCCGCAGCTGGCCCTGCCGCCGGCCGGCGATGAACCCAATTTCTCCTACGCCTCACCGGATGACGGGCCCTTCAAGCGCCTTGCCATCCGCACCATCGAGAAGGCGACCGGTCAGCCGCATCTGCGCCGACTTTATCTCCAGCATCGCCGCGCCCCACGCCCGGGAGAAGATTTCTGGGCCTCTGCGGTGCGCCGCCTGGAACTCAATCTCGACTACGACCATCAGCGCCTTGCTGACATTCCGCGGGAAGGCCCGCTGGTGGTGGTCGCCAATCACCCGTTCGGGGTGCTGGATGGCATCGTCATCTCGCACCTCGTTTCGCTGGTCCGCAGCGAATTCAAAGTGCTGACCAATTCGGTGCTCTACCAGGCGCCGGAGGTGCAGCCCTATGTGCTGCCGGTGGATTTTGCCGAAACGCCGGAAGCGCTGCGCACCAATCTGGAAACGCGCGCCTCGGCGCTCAAGCTGCTGCAGTCGGGCGGCACCATCGTGGTGTTTCCGGGCGGCGGCGTTGCCACCACACCCAAACCCTTCGCCCGCCATGCCGTCGAGCTGGAGTGGAAGACCTTCACCGCCAAGCTCATCTCGGCCTCGAAGGCAACGGTGGTGCCGATCTATTTCCACGGCCAGAACAGCCGCCTGTTCCAGATCGCAAGCCATGTCAGCCTGACGCTCCGGCTCTCGCTGCTGTTCCGGGAAGTGCGCGGACGCATCGGCTCCACGCTTCGTGTCGGCATCGGCGAGCCAATCTCGCCGGCGGAGCTGGCCGGCATCGGCGACCGCAAGCAGCTGATGGCGGAACTGCAGCGCCGGGTCATGGCGCTTGGCCAGCCCGGTACTGCCTGAGTTTCAAAACATGCCGGATAGATAAAAGGCGCCCCTCTCGGAGGGGCGCCTTTTGTTTCAGCCCTGACGGATCTGCTGCACCAGATCGGCGAAGGTAGAGGCCAGCTCGTTGCTGCGCTCCATCAGCGCATTGCCGCTATCCAGCAGGGTCGTTGCCGCTTCGCCGGTCTGGCGCGCCGCGCCATCAAGGCCCTTCACATTGCTGGAGACGGTGCCGGTACCCTCGGCCGCCTTGTCGATATTGTCGACGATGTGACGTGTGGCATGCTGCTGCTCGCCCACAGCCCGGGCGATGTGGCCGGAGATCTCGTCCACGCCGCCAATCGTCTGCGCAATCTGTTCGATCGCGGTGACGCTGCGGCGGGTCTCTTCCTGGATCGCGCCAACCTGGGCGGCAATTTCCTCGGTCGCCCGTGCCGTCTGACCCGCAAGATTCTTCACCTCGCCTGCCACCACGGCGAAGCCGCGACCGGCTTCGCCGGCCCGCGCCGCTTCGATGGTGGCGTTAAGGGCCAACAGATTGGTCTGGCTGGCGATGGAGGAGATCAGCTCGACGATCTCGCCGATCTTCTGCGAGGAAGCCTGCAGCCCTTCGACTGCCGAGCGGGTGGTGCGCGCCTCTTCTACAGCCGCAGCGATCACCTTGCTCGATTGCTGCACCTGACGGCCGATATCCTCGCTGGAGCGGGCCAGCTGCTGGGCGGCAGACACAGCGGCATTCACCGTCTCGGTGGTATTGTCGCTGGCGCAGGCAGCGGAAGTTGCCTGAGAGATGGAGGTGGCGGAAACACGGCTCAGCGCCTCGGCCTCACCGCGCATGGATGAGGTGCGCTGCTGCAGGTCGCCGACAATACGGCCGACACCGGTCTCGAAACGGTCAGCCATGGCGCTCAGGGTACGGCGTCGCTCGACCGCCATCTCGCGCTCATGCTCAAGCTGACGTTCCTTGAGGCGCGCATTTTCGCGCAGGAAGTCTGCCATATGGTGGATAGCGCGGGCGATCTCGCCGATCTGGTCCTTGCGCCCCTCGAATTCCGGCACGCCGGCAAGATTGCCTTCGCGCAGGGCGTTGAGAGCGTTAACCGACTTGCCGAGCGGGCGCAGCGACTGGCGAATGACCAGCAGCGTCAGCACCATCAGCACCACGAAGACGAGGCCCGCCACCAGCATGGTAACCTGCGTGACGTTGCCCACTACCGCCTGAATGCGCGCCTTTTCCACGCCGACATAAAGAATGCCAACGGCCGCACCCTGCTTGTCGAAGATCGGCACATAGTTGGTGTAGTAGTCGCGGCCAAGGATATTGGCTTCGCCCAGATAGGCCTTGCCGGCGCGGATGACGGGATAAACAGCGCCCTGCTGCCCAAGCTGCGTGCCCACGGCACGGCTTCCATCCGGCTTCTTGATGTTCGTCGTGCGCCGCCAGTAATCCTGCGACTTGTCATCCCAGACGAAGACAGTGGCCGTGTTGCCGGTCAGGCGGCCGATTTCATCGGTCAGCGTATAGTCGGTGCCGAAGTCCGGCATTGCCTCGACGGAAATCTTCTCCACGTTACCGTCCGCGCCCAGCACGACATCAATACCGGAATGAGCCGCCTTGAAGAGATGGGCCGCCACCCGCAGGCTCTGCTTCTGTTCGCTGACAGCGCGGCTGGTTGCATAGGACTGCAGATTGAGCCGGGCGGCAAAGGTCACGGCAGCGATGGCAACCAGCAGCAGAAAGCCGACGCCCAGCGTAAAGCGCTGGTTCAGCCCGATCTTCTGTCCAAGCGAAAACATTAAATTGGCCTCGTAGATGTTCCCGGCGGCGGCGGTCCGGTCGAAAGGCAAACAGCGCCCCGTTTCGCGCCAAGCTACTCACAGCGTGGCGCGCCCGTAAAAACCGCGAACGGATAGGTATCCGTATGAATAATTGATTAGTCGACTATGGAGTTATGCAAAAAACGGGCGGCACTGCTGCGCCGCCCGTTGTTCGTCAAGGATACAAATTGTCCAAGCTGGTGACTTAACGCACCCGCAACAGCCCGGTGATATCCTGGACAGCGGCAAGATTTTCGGCCGCGATTGCCTGCGCACGATCGGTGCCAAGCCGCAGGAAAGCATCGATCTGCGCCGGATCGGCCATGATGCGGTTATATTCCGCCGTGAACGGGCCGAGCAGAGAGACAGCGGCATCGGTCAGAACGCGCTTCAGATCGCTGAACTGCTTGCCGGCCATTTCGGCGACAGCCTCTTCCAGCGGACGGCTGGTGAGCGCGGCATAGATGTTGAGCAGGTTACGGGCTTCCGGCCGGGCCTCCAGCAGGTCGATATGGTCCGGCAACGCGTCCATGTCGGTCTTGGCCTTGCGGATCTTGAGCGCGATGGTGTCGGCATCGTCACTCATATTGAGGCGCGAATAGTCGGATTCGTCCGACTTCGACATCTTCTTGGTGCCGTCGCGCAGCGACATGACGCGGGTGGCGGCACCCAGAATCTGCGGCTCGGGCAGCGGGAAGAAATCGACGCCATAACGCTGGTTGAAGCTGCCGGCGATATCGCGCGCCAGTTCCAGATGCTGCTTCTGGTCTTCGCCGACCGGTACATGGGTTGCGCGATAAAGCAGGATGTCGGCCGCCATCAGCACCGGATAGGCATAAAGGCCAAGCACGGCGTTGTCGCGATGCTTGCCCGCCTTCTCCTTGAACTGGGTCATGCGATTAAGCCAGCCAAGCGGCGTGAGGCAGGAGAAGAGCCAGGAAAGCTCGGCATGGCCCGGCACCGTGCTCTGGGCAAAGACCACGGATTTGGTGGGGTCAACGCCAGCGGCCACGAAAGCTGCGGCAGTGGCGCGGATGGCGCTGCGCAGGGCTTCCGGCTCAGGCTGCTGGGTCAGCGCATGCAGGTCGACGATGCAGAAGATCGTCTCATATTCATCGCGATTCTGCAGGGCAACCCAGTTGCGGATAGCGCCCAGATAATTGCCGAGATGCAGATTACCTGTGGGCTGCACGCCCGAGAAAATGCGCTTCACGACCGCCACTCTCCATCCGGGATAAGAAGTATCTTGGTAGACGCCACCCGTTTGCGGGGCGGCAGTTGCACAACGCCTTAAAGAACCGCGCCCGGACTGGTCAAGGGAATGCGGCGCAGCGGACTGCCTCTCACACCTGCCGGCGATGCAGGATGCTGCGCAGATCGGCAAGTGCGATTGCCTTGAAGGCAACGCAGATGCCGAAATAGACCGTCAGCGCCACTCCCATGATGGCAACCAGCCCGCCGAGTTCCGGCAAGGTGCCAAGCGTGAACAGCCTGTCCACTCCGGCGCGCACCGCCAGGATAGCCAGCACCATCACGGCGGTTGCCAGCAGCATGATGCGCAGGCGGAACAGCAGCCTCTCATCCGGCTCAAGCAGCCCTGCCCGGTGCAGGAAATAGATGAGCAGGATGGTATTGACCCAGGAAGCGATCGTGGTGCCGGCGGCAATGCCGACCGCACCATAGAAATGCAGCAGCGTGCCCCCCACCACGAGATTGACCACCATGCCGATCAGCCCGACCCACATGGGCGTGCGGGTATCCTCGCGGGCAAAGAAGGCCGCTTGCAGCCCCTTGAGCAGCAGATAGGCCGGAACCCCAAGACCGAAGACCGCCGTGGTATGGGCGGTGAAGAGCGCATCCTCGGCTGTGAAGGCGCCGTGCTGGAAGAGCACGGTCACGATGGGCCAGGCCGCAACGGCAAGGCCGGCCGCAGCGGGCAGACCGAACATCAGCGCAAGCTCGAAGGAGCGGTTCTGCACATAGCGGGCGCCTTCGACATCGCCGGCCTTGATGCGACGTGCAATCAGCGGCAGCGAGGCGGTGCCGATGGCGACGCCGATGATGCCGAGCGGCATCTGGTAGAGCCGGTCGGAGTAATAGAGATGGGAGATGCCGCCCGTCGGCAACAAAGAGCCCAGAACCACATCGATGAAGGCGTTGATCTGCACCACGCCGCCACCGATCACCGCCGGCCCCATATTGATGAAGAGCCGTCTGACCGGCGGGGTGAGCCGCGGCAGCCGTGGCCAGAACAACAGGTTCTCGCGCTTGAGGAACCAGCCCATCCAGATGAGCTGAACGGCGCCGGAGATCGTGGTGCCCCAGGCAAGCGCGGTGACCGGCGCGTGGAAACCGAATTGCCCGATCAGCAGCGAGACGATCAGCGTGGCGTTGAACAGGACGGGAGCAAAGGCGAAGGGGCCGAACCGTTCGACCGAATTCAGCATGCCTCCCACCAGCGCCACCAGCGAGATGAGCGGCAGATAGGGGAAGGTGATCCGGGAGAGATCGATGGCGAGCTGATAACGGTAGGGGTCGCTGTTGAAACCCGGCGCGACGGCAATAACCAGCCAAGGCATGAAAATCATCGCCAACGCAGTGACCACGCCCAGCGCCGCCAGCAGCAATGTCGCTATCTGCGCGGCATAACGCCGTGCCGGCTCCACGCCCTCCTTTTCAGCGATGCCGGCAAAAAGCGGCACGAAGGCATAGGAGAAGGCCCCTTCGGCAAAAACGCGGCGGAAGAGATTGGGGAGCTTGAGCGCCACGAAAAAAGCGTCTGCCGCCGGCCCGGCACCGATGAAGGAGGCTGTGAGAATATCCCGCAGGAAACCGGCGATACGGCTTACCAGCGTAAGGCTGCTGACCGTCGCCACCGCCCGTCCAAAACTCAAAGGCCATTACTCCTGACAAGCCCGGGGAAGCGCCCGGCGGGCGCGGGCGATCCTAAGCACCGGGCGAGCGGGCCGCAATGGAGACGAAAATCAAGGCATCGGCAGGGCGGTAAATGGGTTGACAATGAAAAGCCCCGTCCAGCATTCTGCTGTTGGTGGGTATGATATGACGCAAAGCGGTCGACACATCCCCTGGCTGCACAACCCGTTACGGGAACTGCATGCGGGAGGATGAGGTCGGCCTGATCTCGTTGAGGTCGTTAGCCGGCTGACCATAATCCTGACAAAAGGATCGGGCACCGGATGGCAACCGCAGCGGCAGCCGACATCCCCAACGATGCGGCAATTATTGCAAGCTGCGGGAAGATAAACGCTTTTTCTGCTGCCGGCGGGCGCGCAGGGAAAGCCGGGTGGACTGAACGGAACTGAGGGGGCACTGATGCTTTACTCCCGACCGGGACAGGAACCGCGCCGGTGAGGCCGCGGATCAAGGCAAGTGCAGCCAGTCTGATTCTGGCCGCAACCGCGCTGATGACGTCTCCGAGCCCGGCCGAACAGGTCGCTGGCAAGACGGAGGTGACTCCCCTTCCTGCTGCGAATCCCCTGCGCGAGACGACGACACTCGCCGAGGCGACAGTAGTCCAGCCGACCGAACCGCTGGCCCCCGTGCCGACGGCCAACCCGTTCCGCGTGGCCGATGCATCTGCCTCTACCAATAACGCTGCCACTCCCGCGGGAGTTCCCGTACCGGCAACCAACCCGTTCCGCGTCGTCGGCCTGGTGGATGATCCCGGCCCGCTGGCGCCGCGCACCCCCGGCCTGCTTGATGCGCTGCTCGGCCGCGTCAGTTCGCTCACCGGCATTGGCGCTGCCAGCACGGATGAAGGCGACAGCGATGTCGACGCGGCGGATGCCGATACCGATCCGACCGCCGGTGACGACGCCGTCGCGAGCGCCGATACCACGGCAGCCGACCGCGACCCGCTGCCGGACGAACTTACGAACGTCGTCAGCGACAATGCCGATGCGCTGGAGCTTTCCGTCGAGCGCGGCGATACGCTGCTGTCTCTGCTGACGGATCGCGCCGGCCTTGATCGTGGCCAGGCTTCCGCCGCCGTCGACGCGCTCAAGGATGTGTTCGACCCGCGCAAGCTGAATATCGGCCAGCAGGTCACTCTCTACATCCAGCCGGGCGGCGACGAAGGCCCGCAGCTTCAGGCGCTGACCCTTCAGCCGGAAATCGAGCGCATGGCCATCGTCATGCGCGGCAGCGACGATAGCGAAAACCTCTCCTTCCGCAGCCAGGAAGTAAAGAAGCCGCTCTCCGTGGCACTGGCCGGCGGCTCAGGCACCATCGACGACAGCCTGCTGGCCGCCGGTAACCGCGCCGGCGTGCCCGACGCGATCCTCTACCAGATGATCCACGGCTTCTCCTACGGCGTCGACTTCCAGCGCGACATTCAGCCGGGCGATCATTTCGACGTGCTTTACGAGCGTTACGAAACGGCCGATGGCGCTGTTGCCAAGCCGGGCAATCTGCTTTTCGCGCACCTGTCGGTGGGCGGGAAGGAGATGAGCATGTACCGCTACGAACAGGCCGATGGCTCGGTGGAATATTATGACTCCAAGGGCCATTCGCTGAAGAAGGGCCTGATGCGCACGCCGGTTGACGGCGCTCGCATCACCTCGGCGTTCGGCAGCCGTCTGCATCCGGTGCTTGGCTTCACCCGCATGCACAAGGGCATCGACTTCGGCGCCTCCAAGGGCACGCCGATCTATGCCGCAGGCAACGGCACCGTCGAATATATCGGCCGCTTCTCCAGCTACGGTAACTACATCCGTATCCGTCATAACAGCGACCTCTCCACCGCCTATGCCCATATGAACGGCTTCGCCAAGGGCCTGCGCAAGGGTGACCGGGTCAAGCAGGGCGAAGTGATCGGTTATGTCGGTATGACCGGCGTCGCCACCGGTCCGCACCTCCATTACGAGGTGCTGGTGGACAAGAAGCAGGTTAATCCGATGTCCGTCGACCTGCCGGTGATGACGGTGCTGGAAGGCAAGGATCTGAAGCGTTTCGTCGCCATGCGCGACCAGCTTGACCAGAAGTTCGCAGCCCTGCCGCAGCAGAGCCAGCAGGTGGCCCAGACCACCAACTGAAGATCGGGTGCTCTGCCCACCCATTCAGGAAAGCGGCCCTTCGGGGCCGCTTTTTCTTTGGCCCGTTCCAACCTTTTACCCAGGCAGAGCAGGCCAGTGTGATCATGCTCACGCGCCAGGCGGGCAGGTTTATTCGCCCCTCCAGGGCTTATGACACCGGTTTTTTGGCCGAACCCGTTGAAAATACACACAAGGGTGGCGGGCCAGGCTTCACCTGAACAGAAGTGCGACATTCCGCCACACAGGGTACCCTAAGCCTATTGAAGGAGTAGGGTGAGCGCCATGACGCATTCTGCCACAGATACTCTGGCGAACGAGGAAATCGCGGCCCGCGCCGCCCGGCTGTTTGCCGAACCGGGCGGAGAGATCCGGTCCGACCTTGGCCTTTCGCTGCGGGTACAGACACTGATCCGGTGGCTCGCCATTATCGGCCAGACCGCTGCGGTAGGTGTCGCCATCGGCTGGATGAAACTGAACCTGCCGCTCCCGCCGATCATGTTGGCAATCGCCTCCTCGATCACGGTCAACCTCTACGCCCATGCGCAGCTGAGCGAGAGCCCGCACCTCTCCGACCGGTCCGCCACCGCCTATCTGGCCTTCGATACGCTCCAACTCACCACACTGCTGTCGCTGACCGGTGGCCTCACGAACCCGTTCGTGGTGCTCATCCTGGCTCCGCTGACAGTGGCGGCAGCCGTGCTGCGCCGGGTCCATGTCGGTATTCTCGTCGCCATTACCGTGCTGGGTGTTGCTGCGCTTGGCATCTTCGACAAGCCGCTCGACTGGAGCGGCGAAGGCGACATTCTTTTTCCCCCGCTCTACCGCGTTGGCCTCTGGGCTTCACTCAGTTTTGCGGCGCTCTTCATCGGCGGGTATGTCTGGCGTGTTGCTGCCGAGACGCGGCGCACGGCAGCCGCCCTGGCAACCACGCAGCTGGCACTGGCGCGCGAGCAGAAGGTGTCCGCCGTTGGCGCCCTTGCCGCCGCGCTCGCCCATGAACTGGGCACGCCGCTCGGCACCATCTCCGTCGTTGCCGGCGAACTGGCACGCGATGTTTCCCCCGACAGCCCCCTGCGCGAGGATATCGAGCTGCTGCGCAGCCAGTCCGCCCGCTGCCGCGACATTCTGGCCGACCTTTCCCGCCAGCGGGTACTCGCCCAGCAGGAAGACCCGCTGGCACGCCTTGCCCAGGTCCCGCTTTCCCAGCTGATCGAAGAGGCGGCAGCGCCGCACCAGCTACCGGACAAGCGCCTGCAGATCATCGCTCTTTCCGAGGGGCCGGAGCCGCGCCTGCCCCATCAGCCCGAGCTGCTGCACGGGCTGGGCAACCTGGTGCAGAACGCGCTGCAGTTCGCGACCCGGGAAGTGATGGTGGAACTGGTGTGGGATGCATCCAGCCTCAACGTCACCATTGTCGATGACGGGCCGGGCTTTGCCCCTGCCCTGCTGGCACGCCTCGGCGAGCCCTATCTCTCCGCCCGGGACGATGACCGGCCGGTGAGCCACGGCCTTGGCGTCTTCATCGCCAAGACCCTGCTTGGACGCACCGGCGCCCGGCTGACTTTCGCCAACCGCCGCAAGGGCGGCGCGGAAGTCGCCATAGTCTGGGGACAGAATTATTTCACCTGAACCCTTCGGCGGCGGGGTGCCGCCGGAGTGACTAGACGAGGACCAGTAGATGTCACTGATGACCAGCGATCTTGAAAGCAATGCCGCCGCGATGCCGATGCGTTTTGTCGGCGAGAGCGATACGTTGCTCGTCGTCGATGATGATGCGCCGTTCCGCAACCGGCTGGCCCGGGCGCTGGAAAAGCGCGGTTTCGAGGTCGTGGCTGTCGGCTCGCTCGCCGAAGCGCGCAGCGTCCTCAAGGAAACGGCACCGGTTTTTGCCGCCGTCGACATGCGCCTTGAAGACGGCAACGGCCTTGACCTGGTGGCCGACCTGCGCACCGCCCGTCCTGAGGTGCGCGTCGTCATGCTGACGGGCTATGGCAACATCGCGTCAGCCGTGGCAGCCATCAAGAGCGGCGCCATCGATTACCTGCCCAAGCCGACGGACGCCGATCAGGTTGAGGCCGCCCTACGCGGCGGCGAAAGCGCCCCGCTGCCCCCGCCGCCGGAAGAGCCGATGTCCGCTGACCGGGTACGCTGGGAGCACATTCAGCGCGTGTTTGAGCAGTGCAACCGAAACGTGTCAGAAACGGCAAGGCGCCTGAAGATGCACCGCCGTACGTTGCAGAGAATTCTTGGAAAGCACGCTCCGAGGACATAAACTCCCACAAGCGTGGCGTCTCCTTACTCCAAAAGGATCTGCTCTCCGGCAGATCCTTTTGTTTATCCGGCGCCAGCAGACCGACGGGGCGGGCAAGGGCATGCGTGGGGGCGCAGCACATCGATGAGCGTGGACAGCGCAGGCACAGCCTCCTCTTCCCTGTCACGCGGTGCGCTGTGGATGCTGCTGTCCTGCGGGCTGATGAGCCTGTTCGGCGCGCTGGTGCATTACGCCACAGCCGGCATCCACCCGTTCCAGCTGGCCTTCCTGCGCAGCTTCTTTGCGCTGCTGATTACCGCGCCACTGCTGCTGCGCGGCGGCTGGCGGGACTTTACCCCGGCCTTGTGGAAGGGCTATGCGCTGCGCGCCGGTTTTGGCGTCATCGCCATGCTGTGCAATTTTTCCGCCCTCGCCCTTACCCAGCTGACGACGGCCACCGCGCTGCAATTCACCACACCGCTTTTCGTTGCCCTTGGCGCCGCCGTCGTTCTGCGAGAGCGGGTGGGGGTTCAGCGCTGGGGCGCGGCCATCGCGGGATTTCTTGGCGTGCTCGTCGTCCTTCGGCCTGGCTTGCAGGTGATCGAGCCGGGAACGCTGCTGGCGCTTGCCGGCGCACTTTTCACCTCCCTCGCCGCCCTCGTCATCAAGCGTCTCTCCCGCAGCCGGCCGCCGATGGAAATGGTGGCTTTCATGGCTTTCTTCTTCACCCTCTTCTGCCTGCCCTTCGCCCTGCCGGTCTGGCGCTGGCCATCGCCGCCGTTCCTGCTGGCGGCAATGGCGCTCGGCGCACTGGCTGTCGCGGGACATTTCAGCTGGTATCGGGCTCTCAGCCTCGCCGATGCCTCCGCCATTACGCCCATCGATTATCTGCGCCTGCCGATCAGCGCGGCCGTTGGCTATATGGCTTTTGGCGAGGTGACGGACGGCTGGATCTGGGCAGGCGGCGCAATCATCGCCGGATCCGCCATCTGGCTTGCACGCCATGAAATCCGTTGCCAGCGCAAGATCACGGCAAACGAATAGGACGCGGGCGATATCGGTCAGAAATCGCCGGGCTTGGCGTTATCGGTGGGGAAACGCACGCCCTTCGACATATCGGCACGACCCCAGAGACGCCGCACCGTGCCGCGCATCGCCTCCCACATCTTGTCGAGATAGGTCACCACATTGAGCGCCGGCCCATAGGGCATCTCGAGGATAACGGCGGCCACGGCGGCATCGGGCAGGTCTTCCGGCACCACGTCCCAGCCGGCCTCGCGCACGGCAACCAGCGCAGCACGGGCCTGCTTGAGGTAGTCCTCATTGATGATGGAGGTATCCGCCGCCTTGATGGCCCCCGCCATGACGGCAATCACCTCCTGCTCACGCTCCTCCTGGCGGCGATCGCCGGCCCGCTGCTCCGCCCGTGCGCGGCGGTCGGAAGTGCGCCAGAGCTCGTCATCGCCGCTCGCCATGCCGTCTTACTCGGCAGCGTTGGAGGCGGCCTCTTCAGCGCGGCGCTTCTCCGCCTCGATTTCTTCGGCCTTGCGCTCGATGAGGTCGGCCAGATGGTCAACCATGTCGACGCCCTCGGCCAGTAGATGGGTCGGCAGACCAGCCATGTAAATCTGGTGGCGTCCACCGCCGGTGAGGCCGATATCGGTCTCCCGCGCTTCGCCCGGACCGTTGACGACGCAGCCGATCACCGAGACCGTCATCGGCGTGGTGATGTGCGCGATGCGCTCTTCCAGCCGCGCGACGGTGTCGATCACCTGGAAGCGCTGACGCGCACAGGACGGGCAGGAAATTACCGTCACGCCGCGGCGGCGCAGGCCAAGGGACTTCAGCATGTCGAAGCCCACACGCACCTCTTCCACCGGATCGGCGCTCAGCGAAACGCGCAGCGTATCGCCAATGCCCGACCAGAGCAGCATACCGAGACCGATAGAGGACTTGACGGTACCTGCGCGCAGACCGCCCGCTTCGGTGATGCCGATATGGAGCGGATAATCACAGGCCTCGGCGATACCGTTATAGGCTGCCACGGCAAGGAAGACGTCGGAAGCCTTGGCCGAGATCTTGATCTCGTGGAAGTCCTCATTCTCCAGCACGCGGATGTGGTCGAGAGCGGATTCGACCATCGCTTCCGGGCATGGCTCGCCATATTTCTCCAGGAGATGGCGCTCCAGCGAGCCGGCATTGACGCCGATGCGGATGGAACAGCCATGGTCCTTGGCGGCCTTGACCACTTCGCGCACACGCGCCTGATTGCCGATATTGCCGGGATTGATGCGCAGGCAGGCCGCGCCGGCTTCCGCAGCCTCGATGGCGCGCTTGTAGTGGAAGTGGATGTCCGCGACGATCGGCACTTCCACCTGCCGGACAATGTCCTTGAGCGCGGCCGTCGATTCCTCATCGGGGCAGGAAACCCGCACGATGTCGGCGCCAGCCTCTTCCAGCGCCCTGATCTGCGCCACCGTGGCCGCCACGTCGGTGGTCAGCGTATTGGTCATGGACTGCACCGAAATCGGCGCATCGCCGCCGACGAGCACCTTGCCGACGCGGATCTGCCGCGAGGTGCGGCGGTGAATTTCGCGGTAGGGACGTACGCTCATGGAGACCCTCGAGGCGGCCCGACTTACGGGCCCGCATTCCTGTAACGGCGGCTGACAGGCAGCGACGCCTTTTCTCAAGCCGGGTTATAGCGCCTTGCCGGCCTCCCGTCCAAGGCAGGGATCACAAGGCCGGCGTGCGGGGGACGAGGCTCAGCGCGCAGCCTTCAGCTTGTCGGCGTCCAGCGAGACACCGCGCAGCACCTGCCCGGTTTCACCGAGGGCCGCAACCTTGTTGCCATCGACGGTCACTTCCAGGCCACCGGCATTGCCGGTCACCATGGTGAGGCCCGGCTCGTCCGGCGCGCGATAGACATCGCCCACGCGCAGGACGCGGGTGATCAGCAGATTGCCGGTAGCATCGCGCACCTGCACCCAGCTTTCCTGAAGAGCCCGGATCTGCACACGGCTGGAGCCGCTTTCCTGGCCATAGACATGGCTTGCCGCGGAATCTGCAGCCGGCACGGCAGGAATAGCCGGGGCAGGCGCCGGGGTCACGGCCGCCGGCGGGGTGGGTGCAGATGCTGCGGGAGCCGCCGGAGCCGGCAAGGCACTGGCAGTCACCGTCGCAACGCTGCTGGAAGCGGACGGTGCACTCGTGGCCGCAGACGGCGCTGCCGGTGCTGCCGGCTCGGCAGTAGCGCTCGGGGCGGCGTTATCCATGGTATCGGGCGGCGGCGGGATATCGCTGTCGTCGCTCTCTCCCGCCTCGGCCACGGCAGGAGCATCTTCCACCGGCGGGGTGGAAAGCGTGGTTACCGGTGTTGTTGCCGGCGCGGTGGATGAGGTTGCCACCATGGAGGACCCGGCGGTGGCGCTCGAGGTCGATCCGGTCGCCGGTTGCGGCACAGAGGGCTGGTTTCCGGTTGCGGTTGCCAGCGCGCGCGACGCGCTGTCGCCGGCATCGCTGCTCTGGCCCGGCAGGGCAATATGGGTCAGTTCCTTGAGGCTGCCACCCCGCGAGGAGAACCAGTACCAGCCGCCGTAAACGACGAGACCGATGATACCGGCAACCAGCAGCACGGCACCGGCAGGCGTGCGGCCCTCCGGCTGCGGTTCGGGAAAGGTCAGGCGCTGCTGGCGCGGGGCCGGGCCGGCCTCTCGGCGGCACCGTTCGGCAAGCTCGGCGCCATCGAGGCCGAGCAGATCGCCATAGGAACGCACGAAACCAACAATGTAGGGGCCGGACGGCAACTGCGAGAAATCGCCATTTTCCAGCGCTTCAAGGTGAACCCGGCGGATGCACAGATGCTGCGCGGCCTCGACCAGTTCCATGCGCTGGGCCTGCCGGGCTTCCCGCAGAATGCGCCCCACCTCGGTACGGGCCTGCTCGACCGTCGGACCTGCGCTCGCCAGATCATCACCGTGCCGACCGGATTTGCTTATCTTGACCATTGCGCCGACTTCGTACCTTTGCAGCAAGACGCCCCCCGGCTGCCTGCACAAAGTGGCAGGAAAACTCATGGAACTGCGTCGAAAATCCCCAGCGCGCAATTTATACGCTTGCTGAAGGCTTTTCAAAGCCGATTTGAGGCTACAGGAGAATGATTCCGAAACGCAGGAAGTCCTGCTTTACTGGACCCGCCCGCTCATAACAGGAGAAGGCAGGGTCCAATATTCAAAAAAAAGATAAAATTGTCGCAGTTGTTCTTTAAATCTTTATGCCATTCTCAAGAGCATACAGGCGCAGACGCTCCCGGAGCGAATGATGCGGATGGCGCATCAACTCACCCATCAGCGCCCGTACCTGGCCGACATCCAGCGAACGCACCATCATCTTGATGCGGGCAACCGCCTGCGGCGGCATCGACAGCATCCGCACGCCCAGCGCCAGCAGCACCATGGCATCAAGCGGCCGTCCGCCCATCTCGCCGCACACCGTCACCGGCACGCCCGCCGCCTCGCACTTCTCCACCACATCCTTCAGCGCCAGCAGCATGGCGGTGGATAGCGGATCGTAACGGTTGGCAAGGCGCTGGTCGCCCCGGTCGCTGGCATAGAGGAACTGCATGAGATCGTTGGTGCCGATGGAAATGAAATCGGCACCGCCCGGTACGCCTGCCAGCATCGGCAACTGCCAGATGATCGACGGCACCTCCAGCATCATGCCGACCTTGATGTCGGACGGCACGGCGCCGCCGTCGGCAAGCCGGCGGGCAATTTCCCGGTCCAGCAGCGCTCGGGCGGCGAAGAACTCCGACGCCTCGGTAATCATGGGGAACATGATGCGCAGCGGTGCCCGCCGCTCGCTGGCGGCGGCCAGCAGGGCGCGCAGCTGCTTGCGCAGCATCGCCGGGCGGTCGAGCCCCATGCGGATCGCCCGCCAGCCCAGTGCCGGGTTCTCGGCATTGTCTTCGGGGAAGTAGGGCAGCTTCTTGTCGCCGCCGACATCCAACGTCCGGAAGGTCACCGGCCGGCCGGCAGCCTGATCGAACACCTTGCCGTAAAGCTCGGTCTGCGCACTGACGGCCGGATACTGCGAGCGCACCATGAAGGGGATTTCGGTGCGATAGAGGCCGACGCCAGCCGCACCGGTCTCCTCCAGGGCGGCAAGGTCGATCAGCATGCCGGCATTGAGCAGGATGGTGGCGCGCACGCCGTCCTTGCTGATGGCCGGCAGACTGGCCATGGCCGCGTAGTTCTTGCGCTCCTCGGCACGGAACCGCAGCGTCTTGCGGTAGCCGCTTTCCACCTCGTCTCCAGGACGCACATAGACCTGCGCGTGATCGCCATCGACGATCAGCGGATCAAGCGGATCGATGCGCGAGAGCGCATCCTCGCAGCGGCCGATGACGGGGATACCCAGCGCGCGGGCAATGATGGCGACGTGGCTGGTGGGCGAGCCTTCCTCAAGGATAAGACCGCGCAGGCGGCTGCGGTCATAATCCAGAAGCTCGGCCGGGCCCATCGAGCGGGCAACCAGAATGACATCGTCCGGCAACGTGCCGTCCGCGGCTTCCGAGCGGCGGCCCTGCAGGTGATAAAGCAGGCGCTGCGCCACATCCT
Organism: Radicibacter daui; assembly: GCA_030657355.1. Taxonomy (GTDB): domain Bacteria; phylum Pseudomonadota; class Alphaproteobacteria; order Radicibacterales; family Radicibacteraceae; genus Radicibacter; species Radicibacter daui. The sequence goes on from CP131056.1 coordinate 72,650, forward strand.
CGAAATCGAGCATGCGTTCGCGAATATAAGGGTCCGTCATCTGCGCGATGCGCAGGCGGGTGTCGGTCTGTACCTTCTGGATCGCCGCTTCGGCGGACAAGCCACCCAGGATGGCTTCGTGAATGCGCCGGGTCCAGCCGCGGTCGGCGGCCAGCATGCGGTAGGTCTCGAGAATGTCGAGATGCTCGCCGTCGCCCTGGTCGGCCGTCAGCCGCTCCAGCTCGTCGAGCGCCAGATGCATGGTGCTGAGCGCATCGTTGACGCGCTGGATCTCGACCTGCGGATCCTCGGCCACCATCTCGCGCACGGTGATCTGCGGCTGGTGCAGCACGGCAAGGCCAATGCCGATGCCCTCGTTCATCGTGACGCCGGCAAGGCGGGAGGGGCGCATGTCGCCATCGCCCGGCCCGGCGCCGATCTCGCCCTGGCTGACCAGCTCGCCGGCGGCGATCAGCTCGGCCACCACCATGGCGATGGTCTGCAGAGTCTCGGTATCAAGCTCGGTATAGTCGCGCCGGTCCTTGTGCTGGATAACCAGCACGCCGCGCACGCGCCCGCCGCGCAGGATGGGCACACCGGCAAAACTCTGGAACGGATCTTCGCCGGTTTCCGGGCGGTAGGCGAACCGGGGATGGTTGCGCGCGTTGGAAAGCCGCACCGGTGCCTGATCGGCGGCAACAAGGCCAACAAGGCCTTCATTCACCGACATGCGGGTGACGTGCACAGCCTGTGGGTTAAGACCGACGGTGGCGAAGAGCTCCAGCACCTCGCCGGCGCGCATCACATAGACCGAGCACACATCGGCCACCATCTCGGCGGCGATAAGCTGCACGATCTTGTCGAGACGTGCCTGTGCCGTCCCTCCGGCGGCCATAACATCGCGCAGGCGCGAGAGAAGCCGCCGGGAGGCGGAGAAGGCGTCTTCCGCCGGGGCCGTCAAGCCGCCCGCCCGTCACGGCCCGAAAGCGCCGCATTCGCCTGTTCCACCAGTTCGGTCAGGATTTCGGTGACCGGCTGCTCGCGGGTGACCATGCCGACGCTCTGGCCCGCCATCAGTGAGCCGGTTTCCACATCGCCATCCACCACGGCACGGCGCAAGGCGCCGGCCCAGAAATGCTCGATCTCCAGTTGCGCCTCGCTCTGGCTCAGCTCCCCTCGATCGAAGCGGCCGATGACCTCACGCTGTTTTTCCATGAACAGGCGCGTGCCGTCATTGGCAAGGGCGCGCACCGGGATAACCGGGAAACGCGGGTCGATCTGCGAGGTAGGCATGGCGTCACGCGCAGCGGCACGGATGAAAGCGCGCTTGAAGTTCTCATGCGCGATGCATTCGCTGGCACAGACGAAGCGGGTGCCAAGCTGCACGCCGGCCGCGCCCATCTCGAGATAGGAGATGATGGCTTCGCCGCGGCCGATGCCGCCGGCCACGAACACCGGCACGTCGCGCATGACCGGCAGGATCTCCTGCGCGAGGACCGCCGTGGAAACCGGGCCGATATGGCCGCCAGCCTCGGAACCCTCGATCACCAGCGCATCGGCGCCGTCGCGGGCCAGTTTCCTGGCCAGCACCACGGCCGGCGCAAAACAGATGACCTTGGCGCCGCCTTCCTTCAGGCGGCGGATCGACGCGGTCTTGGGCAGGCCGCCAGCCAGCACGACATGCCCGACCTTCAGCTCGAGGCACACCTCGATCAGCTGGTCGAGGCGCGGATGCATGGTGATGAGATTGACGCCGAAGGGCCGGCTGGTCAGCGCCCGCGTGCCCTCAATCTCCGCGCGCAAGAGCTCGGGCGTCATCGACCCGGAGGCCAGCACGCCGAAGGCCCCGGCATTGGAGAGGGCGGCAACGAGGTGCCGCTCGCTCACCCAGGTCATTGCCCCGCCCAGAATCGCAAGCTCGCAGCCGAGGAAATCAGCGCCGCGCTGCCAGAGGGACGAGAGACCTTTCGAGACCGAAAACTGCGCCATTTCGTGCAAATGCCCCCTGTTGCCCAACATTTGTCAGCGAGGTTTCTGTCTCGACTTTTGCGTGCAGAGATTACCCTTTTGGAAGGGCTCTCACGCGCAGCATAGAACAATGCCGTGCCGGGGCGGTAGAGCTTAGGCACCGTAACGACGCCGCACCCGCCGGACCGGCAAAAAGCGAGGGGGCGCCGCCTGCTGAACGGCAGGGGCGCCCCTTATCCTGTCAGGCCGCGTCGAGCCCGTAAGTGGTGTGCAGCGCGCGCACCGCGAGCTCTGCATATTCGGCCGCGATCAGCACACTCACCTTGATCTCGGAGGTCGAGATCACAAGAATGTTGATGCCCTTGTCGGCCAGCGTCTGGAACATGCTCTGGGCAACACCGGCATGGCTGCGCATGCCAACGCCCACCACCGAGACCTTGACCACATTGGTGTCCTGCACCAGGCGCTCGTAACCGAGCGTGCCCTTGGCCTCTTCCAGCACCTTCACGGCGCGGGCGAGATCCGTCTTGGAGACGGTGAAGGTCATGTCGGTGACCGAGCCATCTTCGGAGATGTTCTGCACGATCATATCGACATTGATGGCCGCGCGGGTTAGCGGACCAAAGATGGAGGCTGCAACACCCGGACGATCGGGCACGCCGAGCAGGGTAACCTTCGCTTCATCGCGGCTGTAGGCAATGCCGCTTACCAGTGCCTGTTCCAAGATCTCGTCCTCGTCAACGACCAGGGTTCCGGGAAGATCGCTGCCGACCGCCGCGTCGAAGGACGACAGCACCTGCACGCGAACCTTGTGTTTCATCGCCATCTCGACCGAGCGCGTCTGCAGCACCTTGGCGCCGACGGAAGCGAGCTCGAGCATTTCCTCATAGGAGATGCGGCTTACCTTCTTCGCCTTGGAGACGATGCGCGGGTCGGTGGTGTAGACGCCGTCGACATCAGTGTAGATGTCGCAGCGATCAGCCTCCAGCGCGGCAGCCAGCGCCACCGCCGAGGTATCGGAGCCGCCGCGGCCGAGCGTGGTCACCCGGGCGTTGACCGGGGACAGGCCCTGGAAGCCCGGCACCACCGCCACTTCGCGGGTATCCGCCATGCGGCGACGCACTTCGGCGCACTCGATATTGTTGATGCGGGCCTTGGCGTGGGTATCGTCGGTCATGATCGGCAGCTGCCAGCCCTGCCAGGAACGGGCGGGAACGCCCGCCTGCTGCAAGGCCAGAGCCATCAGGCCCGACGTCACCTGCTCGCCGGAGGCGACAACGACATCATATTCGCGCGCATCATAGAGCGGCGCGATACTCTCTACATAACCAACCAGCTGGTTGGTGACGCCGGCCATCGCGGAGACGACAACCGCCACTTCGTGGCCGGCTTCCCACTCCTGTTTGACCTTCTGCGCCGCGGCCCGAATGCGGTCGACGTCCGCGACCGAGGTGCCGCCAAACTTCATGACGATGCGCGCCATAGCTGCGTGGCTTCCTGCTTAAGTTCGGAACTCCGCCGCAAACGAGCAGCGGGCCGTCAATGATCACCCGCACGAAATCAAGCGGCCGGGACAAAAGCTAAGGCTTGAGGCCCCCTTGCTGGCCGCAGGCGGGCGGCCCATGCATACTGGACCGCAGGCGCACTGACAACCGGCATCCGGAGCCAGAGGAAAGGCTTCTTGACGGTTTGGTGATCCCACTCACCCGCCGGGCCGTAAATGCCGGTGGCAGTGGACAAAAGCAGGCAAGGCGCGTAACCGCCTGCCTTGAAGGAAGATCATTGGCCTTTCCGGGTTCGTGCCCTGCCGCCGGAAGGCTATATCGAAGGAGCAGCGACCCCGTGCCGGCTATCAGCGACACCTCCGCCAGCGCCCGCAGCAGCGTCGATCCTGCTGAAATCGCCCGCTTTTCCGCCATCGCTGCGGAATGGTGGAATCCGCATGGCAAATTCGCCCCGCTCCACCGGCTGAACCCGGCGCGCATCCGCTATATCCGCGACCGTATCTGCGCCGCCTTCGGGCGGGATCCGGAAGCGGAAAGGCCGCTGGAGGGGCTGCGCCTTCTGGATGTCGGTTGTGGCGGCGGGCTTGTTGCCGAACCACTCTGCCGCCTTGGCGCCACCGTGACTGCCATCGATGCCGATCCGCAAACGGTGGGCGTTGCCGCCACCCATGGCCGGGAAATGGGCCTCGCGATTGAGTATGTGGCCACCAGCGCGGAAGCCCTGGCCGCTGAAATCGCCGCCGGCAAGCGCCCGGCCTTCGATGTGGTGCTGGCGCTGGAGATCGTCGAGCATGTCAGCGATGTCGACTTCTTTACCGGCACGCTGGCGAGCCTGCTTGGACCCGGCACACTTCTGGTGATGTCGACCCTCAACCGCACGCCCAAATCCTGGCTTTTTGCCATTGTCGGCGCCGAATGGGTCCTGCGCTGGCTGCCGCGCGGCACCCATGAGTGGAAGAAGTTTCTGAAACCGTCCGAGCTTGCCCGCTCGCTCGAGACCGCCGGCCTGACCCCGACCGAAACTGTCGGGCTGGTGATGGAGCTGACCGGCAGCTTCCGCATCGAACCACGCGATCTCGACGTCAATTACATGATGCTGGCGCGCAAGCCGTAAGGGTACCCGCCTGCCGGCAGATCACTGGCAGGCGATGACCACCGGATCGACCGACAGACCGCGCGTATCGAGCGGAATGACCCGGACCGGTGCCACGCCGTCGCGCTCAAAACCCAGTGCCTTCGCCGCAGGCTTGCTGACATCGATGATGCGCCCGCGCACAAAGGGGCCGCGATCGCTGATCCGCACGACGACCGAACGGCCGTTATCGAGATTTTCGACCAGCGCGCGGCTGCCAATCGGCAGGGCTACATGGGCTGCTGCCGGATAGGCATAGGCCATATCGCGCTTGTGGGCGTTGTACCAGGAGGCTTCGCCGCACTGGACAGCCCCCGCCGCCGTAAAAGGATGAAGAATAACAAGTGCTGCCAGGGCTGCACTGAACGCAGCTCCCGCCCGGCGAACGATACGCATGCCGGCCCCCCGATTTTGCCAGTTGCCCCGCCTTCGGTGGATCGGACAAGCCCCCGCCTGCATCCACGAAGTTAACAATTGGTAAACAAAATCGGCACCAGCATCAATCGGGAATTATGGGTAATGCAGCACAAGGGCTTGCGATTTCCCGTCGATTCACCCGCAAGTCATTGAGAATAAAGCAGTCCGCAGCAGACGTTTTGCATCCGGCGAGATGCAGAAAACATAAGGGCCCGTGCCGGGACGGCATCATCAACGCCGCCCAGCACGAGCCCCTTTTCAGCGAAATCAGAAACTTGCCCCTTGGCAGGGTCAATACCGCTCAACGCCAGCTTCTGGGCAGGTCCCAGAATCGGCGGCTGATCTCCGCCTCGCGGTCCCATTCGCGCAGTCCGATATCGGAGAGCAGATGGTCCGGAAGTTCGATCAGTTGCCGGCGCGTGCGCCAGGCCATGTACATATGCCAGACCCGCCGCAGCGGATTGAAACCAGCTGCCCGCACCATCCGGGGGGCCGTCACGCAAACGCTCGTTCCCTGTGACATGTTCACCTCCATCAAGGGCCCTGATCGCCAGCGCGGCTGCCAGGGGGTGAGCAACACCATGGAAAGGAGACTGCACCCGCCCTGTCGATTAGAGAAACGAATAGTCATGATAGCCGTGATCACGTATCTTGATGGCCTGACTTACTGACGGAGGAGGCTGCCCGATGCCGCACAATATCGACATGGACCTGCTGCGCGCCTTTGCCGCCGTGGCCGATACAGGTGGTTTCTCGCGCGCTGCCAGCCTGCTGGGCCGCACACAATCGGCCGTCAGCATGCAGATCAAGCGCCTTGAAGACATGCTGGGGCAGCCCCTGCTCGACCGGTCGGGCAAGTCAGTGCTGCCGACAGCCCAGGGCGAATGCCTGATGGGCTATGCCCGGCGCATTCTTGATCTCAATGACCAGGCCTGGCAGGCCCTGACGAAGCAGGAACTGGAAGGCACGGTGCGCCTCGGTTGTCCGGACGATTACGCCGCCGCCTACCTGCCCTCGGTGCTCTCCAGCTTTGCGGTCACTCACCCCCGCGTGCGCGTGCAGGTGCACGGCGTATCCTCGGTCACGCTGATCGACATGGTGGCGCGCAACGAGCTGGACCTTGCCATAGCCACCCGCATCCCCGACCGTGAGCCGGGCGAGTTTCTGCTCAAGGACAGGCTGGTCTGGGTGGTCGCGCCGGGGTCTGATGTGCTGTCACGCGAGCCGGTGCCACTGTCTCTTGGCAGACCGACCTGCATCTTCCGTGCCCTGGCGCTGCCTTTGCTGGAAGAGGCCGGCGTGCGTTGGCAGATCGCCTATGAAAGCCAGTCCGCCAACGGCATGCAGTCGGCGGTCGAGGCGGGCCTCGCCACCATGCTGCTGCTGCGCTCAACCGTTCCCGCGCACCTCAAGGCGATTACCCACGCCCCCGGTTTGCCGCTGCTGCCGGAGCTGGATATGGCGCTGTTCCGCGCGCCCGGCGCCAGTAATGAGGTAACGCGCCGCCTGAGCGACCACATTCTTACCCAGATGCGAGGCCTCGGCGCCAATCTGATGCGGAGCGAGGCGGCCTGATCAGGGCCAGCCCGCTAACGACCAGGGTCAATAAAGCTCCTCTGCATAACGGCGGACCATCTCCTGCTGGCTTTCGACAGTTGCCGGTCCGCCGATCTGGTCACGCAGCATTTCTCCCATCGTCGCCACCGGTCGTTCGGCCGGCAGGGCCGCCGGATCCCACAGGCGCGAGCGCATGAAGGCCTTGGCGCAGTGCAGATAGGCCCGGTTGACATGAATGCGGATGACAAGCCGCGCCGGCTTGCCGGCCTCGGCAAAGCGCTCGCACAGCGCCGCATCGTCATCCAGCTCCGCCCGGCCGCGCACCCGCAGCGTTTCATCCACGCCGGGAATCATGAACAGCAGGCCGATTTCCGGATCGGCGAGCAGGTTGAGCATGGTGTCGAGGCGGTTGTTACCCGGCCGGTCCGGCAGCAGCAGCGTTACCGCATCCTCCACCGTTACCGCTGCCCCCGGTGCGCCGCGCGGGGACAGGTCGAGCCCGCCATCCGGGCGCCGGGTCGAGATGACGCAGAAGGGCGACAGTCTGATGAAGCGCTGGCAATGCGCATCAAGCTGCGCCAGCTCCTTGGCGATGGAGCGCCCCCTGGGCTCGGCATAAATCGTCCGCAGGGCGGCTTCAGTGGTGATTCGGGCCATCGGCGGCTCCCTTCCCTTCGCGTGGGCCATGTTCCTGTGTCGACCGGCATCATGCGCCGGCCGCTCCAGCTGATGAAGCTCCGATCAGCCCCTCTCCGTGGCTCGGATAATTGACAGCCATAGCGCGTGGAACTACTTACACCGGCATCGAGCACCCCTCGCCACGCTTGGTTTGCGCGGGAGACGGTGGAATCGGGAGCTGGCCGTGGTAGGGCCGATCCCGCATATAAAGAGGCATCCAAGATGGCCTTTACCGTGAAGCTGCCCGACGGCAGCCAGCGCGGCTTCGACGCACCTGTAACGGGCGCCGAACTCGCGAATTCGATTTCCAAATCGCTGGCGAAAAACGCCTATGTCATCCGCGTGAATGGCGAGCTGTGGGATCTCTCCCGCACCCTGCCGGAAGGCGCGAGCGTCGCCATCCTGACCCGTGATAGCGAGGAAGGCCTTGATACGCTGCGCCATGACACGGCGCATGTGATGGCCGAAGCCGTGCAGGAACTCTGGCCCGGCACCAAGGTCACCATCGGTCCGACGATCGAAAACGGCTTCTATTACGACTTCGACCGCGAAGAACCCTTCCGCCCGGAAGATCTGGAAGCGATCGAAGCGCGCATGCGCGAGATCATGGCGCGCGGCGCGGCCTTCGACCGCGAGGTGTGGAGCCGTGACGACGCCATCGAGCATTTCCGCTCTGCCGGCGAGAAGTACAAGGTCGAGCTGATCGAGAATCTGCCCGCCGCCGAGACGATCACCATCTACAAGCAGGGCAACTGGATGGACCTGTGCCGCGGCCCGCACGGCCCCGGCACCAAGGCCATCGGCGTTGCCTTCAAGCTGATGAAGGTGGCCGGCGCCTACTGGCGCGGCGATTCGCGCAACCGCATGCTCCAGCGTATCTACGGCACCGCCTGGCGCACCGAGCAGGAGCTGAAGGACCACCTCCACCAGCTGGAGGAGGCGGAGAAGCGCGACCACCGCAAGCTCGGCAAGGAAATGGACCTCTTCCATTTCCAGGAAGAAGCCCCCGGCGCCGTCTTCTGGCACCACAAGGGCTGGGTCCTGTTCCAGAAGCTGATCGACTACATGCGCCGCCGCCAGGAAACGGCCGGTTACATCGAGGTTTCCACGCCGACGGTCATGGACCGCGCGATGTGGGAGACCTCGGGCCACTGGTTCAATTACCGGCAGAACATGTACACGACGACCACGGAAGATGACCGGGTCTTCGCGCTCAAGCCGATGAACTGCCCGGGCTCGGTCTCCGTCTACAAGGCCGACCTCAAATCCTACCGCGACCTGCCGCTGCGCATGGCCGAGTTCGGCCGCGTGCACCGTTACGAGGCCTCGGGCGCCCTGCACGGCCTGATGCGTGTCCGCGAGTTCACGCAGGACGACGCGCACATCTACTGCACCGAAGAACAGATGCAGGAAGAGTGCGAAACGGTGATTCGCCTGATCATGGACATCTATGCCCAGTTCGGCTTCACCAACGTGCGCATCAAGTTCTCCGACCGGCCGGAAAACCGCATCGGCTCCGACGCCACCTGGGACAAGCTGGAGGGTGCGCTCAAGGGTGCGCTTGAAGATATGGGCTTTGCCTACACCCTCAACCCCGGCGAAGGCGCCTTCTACGGTCCGAAGCTGGAGTTCGTGCTGCGCGACGCTATCGGCCGCGACTGGCAGTGCGGCACCCTGCAGGTTGACCTCAACCTGCCGGAACGCTTCGACGCCAACTACATCGGCGAGGATGGCGAACGCCATCGTCCGGTGATGCTCCACCGCGCGCTCTTCGGCTCGCTGGAGCGCTTCACCGGCATCCTCATCGAGCATTATGCCGGCAAGCTGCCGCTCTGGCTCGCGCCGGTGCAGGCGGTGATCGCCACCATCGTCTCCGACGCGGACGACTATGCCTATGAAGTTGCAGCCCAGCTGCGCAAGGCCGGCCTTCGGGTCGAAGTCGACACCCGCAACGAGAAGATCAACTACAAGGTCCGCGAGCACAGCCACAACAAGGTGCCCTTCATCCTCGCCGTCGGTAAGCGCGAGGTTGAGGAACGCACTGTGGCCGTGCGACGTCTGGGTGAAGAGGGTCAGAAGGTCCAGTCGCTGGCGGATGCCGTCGCGCTGCTGGCCGACGAAGCCCGCGATCCCATCCAGCGGGCCGAACAGGTGGCTCTGGCCGCCGAATAAGCCGGAAAACACCGGCTTGGCCATGTGAAATCGGGCGAAGGGCGGCTAAAAAGCCACACCTTCGCCCAACTCGCAGCAGATATTTGCAGATTGCCCGCACGCCAATTGAGGCGCGCGACAAAACGCATTATGGTGCGATGATCGGATTTAACCTTGGGCGTCCGAACCCCTATCCATTACCGCGGCTTTTTTCCTGACTGTTGGAAACCCGGCCGCGTTGGTCCGGAAGCCCTCGATACTGAGGAGCAGCTCCATAGCCAGGAGACCTACACCCGCCCCCGTTCGTGAAAAGGACGGCCCGCGCGTCAACCGTGAAATCAATGTCCGTTCCGTGCGCCTTGTCGGCGCCGATGGCGAAATGATTGGCGTCGTCAGCATCAGGGACGCCCTGATTGCCGCAGAAGAGGCCGGTCTCGATCTCGTTGAGATCAGCCCGAATGCCGAACCGCCGGTCTGCAAGATTCTCGACTACGGCAAATTCAAGTTCGAGGCCGCGAAAAAGAAGAACGAGGCCAAGAAAAAGCAGAAGGTCATCGAGGTCAAAGAGATCAAGCTGCGTCCCAACATCGACGATCACGATTACGACGTGAAGATGAAGGCGGCGATGCGCTTCCTCGAGGAAGGCGACAAGGTCAAGGTGACCCTGCGCTTCCGTGGCCGCGAAATGGCTCACCAGGATCTGGGTGTCAGCCTGCTGCAGCGCGTGCGCGAGCAGCTTGAAGAGCAGACCAAGGTCGAACAGCTGCCGAAGCTGGAAGGCCGCCAGATGGTCATGGTTCTGGCTCCCCGCTAAGTTTTTCGGGGCCATTCGGCCCCGATCAAGGACTGACAAAACGCCCCCGGCAGCCGCCGGGGGCGTTTTGTTTTAGCAACGATCCCTGATTTCCGCCCTTCGGCCCATGAAGCTCGCCCGCTGCTGCATGGGTGTCATGTGATTGTCATCATCGTATCCTGTTTCGGGCTGGCTAGAATGCCGGCCGCGGGAACGGGAACATCCCCCAAGGTCGCTTTTCACTGGCCAGCCGCCAACAGCAAGACCGACAACCACAAGACAGATCGGCAGAGTCGCCAAATCCCATGCCCCCCTCTTCCACACATCGCCGGGGACTTTGGCTGACAACGGCCAATGGCCGGATTTCGCGCACCCTTACCCTGTCGGTGTTCGTGGCCATCCTGCTGATTGAGACGGCCATCCTCGTCCCGTCCTATTTCAGTTTCCGGCAGGAACTGCTGAACCGGCTCAACCTTGCCGGCATCACCGCGGTGCGCGTACTGGCCGAGCCGATGAGCCATCAGCAATGGCCGACGCTGGATGGGCTAGCCCGGGCAGTGATCCTGCGAGCCGATGCGGTGCTGCGCTCAACTCCGATCCAGGGTGGCCGCATCTATGACCTGCAGGGGCGCTGGATCGAAACCTTTGGCGATGCACCCAGTCTCGTCTTCGATCCCGATACGTCCGGGAAGCAACCGGGCAATACGCACCTCGAAACCAGGCGCGGCTCCTATGAGGTGATCTGGGGGCCGGCAGATACCGGCCTGCCGCTGGTCATCGTCGGTCGACTCGATGCGCGCGACGTACCGGGCCAGCTGCACGCCTATATCTGGCGCATCGCCAGCCTGATCGCCCTCATCTCCCTCTTCGTCTCTGGCACTGCGCTCTTCATCTTCGCGCGCCTCGTGCTAACGCGGCTGTTTGACCTGCGCCGGCATCTGCTGGCCGCAAGCGACGATCTGGAATCGGTCGAGCATACCAAGCTGGCCGATGACATGCCGGGCGCCCGGGCCCATGACGAACTTGGCGATGTGGCGCGGGCCTTCGACCGGCTGACCGGCAGGATTTCCCGGACACTGGCGCAGCTGAAGCTAAGCCAGAACAAGCTGGGCGAAACCAATGCCACGCTGGAAGCGCGGGTTGCCCGCCGCACCGCGCAGCTGGAAGAAGCCCGTGCCCGTGCGCTGGAGGCCGCAGCCGCAGCAGAACGCGCCAGCGCTGCCAAAACCGAATTTCTGGCAACCATCAGCCACGAAATCCGCACGCCGATGAGCGGCATCATCGGCATGAGCGAACTGCTGCTGGACACAGAACTCGACACCGAGCAGCACGAGTTCGTGGAGATCATCCGCCGGTCCGGCGAGGGCTTGCGCCGTCTGCTCGATGATGTGCTCGATCTTTCCACCATCGAGGCGGGGTACATCGAAATTCATCGCACCAGCTTCTCTTTGAGAGCGCTGGTTGCGGATGTCGAGAGCCTGCTTGCCATCGCTGCCCGCGAAAAAGGCATCACGCTGGATACGGAGCTCGATGAGACCATTCCCGACATCGTCAGCGGGGATCCGAGCCGGCTGCGGCAGGTGCTTTTCAACCTGCTGAGCAATGCACTCAAATTTACCGGGCAGGGCAGCGTCACCCTTCAACTTGGTCTCGCGCGCCGCGGCCCCTTTACCGTGCTGTGCGGGGAAGTGCTCGACAGCGGGCCCGGCATTCCGGAGGAGTTGCTGAACGGCGCCCTGTTCGAGCCTTTTGCCCGTGCCCAGACTGTACGCCATATCCGGGGCGCCGGCCTTGGCCTTTCCATCTGCAAACGGCTGCTGTCAGCGATGGGAGGGTCCATCCGGGCCGAGAATCGCCCCGAAGGCGGCGCCCGCATCAGCTTTGACCTGTTGGTCTCGCTGCCTACCGGCGGAGAGGATTATGACCTGCCGAACCTGCCGGCAGAACCGCTGCCAAGCGTGGCGCCGCAGGTCATTCTGCTGGTGAGCAATGATCGGGAAGCTGCCGAATCGCTGACCGCCCGGTTACGGCAGGATCGCCACTCAGTCCGCCTGGTTGAAGACATGGTCGATGCCGCCTCGGCGCTGCGGGGCGGGCTTTTTGACCTGATCTTCATCGACCTCGGCCTTAGCGACGGCAGGGGGCTGGAGCTGGCACGGCAGGTCAAACGACTGCCGGCACCGGCAAACCGGGCGCCGATCATCGGCATTACATCGCGTACCGAGAGTACGAGCCGAGATGCCGTGCTTGGCGCCGGCATCGAAGGCTATCTCGTAAAGCCGGTGAGCGGCGACGCGCTCAATGCGGAGATCTGGCGCGTCGTCAGCCAGAAAGCGGCGGACTGACCGGCAGAGGATAGCCCGCCTGAAGGCCTCCCTCCGCCGGCCCCAACCCCGCTCAGGCCGCGCGAACCTGCGCGATAAAGCCCCCAACCTCTCCATCCAGCTTCTCCGCAGCCTGGGAGAGCGAGCGGGCGGCATCCAGCAAGGCCCCCGCTGAAACACGGCTGTCGGCAACGCCATCCCGCACGCCACTCATCCGCTGCGTAATCTGCCGCACGGCATCGACGGCATGCTGGACGTTGCGGGCGATTTCCGACGTGGCAGCTCCTTGCTCCTGGACGGCTGATGCTGCGGCATTGCTGAGCTCATTGATCCGCACGATCTGCGCGCTGACGGCACCGATGGCGTTGACGGTCGTCCGCGTCTGGTTCTGCATGGCGCCGATCCGGTCGGTGATCTGTTCGGTCGCCCGGGCCGTCTGGGTTGCCAGGGCCTTGACCTCCTGCGCCACCACGGCAAAGCCCTTGCCGGCCTCACCGGCCCGGGCCGCTTCGATCGTGGCATTGAGGGCGAGAAGATTGGTCTGCTCGGCAATGGCGGAAATCAGCTCCACGACCGAACTGATCGCCTGGGCATCCTCGGAAAGCTGGTTGATTTCGCGGTCTGTATCGGTCGCTGCCGCAGCGACGGCCCGGCCGATGGCGGCCTGCTCCGAACTCTGCCGGGCGATTTCGGCAATCGAGGTATTGAGCTCTTCCGTCGCTGCCGAAACCTGAGACACGTTGCCGGACGTTTCTTCCGCCGCCGTTGCCACGGCCTCTGCCTGCTCGCTGCTGACATCGGCGGTACGGGCCATCTCCTCCGCCGTCGCAGACATCTGGGTGGCTGCGGCGGCAACATCCCCGGCAAGGGCCTCCATCATTCCGGAGAAGCTGTCCGTCAATTCCTTGAGAACAGCAGCCCGCTTCAGCTGAGCCTCCTGCGCGACTGCAGCCTCGGCAGCCAGCTTGTCCGCATGCTGCATGGCATCCCGGAAGTCGGCGAGAGTGGCAGCCATGCTGCCCACTTCGTTCTTGCCCCTCAGGTGGTTGAAACGCACCTCATAATCCCGGCGGGAAAGTCTTACCATGCCCTGACTCAGATCGCGGAAGGCTGCGAGCAGGCGCGTCAGCACGATGAAACCGATGACCCCTGCCACCGCGAGCGCCAGAAGAGTGACGCCGGAAAACAGAACGAACAGCCACCAGGCGGAGGCCGCCTTCTGATCGGTACGACTGGAAAAATCGCTGTTCAGCTGGTCTTCAATGGCCTTCATGCCCTCGATACGGCGCGTTGCGGCATCAAACCATTTGTCCGGTGCAAACGGAGGCTCACCGCCATAGCCATAGGCCGCAACCGCTTCCCGCATGGAGCTGTATTCAGCCTGGACCGGCGGCGGAATGAACCGGGAGAGATAGGCAATCTGCCCGGAAGAGGCGTTGGCCGAAAAATCCTCCAGCAATGCCTGTTGCTCCGCACCAAGGCGCAGGAAGGTTTGATGGCTTGCCGGGGTAAATCCGCCCGCAAGGCCGTTGGAGCCAAGAGCCCGCTCCAGCCCTGCTCGCTCCTTGGCTTGCAGGAAGTCGAACAGCACGACCCCCTGTATTGCGAGATCAGCTGAGGCGGCAACGGCTGTAATCTCGTGCATCGTCTCCAGCAGGTCCCGTACCGCACCGCTATAGAACGCCACCATATCGGGGGTTTTTATCGTAAGACCGCTGACGGCGGCGCGTACCTCCTGCAGGCGGGCCAGATCGGCTTCTGCCTTTGTCCGCAAAGTTTCAACGGCAGTCGGCAAACGTCCCTTCAGGCCGGCGCTGGTGACCGCCAGTGCGGCGAGCGCCGTGTCCGTTACCGGGCGCTGTGCCGAAAGACGGTCAACGAAGGGGCCCGTCCCCTTGGCGCCCAGAAAGCCTGCAGAATTGCCGCGCTCGAGCTGCAAGGCATGCACGCTGTCGCTCAACGGTTTGACCAGGGTGCTGATTTGCTGGAAGGAGCCCATCGAGCTGGCTTCCTCCCAGACCGATATTTCTTTCATGCCGCAAAAAATGAGCATGGTCAGAACCGGCATGAAGAGCAGCGCAACAATCTGGTTCCCGAGTTTTACATCGTTCAGCCGCATAATCGGACACCCCGTCTTGTCTCGATACAGTCAAGAAAGACACAAGTCCTCGCCCGCAGCCGTGTAAAGATATGAAAAGAAAGGAATTTTCATTTTTTTCTGAAATCATAAATAGATTGTACGGAATAAAAATAGCCATGACGTATTTTTTTTATGCATTTCGTATTATATAAATTCACTCCCTGTATGAAACTGTCTGGAAAACATCTTTATTCTTAAAACGTACTCCGGACTTTCACTCCATACAAAGATTTAATCTTCATCGACGCTCACTGACTCGGCCCGTTCAGCGGGTCCCGGGATTCTGCTGGCGAGGGCCGGCAAGGCTCTTGACGCCGGGCTATGGAAATGAAATTTTTCACGTGTCGAAATAAATAACCACCCGGCGACCCTGCCGGTGATGGAATCACATCAGGAGGCGGACAAACCGCCCCGTCTGGAGGAGACACCATGAACAAGCGATCCGTCGCAACGCTTGGCGCTGCGCTCGTTCTGGCTGGCGCCGTTACAGCACCGGCCGCCCACGCTGCTGGCAAGGTGATCGGCGTCAGCTGGTCCAATTTCCAGGAAGAGCGCTGGAAGACCGACGAAGCCGCCATCAAGAAAGTGATCGAGGCCGCTGGCGGCACTTATCTGAGCGCCGACGCCCAGAGCAACCCGTCCAAGCAGCTCTCCGACATCGAGAGCCTGATTTCGCGCGGCGCCAATGCGCTGATCGTTCTGGCGCAGGACGCGTCCTCCATCAGCCCGGCCATCGACGCCGCCGCCAATGAGGGCATTCCGGTCGTTGGTTATGATCGCCTCATTGAAAATAAGAGCGCTTATTACTTGACCTTCGACAACAAGGAAGTCGGCCGCCTGCAGGCCAAGGCCGTCTTCGCCCAGGCGCCGAAGGGCAACTACGTCTTCATCAAGGGTTCGCCGACCGACCCCAATGCCGACTTCCTGCATGAAGGCCAGCTGGAAGTGCTGAAAGCTGCCATCGACAGCGGCGCCATCAAGAATGTCGGCGAGATGTACACCGAAAACTGGCTGCCCGCCGTTGCCCAGCGCAACATGGAGCAGATCCTGACCAAGAACGACAACAAGGTCGATGCTGTCGTCGCCTCCAATGACGGCACCGCCGGCGGCGCCGTTGCCGCTTTGACGGCCCAGGGCATGGCCGGCATCCCGATCTCCGGACAGGATGGCGACCAGGCCGCACTCAACCGCATCGCCCTCGGTACCCAGACGGTTTCCGTGTGGAAGGACGCCCGCAATCTCGGCGCCAAGGCAGCAGAAATCGCCCTCGCCCTTGCCGATGGCAAGAAGATGGCCGACGTCCCCGGCACCCAGACCTGGAAGAGCCCGGGCGGGACTGCGCTCAACGCCCAGTTCCTGACCCCGGTGGCCATTACCAAGGACAATCTGGACGTGGTCGTGAAGGCCGGCTGGATTACCAAGGACGTGCTGTGCCAGGGCGTGCCGGCCGGCAAGGTCGCGGCCTGCAACTGATCCGGCCAGCCTGACCGGCAAACCGGAGTTCCACTGACGGCCGGCGGCCGCATTCCTCGCGACCGCCGGCCTTTTTCAGCTGGCAAACTCACCTCTTCCGATCAGGAGAGGTCATCACCCGAACATTTCCGGATTTCCCCCGCCCATGGATGCCCTCAATTCATTCCTCCGCAAACTGGAGGTGGACAGCCGCATGCTCGGCATGGTGGCGACCCTCATCGTGATCTGGGTCGGCATCGACCTGCTGGCGGACGGGCGCTTTTTGACGCCGCGCAATCTCTTCAACCTTTCAGTCCAGACCGCTTCCGTGGCCGTCATGGCGGCCGGCATGGTGCTGGTGATCATCACCCGCAATATCGACCTCTCGGTCGGCTCCATTCTCGGCGTGACCGCCATGGTCATGGGTGTCATCCAGACCGACTGGCTGCCGCAGTGGCTGGGGCTTGGCCATCCCGCCATCTGGATTCTGACCGCCCTTGCCGGCGTGCTGATCGGTGCCGTTATCGGCGCGCTCAACGGCACCATCATCGGCTATCTGGGTGTCCCCTCCTTCATCGTCACGCTTGGCGGTCTGCTCATCTGGCGCGGCGCGGCCTGGTGGGTGACCCAGGGGCGCACCGTTGCCCCGCTCGACCAGATCTTCATCCTGCTGGGCGGTGGCATCGAAGGAACGCTTGGTGCGTTCTGGAGCTGGATTGCCGGTTTCGTCGTCTCTGCCGGCATCGTCGCAACCACCCTCATCGCCCGCCGACGCCGGATCGCCTTCAACTTCCCGGTCAAGCCGGTCTGGGCCGAATTCCTGACGGCCGGCGCCCTGATCGTGGTGGTGCTGGGGTTTGTTGCGACCGTCAATGCCTACAACCTGCCGCAGATCGCGGTAGAGCGCATCGCAAAGGCCAAAGGCCTCGTCATTCCGCCCGAAGGCCTGCAAATCGCCCACGGCCTCGCCATTCCGGTGGTCATCGTCATCATTGCCGCCTTCATCGTCTCCGTTTTGCTGAGACGCACCCGTTTCGGCCGCTACGTCTTTGCCATGGGTGGCAACATGGAGGCGGCCGAGCGTGCCGGCGTCGACACGCGCGCCATCACCTTCTGGGTGTTCGTGCTGATGGGAGCGCTGTGCGGCCTCTCGGCCTCCATCGCTTCGGCCCGCCTGCAATCGGCCAACAATGACATCGGCACGCTGGACGAGCTGCGTGTCATCGCGGCAGCGGTCATCGGTGGCAGTTCGCTTGCTGGCTGTGTGGGCACCGTCTATGGCGCCCTCCTCGGCGCCATCATCATCCAGAGCCTGCAGAGCGGCATGGCACTGCTCGGGCTCGATACCTCGCTGCAAAACATCATCATCGGCGCCGTGCTGGTCCTGGCGGTCTGGATCGACCAGGTCTACCAGCGCCACCGCCGCACCTGACCGCCCGGAGCCCCATTATGAGCAACCATGCCGGCAGCGGCCATTCCCCTCTTCCCCGTCCCGCCGGGATCACGCCGCTTGTGGAGATGCGCGACATCTCCATCGCCTTCGGCGGCGTGAAGGCGGTCGATGATGTCAGCCTCAACCTCTTTCCCGGCGAAGTGGTCGGCCTGCTCGGCCACAACGGCGCCGGCAAATCCACCCTCATCAAGATTCTCTCCGGTGCCTACCGGGCCGACAGCGGGCAGATCCTGCTGGATGGCAAACCGGTGCATCTTGCCAGCTCGCGCGAAGCGCGCCGGCACAAGATCGAGACGATTTACCAGAACCTTGCCCTTGCCGATAACCTCGACGCGGCAGCCAACCTGTTCCTCGGCCGTGAGTTGGTGCGCTGGGACGGGCTGCTGGACGATGCGGCGATGGAATCCGCCACCCGCAAGGTGATGAACCGCCTCAACCCCAACTTCACCCGCTTTCACGAGCCGGTTTCCGCCCTCTCCGGCGGCCAGCGCCAGTCGGTCGCCATCGCCCGCGCCGTCCATTTCAATGCGCGCATACTAATTATGGACGAGCCGACGGCGGCGCTCGGCGTGCAGGAAACCCGCATGGTCGCCGAGCTGATCCAGCAGCTTAAGCGCGAGGGGCTGGGCATCTTCCTTATCAGCCACGACATGCATGACGTCTTCGACCTTGCCGACCGGCTGTCGGTGATGAAGAACGGCCAGCTGGTGGGCACGGTGCGCACCGAAGATGTTACGCAGGATGATGTGCTGGGCATGATCATCCTCGGCAAGCATCCGCCGGTGGCGGATGCCGGCTGGCTCTGACGGTCCGCTGCCCCCAAAAAGAAAAGGCGCCGCAGATTTGCGGCGCCTTTTCTTTTTCAGACCCGGGAGCCCGGGCTTACTGGCAGCTCAGGCACTCTTCATAATCGACCCGCTCAGCCGGCGTTTCGGCCTTCGGCTTTTCGTAATTGAGCTCCGAAGAGGCTTTGCTTTCGGCACGCTGGATCGACATAGAGCGGCAGTAATAGAGGCTCTTGATACCCTTCTTCCAGGCCTGGAAATGCACCTGGTGCAGGTCGCGCTTATGCACGTCCCCGGGCAGGAAGATGTTGAGCGACTGCGACTGGCAGATAAAGGGCGTGCGATCGGCCGCATGCTCGATGAGCCAGCGCTGGTCGAGTTCGAAAGCGGTCTTGAAAACGTCCTTCTCGTCCGGCGTGAGGAAGTCGAGATGCTGCACCGAACCCTGCCGGGTGGTGATGGAAGACCAGACGTCGTCTGTATCCTGATCCCGTTCGACCAGCAGCTGCTTCAAGTACTTGTTGCGGACATTGAAGCTGCCCGACAGCGTCTTGTGGGTGAAGCTGTTGGCCGCCACCGGCTCGATGCCCGGTGAGGCACCGCCAGTGATGATGGAGATCGAGGCCGTCGGCGCGATGGCGATCTTGTTGGAGAAGCGCTCCATGATGCCGTATTCCTCCGCATCCGGGCACGGTCCCCGTTCATGGGCCAGCTTGACCGAGGCGGCATCCGCCTGGCGCTTGATATGGGCGAAGATGCGCTTGTTCCACACCCGCGCCATCACGCTTTCCAGCGGCACCATCTGGCTCTGCAGGAAGGAGTGGAAACCCATGACGCCCAGACCGACCGAGCGCTCGCGCATCGCCGAATAACGGGCACGCGCCATGGTATCCGGCGCCTTGTTGATGAAGTCCGTCAGCACATTGTCGAGGAAGCGCATGATGTCTTCGACAATGTTGGGGTCATCCTGCCACTCGAGGAAGGTCTCGAGATTGAGCGAGCTGAGGCAGCACACGGCGGTACGGTCACGCCCGTGATGATCACGGCCGGTCGGCAGCGTGATCTCGGAGCACAGGTTCGACATCTTCACTTCAAGGCCGGCGAGCTTCTGGTGCTGCGGGGCGGCCTTGTTCACATGGTCGATGAAGAGCAGGTAAGGCTCGCCGGTCTCGACACGGGCCGTCAGCAGGCGAATCCAGAGTGCACGGGCGGAAACGGTGGCCTGCACGGAATTGTCGCGCGGGCTGCGCAGGTGCCATTCGGCATCGGCCTCCACCGCGCGCATGAAATCGTCGGTGATGACGACACCGTGGTGCAGGTTGAGCGCCTTGCGGTTGGGGTCACCGCCGGTCGGGCGGCGCAGTTCGATGAATTCCTCGATCTCCGGATGCCAGATCGGCAGATAGACGGCGGCCGACCCCCGGCGCAGCGACCCCTGACTGATGGCGAGGGTGAGCGAATCCTGCACGCGGATGAAGGGCACGATGCCCGAGGTCTTGCCGTTGCCACCGACCTTCTCGCCGATGGAGCGCAGATTGCCCCAATAGGAGCCGATGCCGCCGCCGCGAGCCGCCAGCCACACATTCTCTGTCCACAAATCCATGATGGCACCGAGGCTGTCACTGGCCTCGTTGAGGAAGCAGGAGATGGGCAGGCCGCGATCGGTACCGCCATTGGAGAGCACCGGCGTTGCCGGCATGAACCAGAGTTTGGAGATGTAGTCGTAAAGGCGCTGCGCGTGGCCGGCATCGCCCGGGTCGGCATAGTAGCTCGCCACGCGGGCAAACAGGTCCTGATAGGATTCGCCCGGCATCAGGTAACGGTCTGTCAGCGTCGCCTTGCCGAACTCGGTCAGCAGGCTGTCGCGGCTGTAGTCGACCTTGACCTTGCTGCCGCGCTCCACCTGCACCACGTCGAAGATCGAACCTTCCATTGCCTTCCTGACCCTTCTGCCACGGGTCCCGCCGGCGCCTCACATCTCTGGCGCTCGGGCTGCGGCCCCGGTTGATTCATCAAAGTGCCGGCAAAGCGCGGTATCCAGCCCGGCGCCAGACGGCACGTTCTGCCTTGTTGCCGCGCTTGTCGCAGCGCCGCTGCCCGGAAAGGGGAACGGCAATATCGTTGGTTGAACCCGGCGCCGAAACGGCGCCCTGTATCGCCACCCGACATTTCCAGCCGAAAAATCCCCTGATGCGGACCAGATGTAGGTGCGACAGTAGAAAATCGTACCAAATCTCGTGTCAGTGTCGACAGAAATATCCGTTTGACAGGGCCCGGCTTTGGGGATCCCGGCGACGGGGAGAATCGGCCCGAAGGCAGGTCGTTTCGAAGCGATGCCGGCCCATAAAAACCGCGCCCTTGCCAGCAGCTCAAAAGGATCGAGGCAGCGTGATGCCACGCCGCCTCGAGTCGCCTCCATCAAACAAGGTTCAGGCGGCGGCCTGGGTCTGCATTTCCGGGTAGAGCCGGGTGATCATGCGGCGCACATAATCGCCGATGCGGTAGCTGCTCTGGGCAAACTGCGCCACCGGGCTTTCGGCCGGCGCGGAAGCACTGACCACCATCAGGGCAAACAGCGTGCAGTCGACCGAGGAGGGCTGATCGCCGAAGAAGAAGGGCTTGCTGCCAAGGAAATCTGCCAGGGACTCGATCTCGCGCAGCACCAGCTCTTCCACCTTCTCGCGCTCACTTTCACGCAAGGCGAGTTCGTCGATACGCAGTTTCAGATGGTCGCGCAGCGGATCGGCCGGCGCCGGCAGGCTGTCACCCTCCTGCGACAGGCAGATGGCGCGCAGGCCAGGCCAGCTTTCCTCCTGCACCCAGCCGAGCCACACCATCGCCGGCACCAGCCAGTCGGAATAGAGATGGCCAACGGCCTGCGAAAACACCCGCTCATCCGTCGACAGCCACGAATCCGGATCCGTGCGCGCTTCGGTGCGGACATGCAGCATCACCCGGCGCAGCCCTTCCATGGTGCGGCCGGACTCGGAAATGACGCGCGGCAGGGCACGCTTGGACGACCCCTGATGCTCGTGGGCTTCCATGAGCGTGTAAGGCAGGCCGGCAAGGCGCAGCCAGCTCTCCAGCTTGAGGCAGAAGGGGGATGCGCTCGGCAGGCGGGGCGACCGGTCGGACTGGCTCAGCATGATCATGATCGCATCTCCCTCCAGAATACTGCTCGGGAACCACGGCAACGGCCCCCACAGACAAACCTTGTCTCACACTCCTCCTGACAGCATCCTGTCAGGAGCGTTCTTCTCCTGTTCCAGCCCCGGGCTTTTTTCTCATGCGCCGCGCCGACCGCCTGTTCGAACTCATCCAGTGCCTGCGCCGGCATCGCGAGCAGCCGGTGACGGCCGCCATCCTGTCGGCGGAGCTGGAGGTGAGCGAGCGCACCATCTATCGCGACATTGCCGCGCTGCAGGCGCAGCGCGTGCCGGTTTATGGTGAGGCTGGGGTCGGTTATGTGCTGCGCGACGGCTATGACCTGCCGGCGCTCATGTTCACGGAAGATGAAATCGAAGCGTTGGTACTGGGTGCGCGCATCGTCCAGACCCATGCCGATCCGGAACTGGGCCGGGCGGCTGGGGACGTGCTGGCGAAGATCGAGGCGGTCGTCACCGATGCGCTGCGTCCGCGTATTCGTAGCATGGCTTTGCTTGCGCCATCAAGCAGTTGGGCGGCGCCGCCTGCCCCGCGCTTCGATGTGGCGCGCCTGCGCCGCGCGGTGCGTGACCAGCGCAAGGTGCGGCTTCTCTATACCGACCGGCAGGATCAGGCGAGCGAGCGGGTGATCTGGCCGCAATCGCTCGCCTTCTTCCCGCCGCTGTGGATTGCGGTGGGCTGGTGCGAGCTGCGGCAGGATTTCCGCTCCTTTCGCCTCGACCGCGTGCAGGAGATGATCTTTCTTGAGGAGCGCTATCCCGACCAGCCCGGCCGGCGCCTGACAGACTATCTGAAGCTCAAGAAGCATATGCGCGCCGCCCCACCCGAAGGCGACGAGGCACCAGAGGCAGGTTTTATCCGGCGCTGAGCGTCGTCCCGCGGCGGATGAAGCTCACCGGGGTTGGCAGAAGCACGGCGGGACGATCCGGCTCTTCGATACGGGCCTGCAACAAATCCAGCACCTGCTCGGCCTGCAGTGCTACCGGCTGATCGAAGGTAGTGAGGTTGAATTCCGGCCACGCCGCCTGGGCGATATTGTCGTGCCCTACAACCTGCACCGCCCCCGGCACCGTAATGCCGGCCTGACGCAGGCCCCCCAGCAGGCCGAGCGCCAGGTAGTCACTGACGCAGAAGATGCCGTCCGGTCCGCCACCTGCCGCAATCTGCGGCGCCACGGTCCCGGCAGCGACAAGACCGCAGGCATGGTCATTGACGGCAATATCGAGATGGCGGGCGGGCTGCCCCCGCTCCTCACAGCGCCGGAGAAAGGCCTTCATCCGCTGCTGCCCGGTATAGGAGCGGGTGCCGGAGGCCAGAACGGCCGGACGTCGGCAACCGCCTTCCAGCAGCACATCCGCCGCCATGCGGCCAGCCGCCTCGACATCGCTCACCACCCGGTCAACCAGTGGCAGCTCGTCGCCCTTGTTGACCAGTACAATGGGCACGCCGTGGCGGGCGCATTCATCGCAGATTTTGCCGGGCGGGGCGTCCGAGGTGATGATGACGCCGGAGACGGAATATTGCAGCAGCTGGTCGATGACCTGCTCTACCGATCCCGCGCCGGAGACTACCAGCAGCACCGGCCGCAGATTGCGCTGCATCAGCGCAAGGGTCAGCGCCTCCACCTGGCGGGCGCGGAAGGGATTATCCATGTTGGTCACCACCACCCCGACAAGGTCGGAGCGCTGGTTGATGAGGCTGCGCGCCAGCGAATTGACGCGGTAGCCCAGCGTACGCGCGGCGGCGTAAACCCGCTCCCGTGTTGCCGGAGCCACGCTGGCACCGGGCGTGAAGGTGCGGGAGACGGCAGAGCGCGACACGCCTGCAAGCCGGGCAACATCGACAGAAGTAACCGGCCTTGTGCGCGCTCGTTGCTGATCGCTCATCAGGGGACCATCTTATGCAACAAGATCGGCCCTGATCGCGGCATAGGCCTTTTTGAAGATATCCATCCGGTCGATGTTCATCAGGTCCGGCCGCGTGCGCAGCAGTTGCTGGAAAGTGGCCGGATCGGCGCCGAAATAAAGCGCCATGGCTTTGGCGCCCAGCGCCTGGCACCCAGCCATTTCACCGACATCGTCATACCGCGGATCGAACTCCACGACCGCCGGCGGCGCCGTCTCGAACAGCGCCTCAAGACTTTCGGCATCCCGCCGGCGCTTCATGATGCGCACGCCCGGCGACAGCGCGGCAAGAGCGAGCAGCCGGGCCAGATTCGGGCTCCAGAAAATACAGCGCTCCAGCATGCCGGCCTCGGTTACCAGCTTCAGCACCAGCTCCGGGGCGATAAATTTCAGCTCGATATAGAGCTGGCGGCCGTAACTCTTCGCCAGCGCCAGCATATCCTCAAGGCGCGGCAGGCGCGCACCGGTAAAGTGCGGCGAAAACCAGCTGCCGGCATCCAGGGCGGAAAGCTCTGCCCAGGTAAGGTCTGCCACGGCACCGCTGCCATTCGTGGTGCGGTCGACAGTCTGGTCGTGAATGACGACGGCAACACCATCGGCGCTCTCCGTCACATCCAGCTCAACGAACTCCATCCCGAAATCGAAGCAGATGCGCGCCGCTTCAAGCGTATTTTCGGGAGCAAAACGATTGGCGCCACGGTGACAGCAAGGAGCAACCGGCAGCTCTGCCATAGCCTGCCAGGGCGCCAGCATCTCGGGCCGGTCGGAACAGATGGCGAGCACCGGCAATTTCACCAGATCGGCGATGACGGCAGGCCGCTCCTCGTGCCAGAGCACCACCGCCAGCCCCGACGCTTCGGCACGCGCCAGAAGCGCCGGCGTCACCAGATGCTGGGGCGTATCGCTCGCCCGCTCCCAGCACAGATGGATGGCGCCTGCCGCAGCTTCCTCAGCCAACGCAAACGGGTCGGCGCCCACCGGCACCAGCACGCTCAGCGGGTAATCGCACCCGGCCTCGTGCAGCTCGCGCACATGATGCGGGCGGAAGGAGCCGAAGGCGGCAAAACGCAGCCCCTTTTCCTTCAGGATTTGCCAGGCCATGAGACCGGCGCCATCGGCTTTGATCTCGA
Source organism: Radicibacter daui (assembly GCA_030657355.1). Lineage (GTDB taxonomy): Bacteria > Pseudomonadota > Alphaproteobacteria > Radicibacterales > Radicibacteraceae > Radicibacter > Radicibacter daui. The sequence goes on from CP131056.1 coordinate 97,183, forward strand.
CATAAAGGCCGGCGCCCAGTTCCAGCGCCAGATCGACCGCTTCGGCAAAGGTCGGCACCTCGCCTCTGGTAAGCGCTGCTACCTCTGCCGCCGTCAGCGCCGCGATCTGCCCCTCCACGCCAAAGCGGCGGGCGAGATCGCCATCGTGGCTGACAACGGGCACCCCGTCGGCGGTCAGCCGGACATCAAGCTCCCACATTTCGGCGCCAAGCTCGCTGGCTGCCTTGAAGGCCGCCAGCGTGTTTTCCGGCCGATGAGCGCTGGCGCCACGATGGCCGATGGCGAAGGGCCGCTCGGGACGGGCAGGCCAGCCGAAACGCCGGGTAAAACCGGCGCACACCTCGAGACTCAAAGCCTGCTCCCCGTCTGGTCGAACATCAGCACCCGGTCGGCACGCAGCTGCCAGATGACATCGTCACCCGGCCGCACATCGTCACGTGCGGGCTGCACCGACCGCAGCACGCTGCCATCGGTTAGCGTCAGATCGTAGAGGTTTTCGCGCCCCTGTCGCTCGACAAAACTGATGCGTCCGCTGACGGGCACAGCCGGGCCGCTGACTTCGGGCTGGAGATATTCCGGACGGATGCCGATCCGGATCGGCTCTTCGGCGGCCATTGCGCCGGTGGGCAGCGCGACCTGCCAGCCACCCTTGCTGGTAAAGCGCCCGGCGGACAGCAGACCGTCAACAAAACTGATCGGCGGGTTGCCGAGAAAACCGGCGGCGAAATCGCTGACCGGATTGGCATAAAGCTCCTCCGGCTGACCGATCTGCACGATCTTGCCGCCCCGCATCAGGGCGATGCGATCGCACATGCTCATCGCCTCCACCTGATCATGGGTCACCAGGATGGCGGTTGTGCCCGTCTCGCGCTGCAGTCGGCGGATTTCCGAGCGCATCTCCAGCCTGAGCTTGGCATCGAGATTGGCCAGCGGCTCGTCCAGCAGCAGCACCTCGGGGCGCCGGATCAGCGCCCGGGCAAGCGCCACACGTTGCTGCTGGCCGCCGGAAAGGGCTGCGGGCCGACGCGCCAGCAGGTTTTCGATCTGCAACAGCTCCGCCATTTCCCCCACCTGCCGGCGGATGGCATCGGCCGCCTCGTGGCGGACACGCAGCGGAAAGCCGATATTCTCCGCCACCGTCAGATGTGGATAGAGCGCATAGGACTGGAAGACGACACCGACATTGCGCTCCTGCGCCGGCAGTCCGGATACGTCCCGGTCGCCGAACAGAACACGCCCGCCATCCACCCGGTGCAGCCCGCAGATGGAAAACAGCGTGGTGGACTTGCCGCAGCCGGAGGGGCCGAGCAGGGCCAGCATTTCACCGTCGGCCACTTCCAGCGTCATATCCTCGATGACGGTGGTGTCGCCGAAACGCTTGGTGAATCGATCAAGCAGGATACGCATCAGCCCTTCGTGCCTCCGCCATAGATGGACATGAGCGCCTTGTGGGTGAAGGCATAAAACACCAGCACCGGCGCGATGTAGAACAGCCCGACCGACTTGAAGAGTGCGAAGTCGAAATGCTGGTCATTGGAGATGAGACCGGCCAGATAGAGCGACAGCACCTGGGTGTTGCCCGACGGGGCAAGCACCTGCGGCGTCACATATTCCGCCCAGCCGGTGATGAAGACGAAGACGCCGACGGCGGCGATGGCCGGCCTGATCTGCGGCAGCACCAGCCGCCACCAGACCGTGAAACGGCTCGCCCCGTCCTGCAGGCCGGCCATCTCGATTTCCCACGGCACCCCGTCATAAAAGCCCTTCATCAGCCAGATGCCGAGCGGCAGTTGCAGGGCGGCAAAGACAAGGATGACGCCGATGAGGGTGTTATAGAGCCCGATCATCTGCAGCACGATGAAGATGGCGACCAGCAGCGTGACCGACGGGAAGGCATGCAGCACAAGCACCATCGCCAACAGGTGGCGACGGAACGGAATGTTGAGCCGGGAGAGTGCATACCCCGCCGTCAGCGACAGGCTGAGGGCAATGAGGGTGACGCTGCCGGCAAAGATCACGCTGTTGAGCGTGACCGACCAGATGCTGACGCCCTGCGCATCCCGCTCCCACAGGAAGCGCCAGTGCTGGAAGGTAAAATGGTCGGGCAGCAGGGCGCCGGGCTTCGTGGTGCTGACGGTATCGAGCACCAGATAGCCGTACATCAACACGAGCGGCAGCGACAAAAGGGCCAGCAGCCAGAAGGCCGGGCGAAGGTTCTTGCGATTTTCCATCTCTCGCCTCCCTCAGATCTCGATGCGCGGCTGGGTAACCAGCTCTTTGAAGCGGAAGAGGCGCAGGAAAAGCAGGGAGGCGATGACGCCGATGACCACCAGCACCAGCGCAAGCGCGGCGCCGTAGCCATAGAGCAGGTTGCCGGCATAATTCTGCAGCGCGCTGTGATAGGCGGCGAGCGACCACACTTCCGTCACCCGGCCGGGACCGCCATCGGTGGAGAGCAGAATCTGCTCGTAGGAGGCCAGCAGCGACAGGGTCTGGTAACAGGCGACAAACAGGATGGGCCAGCGCAGCTGCGGCAGGATGATGAAGCGGATCTGCTGCCAGTGGCTGGCGCCATCCACCTCGGCGGCATGGAACAGCGGTGCCGGGATGGCCTTGATGGCGCTGGAGAAGATGAGCATGCCCATCGACGCGCCGACAAAGCCGTTGATCAGCACAACAAAGACCCAGGCGTGGGCCGCTGTATCGAGCATCCAGTTACGCGGCGCGGCACCGAAGAGGGCGGCGATGCGGCTGATAAAGCCGGTATCCCAGGCAAGCCACTTCCACAGCAGCACAAACAGCACTGACGGAGTGATGCGGGGCAAAAGCCAGATGCCGCGAAAGATACCGGACGCCGTTTCGGACAGGTAATGGCTGGCGATGGCGATCACCAGCGCGAACCCGACATGGAAGAGCGCCAGCGTTACCCCGACATAAAGGATGGTGTTGATAAGGATGCGGGCATTGTCCGGCGTCGTCGCCATGCGCTTGAAGTTCTGCACCGTCCAGTGCCAGCCGGACCAGCTCGCCCCGGCAAGCGCCTCCTTCTGCGCCTCATCCAGCGTAATCCCGGCGCCTTCCACCGCGGCATAAAGCCCGGCCTTGTCGGCAAAACGCGCCCCGGCTACCGAGCGGCGAAACTGTTCGACAACAGCCTTCAGGGCCCGGATGGAGCGCGGGCGGGAATTCAGATCCTTGATCGCCCGTTCCGCCTCGCGCTGGTCGGCAAAATGCTGCCCCGCGAGCGTCGCGGCGATCTCGTCCGCCAGCGCGGCCCCGCCTTCGCCCACCCGCACGGCCTCAATGCCGGCAGAGTCGATCTTGTAGCTGGTGCCCGCCAACTGCTGCGCCAGTTGGTCCTCACCCTCGCTGGCCAGACGGCGCAGCGCATCTTCGGAGACGAAATAGTCACCGCCATAAATGCCGGTCGAGGTGCTCATGGTGGTGAAGGAAAAAACGCCCGTCAGCACCGTAGGAGCGAAAAAGAACAGCACCACCATGACAAAAGCCGGTGCCAGAAACAGAAGACCCAGCCGGCGTGAACTGCCCATCGGCAATTCCTCCCTGCGGCGCATGCGGGAAAAGGGGCAGGACCGGTGTCCACATACACTGGCCCTGCCCGCTCCCGAGGCTCAGTTGATGATGATGGCGTCGCCCAGCGAGCCCTGCAGTTCGCTGGCCACAGCATTCACGGCATCGCTGGCCGAGCTCTGGCCCTGCCATGCCGTTTGCAGGCCCTTCCACATCACATCCCAGTAGGTGCCGAAATGGGTGTTGTTGGGCATGGCGACGGCATGCGGCAGCAACCGCTCGGTGGCTTCGCGCGTCCAGCGGTCGTCGGCATAGAAGCCGATATGGGCTTCCGACCGGGAGATGCCGAGATGGGCGGACTTGATGGCATGCAGCGCATTGATGCGCGGCTCGGAAGCGATCGCCACCAGCTGGGAGGCCACTTCCTGCAGGTGCTCATCCTTCTGCTTGGTCACCAGATAGACCAGCGGGTGGGTGAGCGTGTTGGCAACGCCGCCCTTCTCGCCGGCCGGGATCAGCGAGAACATCAGCGAGCCGAAGAAGTCCTTGAGGCCTTCCTTGCCGGTGTAGCGGGCATAGTGCCAGGTGCCGCCATCCCAGAAACCGGCCTTGCCGGTCGCGACCTCGGTGTACCACTGGTCCCACGGGGTACCGATGTGGTTCTTGCGGGTCACGCCCATCTTCACCGCATCGATGAAGAACTGGTACATCTTCTCCAGCGCCGCCTTGTCGAGCTCCAGACGGCCGGTCTTCTCGTCCTGCATCTTGCCGCCGAAGGCCACATAGAACTGCCAGTAGTCGGGGCCGTTGGAGACGCGCGGATAGAAGCCGTAACCCGGCTGCACCAGCCCGGCATCCTGCATCTTCCTGGCGTCGTTCAGCATGTCATAGAGCGTGTAGTCGCCCTTTTCGATGCGGCCCGGCAGGGCGGCGATGTCGCTATCGCTGTAGCCGATCTTCTTGAGGTGCGGGATCCAGCCAAACAGCGGGCGGGATTCGGCATCCTGCGGCAGGCCGTAGATCTTGCCGTTGAAGGACGCGATCTTCAGCAGGTTGGGATAGATGTCGCTGATCGGCCAGGCGTCGAGATCGAGGTAATCCTCGACCGGTACGATAAGGCCGGACTGGGCCCAGGACGCGATATCCTCATGGCCCGTTACCACGATGTTCGGCCCGGAGCCGGCCTGACCGGCGAGCGTGACGGCCTGCTTGAACTGGTCCCAGTCGGTATAGGGCTTGCCCTCGACGGTGATCTTCAGCTCATGGCCCTTGATGGCTTCCTGCCGGGACAGGATATCGGCCGCCATCTTGATGGCGTCGATACGATACATGTCGGCATCGCCGGTACCGCCCGCCCAGACGGAGACGGTCATTTCCTCGGCATGTGCGGCGGCGCCGGCAAATGCGGCGGCGACAGCGGCAACACACAGTGCGCGACGAGCCGGGCGCACCAGCCGGCCAAGTCGGGTTTCCAGCATCCTCAATCCCCTTCCCTCTCTGCAGTCGGTTCGGTTTTTTGCACTCGGCTTTGCACTCGTGTGCAATGCACGCAGAAAGGGGTATCAGCCCGGCGTTTCCCTTTCGTGACGGACACATAAATTTCATAAAACCGGTAAGCGGAGCGGCCGGCGTAACGCCGCTGTCATGCTGCGCGCGCATAGTGCCCGGCACGATGGAAACGCAACGTCTGCTGATCGAAGAGGATCACAGCGGCGATTATCACTCCAACGGCGTGCTGTTTGCCTTCGCGATCAGCGCCGAAGGAGAGGCAATGCTGCTGCCCACCGCCGAACTGCTGCCGCCCGCGCCGCGCGCGAGCGGCCTTTTATGGATTCACCTCAACCGCAGCGCCGAACCGGCGCGCCGCTGGCTCTCGCGTTTTTCCGGGCTCGAGGAGGATGCGCTCGAGGCCATGCTGGAGGACGAGACCCGCCCAAGCTGGCAGGTCTACGGCAAGGGCATCGTCGTCGTGCTGTCGGACCTGAGGTATGACCTCGGCCGCGACATGGCCGAAATGGGCTCGCTCAGGCTCTGGATCGACAAGACCCGGATCATCAGCATCCGCCGCCGGCCGATGCGGGCGGTCAAGCGCCTGCGCACCGAGATCGAGCGCGGCCAGCCGCCGGTGAGCCCCGGCGAACTTTTCACCCGCCTGCTGGAACACCAGATCGACAGTCTCGACCCGGTGGTCGCGGCGATGACCGACAGTGTGGACGATATCGAGGACGAGATGCTCGCCGGCCGCACCGACGAACTGCGCGCCCGCCTCGGCCGCGTCCGCCGGCAGGCCGTGCGCCTTCGCCGCCACATCGTGCCCCAGCGCCGGGCCCTGTCGCAAATGCTGAGCCGCCAGCCCGCCGGCCTGCTGGACGAGGGCGATCTGCGGCATCTGCGCGAGACGGTGGATGACGCCGCCCGCCAGCTTGAGGATGTCGACGCCGCGCATGAGCGTGCCAAGGTGCTGCAGGACGAGCTTGCTGCCCTTATCGGCGAGGAGAGCAATCACAATCTCTTCATCCTGTCGGTGGTGACCGTGGTCTTTGCCCCGCTCACCCTGCTGACCGGCGTTTTCGGCATGAATGTCGGCGGCCTGCCCGGCACGCAGTCGCATTGGGGCTTCCTCGCCGTCTGCGTGCTCATGATCGCAACCGGCATTGCCACCTTGTGGTGGCTCCGGCGCAAACGCTGGTTCTGAGCCTCCCCCTCTCCAGTGCATGGCCGGGCGGCAACGTGCCCCCTTTGTGTTTTGTCCTTCGCGGGTGTAGGACGGCGCTCTATGCTGACGAGTAATCAGACTCGAAGGAATTGGAGGCTTTCCGGGGGGTTATGCCGACGCTCTTTCACTTCCCGCTCAATGCGGCCTCTCGGCTCGTGCGCCTCGCACTGGCCGAAAAGGGGATAGAGGCCGAGCTCAAGGTCGAGAAGACCTGGGAGCGGCGCACCGAATTTCTGACCATCAACCCGGCCGGCGAAGTGCCGGTGCTGGTGGAAGATGGCGGCGCGGCCATTGCCGACGCGCAGGTGATCTGCGAGTTCCTGCAGGAAACGCGGGCCGATCCCGACATGCTGGGGCCGACCGCCATCGACCGTGCCGAAACCCGGCGCCTGATGGTGTGGTTCCTGCAGAAATTCGCCCGCGAGGTGACCGACAATCTGGTGGGGGAAAAGCTGCTGAAGCGGTACCTGCGCCTCGGCACTCCACGCACCGACGCCATCCGCGCCGGCGGGCAGAACATCCATTACCACCTCGATTACATCGCCTTCCTCACCGACCGGCGCAACTGGCTGGCCGGCGACAAGCTGAGCTTTGCCGATCTGGCGGCCGCGGCGCATCTTTCCTGTGTCGACTATCTGGGCGATGTGCCCTGGGAAAAACACCCCGGCGCCAAGGACTGGTACGCCCGTGTCAAATCACGGCCCAGCTTCCGCCCGCTTTTGCAGGAATCCTTGGCAGGAACCCCACCTCCCAAACATTACGCGGATCTGGATTTCTGACATGAAGCTTGCCAGCACCCTCCTCCCGCACCTGACCGCCGCCCGGCTGCGGCAGGGCGCCTTTGCCCTCGCTCTGGCTGCGACCACGCTCAGCCTGGCACCTGCAGCAATGGCCCAGGTCAGCCGCGCCCAGTATGACGATGACAGCGTAACGCTGAGCCTCAGCGCCGAAAGCTGGGTGGAAAGCGCGACGGCGCGCGTTACCGTTTCCATCAATGCGGCGTTCCCCGGCGCGGAAGCCGGCGATGCGCGTGCCCGCATGCTGGCCGCGGTCGAAACCCTCGCCAAGCCCGAGGATGGCTGGCGCTTCGTGCAGTTCAACCGCGATTCCGATGCTTCCGGCCTCGAGCGCTGGTCTGCTGTCGCCGAAGCCCGCCTGCCCGAATCCGCCCTCGGCGGCCTTGCCGACAAGGCGACTGCCGCCAGCAAGCCCGGCATGCAGGTGGCCGTTGCCAATACCGATTTCACGCCGACGCCGGAGGAAATGGAAAAAGCCCGGGCGTCCTTGCGGGCTGAGATTTATGCGAAGGCGGAAAAAGAACGCCAGACGCTAAACGACGCCTTGCCGGGCCGGCAGTTTCGCGTCGCTACACTTAATTTTGAACCCGAAACGACAACCCGCATGTCGCATGTCGCAATGGCAGCAGCCCCTTCGGCTGCTCGCTTCAATGAAATGGCCGACAGCGGAGTATCGGTCGCGACGCATCTGAATATCGGTGCCGTTCTGGTGCTGGCTGAAGAGCCCGCTGATGACCGGCCGCACCATGGCAGGGACAAGGACGAGAAGCCCAAGACTCCCTGATCGCCCTAACTTCTGAACAGACAAAAACGCCCGGAAGCTGATGCTTCCGGGCGTTTTTCTTTTTGCAGTTACCGCTTGGCCGTCAGGCGGCGCGCAGTCGCTGAACGACACCGTCCACCGTCTCGCGCAGGATGCGCGACTGCTGGGTCAGCATATCGCTGGCATCCCGCACAGACTCCGCCTGTCGACCAGTGTCCTGTGTTGCCTCCGAGATCGCGGTAATCGTGCGATTGACCTCGGCGGTGCCATCGGCCGCACTATGCACATTGCGGGCGATCTCACGTGTTGCCTCGTCCTGTTTGGCGGCCGCGGAAACGATACCCCCCACACTTTCATCCACCCGCGCGATGGAGTCCGAGATGGTGGAGATGACGGCTGTCGCCTGTCCTGCCACGACCTTGATCTCGTCCATGAGCGCGCCGATCTCTTCCGTTGCACGGGCGGTCTGGCCGGCAAGGCTCTTGACCTCGCTGGCCACAACAGCAAACCCCTTGCCAGCTTCTCCGGCGCGGGCCGCCTCAATGGTGGCATTGAGTGCCAGCAGATTGGTCTGCTCGGCGATGGTGGAGATGAGGGAAACAGCTTCCCCCACACGCTGAGTGGTGCGATCGAGCCCGTTCATGGTCTCGCTGGCATCTTCCAGCGCCTTCACGGCGCCACGGGCGATGTTCGAAGTGGCGGCAATCTGACGGGTGATCTCGACGACCGAAGCGGAAAGTTCCTCGGCAGCGCTGGCGACCTGCTGGACGTCACCGGTTGCAGCATGGGAAGCCTCGGATACGCGGAACGCATCCTGACCCGCGTTTTTGGAGCGATTGGTCAGCTCGTCGGCGCTGGAATGCAACTGCGCCATCGACTGTTCTAGTTCTGCCGCGACAGCCATAACTGCCTTCTGCAGATCTTCCGAAAGGTGGGTCAGAAGGGCCTTCTTTTCCCCGTCAGCTGCCTCCCGCAGGCGGCGTGTCTCGGCGTTGGCTTTCTCAGCTTCGCTCATCGACTGCCGGGCCGCATCAAGCGCATCAGCGCTGGAGCGAAGGGCCCGAGCGAGGGTAAAGCAGGTCCAGCACAGAATGGCCGTTTCAATAACCACCACGACAGCATGCAGGACCACGCGCATGAAATCCCCGCCCCCGGGGAAAACAAAGGCCGGCATGACGAAATTCAGCACCAGATGGTGAACGGCAATCGCCGCAGCAGCCACCAGCACGGTAACCGCATCGGCGTAGATCGCGGTTACCGCCAGCACGGCGAAGAAATACATGTGGGCATCAATCTGCCAGGGATCACCCGCCAAGGCGTAAACGATAATGGCCGGCATACAGGCCAGGGCAACCGCGGCAACCGTCTGGGACGTCTCACCCGCTCCCCAAATCCGGGTCGCCACGGTCGCAACGACGCACAGTGCAAGCGTCATGAGAGCAACAGGCAGGACAGAGGCGCCGTGCCAGTATGGAATAAGCGGCAGCAGTGGCACATGGCACCACAGCATGATCATGATGATGCTGTGCGCCTTACGGCGCAGGCTGAGCAGATCCGTCGGCATTATGGGCTCCTCCTCAAACGCAGCGCCATTCAGGCGGCATAACCAGGCCGCGTCTCGTCCTCGCCAAGGCATCCGGCAAGAGCGAGCGGGTTGATGACCAGCAAGGCACCTGAAACCGCAAGCCGCTGCTTCAAGGTGTCGAAACTTTCACCGTCCTGCGGACGGGCAATGATGATGAAGTCGGCGCGTCCGGTACGCACCGCCTCCCCTCCTGCCTGCACAACCTTCAGCAGCGCATCGCGGCCAGAGGTGCCCGGCATGAATACAGCCGCCACCGCCCCGACCCTGGGGTCCGGGCGAAACTGAACGACAGTGAGGACGACAAAGCTCGCCGCCAGCAGCAGGAGTGCAGGCGCCAGACGTCGCGGAGTGGAAACAGGGGACTTCATGAGCAGCCACTAAGACCGCTCTTGCCCGCACACTCAAATGTGCGAAGGGATATCGATACGAAAGAATAAGGCAGGCACGCCCGAAAGACACCTAAAGGAGCATCAAGCCCTTAGCCGCCCTTGCGCAACATGGAGAGGCTCTTGCCGGCCTGCGTAGCCTCCGGCGTGCCGGGCGCCAGATCCTGCACCTTCTGCCAGTCTTCCCGCGCTCCGGGGCCATCGCCCAGAGCCCGACGGATGGAGCCGCGTTCCAGCAGGATCGCCGGATCGTCGGGCTTCAGCTTTGCCGCCTCGCCGATGGCGTCCATCGCCTGGTCCGGCAGGCCCATTTCACGCAGGGCACCCGCCCGGTAGAGCCAGGCATCGGAGGATTTGGGGTCGAGATCGAGTACCTTGTCGCTCTCCCCCACCGCTCCCTCATAGTCACCGGACTTGCCAAGCGCGACCAGCCGGTCGAGGTGCAGCGACTCATCCTTCGGCGTGATGGCGAGGGCGGCATCGATTGCCGTCAGCGCCTTTTCCGGCTCATCCGCCTGCAACCAGGCCTGCGCCGCCTGCCCGTAGAGCGGCGCCACGGTGCCGGCAAGGTCACTGTCCGGATGCTGGCGGTAAAAGCCGTTCATCTCGTCAGCCAGCGAGGAGAAGATATGCGCAGCCCCGCTCCAGTCGCCGCTGAGGCTGAGGGCATAGGCGATGCAGTGCCGCGCCGCATTGCCGCCGCCGGCCTCTTCCCACGCGCGGGCAAGCGGCAAGGTCTGCTGCGGGCTTGCTTCTGCCCGGCGGCGACAGGTTTCCGGATCCGAAATGATCGCTTGCGCGCTTGCGCCGTGCGGCAGCAGGGCGCCGGCCACAGGCAGGCCGCCTGCCATAACGGTCAGGACAAGAAGCGATTGGCGGGCAAGACGCATGTTCCGGTATTTCCTGAAAGCCGCGACAGCGGCCGGCATTGGCGACAAGAACGGTCGGGATGGTTGCGCCGAAGGACCGGCGCGTGGCACCTGACTATCAGCTGCCCCGACCATGACCGTCCATAAGGGACGAAAAAAGGCAAAAGATGAAACTGCTGATATTCGGCATGGGCTTTACCGGCAAGGCCCTCGCACGAGCCGCGCTGCGGCAGGGCGTTGAGGTTGCAGGCACCGTGCGCCGCCGCGAGAAGCTGGGCTCCCTCACCGATGATCCGGCCCTTGCCGGGCTGGAACTGCTCTCCTGGCCATTTTCATCCGCCGATACGGCGCTTGCCGGTGTCACACACCTGATAGCGACGGCCCCTCCGGCCGAGCCGTCGGCAACAGGTGGAGCGCCCGGTTTCTGCGACCCGCTGCTGGCGGAATGCAGCACGCAGCTGCGCGAGCGGGCGGGCGCGCTCTGGACAGGGTATCTCTCGACCACCGGCGTTTATGGTGACCATGGCGGCGCCCGGGTGGATGAGGAAACGCCCCCGGCCCCCAGCAGCCCGCGCTCGGCCCGCCGGCTGGAAAGCGAACGGGAATGGCAACAAAGCGGGCTCGATCCACACATCTTCCGCCTGCCCGGCATCTATGGGCCGGGGCGCAGTGTGCTGGATCAGCTGCGGCAAGGCACCGCCCGGCGAATCGTCAAACCCGGCCACGTCTTCAGCCGCATCCATGTGGAGGATATTGCCGCTGCCGTTCTGGCCGCCATGGCCCTGCCGCCGCCGGGACGCCTCTACAACATTGCCGACAATGAGCCGGCCCCCAACGCCGACGTCATCGCTTTTGGCGCCGGGCTGCTGGAAATGGCGCCTCCGCCCGAGATTGCCTTTGACGAGGCGAGCCTCAGCGAGATGGCACTCAGCTTCTGGCAGGACAATCGACGCGTCTCCAACACCCGTGCCCGCACTGAACTCGGCTGGCAGCCGATATACCCCACCTACAGGGAAGGGCTGAGCGCCATTCTGGCTGCCGGCGGCTGAACCTTCTCAGCCGGCAAGTGCCAGCCGCTGGCTGGAAGCGACGTGAAGGAACTGGCGCAGCGGCATAGGCTTGCCGAGATGGAAGCCCTGCACATAGCGGATGCCCATCTGCGCCAGATGGGCCGCCGTACCGGCGTCCTCCACCCCCTCGGCCACCACTTCGGCACCCATACAGGCCGCGAGGCTGAGGCTGGTCTTGACGATGGCAAGGGCAATCGGATCGTCGGCGATGCGCGAGACGAAGAACCGGTCGAGCTTGATCTGCGAGAAGGGCAGGAGATCGAGTATATGCAGCGAGGCATAGCCGGTACCGAAATCGTCCAGCACGATACTGATACCGCGGGCGGCGAGCGCGTCGGCCACCTTGCGGGCAAGGTCGATACGCTGGAGCGAATGTGTCTCCGTCAACTCCACCTTGAGGCGGGCCGGGTCGACACCAAGCTGCCGGCAAGCCTGATCGATTTCACCGACAAGGTCTATATTCTCCAGATCCTGCGCCGAGACATTGACCGAGATGGCGATATCCACGCCTTCGGCACCGCAGAAATGCAGAGCCTGCGCCGCGCCGGCAATCATCTGCCGGGTGACGCGATGCAGCCGCCCGGCTTTTTCCAGAAGCGGAATGAATTCGGCCGGGGAGCGCACGGCGCCGCTGCTGTCGATCCAGCGTACCAGCGTTTCCGCTGCCACCACGCGCCCGCGTTTCATGTCGTAGATCGGCTGGAAATAGGCGGTGAACTCGCCGCGGGAAAGACCGGCCTCGATCTGCGCCAACTGGCGGCGCTCGGCTGAAGAAAGCCGCCGGGTCTGGAAACGGTCCCAGACCTGCCAGCCAAAATAGCCAAGGCAGATAACCAGCAGGGCCAAGGCGAACGCCGACAGCACATCGTCACGCACCATGTTCATGCCCACGAGCCGGGCGGCGAGGCCCTTCAGCGCTTCCCAGGCAAGACCAAGAACGGCAAGTCCGGCGCCTGCTGCCACCAGCAGGCTGGCCCGCGACCCGCCGGCGGCCAGCGGCGTCAGCGGCAATCTGGCGGTGGCGGAGGAAATGACATGGGGAAGGCGGATCGGGCTCATCGGGCGTCACCTTGGCTCTAGCGCGGGATGCGGTCCTGCCCCGGACGCCGCCGGGCACGGCGGACGGGGTACAGGAAAAGCCTAACCAAGGCCGCCCGGCTCATCTGCCTGGCAATTGGATGAAAGAACCCTAGACCAAAGTAGGAGAAAGGCCGGCTGCGTCAGGTAATAACGTCGAGGAACATGCCGCGGCGATAGCGCTGCGGCAGGCGCAGAATGCCGTCCACCATCAGGGATGCCAGTTCCTGCAGGCTGGGAAAACGGTCGCGATGGCGCCGCGGCGCATCGGACGGCGCCCCGGAGCGGCGTGCGGCAGCGCCGGCGGCGAGCGAAGCATTGCCGGTTTCGCTGGCACTGGACCCGACGGAGGTGCGGCGGCTATCGACCATTGACGCATTCCCAAAAGACTGGCCCAAAAGACCGGTAGCTATCGTAGCAGGTTTCCTGCCCCGATTGCGAGCCCCGCCCCGGCACCGCCGAAAGTCTGCCCATGGTTCTCGACATCATTCTGCCGGTCTTCGGGCTGGTACTGTTCGGTTATCTTGCCGCGCGCTTTGGCCTGTTCAAGGAGCAGCACATCGCCGGTCTTGCCAATTTCTGCTTCACCTTTGCCGTACCGGTATTGCTCTTCTCCAGCCTCTCCGGCGCCAGGCTGCCGAAGGAGATCGACTGGGGCTTCATGCTCTCCTTCTATATCGGCGGCCTTGCCACCTTCTTTGTCGGCATGTTCATCGGCCGGCGCTTCTTTGGCCTCAGGATCGACGGACAGGCCCTGATGGGCATGACCAGCGCCTTTTCCAACACGGCGCTGCTGGGCATCCCCCTCATCATCGCAACGCTTGGCAAGGACGCTTCGCTCGCCGTCTTCATGCTGATTTCAGTGCATTCGGCGGTCTATTTTTCGCTGGTCACCGTGCTGGTCAGCTTCCGCAATGGCAGCGGGGCCGGCATTGCCGCACAGGTCGGTGCCGTCCTCAAGGATCTGGCGACCAACCCCATCCTCATCGGGCTTGTGTGCGGCATGGCAGTCAGCCTTACCGGCATCACCCTGCCCCATGTCATCACCACCATGGCCTCCCAGCTCGGCTCCGCAGGCGTGCCAGCCTCCGCCTTCGCCATGGGGGCCACGCTCTCCCAGTACCGTATTGCAGGTTCGCTGCCGCAAGCCGGCATCATGGTGCTGCTGAAGCAGATCATGCATCCGCTGCTGGTGTGGCTGCTCGCTCACTATGTCTTCGGGGTTACCGGCATCTGGCTGGGTGCCGCCGTACTGATGGCGGCCATGCCCACCGGCATCAATGTCTATGTCTTTGCCGCGCGCTATGGCGGTGATGCGGTGCCGGCCACCTCCACCGCCATCCTCGTCTCGACCGCGCTTTCGGTGGTGACCATGGCGCTGGTCAGCACATTGCTGGGCCTCACCTGACAAAAAGCCGGCCCGGAAAATCCGGGCCGGCTTTTTTACCCGCGACAGCGGATACCGGGGTTACCTGTCGTAACGCGGCTTGCGGATCACCAGATGCGCTACGCCCATGTTGGCGACCTCCGGCACGAAGGCCGATTCAGAGCCGGCCAGATAGAAGTCCCACAGGCGGAAGAACTCGTCATCGCGCGCACCGCCGCGGATTTCCGGCCAGATCTGGTGGAAACGCTCGCGCCAGACTTCCAGCGTGCGGCGGTAATTCTCACCCTCATGCACATAGACGGTCTCGATATCGAGGCCGGCCTTCTCCGCCGGAGCAATCATCTCCGAAACGGCGGGAATGTAACCGCCGGGGAAGATGTTGCGGTGGATCCACTCGTCCGTCTTGCCGGGCTTCGGCCGTACGATGGAGTGGATGACGGCACGGCCGCCCGGCACCAGATACCGCCGGATGGTATCGAAATAATGCCGGTACTGGCCGAGTCCGAGATGCTCGTACATGCCGACCGACACCACCTTGTCGAAGATCGCCGTCTCGTCCTTGCGGTACTCGCGATAGTCGGTGAGGTGGTAGTGCAGGCGGGAGCGCACCTCCTCGGGCAGTTCGCCGGCCACCCGCTGGGCTTCCTTGAACTGGCCCGGCGTCACCGTCACGCCATGCGCATCGGCACCGTAGTCGGTGGCAAGAAAACGGGTGAGCCTGCCCCAGCCGCACCCGATATCCAGCACCCGGTCACCCGGCTGAACCTGGGCGCGCTGGGCAACCTTGTTCAGCTTGTTGAGCTGCGCCTGTTCCAGCGTCTCCGTCCCCGGCTCCCAGAAAGCGCAGGAGTAGGTCATCGATTCGCCAAGGAAACGATGATAAAAATCGGCGTCCAGATTGTAGTGTTCATGCAGGTTGCGGCGCGCATGCAGCGGCATGACCAGATGGCGCATCAGGAAGGCCGGCGTGCGCAGATCCGCCAGCGTATTGTACATCTGCATGAATTTGGTCGGGCTGCGGCTCGTCAGCAGCACCAGAAGCTCATAAAGGTCGCCTTCGACCAGGCGCCAGTCGCCTTTGACATAGCCATCCCCGAAGGCGAGGCTCGGCTGGAACAGCATCTGGAAAAGGCGCTTGAGGCGCGGCGGCGCCATTGTGATGCCGCAATAGCTGTTGCCGAGAAGAACCTCTTCGCCCGGGCCGAATACCAGGCGCAAACCAATGTCGCCCACCATCATCCGCATGACGCGGGTGATGATGTCCTTTTCCCATTGTCCGGCATAGTTCGGTAAGACCAAACTCCCCCTGAGGTCATCCGTTGCTGTCATGTCAACACGTCCCCTTGGTCGATTTGTCTTCTAATCACCTATCCTAAAGGACAGATTGGCATACGATTTCCTGACTTTGACAAGGGGGTGAAATGTGAATCAGTCCACGCATTCCCCTGCCGTGCAAAACCGGTCCGAGAGCGAGGCCGCCATTGCCGCGCTTCAGGCCGAAACGGCCCAAAACCCTGCGGCCCGTCGCCCGCTGGCAACCGCCCTGATGGAGGCGCGGCGCTGGCAAGACGCGATCCCGGTGCTCGAATCGCTGCTCGCCGAACAACAGGGTGACGCCGACTCCGCCTTTAAACTTGGCAACGCCCTGCGCCATCTCGGCCGACCCGAAGCGGCGCTGGCGGCTTACGACCATGTCCTGCGCATCAACCCCACTTCTGCCGAGGCGCACCTCAACCGCGGCAGCATGCTGGTGGCGCTCGGCCGGCCCGACCTTGCGCTCGGCTCCTACGATGCCGCGCTGCGGGCCCGGCCCACCTACAGCACCGCCCGTTACAGCCGCGGCATGGCTCTCCTGCAAATGGGCCGCTTTACCGAAGGCTGGCAGGACTATGCCTGGCGCTTCGGTGATCCCGACAGCCGCCCGGCCCCGGTCAAGTTGCCGGAGTGGCAAGGAGAATCGGGTAAAACCGTACTGGTGCTGGCCGAGCAGGGCTTTGGCGATCTGATCCAGTTTGTGCGTTTCGTGCCGTGGCTTGAAAGCCGTGCCAGCTGCCGGCCGATCCTGGTATGCGATCCCAGGATGGTCGCGCTGCTGGGGGGCTTTCGGGAGAAACTGATACTGCACCCGCTGAGTTCCCCACACCCGCCAGCCGACTGCTATATCCCCCTGCTTTCGCTCCCGCGGCATTTCAGCGCAGACCCCGCCGCCTTGCCGCTGCCGCGCAGTTATCTGACCGCCGATCCGGCGCGGCTTGCCCGTTGGAGCGGTATTTTGGGACCCTCCCCCGGCTTTCGTGTCGGCCTCGTATGGCAAGGCAATCCGGACGCGGAAATCGACAAGGGACGGTCCTATCCGCTGGCAGCAGCAGCGCCGCTTGCCGGCCTGGATGGCGTGCGCCTGATCGCCTTCCAGCAGCGCCACGGGCTGGAGCAGCTGGAGACCCTGCCGGAGGGCATGACGGTCGAGCACTTGCCGGACGGGGTCGATGCCGACGGCAATGCCTTTGCCGATACCGCCGCGCTGCTGCGCCAGATCGATCTGCTCATCACCAGCGATACGGCGATGGCCCATCTGGCCGGCGCGCTTGGCCTACCGGCCTGGGTGGCGCTGAAGGCCGTCCCGGAATGGCGCTGGGGCCTCGGCGGCGAAGTCACGCCCTGGTACGCCTCGCTGCGCCTCTTCCGCCAGCATCGCCGGGACGACTGGGACGGGATGTTTCAGGAAATGGCGGAAAAGCTTGGTGAATTGCTCGCCGCCCGGCGGTGATTTTAATAAAAGCCCCGCGACAGGGCCGGCGAAGGCTCGCTATTGTACGGCTATCGTAACGGCCGTTCGGCCGTACCGCCCTTCCTGCCGAAGATCGCCCCCATGATCCCGCCGCGAATGCCCCGAGAGAGGATGCCGGTCGCCCTGCCGGCAAGGAGCCGATAATGCGTGTGGCCATTGTCGGTGGCGGCATCCATGGGCTCAGCACGGCCTGGGCACTCGCCCGTCTCGGCCACGAGGTCGAGCTGTTCGAACAGCATGAAATCGGCCATGCGGCGGCGGCTTCCGCCGATGAGCACCGGCTGATCCGCACTTTCTATCCCGGTGAGGCCGGGTATCAGGCCATGGCACGGGCGGCCTTCGATGCCTGGGTCGATCTGTGGATGGATCTGGGCGAGCGGCACTATGTCCCCTGCGGCGCGCTTGCCCTGTGCCGCGAAGAGGGCGACTGGACCGACCGGGCCCGGCTGACAGCGGCAGGGCTGGATTCCGCCACCGAAACGCTTCCGCTGGACGAGATCAGGCGGCGCAATCACGCCCTTTCCACCGATGGCGTACGCTATGGCCTCTGGAGCCCCTGGGGCGGTGTGCTGCTGGCCCGGCGCATCCTTGCCGCACTGCAGGCCCACCTTGCGGCCCGCGGCGTCCGGCTCCACGAGAACACCGGCGTCCGTGCCATTGACACGGTTGCCGGCGAACTCACACTGGCCGACGGCAGCCGGCACCACGCGGACCTCGTGATCGCCGCGGCCGGCGGCTGGCTGCCGGGCTTGTTGCCGGATTCCGCCCCTCCCGGACTGCAATCGAGGCGCCAGACGCTGGTTTATGCCGAAGCCCCGACCGGGTATGCCAACGCCTGGGAAAACTCTCCTGCCATCATCGATCTGGGCGGCGAACGCGGCGGATATGCCGTTCCGCCGGTCGTGGGCACCGGTTTGAAGTTCGCCATACCCGATCTGGCGCGCCCTGCCACCGGGCCGGAGGCCGCACTTGCCCCCGCAGGCGCTGAAATCGTGGCCGATGTGATGGGCGCCTTTGCCGGCTGGCTCAATGACGGCACGCAATACCGCGTGGTATCTGCCCGCGGGTGCTGCTACACCATGGCTCCCGAAGAAAGACTGCACCTTCGTTTTGCCGCACGCTGCCTTGTGGTGGCGGCCTGTTCCGGGCACGGCTTCAAGTTTGGCCCCCTGCTGGGTCAGGCGATTGCTGAATGTGCCGGCGGCGGGCTGGCCCCGGCCGATCTTGCACGCTGGGCTGCCGGACGGCGCTGATCCCGGGCACCGGCACCCCGCAGAGGGCGCAGCCTTTGACGGCTTGAACCGAGAGGGCTTTGATGACACCGCATCTTCGCATTTTCTGCGCTATCGACACGCGTGACGTGCCCACTGCCGCCTTTCTGGCCGAGCGGGTGACCGGCCAGGTCGGCGGCATCAAGCTCGGGCTTGAGTTCTTCATGGCCAACGGGCCGGAAGGCGTGCGCAAGGTGCGCGAAGGTCAACCCGGCCTGCCGCTCTTCCTCGACATCAAGCTGCACGACATCCCCAACACGGTGGCCGGCGCCATCCGCTCGGTCACCTCGCTGGAGCCACAGTTCATCACCCTGCACGCCGCCGGCGGCGCCGAGATGATGCGCGCTGCCCGCACGGCAGCGGAGGAAGAGGCCGCGCGCCTGCGTGTGCGCCGCCCCCAGCTTCTGGCCGTTACTGTGCTGACAAGCCTTGATGATTATGACCTTTCCCGCACCGGCGTCAGCACGCGGGTGGAGGAGCAGGTGCTCAATCTCGCCGTCCTGGCTCAGGAGAGCGGCATGGATGGCATCGTGTGTTCACCGCACGAAGTCGCCAATGTCCGCGCGGCCTGCGGACCGGATTTTGTGCTGATGGTACCTGGCGTGCGGCCCAGCTGGTCTCCGGCGCAGGATCAGAAGCGCATCATGACCCCGAGCGAGGCGGTTTCTGCCGGGGCTGACTATATCGTGATCGGCCGCCCCATTACGCAAGCCACGGATCCTGCGGCTTCGGCACGCAAGATTTCGGTCGAAATGGCCGGTTAAGACAAAATCTGGTGCTCTGAAGCTTCAGGTGAAGTTTCAGAGCACCATTTCGTTCTGACATTGCAACAAACAGGAAACTGAGTCCGTGCCCGTCGCTGTCAAAATCTGCGGAATCACCGATCCGGTCGCGATGGAGACCGCCATTCAGCATGGGGCGGCTTATGTCGGCTTGGTATTTTTTCCTAAATCGCCGCGTTTCTTGACATTCGAACAGGCCAAACCTCTGGCAAATCAGGTTCCAGATAACGTTCAAGTCACTGCTTTGACAGTTAATCCTATCGATGACTTGATAGAAGAAATTATTCAGTTGGGCCGCGTTAACCTGTTGCAGCTGCATGGCGACGAAACGCCGGAGCGGGTCGCGGATATTCGCCGCCGCTTCGGTCTGCCGGTCATGAAGGCCTTACGCATAGCGACGGCAGACGACCTTCAGCCCCTGCCTGCCTATGAAGCGGTCAGTGACATGCTGCTGTTCGACACCAAGGCACCACCCGACATCACCCACCTGCCCGGCGGCACCGGCCTCAGCTTCGACTGGCGGCTGATGCAGCAGGTCACACCGGCAAAACCCTGGATGCTGGCCGGCGGCCTCAAGCCGGACAACCTGGCCGAAGCCGTGCGGCTTACCGGCGCCCGCATCGTCGATGTTTCCTCCAGCGTCGAAGACAAGCCCGGCCACAAGAGCCCGGAGAAGATCAGGGCTTTTCTGGAAGCGGCAGCAAAGCTCGACTGACGGAGGCGGCGCCCGCCCCTAATGGAAGCTCTCGAGCAGTTTTCGCGCATCCAGCAGCTGGCCCATGCGCAGCTTGTCGCCCCAGGGGCGGTCGGGGTGCAGTGCCTGGGCAAGTTGCTTGAAGCGGCGGCGGATATCCGTGAGCTCCGGCCGCTCTCCCGGGGCAAAGCCCAGCACATAGAGGGCCTCCCCCTGATTGGAAACGCCGCTTGCCAGCGGCGGAAAGGCCACCAGGTCGAGCACCTGCCGCAGTTCGGCAACCTGCTCTTCCAGTGCGGCGATGCGTTTTTCCGGGGCCGGGACAGCGCCCGCGCGTAGATCCATGACCAGCGAGCGGCCAGCCAGCGACAGCGCCATGCCCAGCGCCTTGCGCAGGAAAACCACGTCATGATCGCCGGAAAGCCTGAGCTGCAGCCGGGGTTTGCGGCGCAGAACCCGCCCTTCCTGCGCCCCGGACTGCAAGGTTACCTCTTCGCGATCGCCCGGCGTCGGTTCCCCCGGATCAACCTCCGCTGCAATGCGCTCGCTGCCGACAGTCAGGATGACGGCCTTGATGAGATCGCCCGGTTGCGCCGATTTCTGCTCCGCCAGAGCCAGCACCGCATCACGAAACGCACTGGCGCAAGGAATGATATAGGGTTTGGTCTGAACCGGCATAAATCTCTCTATATCAATTACTTAATTGCAAATCGCCAGTGTCCGGAAGATCGGTTTTCCACCGCCCGGACCCGTATTGCCACCCTTTGGCACCAAAGCAACCCGCACTGTATCTTCAAATGCGGTTTCAAACCAGCCTATCCGAAACGGTTAGTTAATGACTTTTTATGAAAAGAACGGATGCATCTGTGTTTGAAAAAAATGCCATATTTTTTTAATGCTCATTAAATCAGCAATTCGGAAATTAAATTAGCTCTTTAGGTTTTTAATCTTTGGTGGAATTTGACGGGCTTGAAATTTGGTTAACGGGTGTTTTTTCCTGCGATCAGGCGATTCCGCTTTCGAGTCGATCCCCGCCGCGGCTCGGCTTCTCTCTATCCCAAAGGCTATATCCCGGCCTGGGCCCGCCCCAACGGGCGCCGACATGGCCTTGACCCTCCCCGTTCCGGCTGGGATAACGCGAAACCCTCGGGAAAACGGGCCGGCGCCAGCCGATAAAACCCGCAATCCCACCCATGCGGCAGCGGCGGCATTGACGATGAGCAAGCTCAACACCTATCGCAGCGGTCCCGACGAGCACGGGCATTTCGGCATCTATGGCGGCCGCTATGTGGCAGAAACGCTGATGCCGCTGATCCTGGAGCTTGAAGGCGCCTATCGTGCCGCCAAGGCCGACCCGGCCTTCCAGGCCGAGATGGACCATTTCCTCAAGCACTATGTCGGCCGGCCGAACCCGCTCTATTACGCCGAGCGGATGACGAAACACCTCGGCGGCGCCAAGATCTATTTCAAGCGCGAGGAGCTGAACCACACCGGCGCGCACAAGATCAACAACTGCCTCGGCCAGATGCTGCTTGCCCGCCGCATGGGCAAGACGCGCATCATCGCCGAGACCGGCGCCGGCCAGCATGGTGTGGCAACGGCCACCGTGTGCGCCCGCTTCAACCTGCCCTGTACCGTCTATATGGGTGCGGTGGATGTGGAGCGGCAGAAGCCCAACGTTTTCCGCATGCGCCTGCTGGGCGCCAGCGTTACCCCGGTCACTTCCGGCGCGGCCACGCTCAAGGATGCGATGAACGAGGCGCTGCGTGACTGGGTCACCAACGTCGCGGACACTTTCTACATCATCGGCACCGCTGCCGGCCCGCATCCCTATCCGGAGCTGGTGCGTGACTTCCAGTCGGTGATCGGCAACGAGATCAAGAGCCAGATCATGGAGGCCGAAGGCCGCCAGCCCGATCTGCTGATTGCCTGCGTGGGCGGCGGCTCCAACGCCATCGGCATGTTCCACCCCTTCCTCGATGACCAGAATGTCGAGATCGTGGGTGTGGAAGCGGCCGGCGAAGGCCTCGACAAGCGCCACGCCGCCTCCATTGCCGGCGGCCGCCCGGGCGTGCTGCACGGCAACCGCACCTACCTGTTGCAGGATGGCGACGGCCAGATCGAGGAAGCGCACTCCATCTCCGCCGGCCTCGACTATCCGGGTATCGGGCCGGAGCATGCCTGGCTTGCCGATACCAAGCGCGTTGAATATGCGCCAATTACCGACCAGGAAGCGCTCGACGCCTTCAAGCTGTGCAGCGAACTGGAAGGCATCATTCCGGCCCTGGAATCTTCCCATGCCATCGCCGAGCTGCTGAAGCGCGCGCCGAAGATGGGCAAGGATCAGATCGTGGTCGTCAATATTAGCGGACGTGGCGACAAGGACATCTTCACTGTCGCCAAGGCGCTGGGGGTCGAAATATGAGCGCTGACAATATCGCTGGCGGTGAAGCCCGCATCCGTGCCCGCTTTGACGCGCTGAAGCGCGAGGGCCGCTCCGGCCTCGTCACCTATCTGATGGCCGGCGACCCCGATTACGAAACCTCGCTTGCCCTGCTCAAGGGCCTGCCCGGTGCCGGCGCCGACATCATCGAATGGGGCCTGCCCTTTACCGATCCGATGGCCGACGGCCCCTCCATCCAGGCTGCCGGCCTGCGCGCCCTTGCCGGCGGGCAGACACTGGCCAAGACAATCCAGCAGGTGCGCGCCTTCCGTGAAGGCGATGTAACGACCCCGATCATCCTGATGGGTTACTACAATCCCATCTACAGCTATGGGGTCGACCGCTTCCTCGCCGATGCGCGCGCCGCCGGCATCGACGGGCTCATCATCGTCGACCTGCCGCCGGAAGAAGATGACGAGCTGTGCAAGCCCGCGCTTGCCGCCGGGCTCAGCTTCATCCGCCTCGCCACCCCGACGACGGATGACCAGCGTCTGCCCAAGGTGCTGACCAATACCTCCGGCTTCGTCTACTACGTCTCCATCACCGGCATTACCGGCGCCGGCTCGGCGCAGGCGACCGACATTGATGCCGCCGTCGCCCGCCTCAAGAGCCATACCGATCTGCCGGTCGCTGTTGGTTTCGGCATCAAGACGGCCGCTCAGGCCGGCGACGTCGCCCGCTCGGCGGATGCCGCCGTCGTCGGCTCGGCGCTGGTGGCCAGGGTTGCCGGCGGGCTCGATGATGCGGGCAAGCCGAAGGCCGGTCTCGTCGACGGCGTGCTTGGCGCCGTGGCGGAGCTTGCCGGCGGCGTACGCAAAGCGCGTGGCTGAGCGGCGCCTCAGCGCCGTTATTGCCGGCTGCGCCCATATTCATGTGCGCGACTTTACGGCCGTGCTGCTGGACCATCCGGCAGCGCGGCCGATTGCTGTCTGGGACGACGACCCCGCCCTCGCCGCGCCCTGGGCGGAGAGGCTGGGCCTCCCTGTCACAACCGACCTTGCGGCCCTGCCAGCCGCCGACCTCTGGGTAATCGCCAGCGACACGCGCTCGCATGAAAGGCTGGTGGAGGCCGCAATCGGCAGGGCCGGTGCCCTCTTTTTCGAAAAGCCGCTGGGGATCGGCGCCGAAGGCGGTGCCCGGCTGGCCGCGCGGCTTCAGGCAAGCGGCCTGCCGGTGGCGATGGACTATTTCTTCCGCGCCGTGCCGGCAGTGCAGCAGCTCCGGCGCTGGAGCGAGGACGGCACGCTCGGGCGGCTGCGACATGTCACCTTCTGTTACCAGCATCCCGGCCTGCTGGAAGGCGGGCTCAAGGCATGGCCTGCCCTGCTGGACCGTGCCCGCATGGGCCATGGCGGTTTTGGCGACCTTGCCGTGCATCTGATCGACCTTGCCGGCTGGATCGGCGGCCCGCTGGAGCCGCTGGCCTGCGCGCTTGAGGGTGATGGTGCCGGTTCGGATTGCCAGGGCAGTGCCCTGCTGCGTGTGGTGGGCGGCCCCCATGCCGGCGCGCTGGTTACCCTGAGGGCCGGCACCGTGCTGCGCGGACCGCGCATTGACCTGCGTCTTGACGGGGAGGCCGGCAGTGCCCAGCTCAGGGAAGGAGAGCTCTGGCTGCATGAGGCGGGAAAGGCATCCCGGCAGGTAGCGTCCGGTATCGAGGCGCGCTGCCCCGCAGGACTCAGCGCCTGGCTCCATCAACTGGCAGGCCACCAAGCCGCGACACTGGCCGGTCCGGCCGACGCGGCACGGGTCGATAACCTCCTGGAAAACCTGCATCGCCTCGCCGGGTTTTGACATCCGGCGACAAGATGGTAGGAAAGGCCCCTTGATGCCCCGGTTACGGGTGCACTGAAAAGGAATTCGAGCCACCTCATGAACTGGCTGACTAACTTTGTGCGTCCGCGCATCAGCGCGTGGGTGAAGAAAGATGTGCCGCAGAACCTGTGGGTAAAGTGCCCCGGCTGCGAGGCCCAGATCCATCACCGCGAACTGGAAGAGAATCTCCAGGTTTGCCCGCATTGCGGCCATCACATGCGCATCGATGCCGCCAAGCGTCTGGCGCTGATGTTCGATGAGGGCCGCTATGACGAGGTGGAACTGCCGGACGTCCCGCAGGACCCGCTGAAGTTCCGCGACCTCAAGCGCTATTCCGACCGCCTGAAGGCCGCGCAGGCCTCCAGCGGCCGCAAGGACGCAATGATCGTGGCACGCGGTACCATCAAGGGCACCCACGCCATTGTTGCCGCCTTCGATTTCAGTTTCATGGGCGGTTCCATGGGCACCGCCGTTGGCGAAGCGCTGGTGACGGCGGCCAAGCTGGCCGTGATGCAGGAATGCCCGCTCGTGGTCGTGCCGGCCTCCGGCGGCGCGCGCATGCAGGAGAGCATCCTCTCCCTCATGCAGATGCCGCGCACCACGATTGCCGTGGAAATGGTCAAGGACAAGCGTCTGCCCTACATCGTGGTGCTGACCGACCCGACCACTGGCGGCGTGACCGCCAGCTTCGCCATGCTGGGCGATATCCACATCGCCGAGTCCGGTGCCATGATCGGCTTTGCCGGCGCCCGCGTGATCGAGGAAACCATCCGCGAGAAGCTGCCGGAAGGCTTCCAGCGCGCCGAATATCTGCGCGAACATGGCATGGTCGATATCGTGACCACCCGCCACGAACTGCCGACGGTGCTCGGCCGCCTGCTCGACCTGCTGATGCGCCAGCGCCCGCCGGCCGAAGTGGTGCAGCTCAGCACCGACAAGGCGGCCCGCAAGGCAAAGCCGGCCGGCTGATCCGACGATCAAAAGGCATGCAAAACAAAAGGGCCGGGAAATTTCCCGGCCCTTTTTGATTTTTGCCCTGGTCCTTTTCCGGACCGGAAGGTCAGACGATCCGCAGCAGCGCGATGGCAAGACCGGCGCCCAGCAGCGCGGCGCCGCAGACAAGGCCGACAAGGCGCATGCGGCGGGACAGGCCACGATTCTGCGGGCGTGCAATGCGGGCACGCGGCACCGGCAGTTCCATACCATCCTTGTACCAGGCCAGCAGGCTGCGGCTTTCGCGCAGAGTCGCATCGCTGGTTGCAACGCCGATGGTCATGCCAAGGCCGCTGCGCAACCGCGCCTCGATCTTGGCGATCTCGAAATTGGAGAAGCCGCGCACCGGCACAAAAACGCCGTCACGTGCCTCACACACATAGTATGGCAGGCCGGTTACAATGGAGGCGGTATCGGGGTGCTGCATCTTGGCTAAACTCCGGGCCGGCTATCCAGCCCACTGTCATGTCGCTTCCATAATCGACCCATATGCCTGTTCCTGCCAAGGTTCCAAAGGGTCAGGCTGACCTCCACTTGCGGCTAGAGGTATGGCCGCTATAAGGGGCCTCCTGCACCGCATGGCGCGCAGAGCGATATCGCCGTTTCATCGGATTTTGAACAGTTCATGACAATCACTGCCCATCTGGAGCGCATCCGCGCCACCTATGACCGGCGAATCGATCTGCATCTCGACCGCCTGCTGCGTTTGCTGGAAGAACTTGGCGCGCCCCACCGCACCACGCCACCGGTGATCCACATTGCCGGCACCAACGGCAAGGGGTCGACCCAGGCGATCCTGAAGGCTCTGCTGGAAGAACAGGGCAAGCGCGTACACGCTTTCACCTCCCCGCCGATCACCGGCTGGGCGGACTGCATCACGCTCGCCGGCAGCATCATCGACGAGGAAGAACTGGCTGCCCTTGCCGATGAGGTGGAAGCGGTCAATGCCGGGCGTCCGCTGACGGAATACGAGTTCCTGACCGCCTGCGCCTTTCTGGCCTTCTCCCGCGTGCCGGCCGATGTGCTGCTTCTGGAAGTGTGCATGGGCGGGCGCGGCGACTGCACCAACATCATCGAAAACCCCGCCGCCTGCGTCATCACCCCCATCGGACATGACCACCAGGCCTTTCTCGGCTCCACCCTTGCCGAGATCGCCCATCACAAGGCCGGCATCTTCAAGGACGGCGCCGCGCTCATCGTCTCCTCCGGCCAGGCGGCCGAGGCCCTCGACGTCCTGCGTGCCGAGGCCGGTCTTTTCGGCGCCTCGGCCCTCGTGGGCGGTGAAGACTACGCCTGGCATATCCGCGTGGACGGGCGCTGGAGCTTCCAGTTCGCCGGGCTTGCACTCGAGCTGCCGCCACCGGCGCTCGCCGGCCGGCACCAGTACCTGAACGCGGCAACCGCCCTTGCAACCCTCGCCGCGCTGGAGAGCCGGGGCCACACCGGCCTTGGCCTGCCGGACCAGGCGGGCATTGGCCGTGCTCTCGCCGCGGTGCGCTGGCCGGGACGGTTGCAACGCTTCCTCCACGTCCCCGGCCTGCCGGCGGACTGGGAACTCTGGCTTGACGGTGCCCATAACCCGGAAGCGCTGGAAGTTCTGGCCGCCCATGCCGATGCCGAATGGGCGGACCGTCCGCTCCATGTCATCGCCGGCCTCAGCCGCGACCGCGACCCCTCGCTGCTGGGCGGGCTGGTCCGGCAGACCTCCAGCCTGACTTTCGTCGATTTCCCTGCCCCGGTGCCGATCCGCGCGGCTTGCGATCTCGCCGCCCTCTCCGGTGCCCGGGCAGCCGTTTCCTTTGAAGCCGCGCTTGAGGCCCTTGTGGCCAGCGAGGCCGGCAAGGGCCCGGTGCGCGTGCTGGTCAGCGGCTCGCTCTATCTGGTGGGCGAAGCGCTGCGGCGGCTGGCTGCCCGCACGCCGCAACCGGCAGAGATGGCAAGGGGACTTGTCGCCTGAAGCCGGGCCGACCACACTGCCGGCCTTGAGGAAATAAAGAATAAGGGGAGTGGGCCTCGTAATGCCGGTCAACCGCAGAAAATTCGCCCTCGGCGCCGCTTTCAGCCTTCTGCTGGTCCCGGCACTTTTTGCGGCGAAACCGGTCGCGGCGCAGACGACCGGCCCCAATGGCGGCATGGTCTCCTACGGCATCGCCATGCATGACGACCTTGCCATGCCAGCGGACTTCACCCACTTCCCGCAGGTCAATCCGGACGCACCGCGGGATGGTACGGTGCGGTACGGCGTGGTTGGCAGCTTCGATTCGCTGAACCCCTTTACCGTGCGCGGCAATCTGGCAGGCGGCGCGGTTACCCAGTTCGACACCCTGATGGCGCGCAACTGGAACGAGCCCTATTCGCTCTACTGCCTCGTCTGCGAAACCGTCGAAGTGCCGGCAGATCGCAGCTGGATCGCCTTTACCATCCGCAAGGAAGCCCGCTTCCAGGACGGCACACCGGTCACCGTTGATGACGTCATCTGGTCGTTCGAAATCCAGCGCGACAATGGCACGCCCGGCAAACGTGCCGCCTATGGCCGCGTGGCAGAGGTCACCCGCTTCGGCGACAATGGCATCAAGTTTACCTTCCAGCCCGGCGTCAGCCGCGAGCAGGCCCTGCTGATGGGCGGGCTGCCCATCCTGCCCCGCCATGCGTGGGAGGCCCTGCCCTTTGAGGAAACCTACCTGGCGCCGCGCACCGGCTCCGGCCCCTACAAGGTCAAGTCTCTGGAAGCAGGGCGCTATGTCGAATATGAGCGGGTAGAGGATTACTGGGCCCGCGACCTGCCGGTCATGCGCGGCTACAACAACTTCAAGACCATCCGCTACGATTATTACAGAGACGCAACGGTCTCGCTCGAGGCTTTCCTTGCCGGCTCTTATGATTATCGCCGCGAGGTGGACGAGGACCGCTGGGCCAGCCAGTATAATGTGCCGTCCGTCACCTCCGGCCAGATCGTGCTGGAGGAATTTCCCTACGCACATCCTGCCTGGATGAAGGGCTTTTTCCTCAACCAGCGGCGCGATCTCTTCAAGGATATCCGGGTGCGGCAGGCGCTCGATCTTGCCTTCGATTTCGAGTTCATGAACCGCAGCTATTTCCACGGCGCGCAAAAACGCCTCGACAGCTGGTTTGCCGCCTCCGACCTCGCGGCCAGCGGCAGCCCGAGCGAGGGTGAACTGGCGCTGACGACCCCGTGGAAGGCTGATCTGCCGGAAGCCGCCTTCGGCCCGATGATCGAGCAGCCTAAAACCGATGGCAGCGGCCCGCGCGGCCAGCGCCTCAATCTGCGCGAAGCCGACAAGCTTCTGAGTGAGGCCGGCTGGACGGTCAAGGACGGGCGCCGGGTAAATGCCGAGGGCAAGCCCTTCAGCTTTGAGGTGCTTTATACCGACGGCGCCGATGAGCCGGTGATCCTGGAATGGGCCAATGCCCTGCGCCGCCTCGGCATCGAGCTGCGCCCGTACCGCGCGGACAGCAGCGTCTTTACCCAGCGCGTCAACGTGTTCGACTTCGACGTGCTGGTGAACCGCCTGCTCAACTCCCTCTCCCCCGGCACCGAGCAGCTTGACCGCTACCACGGCAGCGCCGCCGCCGATTCGCAGGGATCGCGTAACTGGGCTGGCCTCAAGAACCCGGCGGTGGATGCCATCGCCGGCTCTATCGCCAATGCCCGCACCCGCGGCGATCTTGTCACCGCCACCCACGCGCTCGACCGCATCCTGATGAGTGAGTGGCTGGTGGTGCCCTGGGGTTATGTGCCGACGGACCGTGTCGCCCACGTCAAACGACTGCACTCCACCGGAACCGCCTCCATCTACGGCATTGAAGACAATGCCTGGTGGAGCGAATAACCCGGCCCGATTGACCGGCCGATAAACCGGGCTCCCCGGCGGGAAGAAGCAGGAAGCACGATGCAGGATTTCGAGCACACGGCCAGCACGGGCTGGAAAGAGGCCTTTACCGGCCGCACCGGCCTTTACACGCTGGTGCTGGATGGCGGCACTGCCATCCATGCCGTCAGCCTGTTTCTGGTTTCCGCCGCCTTGCCCAGCGTGGTGGCGGATATCGGCGGCATCGCGCTTTATTCCTGGACCAGCCTGCTGTTCGTCGTTTCCTCCATCGTCGGCGCATCTTCGGCCGGCCTGCTGAAGCAGCGGGCGGGCAGCCGCAACGCCTACTGTCTTGCCGCCCTGGTCATGCTCAGCGGCACGCTCACCTGCGCCCTGTCACCCAACATGGCAGTGTTCCTGACCGGGCGCTTTTTCCAGGGGCTTGGCGGCGGCGCGATCGGGGCCTTGGCCTATGCGCTGCTGCGCACATTGTTTCCGCCGCGCCTGTGGCCGCACCAGATGGCGCTGCTTTCCGCCGTCTGGGGTGCTGCGGCACTGGTAGGGCCGGCTTTCGGCGGCGGCTTTGCCGACCTGTGGAGCTGGCGCGGCGCCTTCCTGACCGAAGTGGCCGCGACCCTCCTTTTTCTGGCCCTTGCCAGCCGGCTCCTGCCATCGGGTGATGGCGAACCGGGCACCGGACGCCTGCCCTGGCGCAGGTTGCTGCTGCTTAGCCTTGCCATTCTCGTCTGTGGCCTCAGCGCCAACATGCCCTCGCTGCCGACGGCAATCGCCTGCGTGGCCGCCGCCATCCTCCTGCTCGCCCTAACCCTGCGCCGCGACGGACAAAGTGCAGGCAGCCGGCTGTTTCCCACCGGCGCACTGTCTCCCATGAGCGCCGTCGGCAGCGGCAACTGCATCGTGCTGCTGATGTCGATGGCCACGGCCATCAACAATCTCTACACGCCGCTGATGGTGGAGACGCTCTATGGCGTTCCGGCTGTGGTCGGCGGTTACATCACCGCCCTGCAGGCACTCGGCTGGACCGTCGTTGCGCTGCTGATTACCCGCGCCTCTCCGCGCGGCGTCCGTCTGTTGCTGGCCATCGGCCCGCCGGTAACGGCACTCAGCTCGCTTTCCATCGCCGGGCTACTTGTCTCCGGGCCGCTCTGGCTGCTGGCCGTCGCCATCGCCGGGAACGGCATCGGCATGGGGCTCTTCTTCTCCCATCTCACCAACATCACCCTGGCCGCGGCCCGGCCGGGGGAAGAATCGGTTACCGGGTCGGCCATCAAGGTCATGCAATTTCTGGGTGCTGCCTTTGGCGCCGCGATCTCCGGCCTGATTGCCAACGCCGCCGGCCTTGGCGAGGGCATTTCGGTGGCCTCGGCCAGCCATGTCGGCCCGCTGCTTTTTGGCGGCTTTGCCCTGGCTCCGGCGCTGGCTGCACTGCTGGCCTGGATCAAGATCTCCCGGCCAGCCGAGGTAGCGCCGCAGGAATAAACAATAATAGGCAGGAAAACCCGCCAATTTACTGTGGCAGGCTTTCCGCTCACCTGTGTAAGCTACGGATAGAAAATCTGTTTTCGTGATTTGGCGGGTCTGCCATCCCGCCCCCGGATGGCAGCGCGACTCACGATCCAACATCTCGTCGCGCCGGATACGCCCGCCCATGCAGATCTATCTGCCGATCGCCGAGATCTCCGTGAATGCCTTCTATCTTCTGCTGATGGGAGGGGGGGTCGGTTACCTGTCCGGGCTGCTCGGGGTCGGCGGCGGATTCCTGATGACGCCGCTGCTGATGTTCATCGGCATTCCACCGGCTGTTGCCGTGGGCACGCAGGCCAATCAGCTGATCGGTGCTTCAGTTGCCGGCGTGATGGTGCACTGGCGCCGCCGCAACGTTGATGTGCGCATGGCGCTGGTCATGCTCTGCGGCAGTTCGCTGGGGACCGTGATGGGCGTCGGCCTGTTCGCCCTCATGAAGCGGCTCGGTCATATCGACCTGCTGATCTCGCTCAGCTACTTCGTGCTGCTGGGCACGCTTGGCTCCCTGATGATGTGGGAAGCGCTGCGCTCGCTGCTACGCAGCCGCAAGGGCAGGCCGTCGCGCAACCGGCTGCATCACGCCGCCTGGGTACGGGCGTTGCCGCTCAAGATGCGCTTTCCCAAGAGCCTTCTCTATATCAGCGCCCTGCTGCCGGCCGGCATCGGCTTCGTCATCGGTTTGCTGGTAGCGGTCATGGGTGTGGGCGGCGGCTTTTTGCTGGTACCGGCAATGATCTATCTGCTCGGCATGCCGGCCAGCGTAGTCGCCGGCACCTCGCTGCTGCAGGTTATCTTCACCACCGCCATCGCAGCCTGGCTGCAAGCCGCCATCAACCAGACGGTGGACGGACTTCTCGCCCTGTTGCTGATGGCGGGCGGCGTCATCGGCGCGCAGCTCGGAACCCGTGCCGCCGGCGCCCTGCGCGGTGAACATGCCCGCATGCTGCTCGCCATCCTCATTCTGGGCGTTGCCCTGAAGCTGGGGCTCGATCTCGTACTGCCGCCGCACGATCCTTACAGTATCGAAACGCTGGAGCGACCGTCATGAGAGGGCTGCGCCCCCTGATGCTGGCCGGCCTCGCGGCGCTTGGCCTCAGCGCCTCCGGCCCCGCTGGAGCACAGGCGCTGATCGCAGACCTGACCGAGCATCTGATTGCCATCTCCACCGGCTTTACCGGCACCAGCGTGGTGCTGTTCGGTACGACCGAAGGCAAGGGCGATGTGGTGGTGACGGTGCAGGGGCCGCCGCAAGACACCGTCGTGCGCCGCAAGGAACAGGCTGGTGGCATCTGGCTCAATCGCGGCGAAGTTACCTTTAACGACGTGCCCTCCTATTACGCCGTCGCCGCCAGCGCTCCGCTCGAGCAGCTGATGTCTGAACGCTCGCTGGCCCGAAACGGGATCGGCATCGACAATCTGCGCTTTGCCGTTCCTCCCTCCGACAGCAAGCCGTCCCGGGAAGAGGTCGCGAATTTCCATGATGCGCTGGTGCGCAAGCGCCAGCAGCTCGGCCTCTATCCCGAACGAGGCGGTACGGTTCGCTTCGTGGGAGACAGGCTCTTCCGCACCACCATTTATTTTCCCGCCAACGTGCCGACCGGTCTTTATCAGGTGCAGGTCTATCTGATCTCCGACGGAGAGATCGTGAATGCGGAGACAACCCCGCTTTCCGTCGGCAAGACCGGCATGGGCGCCGAGATTTCAGAGTTCGCGCATTACCACGCCCTGATCTACGCCACGCTGGCCGTCATCGGCTCGGTCATCGCCGGCTGGGTGGCGACATTGCCCTTCCGCAAGGTATGATCCTGGCGCCCGTGAATGCCGGGCCGCTCGGACGAAGCCATTAACCCTATATAAAAAAACAAAATCTCCAGCGCCCTGCCGTCGAGCAGGGAACCCGGTAGGAGCCCACCTCATGCAGGACCCCCAACAGCAGCCAGCGGCAACCCAGCCGCCCGCCGCCCCGGCCCCCGGCCGGGAGCGCACCTTTCTGGTCGTTGTCGACAACAGCGAAGAAATGGCGATCGCCCTGCGATATGCCTGCCTGCGCGCCCGCCGCTCCGGCGGCCGTGTGGCGCTGCTCTATGTCACAGAACCGGCAGAACCCGGCCCGTGGATGGCGGTTGAGGAACTGGTGCGTGAAGAGCGCCGGCAGGAAGCCGAGCAGGTGCTCTCGCGCTGGGGCGAACTGGTGCAGGAGATCGTCGGCCGCATGCCCGTGGTCTACGTGCGCGAGGGCGAAAGCCTGACGGCCATCATGAAGCTGATCGAGGAAGAGCCGGGCATCTCCATCCTGGTGCTGGCAGCAGCCACTGGCGATTCGCCCGGGCCGCTGGTCTCGGCCTTGCCGCGCACCATCAGCCGGCTGCGTATCCCCGTCACCATCGTTCCGGGCTCGCTGAGCCAGGCCGATCTGGACGGGCTTACGTGACACCCGGACCGGACCAGCCGGCGGCGCAGGTTTTTACTGTCGCGCCAGGGCTTCCCTTTACCGATGTACTGGCCGCCGGTATCCGCGACCGCTGGGGCGACGCGCCGGAAGCGCTCGCCGCCCTGACGTTGCTGCTACCGACCCGCCGTGCCTGCCGTGCCCTGCGCGAAGCCTTTCTGCGGCAAGGCGACGGCGCCCCGCTGCTGCTGCCCCGCATGGTGCCGGTGGGTGAGCTGGATGCCGACGAACTGTCGCTGACCGGCGATGGCGAAATGGCGGATGACGGATCTCTGGTGCCCGCCATCAGCCCGCTGCGCCGGCAAATTCTGCTGACGGCCCTCATCGCCCGTGCCGGAGACGAGTTCGCAGCCGGCCCGGCGCAGGCGGCTGGCCTCGCTGGCGAGCTTGCCCGCTTGCTGGACGAGATTGGTACCGAAGGGCTGACGCCGGATGTGCTGACCGGCCTCTTGCCCAAGGAGCATGAATTCGCCGAGCACTGGCAACGCACGCTGCATTTCCTCGATGTCATCATCTCCGTCTGGCCCGCCATCCTCGCCGAGGAGGGCGTGCAGGACCCTGCCGCCTGGCGCAATGCCGTGCTGGAGGCCCAGACCGAACGCTGGCGCCAGACCCCGCCGGACGGGCCGGTGATCGCGGCCGGTATTACCGGCTCGGTTCCGGCCACAGCCGCCCTGCTTGCCGTCATCGCCCGCCTGCCGCAGGGACAGGTGGTGCTGCCCGGTCTTGACCGGGAGATGGATGAAGAAAGCTGGCAGGTGGCGGAAGAAAGCCACCCGCAGCACGATCTTCGGCGGACTCTGGAGCGGATCGGCATTCAGCGCGGGGCGGTTCAGGACTGGCAATCGAGCTGGCCGCTGGTACCGATGCCCTGGCGACAGGCCTTGTGGACGGAAGTGCTGCGCCCGGCGGCAACCACCGAAAGCTGGCGGGAGCTGGCCGGAAGCCCGCTCGCCACCAGCCTTGATACGGCGACCGACGGCTTGCGCTTTATCGAATGCGCCGATGCCCAGACTGAAGCCGGCGCCATCGCCCTTATCCTGCGCGAAGCGCTGGAGCGTCCGGCACAGACCGCCGCGCTCGTCACCCGTGACCGTACATTGGCCCGCCGCGTCGTCAGCCAGCTTGCCCGCTGGGGCCTTGATGTCGATGACAGTGCCGGCCAGCCGCTGGCAGAAACCCCGGCCGGGGCTTTCCTGACCCTGACGGCGGACATGGTGCTGGAGCGCTGCGCGCCGATTCCACTGCTGACGGCCCTCAAGCATCCTTTTGCCGCCTGCGGCCTTGCCCCGGACCGGTTTCGCCGCCGCCTGCGCCAGCTGGAGCGGCGCATCCTGCGCGGCCCCCGCCCGGCGCCGGGTATGGAAGGCCTGCTGGCCGCGCTGACGGCCACGACGACGCCGGGAGAGCATCAGGCGCAGGAAGAGGATCTTGCCCGATTTCTCTCTGACCTTGACCGGCGCATTGCCGGTTTCGCTGCCATCCTGACCGGCCCACCCATCCCGTTCGCCCACTTCCTGCGGGCCCATCTGGCTGCCGCCGAAGCGCTGGCCGCCAGTGATGCCGAACAGGGTCCCGACAGGCTCTGGCGCGGGCAGGACGGGCTTACTGCTGCCCGTTTCGCTGCCGAACTGATTGAAGCCGTCGCCGAGTTCCCTGCCATTTCCGGCGGCGAATACCCCGCCATGCTCGCCACCTTCATGGCCGGCATCTCGGTGCGTCAGCCCTTCGGCAAACATCCCCGGCTCTTTATCTGGGGGCCGATGGAAGCCCGTTTGCAGCAGGCGGACATCATGGTGCTTGGCGGCCTTAATGAGGGCAGCTGGCCGCCACTGGCAGCAGCCGATCCCTGGCTGTCGCGCACCATGCGCCGCCAGCTTGGCCTGCCATCGCCCGAAGCGCGGGTTGGCCGCGCCGCCCATGATTTTGTCGCCGCCGCCACTGGCCCGGCCATCTATCTTTCCCGCGCCCGCCGCGTCGATGGTGTGCCAACGGTACCGGCACGCTGGCTGCTGCGGCTCGATACGGTGCTGAAAGGGTTGGGCAGCAGTTTGTCGTCGCTTGCCGATCCACGCTGGCCGGCCTGGGCCGCCGCTATGGATACGCCGGAGATCGTGCGGCCCTGCCTGCCGCCAACACCGAAACCACCGGTATCGGCCCGTCCGCGCCGTCTGTCGGTCACGGAAATCGAAACCTGGCAACGCGACCCTTACGCCATTTATGCCCGCCGCATTCTGGGGCTGGCCGCGCTCGATGATATCGATGCTGATCCCGGTGCTGCCGAACGTGGCCAGTTCATCCACACCGCGCTTGATCTCTTTGTTCGCGAACATGGCGACAGCCTGCCGCCGGACGCGCTGGCAAAGCTCACCGCCATCGGGCGCGCCTGTTTTGGCGATGCGCTGGCCCGGCCGGAAGTGCGTGCCTTCTGGTGGCCGCGCTTCGAGGCCGTCGCCGCCTGGTTCCTCGCCACGGAGCAGGAGCGGCGGCAACATGCCCGCCCCCTCGCCACCGAGGTCAAGGGCAGCGTCACCCTCGCCGGCCCCGTTGGCCCCTTCGAGCTTTACGGGCGCGTCGACCGTATCGACCGGCACCGCGCGGACAGCAGCCTTGAGATCATCGATTACAAGACCGGTCAGCCGCCAACGGACGCAGCCGTGCGCACCGGGGCAGCACCCCAGCTTCCGCTGCTGGGCCTGATTGCCGAAATGGGCTCGTTTGAGGGTATAGCCGCCGGCAGTAAAGTCGGCGCCCTCGCCTACTGGCATCTTTCCGGCCGCGATCCGGCTGGCAAGGAGCAACCGGTAAAGGCAGAGATCGGCATGCTGATCGAAATGGCACGCGACGGCCTGCTCCGGCTGATCGCCGAGTTCGATCAGGAAGCCATGCCCTACCTCTCCCGCCCGAGGCCGGAGCATGCGCCGCGCTACTCCGATTATGAGCATCTAGCCCGTGTCGCTGAATGGAGCCTGACGGAAAGCCCATGAGTTCCGATGGCGAAATGATCCCCGTTGCGGACGCTGAAGCCCCCGGACTGCAAGCCTCTACCCAGCAGCGCCGGGCGGCCGATCCGGTCACTTCTGTCTGGGTGGGCGCCTCCGCGGGCACCGGCAAGACCAAGGTGCTGACCGACCGCGTTCTGCGCCTGCTGCTGGCCGGCACCCGGCCCGACCGCATCCTGTGCCTGACCTTTACCCGTGCCGCGGCGGCCGAAATGGCAAACCGTCTCGCCCAGCGGCTTGCCGACTGGTCGACCATGGCCGAGGCCGAACTGGAGCTGCAGCTGGCCGATCTGACCGGTGCCGGCCGCCCGGATGCTGCCGAACGGGATCGCGCCCGGCGGCTTTTTGCCGAAGTGCTGGATACGCCCGGCGGCCTCAACATCCAGACGCTGCACAGCTTTTGCCAGTCGCTGCTGCGCCGCTTCCCGGTGGAGGCCGGCATCGCCCCGCAATTCGGCCTCATGGAAACGCGCAGCGCCGAGGAGGCGATGGCCGGCGCCATCGCCGCCGTTCTGCATGAGGCCCGGCTTGAGCCCGATGGCGAGGTCGGCCACGCGCTGTCCCGCGTGACGGCACGGCTGGGCGAAGGCGAATTTGCCGAACTGCTGGCAGAGCTTGCCAGCGAGCGCGGCCGCTTCAACCGCATGCTGGAAGCCAATGGCGGGCTCAAGGGAGCGATCCGGGCAGCCGAAGAGGCTCTTGATGTTCCGCCCGGGACCGATATCGAAGCGCTGCTTCTGGCGGCCTGCAAGGATACGGCCTTTGACGGTCCGTCGCTGCGGCAGGCGATGAGTGCGCTGGAAGCCGGCGCCAAAACCGACAAGGACCGTGCTGCCTCGCTCGCCAACTGGCTTGCCGCCGACCCCGCCCGGCGCGCGGCCGGCATGGCCGGATATCGGGACATCTTCTTTACCGCCGCAGGCGAAAGACGCGCACGCCTTGCCACTGCCGGGGCCGTCAAAGCCTTCCCGGAGATCGAGGAGGTGCTGGTTCGGGAGATCGAGCGGCTGGAGCGGCTTGCCGAAACGGTGGCTGCCGCAGAGTGCGCCGCCGATACCGCTGCTCTTTTTACGCTCGCGGCACGCGCCCTCGACGGGTACGAGCAACACAAGCGCCGCAAGGCCCTGCTCGACTATGACGACCTTATTCTCGGCACCATTGCGCTTCTGGAACAATCCAGAATGGCGGCGTGGGTGCTCTACAAGCTTGACGGCGGCATCGACCACATCCTTGTCGATGAAGCCCAGGATACCAATCCCGACCAGTGGCGCGTCGTGCGGCTGATTGCCGAGGAATTCTTTACCGGCGAGAGCTCCGGAGAGCGGCCACGCACCCTGTTCGCCGTCGGTGACGAAAAACAGTCGATCTACAGTTTCCAGCGTGCCGACCCGGCCGAGTTCCGCCGCATGCGCGACCATTTCGCCCGCCGGATTGATGAGGCCGAGCAGAAATGGGACCGGATTACGCTGGAAGTTTCCTTCCGCTCGACCTCCGCCGTGCTGGCGGTGGTGGATGCACTCTTCAACGATGTCACCGCCCGCAATGGCGTGCTGGAAGACAACGAAACGGTGCGCCACCGGCCGTTCCGCTCCGGTCACGCCGGGCTTGTCGAGCTATGGCCTCCTGTCGAGCCGCAGGAGAGTGACGCCAGCGACCTGTGGCAGCCGGCCCTTTCCGTCGAGCATCGGGTGCAGCCGGCGGCCCAGCTGGCCGGCGCCATTGCCGCGACGGCTGCAGACTGGCTGGCGCGCGGGGAAATCCTGCCGGCCCGGGGCCGGCCGATCGCTGCAGGCGATATCATGGTGCTGGTGCGCCGTCGCAACAGCTTTGTCGAAGCTCTGGTGCGCGCCTTCAAGGAGCGCGGCGTGCCGGTAGCCGGTGCCGACCGGCTATCGCTTTCCGCCTCGCTGGCGGTGCAGGACCTGCTGGCGCTTGCCCGCTTCCTGCTGCTGCCGGATGACGATCTGACCCTCGCCGCGCTGCTCAAGAGCCCCCTTGTCGGGCTCAGCGAAGAGGCGCTTTTCGACATCGCTTATGATCGCCTGCAGCGGCATGGCCGGACTGGCCTGTGGGCCGCGCTGCAAAAGCGCGCGGCCGAGGAGGCGGCGCTGGCGCCCGCCGCTGACTGGCTGCTCGACCTTATCGGCCGGGCTGACTTCTCGACACCGTTCGAACTTTTTGCCCGCATCCTGAGTGCGCCGTGCCCGGGTGACAGCATCAGCGGCCGCCGGGCGATGCTGGGCCGCCTCGGCGCCGAGGCGGAAGAGCCGCTCGATGAATTCCTGGCCCAGGCGCTCGCCTTCGAGCGCACGCACCCTCCGGCCCTGCAAACCTTCGTGCACTGGATGGAAACCGGCGACACCGAGCTGAAGCGCGAGCAGGAAGGCGCCGGCAGCGGCATGGTCCGCATCATGACCGTGCATGGTTCCAAGGGGCTTCAGGCCCCCATTGTCTTCATGCCCGACACGCTCTCTACACCGCTCAACGGCAAGCAGCGCCTGTTCTGGCCACATGGGGAAGGCGACCCGAGGGTCCCGCTCTGGGTTGCCCGCTCCTCCGGCCACAGCAAGGTGACGCGGCGGCTGCGCCAGGATCATGACCTGCGCCAGCAGCAGGAGTATCGCCGGCTGCTTTATGTGGCGATGACGCGCGCGGAAGACCGGCTTTATGTCTGCGGTTATGCCACGAACCGCACTGCGCCCGCCGATTGCTGGCACACACTGGTCAAAGACTGCCTTGAGAAGCTGGTAACAGGCGAAGCCGCTTCACGGGGTGAGCTTCCGCCAGCGGCGCTTGCGGCCATCCCGGGCTGGAGCGGCGAGATACTGCGCGTAAGCCACCCGCAAAGCCGGACGGCCTCGGCCAGCCAGCGGGAGGAAGAGGCGGCTGCGCCGGTGCCGCCGGCACCGGCGTGGCTAACCCGCCCGCCGCTGCAGGAACTCTCGCCGCCCAAACCGCTCGCCCCGTCAAAGCCGGATGAAGAAGAACCCGCCGCCCGGTCGCCGCTGGAAGGCAGTGACGGTTATCGTTTCCAGCGCGGCACGCTCATCCACCGCCTGCTGCAAACACTCCCGGACCTGCCCCAGGCCCGCCGGGGTGCGGCAGCAGCCGCCTATCTGGCACGCCCCGTTCACCGCCTCTCTGCCGCCGAACAGGAGCAGATGGTAGCGGAGACGCTGGCGGTGCTGGCCGATCCGGTCTTCGGCCCCATCTTCGGCCCCGGCAGCCGGGCGGAAGTACCGCTGACCGGTGTTGTCGGCCACCGGGTGATCTCCGGCCAGATCGACCGGTTGCTGGTCAGCGACGATCAGGTCCTGATCGTCGACTTCAAGACCAACCGCCCCCCGCCCCGCGAGGTCAGCGGTGTAGCCGGCGAATATCTGCGCCAGCTGGGCGTTTATCGCACGCTGGTAAGCCGCATCTATCCCGGCAAGCCGGTGCGCTGCGCCCTGTTATGGACGGACGGGCCCTTCCTGATGGAAGTGCCGGCCGGGCTGATGCCGGAAGGGCTGTAGCACCGGGCCCGCTGCTTAGGGCGTCATCAGCATGCCGACGTCGGTCGGCCCGGCGATGAAGAACTGCCGTCCGAACCAGCGCCAGCGCCCGTCATCGGTGGGCATGGTGCAGTTGATACGCGCCTGCCCCGGCGGAAACGGTTCCGCCAGCCTGATCTCGACGCGGGTATCCCCAAGCCAGTTCAGCTCGGTGCGCCCCTGACCGGAGGCGAAACAGGCCAGTTGCTCCACGCCGGAGAGAGCGTCCGGCAAGGTGAAGCCGATATTGGGCGGATTCTCCGCCACCAGCACCGGGTCACGCGGCGTTACATCGCTGACAGGGAGCGGCAACGCTTCGGCCGCGAGGCGGAAACGATCAATGCCGGCGAAATTGCCGCTGAGCGGAAAACGCGGCAGCGCGAAAAGATCGTCGCCGGCAAAAGCGACGCTGGACTGCCGGCCGAAGGCGGCGGTGAGGCCGCGGCTACGGACAAGATCGCGCAACGCCAGCGAATATTCGCCGAAGGGATACGCAAAGAGCTGCGGGTCGCTGCCGAATTCCTCGTGATACCGCCGAATGGCGTCGTCCAGATCGGCCTGCATGCGGTCAAGCGAGGTATGGGCAAGATCGTTGACGCTGATGGTCTGCAGCCCGATGACCGCGCCGCGCGCCTTGAGAGCCCGCAACTCGTCCCAGTTCATCACCTGCTCGCCGCCGGCATCGACGAGAGCGGGCGGTACAAAGACGGCATAAGGAAAACCGGCGGCCTCGAGCCGCGGTACGGCAAGCTGCATCGAGGCGCGGTGCGCAAGATCGAAGGTCAATACCACCGTGCGGTCCGGCAGCGGCATGCCGTCGCGCAGGGCCGTGACCACATCATCCAGCCGGGCGACATTATAATTGCCGGCCTTCAGTTCCTGCAGATGTTCCTCGAACTGGTCGAGCGTAACGGAAAGTTCCGGCCGCGCATCGTCACCAACCCGCACATAGGCAAAAACCACGGCGTGGCTCGCCTGCGCATCGTCAAGCACGGATGCCCGCGCACTACCCATCCCCGCCAGCGCCATGCCCGGCACCATCAGCGCCGCCCACATCAGGGCGCGCAGACGGGCAAAACGGCGACGGTGCCTCGGCCGACGGGAATATGTCGGCCAGGCGCGTTCAGCGCGCAGGGGCAGGGGCGATGTCATCGTCAGTCGGCGCTTTCCTTCCGGCACGCAGATCCGGAACTGTAGCTGGAGGCGGTGCCTTCTGGCCGTTATGCCGCTTCCCGTGGCCCGATTTCTAACGTGCCGGCGTCCTCGGGCCAAGGGGAACAGGGGGGGCTACGACCACAGCGGTGATCATATTGTTGCGAGCACGCCACAACATTATGCCCTTCCCGCGCCGCCAGCAGCGATCTGGTCCGGTTATACTGCCCTCTCAGGCACAAGATTGGTAGCCGCGGCGCTGTCACTGAGCGGTGGATAACGACCGGCATCGGGCAGCTGGTAGTGCCACCACTCGCTGGCAAGGGCACAGAAGCCGCTGGCAGCCATTATGCCGGCCAGCAGCGCCCGGTTACGCTCGGCCTCCGGTGCCAGCCCGGTTGCGCCATGGCCGGCACGGGCGGAAAAATCATCGAACGCCGTGCCCATGTCGAGCGGCTCACCGCTGAGCGCGTGTTCCAGCGTCAGATCGACGGCCACACCGCGCGCATGGGCCGACCCTCCATTGCGCGGGTCGGCGACAAAGGCAGGGTCCGGGCAAAACTCCCACAGCAACCATTGTACTTCTACCGGCCGGAACAGATCGAGCAGACGCAGGCGATAACCGAGGCGCAGCGCCATCTGCGCCGCCCGGCCGAGCGCCGTTGCGGCCTCGATGTGGAGATAACCGGCCTGACGGCGATAAAGCGGCCGGCCGGTTACATTGGCCGCACTGGCATAAACAAGATCGAGCGTTACCCCCAGGACCTCAGGCTTGATCTCGACCAGACTCATCCAGGGTGTTACTCCCAGCATTGCGGCCAGACGGCAGACGGCGGTATCCGGTACCCCCTCACCTGCGCCGCAGGAATTTTCAGGACAGGGAAACCCTATACGGCATGAGCGTGCTCGTCATCGACACTTCCGGCGAGACCTGCGCCGCGGCATTGGCCAGCGACATCGCTGCCGGCGCCGGCGCGAGAATTCTGGCTGCCGAGACCCTGCCGCTAAAGCGGGGCCATGCCGAAGCGCTCATGCCGCAAATCGAGCGTGTGCTCGCTGCAGCCGGCGGTATCGCCGGCGCCGGGCTGGAAGCGATTGCCGTCGTCGCCGGGCCCGGCAGCTTTACCGGCCTCAGGGTCGGGCTGGCCGCTGCACAGGGGCTGGGCCTTGCCCTTTCCATCCCGGTTATCGGCCTCAATGCCTTCGACATCGTTCGCGAAATGCTCTCGGGCATAACTAGCGCCCATCCCTTGCTGATCGCGCTTGATTCACGCCGCGAGGAACCGTTCTTCCAGGCCTTTGATGCCGCCGGAGGGACCCTGACGGAGCCGCTTGCCCTGCCGGTTGCAGCGATGGTGGCCCGGCTTCCCGCAGGCC
The DNA here is from genome assembly GCA_030657355.1 of Radicibacter daui. Taxonomy (GTDB): domain Bacteria; phylum Pseudomonadota; class Alphaproteobacteria; order Radicibacterales; family Radicibacteraceae; genus Radicibacter; species Radicibacter daui. The sequence goes on from CP131056.1 coordinate 139,038, forward strand.
CGCTTTACCTTGCCGGCAGTGCCGCCGCCGCCGTGAGAGCTGCCGTGCCGGACCGAAACTGGCTGGAAGCACGAGTGGCGGCCACGCTCGATATTTCCGTTGCCGCGCGCGTCGCCTGCGCACAGCTTCTAGGCGGACATACCTTGCCGCCGCAGCCGCTTTATCTGCGCGCTCCGGATGTCACTATGCCGCAGGCCGCACCAGCTGCCGCAAGAGGTCAGGGGTGAGCCTTTCGCTCCGCCGGGCTGGCCGGGCAGATGCCGGCACGCTCGCCCGGATCTATTCCGGCTGTTTCGAACACGGCTGGAGTGAGACTGAATTTTCCGACCTTCTTGCCCTTTCTACTTCCGTTGGTCTTGTCGCCGCGTCGGAAGGACAGGAAATCGGCTTCATTCTCCTCAGCGAAGTCGCCGGCGAAGCGGAAATAGTGACCCTCGGCGTCATGACTGCAGCGCGCCGTCGAGGCGCCGGCCGCCTGTTACTGGAGGCGGCAATGGCGCAATTGCGCGAAGGCAATGTCACCCGACTGTTTCTGGAAGTGGCCGCCGACAACCCGGCAGCGATCGCGCTTTACGATCAGGCCGGTTTCCTTCAAGTCGGCCGGCGCAAATCCTATTATGAGCGATCCGGCGGCCGTGTTGATGCTCTCGTACTGGCCCGTGACCTTTAACTAAAATTGTCCTTTTTTTGGACAACAAGGCGCCATATGGCTTCTTCATCCGCACGTTCATCGAGTTTTTCAATCGAAACAACCTGATGGCCGAGTTCAGCCACTGATGCCGGAACATTTGTTAACGGCTCTTCTCCTTTGAGAAGAACTTCACAGACGCTCCCGGCAGGCATCCGCTCTATAAGCAACTTCGTACGAACAAAGGTCATCGGGCAAATTTCAGCCGTAATATCGAGAAAATAGGCGTTTTTGTCGTTAGTCATTCCGGCAAATCCTTGTCTTTTTTCCGAAGACTTACCAGATCATTGCCAAGGCCAATAAACTCATCTAATTTCCGGTCAGGAATTCACCAGGAGCAAGTAAATGAGCGAAGAGACCACGCAGAACGATCTGCTGGCGCTGACGACGGAGATTGTCGCTGCGCATGTGTCCAATAATACCGTGGGTATTGCCGATCTTCCGCTGCTGATCGAGCAGGTTCACACCACCCTGACCAATCTCGGCAAGGAACCGGTGCGCGAGCCCGAGCGCCTGCAGCCCGCCGTGCCGGTCAAGAAGTCTGTGACCCCGGAATACATCATCTGCCTCGAGGATGGCAAAAAGCTCAAGATGCTGAAGCGCCACCTCAAGACCGCCTACAACATGACCCCGGAAGAGTACCGGGAGCGTTGGGGCCTGCCGGCAGACTACCCGATGGTCGCTCCGAACTATGCCGAACAGCGCAGCAAACTGGCCAAGGAAATCGGCCTTGGTACCCGCGCGCGCAGCCGCGACTAAGCCAGATCACGGTGACAGGCTGAGGCCAACTTGCCGTTTCGGCACTTGACGAACCGGCGTTCCCTCACCTTCTATCTGACCGGCTTTTAAAAGGCCGCGAGGTTTCCATCACGGAACCTCGCGGCCTTTTGTCATATGATCCGGACCGGTCCGCCCAGAAGCTGGGCGCCGCCCCTAGTATAATAAAGAGTGCATGTTCGCCCGCCCAGGTGCGGCACATGCCCCGGTGAGTGCCCGATGAGTGAAGGTAACGATACCCCCGCCGCGATGACGGCAGCCGCTTCCGCCCCTGCCCGCCAGGGCGGCAAGAAGCTGTTCATCAAGACATGGGGCTGTCAGATGAATGTCTATGACAGCACGCGCATGGCCGACGTGCTGGCGCCGCTCGGCTACAGCACCGTGGGCAGTGCTGAAGAAGCGGACATGATCATCCTCAATACCTGCCACATCCGGGAAAAAGCGGCGGAAAAGGTTTTCTCCGAACTGGGCCGCATGCGCCCCATCCGTGACGGGCGCCTTGCCGAGGGCAAGGAGGATGTGCTGATCGCGGTGGCCGGCTGCGTGGCGCAGGCTGAAGGCGACGAGATCGCCCGGCGCGCGCCGATGGTCGATATCGTGTTCGGACCGCAGACCTATCATCGCCTGCCGGAAATGGTCGCCAGGGCGGTCGGTCGGCCTTCTGCCGGCGACCTGCGCAAGACGGTGATGGACACCGACTTTCCGGTGGAATCGAAATTCGACCACCTGCCGGAAGAATCCACCGAAAGCGGCAGCAGCGCCTTTGTCTCGGTTCAGGAAGGCTGCGACAAGTTCTGCACCTTCTGCGTCGTGCCCTATACACGCGGTGCCGAATACTCACGCCCTGCCGCGCAAATTCTTGCCGAGACGCGGCGGCTTGTTGCCGCCGGCGCCCGCGAGATCACCCTGCTGGGCCAGAACGTCAACGCCTATCACGGCGAAACCGCGGACGGGAGCGAATGGGGTCTCGGCCGGCTGATCCGTGAACTGGCGGAAATCGACGGGCTGGAGCGCATCCGCTACACCACCTCGCACCCGCGCGACATGGATGACGAATTGATCGCCGCCCATGGCGATGTCCCGCAGCTCATGCCCTATCTGCACCTGCCGGTGCAAAGCGGCTCGGACGCCATTCTCGAGGCGATGAACCGCAAGCACACCGCTGCCTGGTACCGCACCGTCATCGACAAGCTGCGTGCCGCCCGGCCAGACCTTGCGCTCAGCTCTGACTTCATCGTCGGCTTTCCGGGCGAGAGCGAGGCGGACTTTGAGGCGACGCTCGCGCTGGTGCGCGATGTGGGTTTCATCCAGTCCTACTCCTTTGCCTATTCGCGCCGCCCCGGCACGCCGGGGGCTTCCATGCCCGGCCAGCTCAAGGAAAACGTCAAGGCCGAGCGGCTGCAACGCCTGCAGGCACTGCTCAACGATCAGGCCAATGCCTTCAACCGGGCGCTCATCGGCACGATCCAGCCGGTTCTTTTCGACCGCAAGGGTAGACAGCCGGGGCAACTCATCGGAAAATCGCCTCACATGCAGTCTGTTTATGTTGAAGGCAACGAACGGCTTCACGGGCAGATTGCCGCTGTGCATATTGAGCATGCGACCGCCAACAGCCTGACCGGCAGCCTTGTGACGGGAGAAAGCGTGACGGCAGACAGCGCTTTAGCGCATCACGATGCAGCCGGTTCAGCCAACGCCCATCGGGAGACGGCTTGATCACCAACGCATCGCGCCCCACGGCCGGCAGTGGACCCGAAGCCAGCGTTTCGCTGAGCTTCGACGATAATCGCCTGTTGCCCTTCCTTTATGGTGAGCATGACCGCCATCTGGCGCGCATCGAACACCAGCTCGGCGTCAGCATCGGCTCGCGGGGAAACACCGTGACGCTGAGCGGCAACGCCGAGTCCGTCGCCATGGCGCAGGGCATTCTTGAAAGCTTGTGGCAGAAATTGCTGCGCGGCGCCGAGATCGGCCCGGGCGAGATCGATGCCGCCATCCGCATGAGCCTCAATATGCCCGAACCTGCTCCGCGCCCGCCCGCTGGTGCCCCCGCCCGTCCCGCCGTCAATGGCACGGGCGCTCCCGGCGAACTTGCCATCCGCACCCGCCGGCGCACCGTCGAACCGCGCTCGCCGCGCCAGGCGACCTATGTCGAGGCGTTGCAGCGCTATCGCATGGTCTTCGGCATCGGCCCGGCCGGCACCGGCAAGACCTATCTCGCCGTCGCGCAGGCAGTCTCCGCCCTCGTCAGCGGCGCCGTCGAGCGCATCATCCTCTCCCGCCCGGCAGTGGAAGCGGGTGAGCGGCTGGGCTTCCTGCCCGGCGACATGAAGGACAAGGTCGACCCCTACCTGCGTCCGCTCTACGACGCGCTGCACGACATGCTGCCCGCCGATCAGGTTGCCAAGCGCATGGAAAGCGGCGAGATCGAAGTAGCGCCGCTGGCCTTCATGCGCGGCCGTACCCTGGCCCACTCCTTCGTCATCCTCGACGAGGCGCAGAACACCACCGCCATGCAGATGAAGATGTTCCTGACCCGTCTGGGCGAGGGCAGCCGCATGGTGATCACCGGCGACACCAGCCAGATCGACCTTCCGCGCGGTACCGTCTCCGGCCTCAAGGAGGCCATGCGCATCCTTGACGGGGTGGATGGCATTTCCTTCATTCATTTCCAGCACGGGGACGTGGTGCGAGACGAGCTGGTGGCACGCATCGTCCGCGCCTATGACGAAAGCGACCGCGAAATACCGAACGCCGATGTCTGACCCCGCTTCCCCTCTGCCGCCCAGGCCGGCAAGCGATCTCGATATCGATCTGGCGATCGTCGTCGAGGAAGACTGCTGGAACGAGGCCCTGCCGGACGCTGAAAGGCTGATCCGTATCGCCGCGCTTGCGGCGCTGGAAGCAAGCCAGGACCGGCTGCCGGCTTCTGCCCTGAATGGCCTCGGCACCGAACTGTCGGTGGTGCTGGCCAATGATGCGGTCGTTCAGGCCCTCAACCGCGATTATCGCGGCAAGGACAAACCGACCAACGTGCTCTCCTTCGCCCTCACCGAGGGCGAGGAGATGCCGGGTAGCGGTGAAGGCCCGACGGCGCTTGGCGATATCGTGCTGGCGCTGGAGACCATCGCCCGCGAGGCGGCCGAGCAATCCAAACCCCTGCATGACCACACCATGCATCTTGTTGTGCATGGTGTGCTGCATCTCCTGGGATGGGACCATCTGGAAGAGGCGGAAGCCGAAGAGATGGAAACCCGCGAAACCCAGATTCTGGCGGGCCTCGGGGTTTCCAACCCCTACGCCATGCCCTTTTCCCTTGATGACACCGACGAAGAGGATGATGAGCCAAGATCGCAGTGAGCCTTCGCCTGTGGCGCTTCCTGCCACCCGCGAGGGCGTGACCACCGCCGAGAGACCGGACGAAGGTTCCGGTGGCGACGACCAAAGTAGCCTCGCGCACCAGCTGGCAAGCTGGGTGCGCAATCTCGTCAGTGGCAAACGCAGCAACGACGATCTGAGAGAATCGATCGAGGAGCTGATTGGCGACACGCTCGAGTCCGAGGGCGGCATCGATGCCGAGCAGCGTCTGTTGCTCACCAACATCCTCAAGCTCCACGACCTGACGGTGGTGGATGTGATGGTGCCCCGCGCGGACATCATCGCTGTCGAGGACGGGCTCGATATCGAGGCGCTTGCCCGGCGCTTCGTGACCGTGGGCCATTCGCGCATGCCGGTCTATCGCGATACGCTCGATGACGTACTGGGATTCATCCATATCAAGGACGCCATGGCGGCCCTGCTCGACCCGGCGCGGACAAAGAAGCCGGGCGATCTTCTGCGCAACGTCCTTATCGTAGCCCCCAGCATGTCGGTCAGCGATCTGCTGCTGGACATGCGCCTCAGCCGGACACACATGGCGATGGTGGTCGACGAGTTCGGCGGCATCGACGGGCTGGTGACAATCGAGGATCTCATGGAAGAGATCGTCGGCGACATCAATGACGAGCACGACAGCGCGCCGACCACGCAAATGGTCCAGCGCCCGGATGGCAGTCTGGTGCTCGACGCCCGTGTGGCGCTGGAGGATGTAGAGGCAAGGCTCGGTCCTTTCCTTGATGAGGAAGAACGCGAGGAAATCGACACCATCGGCGGCCTCGTCGCCGCGATTGCCGGCCGGGTCCCGGCCCGCGGCGAATTGCTGACGCACGAGCCGAGCGGCATCGAATTCGAAGTTCTGGATGCCGACCCCCGGCGCATCAAGCGGGTCCGCTTGCGCCTGCCCGAAAGCTTTACTTCCCGCACCGGGGAAAAGGACTGATCCGAATGCTGGAAAAGCTGCGTGGGGCGGCGCTGTGGCTGGGCGCGCTGCCGCCCTGGCGCCGTGCCGGCATGGCTCTGGTGCTCGGCCTTCTCAGCGCCTTCTCGATGGCACCGGTCTATGCCTTCCCCATCTGGTGGATCACCCTTCCGGGGCTGCTCTGGCTGCTGGAAGGGGTGAAGACGCGCCGCGGCGCCTTCGCTCTCGGCTGGAGCTTCGGCTTCGGCTTCTTCATCCTCAGCCTCTACTGGGTCACCTTCGCCATCCTCGTCGATTTCGACAAGGACTGGCCGTTCCTGCCCTTTTCCGTCACCGGCCTGCCGGCACTGATGGCGCTCTTTACCGGCCTTGCGCTGGTGGGAGCCTTTGCCGTGCCGCGTACGGGCCTGCGCGTCATCGCCTTCGCCGCATCATGGGCAGCCACCGAGTGGCTGAGAGGCCACGCGCTGACCGGCTTTCCCTGGAACCTGGCCGGTTATAGCTGGGGCGGCATCCTGCCGGTCCTGCAGCTGACGGCCTGGACCGGTATCTATGGCCTTTCCCTCGTCACCGTTCTGGCAGCGGCCACCCCGGCGTTGCTGCTGTGGTGGCGGCCGCGCCTTGCCCTCGGCGCCATCGGCCTCGGCATCGCCGCGCTGGCCATGATCGGCATCGGCGGCGAGATGCGCCTTTCCGCCATCGGCACGGTTGCCAGCGTCCCTGACATGCGGCTGCGCCTGGTGCCCGGGGACGTTCCGCAGAACGAAAAATGGCAGGCCGCCAATGCCAACCGCTTCTTCGTCGATTATCTGAAGCGCATGGCCCAGCCACCGGCGGCTGGCGAGAAGGCGCCGAACGTCGCCATCTGGCCTGAGACCGCCATTACCGGAACCGTCGATACTGACCCGTCCCGCCGGGCGGCAATCGCCGCAGCGGTGCCGCCCGGCGGATACGCCATCGTCGGCGCCCCCCGTGTCGAACGGCAGCCGCTGCCGGGCGGGGGCGACAAGCCAATTTTCTACAACAGCCTCTTTGCCGTTGACGATCTCGGGCTGATGGCCGCGGCCTATGACAAGCATCATCTTGTCCCGTTTGGCGAATACCTGCCCTTCAGCGACATCCTGCCGCTTGGCGCCATTGCCGCCGGCCTCAGCGACTTCCATTCCGGTCCCGGCCCGGCCACAGTGCTGATGCACGGTGTGCCGCCCTTCAGCCCGCTCATCTGCTATGAAGCAATCTTTCCCGGTGCCGTGACAGCGCCCGGGCCGATCGCACCGCGCTGGCTGCTCAACATCACCAACGATGCCTGGTTCGGCAACAGTGCCGGCCCTTACCAGCATTTCGGTATCGCCCGTGTGCGCGCCATTGAAACCGGCCTGCCGCTGGTGCGTGTTGCCAATGCCGGTATCAGTGCGGTGGTGGATCCCGCCGGCCGTATCCTCGCCTCTCTACCGCTTGGCGCAACCGGCCCGCTGGACGCAGACTTGCCAGAGGCCCTCTTGCAGCCTACCCTTTATCAATCCGCCGGAGATACTCTCTTCTGGGTTGCAACGATTATCTTGACCCTGATCTGCATCGGCACCGCAAGGCGGCGCCGCGCCGACCGGTAAAAGGCATCGGCCCCAGCGACGAAAGCACATCGGCTCCGGCCTGTTGCCCTGCCAAAGGGCCTGAAACTGGGGGAAGCACGATGGAGAATTCGAGCCGGGGCCGCCGCGGGCTGGGACGCAACAAATCTTCTGCCCCCAATCCGGTCGACACTCATGTCGGCACGCGGGTACGCCTGCGTCGCACCCTTCTGGGCATGAGCCAGGAAAAGCTCGGCGAGGCGATCGGCCTCACTTTCCAGCAGGTGCAGAAATATGAACGCGGGGCCAACCGCATCGGCGCCAGCCGGCTTTATGATCTGAGCCAGGTGCTGGACGTGCCGGTCAGTTTCTTTTTCGACGACATGCCCGAAGGCACGCTCAGCAGCATCGACAGCGCCACCGGGCTTGGCCTGTCGGAAGGCTCGCAATCCTCCTTCAGCCATCACGCCGACCCGATGAGCCAGCCGGACACGGCTGAACTCGCCCGCGCCTTCTCCTCCCTCGACGATGTCGTCGTGCGCCGCCGTATCTACGACCTTGCCCGCTCGCTTGCGGTGCCGTTTGGCGCCGAAGAGCCGGCAGGCGATGAGGAAAACAGCTAATCCCTCCCGGCTTGACGACCTATCTGCCCGCTGCCACAAAAGCGATGCTTCTGTGACCTTGCCCGAGTTTTTCCGATTCGCGTGAGGCCACGGTTTTCGTTCCTTCCGCCGTCATTGATCCGGGGAGGCCCTGCCCCCCTTTTTGAGCGAGGACATTTATTCGTGGCGCACCGCAACTACCTGTTTACCAGCGAGTCCGTTTCCGAAGGTCATCCGGACAAGATTTGCGACCAGATCTCCGACACCATCGTCGACATCTATCTCGCTGCCGATCCCTACGCCCGCGTTGCTTGTGAGACCCTTGCCACCACCAACCGCGTGGTTCTGGCGGGCGAAGTCCGCGGCCCCTCCAGCATCACGCCGGAGCAGCTGATTGCCGCCACCCGCGAGACCATTCGCGAGATCGGCTACGAGCAGGATGGTTTCCACTGGGAAACGGCCAAAATCGACTGCTACCTGCATGCCCAGTCCGCCGACATCGCTGTCGGCGTCGACGCTGCAGGTGCCAAGGATGAAGGCGCTGGCGACCAGGGCATCATGTTCGGTTACGCCTGCCGCGAAACCGATGTGCTGATGCCGGCCCCGATCCTGTGGTCGCACCGCATCCTCAAGTCGCTCTCCGAAGCCCGCCGCTCCGGCATCACCGACATTCTCGGCCCCGACGCCAAGAGCCAGGTGACACTGGAATATGTCGACGGCCACCCGGTACGTGCAACCTCCGTGCTCGTCTCGACCCAGCATTCGGAAAAGGCGAAGCAGTCCGACATCCGCGACCTCGTGCGCGAGCATGTGCTGAAGGTGCTGCCGGAAGGCTGGATGCCGCCCGAGGACAAGTTCTACGTCAACCCGACCGGCCGTTTTGTCATTGGCGGCCCGGACGGCGATGCCGGCCTCACCGGCCGCAAGATCATTGTCGACACCTATGGCGGCGCGGCCCCGCATGGCGGCGGCGCCTTCTCCGGCAAGGACCCGACCAAGGTTGACCGCTCGGCGGCCTATGCCATGCGTTATCTGGCCAAGAACGTCGTAGCCGCCGGCCTTGCCGAGCGCTGCACGCTGCAGGTCAGCTATGCCATCGGCCTCAGCCATCCGCTCTCGCTCTATGTCGACACCCACGGCACCGGCGAAGTGGACGAGGCGAAGATCGCCTCTATGCTCATGGAGATGGTCAACCTGTCGCCGCGTGGCATTCGCGAGAAGCTGCAGTTGAACCGCCCGATCTACAAGCGCTCTGCCTCCTACGGCCATTTCGGCCGCGATCCGGAAGCGGACGGTGGCTTCTCCTGGGAGCGCACCGACCTCGTGCCGGAACTCAAGGCGGCATTCGGCGCCTGAGAAGACCTCCGTTACCAGGGTAAAACACAGTGACTGAAGACGATCTTCCCGCTTCGGCGGGTGGAGAGAGCGAGACCGGGCCCCACAAGGGCCCGGTCAAGCATATCTATGGACGCCGCAAGGGCCGCCCGTTGCGCGCCCATCGCCAGCGTGCGCTGGAAGACTTGCTGCCGAAACTGGCGCTGGAGACACCGGCCGAAGGCAGCCGCGTCGATCCAGTCACGCTCTTTGGCCGCGATGCCCCGATCTGGTTCGAAGTCGGCTTCGGCGGCGGTGAGCATCTGGCTGATCAGGCCGAACAGCATCCGGACGTCAATTTGATCGGCGCGGAATATTTCATCAACGGCGTGGCCTCGCTGCTGAAGCACATCGAAGAGCGCGATCTCGCCAATGTGCGCATCCTGCAGAACGATGCCCGGCTGCTGCTGGAATGCCTGCCCGATGGTGTGCTGGAGCGCATCTTCGTGCTCTTCGCCGATCCCTGGCGCAAGACACGCCACACCAGCCGCCGCTTCATCCAGGCCGAAACGCTGGCCTTGCTCGCCCGGCTGATGCCCGCAGGCGCAGAGCTTCGCCTTGCCAGCGACCATCCAAAATTGATCGACTGGTACGATGAGGTTCTGCCGGCCCATACCACGCCGCAAAGCCCGTTCGAGCTGGTCTGGCGCCAGCCGCTGGCGAGCTTTGACCGTCCGGCGGACTGGCCCAATACCCGCTATGAGCAAAAGGGCATCGCCGAAGGGCGCGAGCCGATTTACTGGCTGCTGCGCCGGCGCGGTAGCTGATACCGGCCTCTGGCCGGGACGCAGGCGGAAATGAAGGAGAACAGAATGACGGACGACTTCAATCCCCTGCGCCCGCCCAGCCGTATTCCGATGGTGGTGGCGCTGCTCTATATCGCCAGTGTCGCCTTCGGCATCACCACCCTCATCGGCGTCATCATTGCTTATCTCTCACGGGCCGAGGCACGGGGAACCTGGGCGGAATCGCATCTCACCTACCTTATCCGCACCTTCTGGATCGGCCTGCTGTTCGGCTTTCTGTCCGGTCTCCTGATGTGGGTCTTTGTCGGGGTGCCGCTGGCTCTTGCGACGCTGGTGTGGTTCCTCGTGCGCAGCATAAAGTCGCTCCTGAAGGCAAACCGCCAGGAGCCGATCGAGGCACCCTACACCTGGATCTGGTGAGCCCCGGACAGGCCGGGACGGCGCGCTTGCAATCCCCGATGATTTTGCTATAACCCACGCCATCCATACGGTAGTCCCGATGGGACGGACCGCTCACGGAGTGGCCTCTTGGCCACTTTTTTTATTCCCGCAATCGGGATTTGACACCCGGGAAGACGACAACACCGCATGACCGCTGACACAGCGCCCCTCCCCCTGCTTGAGAATACCGGCCTCGGCGCGAAAGTTGCCGCGTTGCTGGCCCCGTCGCTGAGCGCGATGGGTTACGAGCTGGTGCGGGTGAAGCTGATCGGTGTCCCGGGTGCCAAGAGCATCAGCTCGACGCTGCAGATCATGATCGACCGTGCCGACGGGCACCCGATCAATGTTGACGACTGCGAGACGGCAAGCCGTTCGGTTTCCGCTATTCTCGATGTCGAAGACCCGATCTCTGGCGCCTATAATCTGGAGATGAGCTCTCCGGGCATTGACCGGCCGCTCACCCGCGCCAAGGATTTTGCCCGCTTTGCCGGCTTTGAAGCGCGGCTTGAAACCAGCCTGCCTGTCGACGGCCGGCGCCGCTTCAAGGGCGAGCTCAAAGGCCTTGCCGGTGAGGGACTCGAGACGGTGCAGATCGTCGTCGATGGCGAAGAGTTCAACGTGCCGCTGAGCGCACTGAGCCGGGCCAAGCTGGTCCTGACCGATGCGCTGATCGCCTGGTCGCAGGCGCAGGCCGCCGCTGCGGGCGGCGGGGTCGAAGGCTCGATGCAGGATGTTGAAGAGATCGTTGAGGACGATCTCGTTGAAGATGAGCGCGACGATTTCGAGGATGACGCCGACGGCGCTCCCCGGAACGACGCTTGAGTTAGGCAGTCTGGGTAACGATGGAAACGAAGATGTCGACACCCCGCTTGGAATTGCTGCAGGTCGCCGACGCCGTCGCGCGTGAAAAGAGCATCGACCGCGAAGAAGTGTTGCTGGCCATGGAGCTGGCGATCCAGAAGGCCGCCCGGTCCCGGTATGGCTATGAGCACGATATCCGTGCCCATATCGACCGCCGTAACGGCGAGATCACCATGGCGCGTTACCGCGAAGTGGTGGAAGAGGTCGAGAACGACGCCACGCAGCTGACCGAAGCCGAAGCCCAGGCCATCAAGCCGGGCCTTGCCGTCGGCGAATTCATCGTCGATCCGCTGCCGCCGCTGGATTTCGGCCGTATCGCCGCACAGACCGCCAAGCAGGTGATTGTGCAGCGCGTGCGCGAAGCTGAACGCGAGCGCCAGTACAATGAGTACAAGGACCGCACCGGCGAGATCATCAACGGTCTCGTCAAGCGCGTGGAATATGGCAACGTGACGGTCGATCTCGGCCGCGCCGAAGCCATCCTGCGCCGTGACGAACTGCTGCCGCGCGAGCACTTCAAGAATGGCGACCGTGTGCGCGCCTATATCTATGACGTGCGCCGCGAACAGCGGGGTCCGCAGATTTTCCTCTCGCGCACCCACACCCAGTTCATGGCCAAGCTGTTCGGCATGGAAGTGCCGGAGATCTATGACGGCATCATTGAAATCCGCGCCGTTGCCCGTGACCCGGGCAGCCGTGCCAAGATCGCCGTGATCTCCAAGGACAGCTCGATCGATCCGGTCGGTGCCTGCGTCGGTATGCGTGGCAGCCGCGTTCAGGCTGTCGTGCAGGAACTGCAGGGCGAGAAGATCGACATCATTCCGTGGTCCGACGATCACGCCACATTCATCGTCAACGCGCTGGCGCCGGCCGAAGTCACCAAGGTGGTGCTCGACGACGACCAAAAGCGCATCGAAGTGGTGGTTCCGGACGAGCAGCTGAGCCTCGCCATCGGCCGCCGTGGCCAGAATGTGCGCCTGGCCTCCCAGCTCACCGGTTTCGACATCGACATCCTGACGGATGAGGAAGAATCCGAACGCCGGGTCAAGGAAATGAACCAGCGCTCGCAGCTCTTCATCGACGCGCTTGATGTCGACGAAGTGATTGCCCAGCTGCTGGTCACCGAAGGCTTCTCGACCGTCGAGGAAATTGCCTTCGTCGACAATGACGAGCTGACCGATATCCAGGGCTTCGACGAGGACATCGCCGGCGAGCTGCGTAACCGCGCCCTCGTCTACCTCGAGCGTGAGCAGGAACAGCTGACCGAGCGCAGCAAGGAACTGGGTATCGCCCAGGACCTGCTGGACAACGAGGCGCTGACCCTGCGCCAGATCGTCAAGCTGGGTGAAAACGGTGTGAAGACGCTCGACGATCTGGCGGATCTCGCCACCGACGAGCTGCGTGAATTCCTCGGGGAGAAGGAAGTTACCGAGTCTGCGGCGAATGCCATCATCATGGCGGCACGCGCGCATTGGTTTGCTGACGCCCAAGACGGCGACGAGTCCGGCACCGATGGTGCCGAACAGTCGGCCTGACGGTCGTGGTCAGGAGCGTGAGAGTTGTTGGCGGAAGAGACGGCCACCGGTTTCGGCGCAATGGCGCCGGATGGGGAGCAGCCCGGTCCTGAGACCGGGCCGCTGCGCCGTTGCATTGCCACGTCGCAGGTGCTCGCCAAGCCGGAGATGATCCGGTTTGTCGTCGCCCCCGACGGAACTCTGACGCCTGACCTTGAAGAAAAGCTGCCCGGCCGCGGCCTGTGGCTGAGTGCCACCGCCGATGCCTTTGCCGAGGCGCTCAAGAAACGCGCCTTCTCGCGCGCCGCGCGCCGCAATATCGAAGTGCCGGCTAACCTTGCGGCCCGCCTGACAGCATTGCTTGAGATGCGCATTGGCCAGACGCTGAGCCTTGCACGGCGCGCGGGCCAGGCCATCTCCGGCTTTGAAAAGGTACATGAGGCCCTGAAGGGTGGCGGCCTTGGCCTGCTGGTCGAGGCGAGCGATGCCGGCGGCGACGCCCGCAAGTTGCGCGCTCTTGCCCGCGCCGTTGCGCCACATCTCAGGATTGTGAGCCCGCTCACCGGCGAGGCTCTCGGAAAGGTATTTGGCCGAGATCGGACCGTGCATATCGGGCTGACCTCCGGTAGACTGGCCTCCCGCATCGCGCAGGACGCAATGCGGCATGCCGGCATTTTGGCGGCTTCCCCAGTAGAAGCACACAAGTATGGACTGGAAGGCGCAAGCCATCCGGCCCCCGGTATCAACGACCAACCGTCGGAAATAGATGACTGAGCGCAACGATCAGGACAGCGAAAAGAAGACCCTCAGCCTGTCCAGCAAGGGCAAGCAGCAACTGCGGCAGGGTGGCGACGCCAATCAGGTTCGCCAGAGCTTTTCGCATGGCCGCTCGAAGGCGGTAACCGTAGAAGTGAAGCGCAAGCGCACCGTCGAAAAGGTGGTGGCAGGCGCGGCACGAACCGGTGCCAAGACACTTTCTGACGAAGAGCGCGAATCGCGCCTGCGCGCCCTCCGGGTCGCCAAGGCGGCCGAGGAAACGCGGGCCCAGCAGGCCTCCGAGCAGCAGGCTGAAGCCGCTGCCGAAGCTGCTGCCGCTGCTGCCGCTCCGGTCGCCGCACCGGCTCCGGCCCCGCGGGCACCGCTCGACGCTGCGGCCCGCCGCAAGCTGGAAGAGGAAGAGCGCAAGGAGATCGAGCAGGAGGAGGCGCAGCGCCGCCAGCGCGAAACCCAGCGCCTGTCCGAACTGGAAGCCGAGCGCAAGCGCGAGCAGGAAGCCCGCAATCGCGCCAGCGAAGATCGTCGCCCCACCGGCGCGGCGTCCGACGCTGGTACTGACAGCCCGCGCACGACCACCACGACCGATGCCGACGGTGAGTTCCGCCGCCCGGTCGTCGGTGCCCGTGCCCGCGACGACGACGATGAAGGCAGCCGCCGCGGTGGCACTCCTGGACGCGGTGCTCCCAAGGGCCCGGCCAAGGCCGCACCGACCCGGGGCCGCAACGATAACCGCCGCGATCGCAGCAAGCTGACGGTCAGCGAAGCGCTCAGCACCGGCGACGGCGATTCCGTCCGTACCCGTTCGCTGGCGGCTTTCCGCCGTGCCCGCGAGAAGGAACGCCGGAAGGAATCCAGCGCCAACCGCGAGAAGATCGTGCGTGAGGTTCAGATCCCCGACACCATCACGGTGCAGGAACTGGCCAACCGTATGGCCGAGCGCGCCGGCGAAGTGATCAAGACCCTGATGCGCAGCGGTATCATGGCAACGATCAACCAGTCGATCGACGCCGATACGGCCGAACTGATCGTGACCGAATTCGGCCATACGCCGAAGCGTGTCTCCGAAAGTGACGTCGAGCTGGTGCTGGACACCGGCAAGGACGCCGCCGAGGACATGCTGCCGCGTCCGCCGGTCGTCACCATCATGGGCCATGTCGACCACGGCAAGACCTCGCTGCTTGATGCGCTGCGCTCTACGGACGTGGCGGCGCGCGAAGCCGGCGGTATTACCCAGCATATCGGTGCCTACCAGATTCAGCTCGAATCCGGCTCGCGCATCACCTTCATCGACACCCCGGGCCACGCGGCCTTCACCTCGATGCGTGCCCGTGGCGCCAACGTCACTGACATCGTCGTGCTGGTGGTTGCTGCCAATGACTCCGTCATGCCGCAGACGGTGGAAGCCATCGCCCACGCCAAGGCGGCGGGTGTTCCGATGATCGTGGCAGTCAACAAGATCGACCTGCCCGGCGCGGACAAGAACCGCGTTCTGACCGACCTCCTCCAGTACGGCATCGTAACGGAAGAGATGGGCGGTGACGTGCTGGCGGTGCCGGTTTCGGCCAAGACCAAGCAGGGTCTAGACAAGCTGGAGGAGGCTATCCTCCTGCAGTCCGAAATCCTCGAGCTGCGCGCCAATCCGAACCGGCTTGCCGAAGGCAGCGTCATCGAAGCCAAGCTCGAGCGCGGCCGTGGTTCTGTCGCGACGGTCCTCATTGAGCGCGGCACGCTCAAGGTTGGCGACAGCTTCGTCGTCGGCGCTGAATTCGGCCGCGCCCGTGCGTTGCTGAATGACCGTGCCGAACAGATCAGGGAAGCTGGCCCCGGTTTCCCGGTCGAGGTCGTGGGTCTCAACGGCACGCCGCAGGCCGGTGACCGCCTGGTGGTGGTCGAGGATGAGTCCGAGGCCCGCCGGATCGCCGAATATCGTCAGGCCAAGGTTCGTGAGCAGGCGGCGACCGCTTCTGCCCGCGGTTCTCTGGAACAGATGTTCAACGCCATCCGCGAAGGCGAAGCCAAGAACTTCCCGGTTGTCATCAAGGGCGACGTGCAGGGTTCCATCGAGGCGATCAACGCCTCCCTGCAAAAGCTCACCGAAGACAACAAGGAAGTCCGCGTCCAGGTGCTGCATTCCGGCGTCGGTGCCATCACCGAATCCGACATCACCCTGGCTGCCGCCTCCAAGGCGATGGTCATCGGCTTCAACGTCCGCGCCAACCCGCAGGCCCGCGAGATGGCCAAGCGCGACGGTGTGGAAATCCGTTACTACTCGATCATCTACAACGTGATCGACGAGGTTAAGGCAGCCCTCAGCGGCATGCTGTCGCCGGAAGTGACGGAAGAGTTCATCGGTTACGCTTCCATCCGCCAGGTGTTCAACATCACCAAGGTTGGCAAGGTTGCCGGCTGTATGATCACCGAGGGCGTGGTCAAGCGCGGCGCCGGTTGCCGACTGCTGCGCGACAACGTGGTTATCCACGAAGGCACGCTCAAGACGCTCAAGCGTTTCAAGGACGAAGTCCGCGAAGTCCGCGAAGGTTTCGAGTGCGGTATGGCTTTCGAGAATTACGACGACATCCGCGAAGGCGACGTTGTCGAGTGCTTCGAGATCAAGGAAACCGCGCGCGTCCTTTAAGGTCCGTGCTTCCTTTCGAAACAGACATGAAAAACCCGGCGACTCTGTCGCCGGGTTTTTTGTTGCCTGCGGAGGGATGCCAGAGGGCACCGTCAAACCATTTGGCGGAGCCTGGTTTCTCACCCATCATGCGCAAACAGGTGTTACCAGCAGGCGCATGAAGAACAAGGGTCAGCGAAATAATGATCGACAGCATCAAGGCATTGCCGGAAGGCGACGAGCGCAACCGGCATTTCAAGGCTCTGGTCAACGACCGGGCCCGGCCGCTGGCGGACCGCATCAAGCTGCTGGTTGACGGGATTCAGGGTGGCGCCTTGCCGATGCGGGCACTGCACGAAGCGGCTCTGCCGCTGATAGAGACCGAGGCCGGCACCAACGCCACCGCTGTTGAGTGTATGCTCTACAGCGGCTGGGTCGGGCACCAGACCGAACCGGACTATCTCAAGACGCTGCTGCCCTGGGCGCGCCGGCTGGTGGCGCTGGCACCGGGTAACGTCGCTGTCTATACGCGCGGGGCCATGCTGTCGCTTTCCGCGCAAAGTTACGAAGACGCACTGATGTTCGGCCTTGCCTGCACCAGCACCGGCCACAAGCAGGACGCCATTGTCCGCTGCGCCAGCATGCTGGCACGCGGTGACGACGCCCTGACGCTGACTGCCGACGGTATTGGCTGCGTCCTGCCGCTCTCGACCCAGACCACCCAGATGGTTGAAGCGGCTCTCACTCATTGTTCCGGCCAGTTCACCGAGATGGAAGAACTCGCCTATCTCAAGTCGAGACTGCCGGAGGGACTGCGTATCGGCGAAGTCGGTGGCCTTGTCGGCAACCATTCCGCCTTCTTTCTGCGCTTCCTGAAGGCCGGCTCGTTGCGGGTTATCGATGGAGATCCGAGGGCAATTCCGCTCTTGCAACGGTGTCTGTCGGCCAACAATCCCGATGGCGCCAGCGCAACCAGCCTCGAGCTTTCCTGGGTTGTCGGCCCAGGGGCAGCCGATAGCGGGGCCAATCCGCCTCGGCAGACAGTCGACGCGCTCTTCCCGGAACCCGTCGATTTTTTCAAGATCGACGCAGATGGCGGTGAGATTGAACTGCTGGACGGCGCCCAGCGCAGCATCGCAGAACACCGCCCGATCGTTATGATTGAAGTCAGGCCATCAACAGCCAAACCGGTGGATGACTGGTTTGTCGCCCGGGGCTACCGGGCGGAAAAGCGCATTGATCGCTCCAGCCACATGAACGTCATCTACACGCCGGCCTGAATAAAAAAGCCCCGGAATTTCCGGGGCTTTTCTCTAGCGAGATGCCTTGCGGCAAAAGGCTTACTGGGCCTTCGTCAGATCCACGCCGAACCACTTGACGCTCAGCTGGGCAAGCGTGCCGTCCGCCTTCAGCCCTTCCACGATCTCCTTGATCCTGGCAGTGAATTCCGGATCGCCCTTGTCGACAGCCACGGCAAGCGGCTCGAAGAAGACCGGCGGGGTCAGGATGCGGAACGGGTAGCCATTGTCGATGGCTTCCTTGAGCGTCGGCAGGTTGGTCAACACCGCATCAAGGCGCTTGCCGGCACCAAGGCGCAGATCATCAAAGGCAAGGCCGTCGGATTCATAGGTGCGGATCTCGTAATCGCCCTTGATGTAGTCGAACTTCGGCGTGCCGATCGCATCCATGTTGAGGTTCTTGCGCAGATAGTCCTCATAGGAGCAGGCCGAGCATGACCCAATGACCTTGCCGGCCAGATCATCGACCGTTTTGACGTCGGTTTCATCCTTGTGAACCGCCACAGCCGCCGGGGTGTAGTAATAAACGGCCGGGAAATCGAGCACCTCGGCGCGCTCGCGCGTCGGGGTCATGGAACCGACGGCGATGTCCCAGCGACCCGCCCAGCGGCCGGCAACCTGCGCTTCCCAGGAAGGGGTCACGATCCGGGTCTTGACGCCGAGCTTGCCGGCAATCGCCTTCAGCACTTCGACATCGAAACCATCGAACTCGTTCTTGTCGTTGAGGAAGGCAACCGGCGGATAACCGTCCGTGGAAGCCCCCACCAGCTCGCCGGATTTCATCACCCGGTCCAGCGTCTCCCCTGCAAAGGCAGGCGCACTCACCAGCGCCGCCAGCGCTACCGCCGCCGCCGCAAGGCGGCCTGTCATCTTCCTGTTCATCATGTCTCCGTTCGGCATCAAAACGGTAAAGCGGCGGAGTGACGACCTAGCATCTGCCGTGTCTCTTGAAACGCCGCCTCCCCTCGCTGCAGATAAAAAGGCTAAAGTGCGCGCGCCGTCCAGCCCTTCCGCTGGCGAAAGGTTATCTTGAGGAACTTCCCTGAATGCAGTCATTCCAGGCCACCCGCCTCGGCGTCTACGGCTTTCTCGCCCTGATGCTCCTCGGGGTAAATACCGGCGCAGTTCTGCCGGCCGGGCTGGCCGCAAATCTGTCATCCGTCGGTCTTGAGGGCTGGCCGCTGCGCATCCTGGGCTCCCTGCTCATCACGGGCGCGCTCTGGCTCAATGCCCAGGCCCTGCGCCGTCTGCCCTTTCGGATGCAGGTGATCATCACCTGGCTGGAACTGGGCACCCTGTTCCTGCTGTTCTTTGCCAGCTTCAACCTTTCCTGGGGCACCATCTGGCACCGGCTGCCGGTGCTGCTCGGCCTGCAACTCAAGGATGGTTTCGTGCAAGGCGCGGCCATGACATTGCTGGTCAGCATTGCCAGCATCGTCTTTGCCAGCATCCTTGCCATGATCGCCGCGCTCGGCCGCATGTCGAAAAACGGCCTCGCCTTCGGCATCGCCAGTTTCTATATCTCCTTTTTCCGCGGCACCCCGCTGCTGCTGCAGGTATTGCTGATCTATCTTGGCTTGCCGCAGCTCGACATTGTGCTGGACGCTGTGCCGGCTGGAATCATCGCGCTCTCGCTATGTTACGGTGCCTATATGGCGGAGATTTTCCGGGCGGGGATCATGAGCATTCCTGCCGGCCAGCGGGAAGCCGCCTATGCTCTCGGCCTCAAGCCCGGCCTTACACTATGGCTGGTGGTGATCCCGCAGGCACTGCGCGTCATCATTCCGCCCACCGGCAACCAGTTCATCTCCATGCTGAAGGACAGTGCCCTCGTCTCCGTCATGGGCGTGTGGGAGCTCATGTATCTCTCCCGCACCTATGGGCGAACGGACTTCAAATATATGGAGATGATGATCGCCGCCGCTCTCATCTACTGGGCTCTTTCCAGCGTGTTCGAAATCCTGCAGGCCCGGCTGGAGAAGAAATTCGGGCGCGGCATCAGCATCGTCTGACCCCGCGCCCTTAAATCATCCGCTGGCAGCGGCAGACTGGCTCAGGTGCCAAAACGTCCAGCCTGGAAATCCTCGACGGCCTGAACCAGTTCATCACGCGTATTCATGACAAACGGGCCGTAACGCGCAACCGGTTCGTTCAACGGCTCACCATGAGCGATGAAAAGCGAGGCACCGCCTGCACCGGCGGTGATCGCCATTTCGCCGCCACCGCCGCCCAGAACGGCCAGCGTGGGCGCCTTGATCTCACGCTCCAGCCCGGCACCGACCGGGGCCGTCACGCTGCCCTCATGAATGCCGATGAAGCCATTGTGTCCCTCCGGCACAACGACGGAGAATTTTGCCCCCGGCTCAAGGAAAGCCAGATAGAGCCCGACGGGCGTACGGGTAACTGCGGGCCCGGCCTTGCCGGCATAACTGCCCGCAATCAGGCGTACCTTCGCGCCCGGCAGATCAATCTCGGGAATGGTATCCCGGCCTATATCCTGGTAGCCGGGCGCGGCCATTTTCTGGGCCGCGGGCAAATTCACCCAGAGTTGGAAGCCGCGCATGCCGGGGCCGATGATTTCCGGCATTTCAGAATGGATGATGCCGCGGCCGGCCGTCATCCACTGCACGTCACCGGCACCGATCACCCCCTCGCCGCCCGTCGAATCACGGTGGCGCAGCTGGCCTTCCAGCATGATGGTTACGGTTTCGAAGCCGCGGTGCGGGTGCTCCGGGAAACCGGCGATATAAGCCCCGGGATCATCGGCGTCGAACCGGTCCAGCATCAGAAACGGATCGATCATGTCGAGCTGGGGCGTGCCGATCATGCGGGTGAGCTGAACGCCGGCACCGTCGGTTGCCGGCAGGCCCGGCGAAGTTTTGACTATGTGCATTCTGTTCATCCTCCTTGCGTTGCGGGCTCGCTTGCCGCAAATCTGTCGCCCCCAAAGATGGGGCAGCGGCAGCGCCGGCTGAAGGCCAGAAGTCATCGATAGTTTGTTTCACCAGAAGCAACAGATTCGACATCAGGGCTGAATCGGTTGCTTTAAATTAGTGAAATCCAGATTGGTCGAGGGCCACGTGATGATCGAACTTCTCAGTTCGGCGATTTTTGTATTTTTCGTGGTGATGGACCCGGTTGGCGTCCTGCCGGTCTTCATCGGATTGACGCAGGGTTTCACCAGTGCCCAGCGGCGTTATATCGCCATCAAGGGCTGTATTGTCGCCGGCATCGTGCTTGGTCTCTTCGCCTATTTTGGCAACTGGTTCCTGACCGCGCTCGGCATCAGCCTCTCCGCCTTCCGCATCGCCGGCGGGGCGCTGCTCTTTCTCATCGCTGTCGAGATGCTGTTTGAACGCCGCACCGCCCGAAAGAGCGCCGTTGCCGGCGAAGCCGTCAGTCGTACCCATGAAGAGGCTCAGGATATCGCTGTCTTCCCGCTGGCCATCCCCTTGCTGGCCGGCCCGGGCGCCCTGACCTCAATGCTGCTGCTGATGGGGCGCGCGCCGGGAATCGGTGCCCAGGCTCTCGTTCTGCTGGCCTGCGCCATCAATATGGCGCTGGTACTGATCCTGCTCATCTCGGGCGAAGCGATTGCCCGCAAGCTCGGCCGGACGCTTATCAACACCATCAGCCGCGTGCTGGGCCTCATGCTGGCGGCACTTGCCATCCAGTTTATCGTCGATGGCATTCTGGAAGTGGCCGGGCGCGTCTAGGCGCCCCGGTTTACGCAGTCAGCGCCGCCGCTCAGGCCAAATCCCGAAATGCAAAAAGCCGCCCGGCTTTGGCCAGCGGCTTTAACAACGTCGCTATTTTAGTCGAGAAGAAATGGTGGAGCTGAGGGGAATCGAACCCCTGACCTCTACAATGCCATTGTAGCGCTCTCCCAACTGAGCTACAGCCCCACGCTTACCGGCGCAGACGGTTGAAACGAGATCAAAACGAAACTCTGTTTCAGCCCGGAAATCAGATCCGGTATGTCAGGTTTCCTTTGGGAAGGAACCTCACCAGCGCCACTTTCGAGCAGTGCCCTGCGGCGTGGTGCGGGGCTTATAGAACGGGGCGGCAGAGCCCGCAAGAGAAAATTTTGAGGTTTTTGCCGCCCGGTTCCTCAGCCGGAAAAAAGCTCAGTTTTCGTCTTCGTCGCCTTCGACAACCGAGCTGAAATCATCGTCATCGTCCTCGAGTTCCGACACGTCCTCGATCGGCGCGGCGGCATCATCCTCTTCGACGTCCTCGACGACTTCATCTTCGACCTCTGTATCCTCGAGATCGACGATGGCACCCTTGCGGGGCTCATCCGAGGCAACATTACGGGCGCGACGCGACTTCAGGAGCTGCTCGGGCTCGAACACGGTATTGCACGAAGGGCAAACCGGCGGCGTGCTCAGCAGATCATAGTAGCGGGTGCCGCAATTCGGGCAGATGCGCTTGGTGCCCCATTCCGGTTTAGCCAAGACCGGTCCTCCGTCTTTTGCTGTCCGCAGTGAATAATGAAGGCCGCTCGTGCTCCACCGCTGCCGGGCAGACGATACTGCCTGCAAGGCGACCGCGGAGCATTGCGGCCTTGAATTTGCGGGCAATGCCATGTCGGGCTGGGCTTGTCAAAGAGATAATCAGCCTGGAAAGACATCGCAGGGAAGCCGGAGCGCATTGCTCCGGTCCGTGGCGCTCCAGGGCCGACGCGTCCTGATCCGGCCGATATCGGGCCTGGTATCCGAAAAGCCAACCTTTTCAGGCCGGCAGGTAGCGACTCTTCCCCTGTCCTTCACTGCCGGCCCTCGTCCAGACGGCCCTCAAGGCCCTGTTCTTCCCGGTTTTCAGCCGGATATGACTTGTATCGAAGCCCTGGAAATTACCCGGTTCGGTCCCGAAACAAGCAAAGGCGGCACTGGCATTTTCCACAATGCACATGGGAAACCGGGTCAGATTTTAGACATAAAATTCACCACTTTTTAAAAAAGTCATGTGCATTGAAGGGCTTAGCCGAATGGTAAACTTGACGGTAGGGGTGCCTGCTGGCAGGCTTCACCTTAAATGGCCATGCAAGCCAACCGGGCAGGATTCCACGAGCCCTGATGATCAAGAGGGTTTCTCTAATGACAAAGTCGGAACTCATACAGCGACTGGCAGAACAGAACCCCCACCTCTTTCATCGGGATGTGGAGCGGATCGTAACGACCATATTTGACTCAATCACCGACGCGCTGGCGCGCGGGGAGCGGGTCGAACTGCGCGGTTTCGGTGCGTTTTCAGTCAAGCGCCGCGATGCCCGCACCGGTCGCAATCCCCGCACCGGCGACTCCGTCGACGTATCCGAGAAGTGCGTGCCCTTCTTCAAGACGGGCAAGCAGTTGCGCGAACGGCTCAATACCGACTAAGGCTCATCTGTATAGAGCCCCCGGCTGGCTGAAGAGCGGCCGACATCAGGAGAGTTCCACAGTGCTGCGGCGTCTTGCCTGGCTGGTTTCCCTGCCAGTTATTCTGGTCATCATCTCTTTTGCCGCGAGCAATCGGGCACCGGTGACGCTGAAGCTGTGGCCACTGCCCTTTTCTTTCGACGTTCCGCTCTATCTCACGATTCTGCCTGCCTTTGCCCTCGGCTTCGTCCTCGGAGGGTCGGCATTGTGGTTTTCTGTTCTCGGCCGCCTGTGGCGGGGCCGGCGCGCCCAGCGCAAGGCCGAAAAGCTGAACGCGGAACTGGAAAAAGAACGCACGCAAGCAGCAGCCCGCGGCTCCGGCGGTGAACTCACCGGCCCGGCCTCCCAGGCCAGTCTGCCATCCGCCCGCTGACCGCGAACGCATCCCTAGCCCCTGCACGCCCGTAACCCCAAGGAGTCCCAGCCATGCGCCATGTCCTTCCGGCGGAGCTGGATGATGCGCTCGACTATCCGGGCCTGGTCGAAGCCCTGCGGGAAATTTTCCGCACCGGCGGCGAGGCGCCACAGCGCCTGCACTATCCGCTGCCGGCAACGGATAATGCAGGCAAGGAAGGCACACTTCTGCTGATGCCGGCCTGGCTTGCGGGGCGGTTCATCGGGATCAAGCTGGTAACGGTGTTTCCCCAGAACGGGCAGCTCTCCCTGCCTTCGGTACAAGGCTCCTATCTGCTGCTCGACGGCAGCACCGGCGTGCCTCTGGCCATGATGGACGGGCCACGGCTTACGGTACGCCGTACGGCTGCGGCCTCCGCACTCGCCAGCACTTATCTGTCCAGGCCCGATGCGGCGACGCTGCTGGTGGCCGGGACCGGGGCACTGGCCCCGCACCTGCTGCGGGCCCATGCGACCGTGCGGCCCATTCGCCGCATTCTCGTCTGGGGCCGTTCCCTTGCCAGCGCAACCGGGATTGCCAGGCAAGCCGCCGCGGATACCGGCCTTGCTGTCGAGGCCGTGTCCGATCTGGCAACTGCCGCCAGCGAGGCTGACATCATTTCCTGCGCCACGCTGGCAACCAGCCCCCTGATCAAGGGAGAATGGCTACGCGCCGGCACTCATCTTGATCTTGTTGGCGGTTTCCGGCCGGACATGCGGGAAGCGGATGATGAGTGCGTGCGGCGCGCCACCTTGTTTGCCGATACCCGCAGCGGCGCCTTGCATGAGGCGGGCGACCTTGCCCAGCCCCTGCAAGCCGGCCTTATCGGCGAATCGGATATCGCAGCCGATCTCTATGATCTGACACGGGGAAACCACCCGGGCCGCCGCAGCGACACGGAGATAACCCTTTTCAAATCAGTCGGTCACGCGCTCGAGGATCTGGCGGCCGCCATTCTCTGCGCCCGCCAGCTGGGCATAACCTCCCCCTGACGGGAGGCAGCCCGGCCCTTTAGTTGGTCAAAGCCTGGAAACTGGTCGGGGCCGGATCGGCAACCGTGACACCGGTGTCCGTCACCTCATAAACGGCAAGGCCCCGTTTGATGAGGCCGCTGCTGTCGAACCGGAAGATGCCATCCACGCCGGCAAAACCAACGGCATTGGCGAAGGCTGCCGGACCGAACGGATCGGCATTGCCATCATGGGCAAGCACAACCGCCAGCGCCGTGGCGTCATAGGAGAGTGTGGCAAGGCGTGGCGGCTTGTGGCCGTAAACGCCCTGGAAGCGCGCCTCGAAGGCAGTACGGGCATCCTGCGGGGCAGCTGCAAAAAACGCCCCGACGAGCCCAGGCTGGTGTGCGCCAAGCCCCTCGCCATCCCAAAGGCCAGTGCCAAGCAACATCACGCGTTGATTGTCGATGCCGTATTTGGCGAGCAGCGGCGCCGCAACCTGAAGCTGGGCCGGGCTCAGAGGCAGGAGCAGCGCGTCAAAATCCGGCTCACCAGCCGGCGGCGCACTTTGCAGGCGCTGGCGGGCCGCTTCGGCAATATCGTCCGTCCGGCCATCAAGGGCCTGCAGTTGGGCCTGAAGATCCTGCTGGTAGGCATCGGCATTGGTGAGCGACCGGATAGCGATTTCCATGTCACGACCATCAGCCTGAAAACGGGTCTCGCGCACCAGTTCGGAGGAAAGCGGGCCCAGTTCCTGCTTCAGGCTCTCGACGGCAGCATCGCCATAAGAATCCTGGGAGGCCAGCACTGCAAAGCGCCGGGAGCCGCGGGAAGCGGCAAAATCGGCGATGCGCTGCACCTGCTCGAATGGCAGAAAGCCGAGCACGTAGGTACCGCCACCGGCGAGCGTCCAGTCGGTGGAAAAAGTCAGCATGGGGATGCCGGCAATCGAGCCATCGGCGCGGATAGCCTGTGCATCGCGGCCGAAGAGCGGCCCGATGACCAGCGACACCTGATCACGCTGTGCGGCCCTGGCGGCCTCGCGGGCGCCGGCTACCGTTCCTTGCGTATCATGCGGCAGGAGCTCCACCTGATCGCTGCCGAGATCGAACAAGGCGAGCTGGGCGCTATCGAGCATCTCCTTGCCGAGAGTGCCATTGTCGCCGCTGAGCGGAAGCAGGAGCGCCACCTTGGACCGCGCCGGCTCGGCCGGAACCAGCGGGCTCTGGGTCAACGGCGTTTCGGCGGACTGGGTCGAACCGGCCGCCGGGGTCTCGACAGCCGGTTGCGAAGTGACCACCGGCTCGCTTACGGTCTCTGCACAAGCTGCCAGAAGCAGCGTCCCGGCCAGAAAAGCAAACCGGCGCAGGGACGGCCGCAGAGCCAACAGCTGCCACAAGTTCGGAATCATCTAACGTGCCCTCATCCGCCTCAAACGCGCCGACGCCGTCTCCCGGCACTGCCGATGCCCAACCTAACGGGGCGTCAGAGGCAAGTAAACCGAGCCGCAGCACGCCCGCTGAAAGGCTGGCCGCCGGCCTTTATCTGGTGGCAACGCCGATCGGCAATGCCGCAGACATAACCCTGCGGGCACTCGATACGTTGCGTCGGGCCGATCTGCTGGCCTGCGAGGACACGCGCGTCACCCGCAAGCTGCTCGGCATGCATGGTATCGACAGGGGCGGTTCTTCCCTGGTTGCGTACCACGATCACAATGCCGCCAGCATGCGCCCGCGCCTGCTTTCCCACATTGCCGGCGGCGGTTCCGTCGCCCTGGTGACGGATGCCGGCAGCCCTTGCATCTCTGACCCCGGTTACAAGCTCGTCGAGGCGGTAACGGAGGCCGGATTGCCGGTTACCACCGCTCCGGGTCCGGTTGCCGCCATTGTCGCCCTGCAACTCTCGGCACTCCCCACCGACCGCTTCATGTTCGCCGGTTTTCCTCCGCCCAAAAGCGGGGCACGGCAGCGCTTCTT
Source organism: Radicibacter daui (assembly GCA_030657355.1). GTDB lineage: Bacteria > Pseudomonadota > Alphaproteobacteria > Radicibacterales > Radicibacteraceae > Radicibacter > Radicibacter daui. Next base: position 165,335 of record CP131056.1, read on the forward strand.
CACCGAGCTTGCCGGCGTTCCGGCAACGCTGGTTTTTTATGAAGGGCCGAGCCGGGTTGCAGCCTGCCTTGCCGACATGGCGACCAGTCTTGGCAATCGCCAGGCCGCCGTTGCGCGCGAACTGACAAAACTCTTTGAAGAAGTGAAGCGCGGGTCACTCGAGGAGCTTGCCGCTTTTTACGAAGAGGCGGGACCGCCCCGTGGCGAAGTTGCCATTGTCGTTGCCCCGCCAGCCGCGGAGACAACCAGCGACGACGATCTCGATGCGCTGCTGCTCAAGGCACTCAAGGACCAATCGATCAAGGACGCGGTGGCCGGAGTTGCCGCCGCCACCGGCCGCCGCCGCCGCGAGGTGTACGCCCGGGCCCTTGAACTTTCCGGCGGGCAGGATTGACGGCCGGTGGCGCCCCGGCCCGGCAACAGGCCGAGCGCGTCGGACGCAGGGCCGAACAGATGGCGGCATGGTGGCTGCGGCTCAAAGGCTACCGGCTTGTCGCGTCGCGGATACGCACCCCTTTTGGCGAAATGGATCTGGTTGCCCGGCGCGGCGCCATCGTCATTATCGTCGAAGTGAAGTACCGCAGGAGACATGAAACCGGGCTTGAGGCCATTCTTCCCTTTCAGCAGCAGCGCATCGCCCGCGCGGCTCTGTGGTGGCTTTCACGCCGGGGGCTTGACCCCACCCTGGCGCTGAGATTCGATGTCGTGACCATCGTTCCGTGGCGCTTGCCCCGCCATCTGGCAGATGCCTGGCGCCCTTGACGGTGGGTCGGCGGCCCCCATCTGCCAGACTTGTCCGCATTCTCATTCCGCTCCACCCTGAGCTTCCGCCCGCCCTACAACAGGCCCGTTGCCCGATGCATTCTCCCAAGGCCAGTTCCTGCACCTTATCCTCTGGCGAAGATCGCCCGGCTGAGCCCGTGACACGGAAGGGATATCGGCCGGAGACAGCGGGTGAAGTTCTGGTTTCTGGAGAAGCGTTCTGATGTCCCCCCGGCAAAAACAGGAGGCAGCGGCCAGCTGGCTTTCCCGGGCCGGGCGCGAAGAGACAATCGATCTTTTCGAAACGGCCCTGCACCTTGCCGCCCTCGATCAGCCCGAGGCAGATCTCGATGCCTGCCGGACCATGGCCGACGAGCTGCGGCGCGGGGTTGCCTTTGCCGTGGCCGATAGTGCCGGCACAGCGCGCGACTGTGCCGCCGCGCTGTGCGAGGCCTTCTGCGAACGCCACGGATTTCGCGGTGATACCGATGACTATGACAATGTCGAGAATGCCAACCTGATTCGCGTACTGGAGCGGCGACGGGGTTTACCCGTCGCGCTCGGTATCCTGTTTCTGGATGCAGGACGTTTCCAGGGCTGGGACATGGTAGGGCTGGAATTTCCCGGCCATTTCCTTATCCGGCTGGAGCGACACGGCGAACGGCTGATCCTTGACCCGTTTCATCGCGGCGAAATCGTCGAGCCTGCGGAACTGCGCGCCCTGTTGAAGGCGACACTCGGGCTGGAAGCCGAACTTTTGCCCGAGCATTATGCGGTGGCGGATGACCGCACGATCTTGTTGCGGCTTCAAAACAACATCAAGGCGCGCCATCTGGCTGCCCGTCAGGTGGATGAGGCTGCACGCACCCTCTCCTCCATGTTGATGATCGCTCCGCAACGGCCGGACCTCTGGCGCGAGGCTGCGATCCTCAATGTGCAATGCGGCCGGCTGGACCAGGCAAAAGGCGCGCTGGAGACCATGCTGAGCCTGCCCGATACCGGCGGCATGCATCATGAAGCAACGCTCTGGCTGCAACGGCTGCGCGAGCGGCTTTGAAGCCCTCGACAGTAGGCGGCAGACCCGCCCCTTCCTGTGGCCGTCTTTCACAAATGCCGCTGCCGCTCTACAACACTTTTCACCAGATCACCCAAAGGACCTGCCGTTCAAATGAGCCTCACTGTCGCCGTCCAGATGGATCCGATCGCCAGCATCAACATCGATGCCGACAGCACCTTTGCGATGGCGCTGGAGGCGCAGGCGCGCGGCCACAGGCTCTATTATTATACGCCGGACCGGCTGGCCTTTGATGATGGCAAGCTGGTTGCCCGCGGCCACACGCTGACCCTGCGCCGGGAGAAGGGCAACCATTTCAGCCTCGGGGCACTGGAGCCGATCGATCTGGCGGCGATGGACGTTGTGCTGCTGCGCCAGGATCCGCCCTTCGACATGATGTACATCACCACCACGCATCTGCTGGACCACATCCACCCGAAGACGCTGGTGGTCAACGATCCGACGAGCGTGCGCAACGCCCCGGAAAAGCTGCTGGTCACGCAATTCCCCGACCTGATGCCCCCGACCCTCATCACCCGTGACCGGGCCGCCATCGAGGATTTCCGCAACCGCCACGGCGACATTATCGTCAAGCCGCTGTTCGGCAATGGCGGCATCGGCGTTTTCCGCTTGAAGCCGGACGATGCCAATTTCGGCTCCCTGTTCGAGATGTTTACCGGAACGAGCCGGGAGCCGCTGATGGTTCAGCGTTACCTGCCGGAGATCACCCAGGGCGACAAGCGCGTGATCCTCATCGACGGTGAGCCGGTCGGCGCCATCAACCGGGTACCGCAGGCCGGCGAGGTGAGAGCCAACATGCATGCCGGCGGTCGGCCGGACAAATCCGGCCTGACCGAACGCGATCTCGAGATCTGCCGGGCGATCGGCCCGACCTTGCGCGAACGCGGACTGATTTTTGTAGGCATCGACATCATCGGCCGTTATCTGACCGAAATAAACGTCACCAGCCCGACCGGCATTCAGGAGATCAACCGGCTGGACGGCAGAACCGGTGATGAGCGTCTCGAAGCCATGCTCTGGAAGTGCATTGAGGCAAAGCGCACCCTGTCCTGAGCGCCTGGCGGAGAGATGGTCTTGAACAGCATAAAACCCTCCATCGCCGTTGTCGGCCTGGGTTATGTCGGCCTGCCGCTGGCCATCGCTTTGGCGCGCCATTTTCCGGTGACCGGTTTTGACATCAGCCCGTCAAGACTGGCCGAGCTGCGGCAAGGCAAGGACCGGACGCGGGAAGTCGATGCACAAACACTGAAGGGCAGTGCCCTCTCCTACACGGACGACTTGCAGCAGCTGAAAGGCCGGGACGTTTATATCGTTACGGTTCCGACCCCGGTTGATGGCGAAAACAAGCCCGACCTGGTGCCTCTTCTGAAAGCCTGCGCTTCAGTCGGCTCCGTCCTTGCGAAGGGAGCAGTCGTCGTCTTCGAAAGCACCGTCTATCCCGGTGTCAGCGAAGACATTTGTGGCCCGGCGCTGGAACAGGCATCCGGCCTCGTTTGCGGCACCGATTTTTTCCTCGGCTACTCGCCGGAACGCATCAATCCCGGCGACAAGATCCACACCGTCGACAAGATTACCAAGGTGGTTGCCGGCCAGACCCCGGAAGTGACGGCGCTTCTGGCCGAGATTTATGGACAGGTCACGTCCGGTGGTATTTTCCAGGCGGCCAGCATCAAGACGGCAGAAGCGGCCAAGGTCATCGAAAATGCCCAGCGGGACATCAACATCGCCTTCATCAATGAAGTGGCGCAAATCTTCAGCAGGCTCGGGCTCTCCGTCCACGACGTCCTAGAGGCCAGCCGGACCAAATGGAACTTCCTGCCCTTCACGCCTGGGCTGGTGGGCGGCCATTGCATTGGCGTCGACCCCTATTACCTCGCCGATTGTGCTCGCCAGCTGGGCCACAATCCCGACGTCATTCTCGCCGGGCGGCGTATGAATGACGGCATGGGGGGCTTCATTGCCGAACAGATTGCTGATCGCCTCGGCAAGCCGGGCGAGGTTCTGGTACTCGGACTGACCTTCAAGGAAGACGTGCCGGACCTGCGCAACAGCCGGGTGGTGGATATCATCCATCGCCTGCAGGAACTCGGTCACATTGTGACCGTCCACGACCCGATGGCAGATCCCTCAGAGGCAAAGGATCATTACGATATTGATCTGGTCTCGGATCTGAAAGACCTCACTCACTTCGACTGTGTCCTCGGAGCGGTATCTCACGCCCCCTACAAACAACTTTCAGCCGACGATTTCTCCCGGCTCTGTCGTCCGGGCGGCCTTGTGGCCGACATCAAGGCGATCTGGCGTAACGTCACCTTGCCCAAGACCGTCAGCCACTGGATCCTCTAGAGGCAGCCCTGTCCGCCTGGCAATCCAACGGGCCAGTTTTCTGATCCCTTCGTACCGCTGCCCGCGCAATTCCGCGCCAAACACGGCTGCGCGGTCCGCAGCCATGGCCAGTGCCTCGGTCGTCAAGGCGGCCAGCATGGTATCGAGGCTGGGACCGTCGGCCTCGCCGCCATCGGACAGGGGGAAAAACCAGCCGGCTCGCTGCCCCCAATCATTGAGATCGCTTCCCCTGGCGCCCGCAGCTATGAGGGGGCGCGACAACGTCAAGGCTGTAACGGCCCGCGACGGGACGCTGATTCCGGCCCAGGCCGGCAATTGCGCAACGATATGGGCAGAGGCGCAGATCAGGGTTTCTTCGGGCAGCCACTCGTACCACTCGACGGCCGGTGCCTCCGCAAGAAGCTTTTTCCTGATTGCAAACGCCTGTGTTCCCCGGAGCGACACCAGCAGACGGTAGCGCTCAGGATCAAGGCGAGACGCAAACTGAAACAGGAATTCTGATGCAAACCCCTGACCGGCATTGCCGCAGCAAATGAACGTAAGCTTTTCAGCCTGAACCGGTGAGTGCTCTGTCAAGGCCGGCGATCCACCCTTCACCCCACAAGGCATGACGATCAAATCACGACCGATGTTACGCCTCGCTAACAGCTGCGCCTGGAAGGGAGAGATTGCCAGGACCAGATCCGGTCGATTGAGGCGAAGACGGCTGGTCAGCCAACGCAATACCCAACTGCCCGGCTTTGCAAGACCCGCCGCCTCGAAAACCTCCGGATAGAGATCCATCGGCCAATGTATCCAGAGCGGTCGGTCATCCCCTTGTTTCATCCAGAGTTCGCACAGCGGCGGATCACTGATCGTCACCACAATATCGGCACTGGCAAGGGCATAACGGACCAGCCTGCGGCCTTCGATCAACGTAAAGATTAGCCGCGGCAGGGATCTTGTTGTTCGCGGCAACGCCCGCAGCCGCACAGTTGGAATCTTCGCTTCTGCTACTGCAGGCGTTTCGGCATAGTAGCCATCGGTCGTAATGATCAGCATATCGAGAGAGGGAATAAGCTGCCTGAGTGCAGCGGCCATTTCCGCAACCGCCCTGCCAGTAGGCGCAGCATCCGGCGGAAAATATCGACAGACAAAAGCAATACGCATCTGGTTCGTCCGAGGCCGGAATGCGGATGAGAAATTCCGCTCGATAGGCTGGCCCAGGATCATCGATCATGGAAGTGTCTTCTGGCACATTTTAATCGCAAGGCTGGATATGAAGCAGAAGATTGCACTTATAAGTGGCGTAACGGGACAAGACGGTTCGTATCTGGCAGAGTTACTGCTTGCTAAAGGCTACATTGTCCACGGCATCAAACGCCGGGCCTCTTCCTTCAACACCAGCCGCGTCGACCATCTCTATCAGGACCCGCATGGCGATGATGTGCGTTTCTTTATGCATTTCGGCGACCTGACGGACAGCACCAACCTCATCCGACTGGTGCAGGAAATTCAGCCTGACGAAATCTATAACCTTGCTGCCCAAAGCCATGTTCAGGTCAGCTTCGATACACCGGAATACACCGCCAACTCAGACGGCATCGGCACCCTGCGCCTGCTTGAAGCCATGAAGATCCTGGGCCTGGAAAAGACCGCTCGCTTCTATCAGGCCTCAACATCCGAACTGTATGGCAAAGTTCAGGAAACGCCGCAAAGCGAGCGCACGCCCTTTTATCCACGCAGCCCCTACGCCGCAGCAAAGCTATATGCCTACTGGATCACGGTGAACTACCGCGAGGCTTACGGCATCCACGCCTCCAACGGCATTCTCTTCAACCATGAGAGCCCGCGGCGGGGCGAAACTTTCGTGACCCGCAAGATCACACGTGCGGCCACATCCATTCATCTCGGTCTGCAAAGCTGCCTTTATCTTGGTAATCTTGATGCCAAACGCGACTGGGGACATGCACGCGACTATGTGGAGGGCATGTGGCGCATTGTCCAGCATCCCACCCCTGGTGACTACGTGCTGGCTACCGGAGAAACCCACTCCGTACGCCATTTTGTCGAGATAGCGTTCTCCAAATTGGGCCATGAGATCGAATGGGCTGGCACTGGGGTCGATGAAGTCGGCCGGGATCGTAAGACAGGTAATGTTATTGTTCGCATCGATCCTCGTTATTTCCGACCAACCGAAGTCGATCTGCTCTTGGGCGATGCAACCAAAGCCCGAACCGAGTTAGGCTGGGCCCCGAAGACGAGCTTCGATGAACTCGTTACCGAAATGATCTCTGCGGACCTTGCTTACATCAAGGAAAACGGCATCCCGAATGGTTGACGCGGCCCAATCCGGTTACTCCCTTTCTGGCAAAAAGATCTGGGTTGCCGGCCATCGAGGTATGGTCGGCAGCGCTATTGCCCGCAGGTTTTTAAAGGACGGCTATGAGGTGCTGACGGTAGCACGCTCCGAGGTTGACCTGTCGCGCCAGCAAGAGGTCGAACAGTGGGTTGAAAGATCACAGCCGGATGTGGTGGTGGTTGCGGCAGCAAAGGTTGGTGGAATCCACGCCAACAACAGCCTGCCGGTCGACTTCCTCTACGATAACCTGATGATTGAGGCGAATATCATCAACGCCGCCCATCAAGTCGGCGTCGAGAAACTTCTCTTCCTTGGCTCAAGCTGCATATATCCGCGTCTGGCCCCTCAGCCCATGGCGGAAGACATGCTACTCACAGGTCCGCTGGAGCCAACAAACCAGTGGTACGCGGTCGCCAAGATAGCAGGCATCAAGCTTTGCCAAGCTTATCGCCGCCAGTATGGCCGCGACTATATCTCTGCCATGCCTACCAATCTCTATGGGCCCGGAGACAATTTCGATCTGAGCGCCAGCCATGTACTGCCCGCTCTTCTGCGCAAGATTGAGCAAGCCAAGGCAGAGGATGCAAAAGAGGTCGAACTTTGGGGAACAGGGACGCCGCTGCGCGAGTTCCTTTATGTCGATGATCTAGCGGACGCCTGCCTTTATCTCATTCGCCACTACAGTGCTGAAGAGCACATCAACGTCGGTACGGGCGAAGAAGTCTCCATTCGCGAGCTCGCAGAAACACTCGCCAAGGTTATTGGCTGGGATGGTCGCTTTGTATTCAACACGGACAAACCAGATGGCTCACCGCGCAAGCTTATGGATAGCTCGCGCCTCCATGAGCTGGGCTGGAAGCATCGTACCTCCCTCGAAGCGGGCATCCGGCAAACGCTTGAATGGTACCGTGCCAACAAGACAGGCGGCGCGCGCCTTTAACTAGCTGGCAGATTACCGTGATACTGCCTGAACCATGCAACGAATCTGCGAATGCCTTCGGCAAGGTTCGTTTTGGGTTCAAAATCGAGATCCTGCCGGGAACTTTCGATATCCGCATAGGTAGACGGCACATCCCCCGGCTGCATCGGCTTTAACTGGCGGATTGCGGGAAGGCCCAATTCGGCCTCAAGCGTATCAATCAGATCCGTCAGTTTTTCTGCACGATGATTGCCAAGGTTATAAACTCGGTGGGGCGGCTCGGTTTCGCTGCCGGCAGGCGGGCGATCAAGCGCCGCAATCAGTCCGGATACAATATCGTCGATATAGGTAAAGTCGCGCCACATTTCACCGTTATTGAAAACGTCGATCGGTTTCCCGGCCACAATGGCGCGCGTGAAAATATAAAGCGCCATATCCGGACGCCCCCACGGCCCATAAACGGTAAAAAAGCGCAGGCCCGTCAATGGGGTGCGGTGAATATGGGCATAGCTATAGCTGATCAGCTCATCGGCTCGTTTGGTCGCAGCATAAAGCGAGACCGGCCTTTCGACTGGATCATCCACCGAGAACGGCTGCTTGGTGTTTCCGCCGTAAACCGATGATGAGCTCGCATAAACCATATGCTTCAGCCGGGATTGCCGACGAGCCAACTCCAGCATCAACAGATGCCCTGTCAGATTGGCTTCAACATAGGCAAGTGGGTTGGTTAGCGAATAGCGTACCCCGGCTTGCGCTGCCAGATGCACGATGCCATCAAAATCTGGCTGCGTTGCAGCCAAATCTTCGACCTGTGCAGCGTCGGCAATATTCATACGGCGAAATTCGAAAGTCTTGTGCCGCTTCAGGCGCTCCAGGCGCGCCTTCTTTAAATCGACATCGTAATAATCATTGATATTGTCGATACCGACAACTTCATCACCACGTGCGATAAGAGCTTCCGCGGTATGATACCCGATGAAGCCGGCAGCACCGGTCACAAGCACCTTCATGTCATAATTCCGTGGTGTCTAGTTCATAGACGAGGTGCCAACAATTTCGGCAGCAACCGTCACATGATGTGGCTGGATCAGTTACGGGCATAGTCATCGGAAAGACGGACAATATCATCTTCACCAAGATAGCTGCCCGTCTGGACCTCAATGATGTCTAAGGGAATCTTGCCTGGATTGGCGATGCGATGAACGCTGCCAAGAGGGATATAGATAGATTCATTCTCACGCACGATATGCTTTTCGTTATCGAGCGTAACCTCCGCCGTGCCCCGCACGACTACCCAATGCTCGGCGCGATGGAAATGTTTCTGCAAAGAGAGTTTCGCCCCCGGAGTAACCGTCAGACGCTTCACCTGGAAGCGCTCATCCAACTGCAGGGAATGGTAAGAGCCCCATGGGCGATAAACCTTCTTGTGCTCGTTGATTTCGGTGCGACCGTTTTTTTTCAGGCGATCAACAATCAGTTTGACGTCCTGCGCGTGCTCACGGGTCGTCACCAGAACCGCGTCTTCCGTAGTGATTACAACCGCACCATCCAACCCGAGTATCGCCGTCAGGTGATCGGGAGAATGAACAAAGCTGTTCCGCGAATTTATCGCCACCGCATCGCCCGCCAGCGTATTTCCGTCCTTATCTTTTGGTAGCACGTCGGCGAGCGCTGACCATGAACCGACATCAGACCACTGCAGTTCCACCGGAACGACAATCGCTTTATCCGTCTTTTCAGCCAGAGCGTAGTCAAGGGAAATGTCCGGCGACTGGGCAAAGGCGTCTTCGTCAAGTCGGATGAAATCCAGGTCATCATGCCGGTTTTCCCAGCTCGTCTTGCAGGCAGCAATCACACGCGGCGCATGCCGTTCTAGTTCCGAAATGAGTGTCCTGGCTGCCACCATATAGATGCCGGCGTTCCAGAAATACCCCCCGCGGGAGAGATACTGGGCCGCGGTTTGTGCGTCAGGCTTCTCGACAAACCGTTCCACATCGAAGACGCCCCTTTGCCCCTCGAGTTCTAGCCCGGCCTTGATATAACCGTAGCCAGTTTCAGCCCCACGAGGCGAGATACCGAACACAGCCACAGCGCCAGCCTGCACGGCAGGGCGAGCCGCCTCGATGGCCTGCCGCAACGGTTCGGCGTCGGCGACCCAATGGTCTGCGGGCAAGACGAGCAGAATACCGGATGCATCGTCCTCGACGATACTGAGAGCGGCCAGCACAGCGGCCGGGGCGGTATTACGCCCGACCGGTTCAAGAATGATGCGCGCCTCACAACCAAGAGCACGGCACTGTTCTGCAATAAGAAAGCGGTGCTCATTGTTGGCAATCACGGTCAGACGGCTGTCATTGCCCGTAACTGCCCGAGCGCGTTCCACCGTGTCTTGAAGAAGACTGTTGCTGCCGGTCAGCGGTAGCAATTGTTTCGGATATATCTTCCGTGAAACAGGCCAAAGCCGCGTCCCGCTACCGCCTGACAGAATGATCGGAAAGACGTTCGCTGGAGAAATATCCGGCATAAAAGTTTCTTTCTGTATCAAGCGGTTTAGGGGCTTAGACGTCATGTCTGGCAGGGAAATATAGCGACATCGCGTCGCCTGCTTCAATTCCCGAACCGTACCGTTGGCCTCGTCAGGCTTTTATCTGAGGTGGAAACCCGACCAAACGTTCTGCGAACGTCTAAATCCGCATGGAAAATCAACCTTTATAAAATAGCGAATGACATTAACTTGTTCTCTTAATTTTGGAGGCAAGACATGACCGCGCGCATAGGCACTGTAGCGTTTCAGGGTATTGATACCCTTGCCATTGATGTGCAGGTCCAGCTGACAAATGGACTGCCCGCCTTCACAATTGTGGGTCTGCCCGACAAGGCGGTTGCAGAAAGCCGCGAGCGGGTGCGCGGCGCCCTCCACGGTTTGGGGCTGTCGTTGCCAGCCAAGCGCATCACCGTCAACCTGGCGCCGGCCGACGTCGTGAAAGAGGGCAGCCATTTCGATCTTCCCATCGCACTGTCCCTGTTGGTCGCCATGGAGATTCTGCCAGCCGAGGAACTTTGCCTTTATCTGGCACTCGGTGAACTCTCCCTGGACGGTGCGATAACCGCCGTTGCCGGCGTGCTGCCTGCCGCGCTCAATGCGGCGAGCCGTGACCTCGGGCTGATCTGCCCGGCGGCTTGCGGGGGCGAAGCGGCCTGGGCAGCAACGGAAACTGGCAGGCTCGCCGTGCTTGCACCGCCTCACCTGCTTGCGCTGGTCAACCATTTCAAGGGTAGCCAGATACTGTCTCCGCCCGAGCCGCGCATTGCCGACGATGCGGCGATTTTGCCGGACATGCGAGATATCAAAGGACAGGAAAGCGCCAAGCGCGCAGTCGAGGTAGCCGCCGCGGGAGGCCATAATCTCTTGATGGCAGGCCCCCCAGGCTCGGGAAAATCCATGTTAGCCCAGCGCCTTCCCGGGCTTCTGCCGCCTCTGGATGCCTCCGAAGCCCTGGAAATCACCATGGTGCATTCGGTGGCCGGTCAGTTACCTGGCGGCGGGCTGATGCGCCGGCGTCCGTACCGGGATCCGCATCATTCGGCCTCCCTGCCAGCTCTCGTTGGTGGAGGAGCAAGAGCAAAGCCCGGAGAAATTTCACTAGCCCATAACGGAGTGCTCTTTCTCGACGAATTGCCGGAATTCAATCGCCAGACCCTGGAGGCGCTGCGTCAGCCCCTGGAAAGCGGTAGAGCGGTGGTGGCTCGGGCAAATCATCATGTGACTTACCCTGCCCGCTTCCAGTTGATCGCCGCGATGAACCCCTGTCGTTGCGGTCATCTGGACGATCCCGCGATTGCCTGCGGCCGTGCACCGCGCTGTGCTGCCGACTATCAGTCGCGTCTATCCGGCCCCCTGCTGGATCGCATCGACCTGCACATCGATGTCCCGGCTGTCAGGGCAACCGATCTTTCCCTGCCGCCCGCCACAGAAGGCAGCGCAGAAATCAAGGTCCGCGTCTGCGAAGCCCGGGCCCGGCAAGCGGCACGTTATCGCAACATTACCGGCGTTCGCCTCAATGCCCATGCCGATGGAGAATTGCTGATGCAGGTTGCCGCCCCGGAACCGGCGGGAAAAGCCCTGCTCGACAAGGCTGCAGAACAGATGCGCCTCTCCGCCCGTGGTTATCATCGTATCCTTCGGGTTGCCCGCACTCTTGCCGACCTCGAAGGCGCCCCCGCCGTCTCCCGCCCCCATATCGCTGAAGCGCTCGGGTACAGGCGGGCATTTCCGGGCACGGGATAACAGGCCAGATCTACGGCACGCTCAGTCTGGCGCAGCGTCATGAAGTCGACAGCAAAACGGGCGCCTGCCCTGCACAGCAACGAACTTGCTGCCTGCCTCTTGCTGGAGTAGCTAGAAGCGCCCTCCTCTGCAAAAGCGCCAAATCGCCTGAAGGCTTTTTGAGCGATAAAGAAACTGACCGAGATAATGTCCAAAAAAGCCGGCAATTTCATAAATATGTATTATTTACTATTTATTCTTGTCGCAGCCTGCATATCGCTGCCAAGACATCCTCTCTTCAGCGATAATCAAAATACAAAGCTTCTCTATGGCCTGGCGAAAGCTTCTTACGGGAACTTGCGTCACGACTGGCTGCTTAAAATTACCAATACACTTCCCTTTTTCGACGCGCTCGTTTTTGCCGTTCATCAGTTCCTTTGGGATGGCATTTTTTCTGCCCTTTATATCGCCTGTGGCCTTCTGCTCGTTTATGCCGGGCTCAAATTCTCCAGCATCCAGGAAGACAGGGCAGCAGCGCCGCTTTACAGCCTGACAGTAGGAATGTGGCTGGTCGCCCTGTTCGCGAACAACGCGACCGGGCGTTTGTTTGAGGGCGTTGCACACCAATATATTCTAGGCCACGTTTTCGAGCCGTCGAACTTCGGCGTGCTCACACTGTTTGCGGTTTTTCTGTTCTGCGCCCGCAAGCCAGGCTGGAGCGTTACCCTCATGGTAATCGCCGCCTGGATACACAACGCCTACATTGCCCCCGGCCTGATGCTGATGCTGGGAATGCTCATCGCCCGCTGGCGTTTTGGCGGCGGGCAGGCGCCATTCCCTCTATTCACCCTGCTTGGCGGCATCGGCGGCTGCCTCTGCGCGCCCCTGTTTTCCTATAGCCTGTTGGCTCCTATCGATCCGCAGGCCCAGCTCGAAGCCTTCCGCATCATCACAACGGAACGTATCCCCGAGCATTCATTGCCAGAGATCTGGTTTGGTGCCGACGCTGCCTTCAAGGCGATTGCAGTCGCCGCCGCCGTATGGCTCCTGCGACGACATCCGCTTGGCTGGATTTTGGGGTTTGTGGAAGTCCTGATCGTATTGGCATCGCTCTGGGTCTGGATCATGAGAGACTTCGAACTTGCGTTCGCTGCCCCTTGGCGGGCCAGTGTAATCATCGTGCCGATAGCGAACGCCGTGCTGATCGGAAAGGCCTTCCAATGGCTCTCGCACAAGGCTGAACAAAACGGCCGCTACCAGAAGGCTCAACTGGGGCTCGTGGTAGTGGCTGTTGTCGCGACGGGCATCTTTGCCGTCTCGAATTATCACAAGCTGGAAAAACGCGCCCAGCACCCGGCCTACTATGCCTGGGTCCAGGAGCATGCCCAGCCGAAGGATGTTTTTCTGAACGACCCGAACGACAGTAATTTCCGGCTGGCAACCGGACAGCCGCAATATATCAGCTGGAAAACGCACCCCTATCGCGGGCAGGAAGTTCTGGAATGGTCAGCGCGTGTGGCAAAAGCCCGCGCTGCCACGGGCAAGAAAGCCCCCTCCTGCCAGAATCTCGATGCTCTTGCTGGCGAGGCTGTCACGCATCTTGTGAGGCCCGCTACAAGCGAAAGTATTTACTGCCCGGACTGGAAGCAGGCCTATGCCGATAAGGGAGTCGTGATCTACCAGCATCAACCGGCCGGCAACTGAGAGAAAGCTCCCGCGAACCTGCTTGGTTCTCTGCACGCAGCCGTGCTCTTATCCCCCGCGATTGCAGGAGAATCCTTTCATGTCCGACAGTTTTGCCGCCACCTTCAAGACCGGCCCCATTTCCCAGCTCTTGACGCCATGCCTGCTGCTTGACGAGATCAAGCTACGCCGGAATCTCGACAGGCTGGACGAGCGCCTTGCCGGTCTGGGGGTGACGCTGCGCCCGCATCTCAAGACGGCCAAGAGCGTGGATGTGGCCCGCCTGGCTGTGCCGCACCGCAAGGCGCCGGCCACCGTCTCCACCTTGATGGAAGCGGAATATTTCGCGGCCGAGGGCATGCATGACCTGCTCTATGCTGTCGGCATCGCGCCGGCCAAGCTGGACCGGGTCGGCGCCATCCGCCGGCGCTACAAGGCTGCGCTTTCCATTATTCTGGACAGTGTTGAACAGGCTGAGGCTGTCACCGAATGGTGCAGACGCAGCGGCGACAAGCTGCCGGTCTTCATCGAGATTGACTGTGATGGCCACCGTTCCGGCGTGCAGCCCGGCGAGACGGAACGCCTTGTTGCCATCGGCCGTATCCTGCATGAGGGCGGCGCCATCCTGCGCGGGGTCATGACCCATGCCGGTGAAAGCTACAATCTGAACGACCCGAAGGCACTGACCGCTGCGGCGGAAACGGAGCGCGCCGGGGCTGTCAGTGCAGCAGAGGCTCTGCGCGCTGCGGGTCTGCCCTGCCCCGTCGTCAGTGTCGGCTCCACACCCACCGCCCATTTCGCCCGAAACCTCGAGGGCGTCACCGAAGTGCGCGCCGGCGTCTATATGTTCAGCGACCTTGTGCAGGCTGGCATCGGCGTTTGCGGCGTAGAAGATATCGCTCTTTCCGTTCTCGCAACGGTTATCGGCCATCAAAGGAGCAAGGGTTGGATTATTGTCGATGCCGGCTGGATGGCGATGTCGCGCGACCGCGGTACGGCGAGCCAGACGGTGGATCAGGGTTACGGCGTGGTGTGCGACCTTGCTGGCACCCCATATCCCGATCTCATCATGCCCGGCGCCAACCAGGAACATGGCGTCCTCGCCCTGCGGCCCGGCAGCAACGCCGCCCTGCCTGACCTTAAACTGGGCGACAAGGTGCGCATCCTGCCCAACCACGCCTGCGCCACCGGCGCCCAGCATGACCGCTACCACGTTGTCCACGGTGCGGAGGCAGACGTAAAAGCCATCTGGCCGCGCATCAACGGCTGGTAAGACACAGACAGAAGATGGCACTGCAGCTCGACGCCCGGGACGAAGCCCTGCTGGCCGGAGATGAGGGGCCGGCCGCGGCCTTTGCCATGCGGTTGCTACGGCAATTCGCCGAGGCAGTGGAAGCCACACATTTCATTGATGCAGAGGCAGCCCACATCGATGGCTGCCTCTATCTGGGGGCCGCCAGCCTTGATTTTGTCGAGCATCTGGCGGCGCTCGGCGGCAAGGTGCGGGTGCCGACCACGCTGAATGTCGGCTCGATGGATCTGATCCACCCGGAACTCTTTCAGGGCTCGGCGGAGAGCGCCGATAACGGCGCCCGTCTCATGCGGGCGCACGAAGCGCTTGGCTGCTTGCCGACCTTCACCTGTGCGCCTTACCAGACAATGTTTCGTCCCCGGCTCGGTCAGCAGATTGCCTGGGCGGAATCCAATGCCATCGTCTTTGCCAATTCGGTCATCGGCGCACGCACCAACCGTTATGGCGACTTTATCGATCTGTGCTGCGCCATTACCGGCCGCGTGCCCTGTTATGGACTTCACATCACCGAAAACCGCCGTGCCCGGGTTCATCTGGCGATCGAAAACCTTCCGCCGGAATGGCAGGATCCGCAACTCGCCTGCATCGCCGCCGGTTACCTGGCCGGCAAATCATGCGGCGACAGGGTGCCCGTCATCACCGGCTTGCCCCAAGCCGCCAGCGAGGATGATCTGAAAGCACTCGGCGCCGTGGCGGCTTCTGCCGGCGCGGTTGCGCTCTTCCACGCTGTCGGCCTGACCCCGGAAGCCCCGACACTGGAGGCGGCTTGCCAGGGTGCGGCGCCCGACGAGCATATTGCGCTCACAGCAGACGACCTGCGGCGCGCCATTGCCCAACTTTCTCTCGTGCCTGACAGCAGCCCGCTCAGCGCCGTCAGCCTCGGCACACCGCATTTTTCGCTCGCCGAGTTCGAAAAGCTGATGCCGCTGCTGGCAGGCAGACAGCTTGCCATCGACTGTTTCATCAATACCGGACGCGAGACGCTGGCGGTGCTCACGGCACGGGGGTGGGAAGAAGTCCTCAGGGCGGCCGGCATCACGCTGGTCACCGACACCTGCACCTATGTGACCGCCATCCTGCGGGAACTGAACGGCACGGTGATGACAAACTCCGGCAAATGGGCTTATTACGCTCCCGGAAATATTGGTGTCTCCGTGGCTTTCGGTTCGCTTGAGGACTGCATCGCCTCCGCCGCAGCCGGCAAGGTGGTCCGGCTATGACATCCATCACGCTGAACGGGGCCACGCTCGCCCCCGGCACTGCGACAGGCAGCCCCTTCCTGCTCAGCGAACCGCTCAGCTTCTGGGGCGGTTTTGACAGCACCGCCGGCACGATCATTGATCGGCGCCACCCCCAGCTCGGCAGCTACCTCACGGGCCGGATCATGCTGATGAGCGCCGGCCGGGGTTCCTGTTCCGGCAGCTCCGTTCTTGCCGAGGCCATCCGCCGGGGATCGGCACCTGCAGGCATCATCCTGCTGGCCCGCGATGCCATCGTGACGGTGGGCGCGCTGGTCGCGGCAGAGCTCTACCAGCGGCACTGCCCGGTGGTACTGGCGGGCGCAGCGGACTGGTCGCAGCTGGGCAAGGCCGACCGGGTAACCATCGACGCCAGGTCCGAGACGGCAGAACTCCGGCTTGGCTAGGCAGTAGCCCTAACCGCCTGGCGGTGGGGGCGGTACCGGTGGCGGAGGGGCAAGCGCTCCCGGAGCCGGCACCCCCGGTGAAGAGCCGGAGAGCTGGCCGGGATCCGGCATCTGCGAGAGGTGACCGCCAAGCTCCGAGACAAGCGTCTGCGTAGTGCTGGCACAGTCCGGAGAGTTGGCGTCGGCAGCGTTCAGTTTGCCCATCCGGCCGACATAGGGCCGCCACAGCCCGTTGAGACTCGACATCATACTCACGTATGAGTCGACGCTGATTTGCCGGTTGCTGACCAGAACGGCCGCCCGGTTTCGCGCCTGCCAATAGAGCTGGTAGCCCTCGCCATAGGCCTTCTGGCAGGGCGAAAGTTTGGGAATGATCAGATAGGAACCGTTGCCGCCGGCATCGGTGGCAGCCTTGTCCTGCGCCGAGGCCCCGGCCGCTATTGCCGACAGCAAAATCCCGCAAGCCCCGGCCCGTACGGCCCGTCGCCAAAGGAACTTATGCCGGCTGCCGGGCAAGGATCAGCTGCCCTTGCGGGCCAGCAGCGGCCCCAGCGGCTCACCCCCAAAGAGGTGGAAATGCAGGTGGGGCACTTCCTGATGGGCATCAGCTCCGCAATTGCTGATCAGGCGATAACCGCTTTCGACCACGCCGGCCTCACGCGCGACCCGTGCAACGCCGCGGATATAGCCGGCAATTTCCGCATCGCCGGCCTTCTCGGCAAAATCCTGAAAATCAGTGTAGGGGCCCTTGGGAATCACCAGCACGTGCGTTGCCGCCTGCGGCCGGATATCCCTGAAAGCCAGTACCGCGTCATCCTCGTAAACCTTGGTGCACGGGATTTCACCGCGCAAAATGCGGGCGAAGATGTTCTGCGGATCGTAAGCCATGCCGATTTTCCCTGATATGCAAGAAGGCAGTGATTTCCGCACCTTACCATGCGGCAGGGCCGGACCACAGGCCTTGCGGCGGCACAAGATCGCCCTGGGTGCCGCGAGAGAGAATTGCGCAAACTTTGTTAATTTATTAGGTAGACAGTTGGTCGGCCGAAGGGCGCCCTCCCTTACAGCTTGTACCTTCACGCAAATGTATTGCGCAAAATAGGACTGCGGAAACAATCGGTCGGCCATAACAGGCTTACGGATCCAATCCCTGCAACCCCTGAACAGAACGAAGCACGCCGTGAGCACAAGTGAGCTGATCGACCTTCAACGCGCCATTGAGGCTACGCTTGAGCAGGCTTACAGCAAGGCCCAGCCCGGAGCGTTCCCGGTCCTGACCAACACGGTGCGCATCCAGCAGGAGCAGGATGCCTATCGCGATTCACTGCCCGATCCCTGGCGCATGGACGAAGCCCTGCAGCAACGGTTGATCAAGGGGCAGCTCGCGCTCATCCAGAAGACTTCCGGCTCGCTCGGCCGTGAAACCCAGGCCAACCTCGCGCGAGACCGTGCCCAGCGCGCCAGCCGGGATTTCGCCCGCAAATGGGCTGCCAAGTCGCTGCTGCGCCAGCTGCGCAGCCAGCTGGAAGATTTTCTCGTCATCGCAGAACGCTTCAATGACGGCGAAACCGCCCGTCTCGGCCCGATATCGGAAGAAGCGATCGGTGCCGAGGACGGCCAGCCGCTGGTTGCCGAAAAATTCTCGATCCTGCGCGGCAACGCCACTTTGCTTGAGGTGATGATCCCGCCGCGGGGCGAAAACAAGATCGCCTGGGTGCGTGATGGCGAGCGCCACATGGCCGACCTCGAATCGCTCTCGCAGATCATCGACCGTCTGCCCGAACGCCGGCTGTTCGTGAACTGGTTCGACCGCTGCGCCGAACTGGCGCTGGTCGTCAGCATTCGTCGGCTGATCCGCGGCGAGATTGCCGAACTCATGGAGACCTCGGCCGCCTACATCACCGAGCTTTTCGAGCGCTGGAAGAACCCGGAAGACGAAGCGCAGCAGATGCGCGCCAGCGTGCGCAATACCATCACCAAGCTGGTGCTGATCTGCCACCGTGCCGGCATTGCTTTTGCCGGCCCGGTCGACAAGGACAGCATCACCGAGCTGCAGGGCCTCATCGATCGCCGCCTGCGGTATGTGCAGGTGGTGGTGCAGAAGGCCAAACTGGCCGAAGCGCCAGACCCCAAATTCTCCCTCTATGACCTGCAGTCCTTCCGACCCGAGCTGGAAAAATTCCTCGATCGCCAGGCCTCCACGGTCGGTGACGTTGCAGGCAGCGCAATGTGGGGCAGCGTCGATCTGGCAAAATTGATCCCGGAGCCCGGTGCGGACGAGGTGGCTGCAAACAGCAGAACACAGGGCCCGGTACAGGATGTCATCCTGCTCGCCGTATGCGATGCGCTCGGTACGCTCGTCCAGCGCATGGGAAATTATTACGAAGTCGATTCAAAACTGGGTCGCGTCGTTGAAAAGCCGAGCAAGAACAAGGATGTGAGCGCCGGCCAGGAAGTTTTCCTGCCCCATCCGAACACGGAGCCGAAATTCATCAGCCCCGGCGTCGGATTGCCGGCCTCGCTGGAACTGGTGCCCCGTGCCTGCATCGACGTGCGCCAGACCAATGACGCGACCGACCGCATGACACCGGCGGAAACTACCTTTGCCACGCTGATGCTCATCATGCCTAAGGTACTCGGCAAGCTGTACGAGACGGCGCGCACACCCGGCCTTATTGCCATGCTCAAGCTCGCCGGGCTCAGCCCGTCCAATCTGGAGGATGCCACCCAGGCCGGGCTTGAGGAGATGACCGAAACGGCCAAGGCAGTGTTCCAGCTCGACCGCAACACCAAGCTGACGGCATTCAAGGACGCCCGCAAGCTGCGCATGATCGGTAGCTGAACCGCACTTGAGTGCCGTTAGCCTTTCGGGCGCGCTGCCTTTTCATCAATCCCGGAAATGCCGAAGCGCTCTTCCAGCAGCGCGTAGATTTCCTGCGGCCTGATGCCGGCATCCGCCCACAGCACGCTGAGGTGATAAAGCAGATCCGCCGATTCCGAGATGATCGCCGGCCGGTTGCCGGCAACCGCCTCGATCACGGTCTCGACCGCTTCTTCGCCCACCTTCTGCGCAATCTTGCCCCGGCCCTTGGCATAGAGCGCCGCAGTATGGGAGCGAGCCGGGTCGGCATCCTTGCGGGACAGCACCACCTCGTAAAGCGCATCCAGAATAGCCGCGCTGCTCATGCCGCATCTCCCGCCAGCACATCGACCGGGCGCACCGGCAGGCCGGCAGCGGCCATATAGGCCTTGGTCTCGGAGATCGAGAAGGTACCGAAATGGAAGATGGAGGCCGCCAGCACCGCACTCGCGCCGCCATCCCGGATGCCCTCGACCATATGCTCCAGCGTACCGACGCCGCCGGAAGCGATGACCGGGATGGTCGTTGCCCCGGTAACGGCCTTCATCAGGTCGATATCGAAACCTTTTCCGGTGCCATCCCGGTCCATCGAGGTCAGCAAGAGCTCGCCGGCGCCCAGCGACTGCATGCGTTTCGCCCACTCGATGGCGTCAAGGCCGGTGTTGTTGCGCCCGCCATGGGTAAAGACCTCCCATTTGCCGGGCGCGGTCTGCTTGGCGTCGATGGCGACGACAATACACTGGCTGCCGAATTTCAGCGCCGCTTCGGCGACGAATTCCGGCCGGTTGACCGCAGCGGTATTGATGGAGGCCTTGTCCGCACCGGCCAGCAGCAGCTTGCGGATATCCTCCACCGCACGCACGCCGCCGCCCACCGTCAGCGGCATGAACACCTGCTCGGCAGTGCGGCTTACCACGTCATAGATGGTGTCGCGCTGCTCATGGCTGGCTGTGATGTCGAGAAAGGTCAGCTCGTCCGCCCCTTCGCGGTCATAGAGCTTGGCCTGCTCGACCGGGTCGCCGGCATCGCGCAGATCGACAAAGTTGACACCCTTGACGACGCGGCCGTCCTTCACGTCGAGGCAGGGGATGATGCGGCATTTGAGGCTCATGCAAGAATCTCCAGCGCCCGTGCCGGATCGACCCGGCCATCATAAAGAGCCCGGCCGACGATCACACCGTCAAGCCCGCTGGCCTCGCGCGCCTTCAGCGTCTCCAGATCGGCCAGCGACCCCACACCGCCGGAAGCGATAACCGGGGTGGAAATTGCTTCCGCAAGCGCAACGGTTGCTTCCACATTAACGCCGCCCAGCAGCCCGTCGCGATCCACATCGGTGTGGATAATGGCGGCAACCCCGCAATCCTCAAACTTCAGCGCCAGCTCTTCCACGGTAACCGTGGAGGTCTCCGCCCAGCCTTCCACCGCGACATAACCGCCGCGCGCGTCGATGCCGACGGCAACACGGCCGGGATGACGCTCGCAGGCGCGGCGCACGAAATCCGGATCGCGCAGGGCAATCGTGCCAAGAATGACGCGGCGGATACCCTTGCCGAGCCAGTAATCCACCGTCTCCATGGTGCGGATACCGCCGCCAAGCTGCACCGGCATATCCACCGAGGCCATGATGCGGTCCACCGCCGCGCCATTCACTGGCTGACCGGCAAAGGCACCGTTCAGATCAACCACATGCAGCCACTCGAAACCCTGCTGCTCAAAAAGCCGGGCTTGTGCTCCGGCATCGGTGTTGAAGACCGTTGCCTGATCCATCTCCCCGCGCAGAAGCCGCACGCAGGCACCGTCCTTCAGGTCAATCGCGGGGTAGATGATCATGTCGGGGGATTTCCTTCAGAGGGCCGGGCGAGTCATCGAAAGCGGGTCGAGCCCTGTCAGCAGGGCTGGGTCCAGTGCGGCTTCATCGAGTATCTTCATGTAATAATGGCCAACGACCGGCTTGCCATCGACCAGCGCATAAAAGGGGTGTGTCGCCCAGCGCACGAAACCGCGGCTTTCATAGATGTGGATGGCAACCATTTGCGTTGCCCGCACATCCAGCATCAGGAGCTTGGCACCAGCTTCGCGTGCTGCGGCAATTGCCATATCGGTAATGCCGCGCGCCACGCCGTGGCCGCGCGCCCAGGGCGCCACGAAATTGCCCACCAACCAATAGGTGTGGGCCTGCGCCTCATTGGTGCGCGGCGGGCGCACCAGCTGGGCTGCTCCGCACACCACGCCGTCCAGCCGGCCGATAAAGACCTGACGGTCGGGGATGGCAATCGTACCGGACCAGTAACGCTCCAGCGTCTCCAGCTGCGGGGGGGTTACCCAGCCGAAGCCGCCGCCACTTTCAATGGCATCGATGGTCGCGTCGCACAGATCATGCAGATCGGACGGCTTCAGCGCCTCTGAGGCCCTTTCGATGGCAATCGTCGGCTTGCGCGTCTCAAGGTTCATGGAACGGGACTTTCAACTCTCTGGATCAGGCGACTCTCGAAATCAGGCAGCGTTCCGGATCAGGGCGACCAGCCAAGGAAGTTGGCAATGAGCTTGAGACCGGTCGCCTGGCTCTTTTCCGGATGGAACTGGGTCCCGACCATATTGTCCCGCCCGACGGCCCCCACGACACGTCCCCCGTAGTCGCAGCTGACCAGCAGGTCTTCTTCCGACTGCGGAACGAAGTGGTAAGAGTGCACCCAATAGGCATGCGCCCCGTGGTCAAGCCCGGCAAAAACCGGATGCGGCCGGTGTAGCTCGAGATTGTTCCAGCCCATATGCGGCACCTTGAGCGCCGGGTCGGAGGGTTCGATGCGCACAATCTCGCCGCCGATCCAGTCGAGGCCGGCGCGCTCCTCATGCTCAAGGCCGCGCGTGGCCATCAGCTGCATGCCAACGCAGATACCGAGGAAGGGTTTTCCCTTGCGGCGCACGGCTTCTTCCAGCGCGTCGCGCAGGCCGGCAACGGACTGCAGGCCGTTGAGGCAATCGACAAACGCCCCCTGCCCCGGCAGCACGATGCGGTCAGCCGCCAGAACGGCCTCGGGATCGGAGCTGACGATGACCTGGTGCCGGCCGGGCACGTCGCCTGCCGCCCGCTCAAGCGCCTTCGCGGCCGACCGGATGTTTCCGGAGCCGTAATCGACCAGAACAATATGGCTCATCGGTCAGAGAACCCCTTTGGTCGAGGGGATGGCGCCGGCCAGATGCGGATCGATGGCAACGGCAACACGCAGCGCGCGGGCAAAGGCCTTGAACACGCTCTCGACGATATGGTGGTTATTGCTGCCATCGAGCGTGGCGACATTAAGCGTGATACCCGCCGCCTGCGACAACGCCCGGAAGAACTCCTGGAAGAGTTCCGTATCCATGCTGCCGAGGCTCTGCTGGGTGAAGCTCGTCTTCCACACCAGGTAGGCACGGCCGGAGATATCCAGCGCCACACGGCTCAGCGCCTCGTCCATCGGCACATAGGCATGGCCGTAGCGGGTGATGCCCTTCTTGTCGCCAAGCGCCTGGCGGATCGCCTGGCCAAGGGCGATGCCGGTATCTTCCACCGTATGGTGGGCATCGATATGCAGGTCCCCGTCGCAGCGTACCGTCAGGTCGAACTGGCCATGGCGGGCCAGCTGCTCAAGCATATGATCGAAGAACCCGACGCCGGTCTTCACATCATAGCGCCCCGTACCGTCGAGAGAGATCTCCACGGCAATGCGGGTTTCGGTGGTATCGCGCGTTACTGACGCGCGTCGGCTGCTGTCGGTCATCCCGCGCATATCCTCTTTTGTCAGGCAAAAGGCTGGGTAGACGCTGGCGGTTCTAGCAGACGGTGCAGCACAAGCGAAGGCAAAAGGCGGTGAACCCGCCCGCTTTCAGATCAGGCGCACCAGAAGGGCGTTGAGCAATGGCCGGCCGGCGGGCGTTGCCCTCAACCCTTCGGCATCCAGCTCGATGAAGCCGCCCTCCACCAGCTCGGCAAGGCCGGCCGGATCGACAACCTCTTCAATCTCGCGGCCAAGCTCGGCGCGTACGCGGGACCGGGGCAAGCCACGCTCCGGCCGCAACCCCATCATCAGCAGTTCGAAACGGCGATCCGCCTCCGGCACCGGCTCGTCCTGCGTGGTCGCCTGGCCGTCGCGCTCCACCCGTTCCAGCCAGATTTCCGGCACCCGGTGCTGACGGGTGGCATGCTTGACCCCTCCCGCGCCGCCAAGCCGCCCATGCGCCCCTGGCCCGATGCCGACATAGTCGCCATAGCGCCAGTAGGTAAGGTTATGGCGACATTCCTGGCCAGCGACGGCGTGATTGGAAATCTCGTAGGCGGCAAGGCCGGCCTTATCGAGCCGGGCCTGCGTTTCTTCCCACAGCGCCGCGCCGGTATCCTGGTCGGGCACCTGCAACCGCCCGCGCCGGTGCAGCGCCTCGAAGGTGGTGCCGGGCTCGATGGTCAGCTGGTAGACGGAAAGATGCCCGCCGGAAAGGCTGACAGCTTCGTCAAGCTCCCGCCCCCACGCCTCGACGGTCTGGTCCGGGCGTGCATAGATAAGATCGAAACTGTAACGGTCAAAATGCCGGCGGGCGAGCTCGATGGCGCCGAGCGCCTCCTGCCGGCCATGGGTGCGTCCCAGCTTTGCGAGATCCGCATCATTCAGCGCCTGCACGCCGAGCGACACCCGTCCCACACCGGCAGTGCGGTAACCGGCAAACCGCCCGGCCTCGACGGAGGTGGGGTTTGCCTCCAGCGTCACTTCCAGCTCGGGCGATAGCGTCCAGTAGTCGCCAAGCCGGTCCAATACAGCGGCAACGGTTTCAGGCTCCATCAGCGAGGGCGTGCCGCCGCCGAAAAAGATGCTGGTCAGCACCCGGCCGCGCGTGCGCTCGCCATAATGGGCCAGTTCGCGCACAAGAGCAGCGCGCCAGCGCTCCTGATCCACCCCCTCGCGGACATGGGCGTTGAAATCGCAATAGGGACACTTGGAAAGGCAAAACGGCCAATGCACATAAAGGCCGAACCCCGGCGCATCATTGTCGCGCCGGGGAACGGCAACCGCACTGCCGGCAACAGCCGGAGATACCTCTTCAGACAAAACAGCGCGCCACCAGCTTGCGCCAGGCATCCGCGCGGTGGCTGATGGCATCCTTGTCCCGCTGCTCCATCTCGCCGAAGGTCATCTTGTAGCTCTTGGGGATGAAGATCGGATCGTAACCGAAACCATTGTTGCCGCGCACGCTGTCGGCAATGGTGCCGTGGACGGTGCCTTCCACACTTTCGGTATGGCCGTCCGGCCAGGCGATGGTCAGCGCGCTCACGAACACCGCCGACCGGTCGGCCTTGCCCTGAAGCTCGCCGAGGATGCGCGCCATGGCGCCGGTAAAGCTCTTGTCCGGCCCGGCCCAGCGGGCGGAGAAGATGCCCGGCGCGCCGTTGAGGGCGGCCACGCTGAGGCCGCTGTCGTCGGAAATCGAGATCTTGCCGGTATGGCGGGCACAATTGAGCGCCTTGATCTCGGCATTGGCGATAAAGCTGCTGCCGGTCTCGTCCGGCTCGCTCACGCCCAGATCGCCGGCATAGACGATACGGGGAACACGCGTTGCCAGCAGGGCATGGAGCTCCTTGCTCTTGCCCTTGTTGAAGCTGGCGATGACGATCTCGTTGCCTTCAAAGCGTCGCAGCATGACATCTCCCCGGGGTGGAAACTGGACAGGGCCGGTTCAGCCGGCCGCCTTGGCCATAAGCGCCTTCATCTGCAGGGCGCCAAGCTCGCCGATGCCCTTGCGGGCCAGCCGCATCAGCTCGAGGAACTCTTCTTCCGCAAACGGGCGACCTTCGGCGGTGCCCTGGATTTCGACGATACCGCCCTTGCCGGTCATGACGAAATTGGCATCGGCCTCGGCCGTCGAATCCTCATCATAATCGAGGTCGAGCACGGCGCGGCCCTTATAAAGACCGCAGGAGATCGCCGCGACGCTGTCGATCAGCGGATATTCCTTGAAGGCGCGGATTTCCTGCAGGTGCCGGATGGCGAGATTGAGCGCGACATAGGCACCGGTGATCGACGCCGTGCGGGTACCGCCGTCAGCCTGGATCACGTCGCAGTCGAGCTTGATGGTCAGCTCACCCAGCTTCTTGAGATCGATGATGGAGCGCAGCGACCGTCCGATGAGGCGCTGGATTTCCTGGGTGCGGCCGGACTGGTTGCCCTTGACCGCCTCCCGGTCCATGCGGCTGCCGGTAGCGCGCGGCAGCATGCCGTATTCCGCCGTCACCCAGCCTTCGCCCGAACCGCGCTTGAAGCCCGGCACCTTGTCCTCAACCGAGGCCGTGCACAGCACATGGGTGTCGCCGAACTTGATGAGGCAGGAGCCTTCGGCATGTTTGCTGACGTCGGTCTCGATGGTCACGGCGCGCATACGGTCGGTGGCGCGGCCGGAGGGACGGCCCTTGAAGGCGTCCGGGACGGCAGGCTGGGTCATTTGTTCTGATCTCGCTGGCGGCTGAATTTGGCGCGAGGCTAGCGCCAACTCCGCCGCGGAGCCAGCCTTAAGGCCGGACAATTCACCATCCTCGCAAGATTCTCCATTATTTCAATGCACTGGCATGATAGGCTGCCTAAATGCATGGGTATGGAGACAGCCTTCGACATCTGCTGAAGCACTGCCTGCCCCTGCTGGCCCTGGCAATGATGGCGGCCATCCTTGCGCGCCCCGTAGCGGCGCAGGGCGTTACGTCCCCCGTCCGGCTCACCACGGGCACCGACTATGCCCCCTTTTCCGACCCGACCCTGCCCAATGGCGGGCTGGCGACCACCGTGGTCATCGCCGCGCTCGACTCGCAAAAGCTCGACTGGCGTCTCGTCTACCTGCCCTGGGCCCGCGGTTATCTGGATCTCTCGCGCGGCACCGTCGATCTGAGTTTCCCCTATATCCGCACGCCGCAGCGCCAGGCCGAGATGCTCTATTCGCGTCCCCTGTTCGAGGTGGTGCAGCGCCTGCTGATTCGCCGCAAGGATGCCGGTGAGGCGCAATCGCTCGACTGGCTCAAGGCCCGCAATCTGTGCAGCCCGATCGGTTATGGACTACCGCCGGAGATCACCGAGCTTCTGGCATCGGGGCAAACGCGGGAAAGCCAGCCCGACGACAGCGCAACCTGCCTCGATATGCTTGCGCTCGGCCGCACCGATGCGATTCTGGTCAATGAATCCCGGCTTGAAGCAATGCTGAAGCAGCGGCCCGCCGAGCGTGACCTCTTTACCCTTGCCGATTTCCGCGTCCATTACGACACGCTGCACGTCATCGCCGGGCGCCAGAACCCGCAGGCGGGGGCGCTGATCACCGCCCTAAATCGCGGGCTGGATGCCATCGCCGAGGATGGCCGCCTTGCGGAGATCGCCGCCCGGTTCGATTTTCCGGCGAAGCTGATCCCGGCCCTCAACCAGCCCAGATGAAGCTTCCCGGCACTTTAGCATGCGCGATGGATTGAAGCGGCGCAGCACGATGCCTAAGTTTGGGGACAATCAGCGGCTCTTTCCGCCGCCCGCCCTGCGACCGCCACAGCCGGGAGCCCACAGACCCGTTGCCGGACAGTAAAGCTGCCCCAATGACCATCAGGATCTCAGAGCTTAACGAGCGTTCCCGCGAAATCTTCCGCGAGATTGTCGACAACTACGTGCAGACCGGCGAGCCGATCGGCTCACGCACGATTGCGCGCCGGCTGGGTGTTACCCTCTCTCCGGCAACCATCCGCAATGTGATGGCCGATCTGGAAGAGCTCGGTCTCATCGAGGCGCCGCATACCTCCGCCGGCCGCCTGCCGACGGATATTGGCCTGCGGCTATTCGTCGACGGCCTGCTCAAGGTCAGCGAGCTGAGCCAGCCCGACCGCGAGGACATTGAATCCCGCTGCGGCATGGTGGGGCGCAATTATCAGGAAGTGCTGCAGCAGGCCTCCAGCACGCTTTCCGGCCTTTCGGCCTGCGCCGGCCTTGTGTTTGCCCCCAAGACAGACCGCTCGCTGAAACATATGGAGTTCGTCCAGCTTGGCACCGGGCGCGTGCTGGTGGTGCTGGTGACGGAAGACGGCCTCGTTGAAAACCGGGTGCTGGAGCTGCCCGTCGGCATTCCTGCCGGCAGCCTTGTCCAGGCCGGCAATTATCTCAATTCCCGCCTTGTCGGCCGGACCCTCGCCGAGGTGCGCCAGCTGGTGATGCACGAGATCGAGAACCAGCGCACCGATCTTGACGCACTGACCAGCAACGTCGTGGAACAGGGGCTCGCAGTCTGGGCCGGCGGAGAAGCCGGCGGCGGAACCCTCATCCTGCGCGGGCAGGCACGGCTGCTGGAGGATGTCACCGCCATCGCCGATCTGGAGCGTATCCGTACCCTCTTCGAGGCGCTGGAGACACGCGAGACCATGCTGCGGCTGCTTGACGCAACGCATGAGGCGCAGGGAGTGCAGATTTTCATCGGCCAGCAGAACGGGCTTTTCAGCCATACCGGCTGCTCGATGATCGTGGCACCCTTTGCCAATGCGCGCGAGCAGATCGTCGGCGCCATCGGCGTGATTGGCCCGACCCGGTTGAACTATGCCCGTATCATCCCCATGGTGGATTACACTGCCAAAGTGGTAAGCCGTCTCATCGGCTAGCCCTGGGGGCTGACCCTGGGGACCTTCCCCGGCCCCAAAAGATCATCTGCCCGCCCGGCATTTTATTATTGTACCGTAACGAAAGAACCAGACAGTCATGAGCGACCAGAAGCCCAACGAAGCTTCCCCCGGCGAAGAAAACCTGGACGCGGCCGCTGCCACCACTGCCGAAGCCGCTGCTACCGCCGAAACCGAGGCCAGGCCGGCCGAGAACGCCGCTGCCGGCGAAGATCCGCTCGCCCGCATCAGCGCGCTGGAAGCGGAAATTGCCAAGCTGCGCGACGAACGCCTGCGTGCGCTGGCCGAAGTGGAGAACATCCGCCGCCGCGGCGAGCGTGATCGCGAGGACGCCGCGAAGTTTGGCATCCAGTCTTTTGCCAAGGATCTGCTCTCCGTCGCCGACAACCTCGGCCGTGCCATCGACGCCGTGCCGCAGGAAGCGCGCGAACTCGAAGGCGTGCGCACGCTGCTGACCGGCGTGGACATGACCCGCAAGGAGCTGGCCTCCGCCTTTGCCAAGAACAAGATCATCGAGGTCGAGGCGCTCGGCAAACAGCTCGACCCCAACCTGCACCAGGCGATGGTCGAGGTAGAGAGCGCCGAGCATCCGGCCGGCATTATCGTGCAGGTCTACCAGAGCGGTTACACGCTGCATGGCCGCCTGCTGCGCCCGGCGCTGGTTGGCGTATCCAAGGGTGCCAGCGAAGGCCGCGTCGACACGACCGCCTGACCTTTACCAGCCTTGAACAAGACAAGGCCGGCTCGGCAGGGCCGGCCTTTTTTGTTACCGATCGTCTTATTTGTCCGGCGGTGCCCGGCGGAAGGAACCGCGCCGGATGGCGGAGATCAGCTCCGCCGTCGTCGGATGGTGGGCAAATTCGCGCCGAAGGCTGCCCCGCGTCAGGATGGAGCCGTCCGGCAGGCGGATGCCGCCATCGCGCAGGATGATGACACGGGCGAGGTCGATCCGCAGGTGCCGGAGCGCCGGATGCACCGAGAAGCGGAAATCATGCGGCCGCTTGCCATTGCCCGTCACCACGCGGCGCACGATGTCCGGCTTGTCGAGCAGGTCGTGGATCAGCCGGTCGCGCCGGTCGACATGCTCATGCTCTTCGTCCGCATCGGAAGCCGGGCGGGCCGGCCGGCCTTCCAGCGCCTTGTAGAGCACGTCGAGCCCGTCGCCCCGGCTCTGGCCGGGAGCGATGATGCCCTTGACGCCCAGATCGACAAGTTCCTGCACCAGCCGGTCTTCCGCCACCGGCACCGCTGCCACCACGGGCACGATGCCGCTGCGGATGGCCCCGATGGCTTTTCCGCTGAAGGGGAATTCATTGAGCATCCGCACCATGCCGGCGCCATCCAGCGTCTTGGTAAAGCTCATCATCCGCTCTGCCAGCACCTGCAGCGTCGGGTGATAGACAACCGGGTCGATCAGTTCCTCGTTATGAGGGTCTTCCTTCAGCAGGCGCTGCACGCGGTCCATCACCGTTTCGATGGTCGTCATGAGCTCGCTCACCGTGTGCGACAGCGCCCGCACCACCTCCATCTGGCTGTAACTATCCTCCACCAGCACCAGATCGCTGCCCCGCTCGACATAATTGACGAGTTCAAGCGACGAGCGGGCGACCATCAGGTCGCCGGTAACCCGGATGCGCGAGCCGTCAGGATGCAGCAGGTCACGCAGCGGCCCGAGCGCAAGACGGTGATAGGCGTAGATAACGGGATTACGGACGGTAAGCGCGGTCGCCATTATTTGTTATCCGCAAGCAACGGGCCTGTCGCCGCAGCCTGACATCTTGTCGGACCACGCCTCCCCCGAGGCGGCGAGCCGGCGGGCCCGCCCGATTGTCATATTCTCTATAACGCGTTCTTGTCGCTTGCAAAACCGCTCCCGTACCTCCAGCGCTCCGGGCCACCCTGCACACGATGTTATCGAATGCCGGGGACCGGCGACGCACCGGCATCACCATCTTGCCTTTTGCGCATCAAAAGCCGCTGGCGGTGCTTGCAGGGCCGGGGCACCATGCCTATATCCAGCAACGAAGCCGGATCATGGCTGCCTGCCCCACCACCCGGAGCCCCTCCGGACGCTGAAAAAGCTGGGGCCGGGCGGTCAGCTGATCCATAGTCATCAACAGCTCGTTTTCTCCTGCGGAATGCATGCCGCCGGAGAGCATGGGGGCTGGTGGGGTGCCGGATGACCGGGCCGCCATCAACCTGCCGAAGAGAGAGGAAAAGCATGAGCAAGGTTATTGGCATTGACCTCGGTACCACCAATTCCTGCGTCGCCGTCATGGAAGGCGGCAGCTGGCGTGTGATCGAGAACGCGGAAGGCACCCGGACCACCCCGTCCATGGTCGCCTTCACCAAGAGCGGCGAGCGCCTTGTGGGCAGCCCCGCCAAGCGTCAGGCGGTCACCAACCCGGAAAACACCCTCTTCGCCATCAAGCGCCTGATCGGCCGCCGGTTCGATGACCCGACCGCCAAGAAGGACGCCGAAATCGTCCCGTACAAGATCGTCAAGGGCGACAATGGCGATGCCTGGGTCGAGTGCAATGGCGAGAAGTACAGCCCGAGCCAGGTAAGCGCCTTCATCCTGCAGAAGATGAAGGAAACCGCCGAGGCGCATCTGGGCGAGAAGGTGACCCAGGCGGTCATCACCGTCCCGGCCTACTTCAATGACAGCCAGCGCCAGGCCACCAAGGATGCCGGCAAGATTGCCGGTCTTGAAGTGCTGCGCATCATCAACGAGCCGACCGCGGCCGCTCTTGCCTATGGCATGGAGAAGAAGGGCAGCGGCATCGTCGCCGTCTATGACCTTGGCGGCGGCACCTTCGACGTCTCCATCCTGGAGATCGGCGACGGCGTGTTCGAGGTGAAGTCCACCAACGGCGACACCTTCCTGGGTGGCGAGGACTTCGACAACCGCATCATCGACTACCTTGCCGACGAGTTCAAAAAGGAGAACGGGATCGATCTGCGCAAGGATCGTCTCGCCCTGCAGCGTCTCAAGGAAGCCGGTGAAAAGGCCAAGATCGAGCTGTCGTCCGCCCAGCAGACTGACATCAACCTGCCCTTCATCACCGCCGACCAGAGCGGCCCGAAGCATCTCAACATCACGCTCTCCCGCGCCAAGCTGGAAGCGCTGGTGGAAGACCTGATCAAGCGCACCATCGACCCCTGCAAGGCAGCCCTCAAGGATGCCGGCGTGAAGGCCAGCGAGATCGACGAGGTTATCCTCGTCGGCGGCATGACCCGCATGCCCAAGGTCTTCGAGACGGTGAAGTCCTTCTTCGGTCGTGAGCCGCATCGCGGCGTGAACCCGGACGAAGTGGTCGCCATCGGCGCTGCCATCCAGGGCGGCGTGCTGAAGGGCGAGGTCAAGGACGTCCTGCTGCTTGACGTGACCCCGCTGTCGCTGGGCATCGAGACGCTGGGCGGTGTCTTCACCCGCCTGATCGACCGCAACACCACGATCCCGACCAAGAAGAGCCAGGTGTTCTCGACCGCTGACGACAATCAGACGGCCGTGACCATCCGCGTCTTCCAGGGCGAGCGTGAAATGGCGGCGGACAACAAGCTGCTCGGCCAGTTCGACCTCGTTGGCATTCCGCCGGCCCCGCGCGGCGTGCCGCAGGTGGAAGTGACCTTCGACATCGATGCCAACGGCATCGTCGCGGTCTCCGCCAAGGACAAGGCGACCGGCAAGGAACAGCAGATCCGCATCCAGGCTTCCGGCGGCCTGTCGGACGCCGACATCGAGAAGATGGTCAAGGACGCCGAGGCCCACGCTTCGGAAGACAAGAAGCGCCGCGAGCTGATCGAGGCCCGCAACCAGGCCGACGGTCTGGTACACCAGACCGAGAAGAGCCTCGGCGAAGTGGGCGAGAAGGTTCCGGCCGCTGACAAGTCGGCGATCGAAGCCGCGATTGCCGACCTCAAGAAGGCGATGGAAAGCGACGATGTCGAGGACATCAAGGCCAAGACCCAGTCTCTGGCCCAGGTGTCGATGAAGCTCGGCGAAGCGCTCTACAAGACCGATGACGCTGCCGGCGCGGCTGGTGCCGGTGCTTCCGATGGCGCTTCTGCCGCCGAGGAAGGCGTTGTTGATGCCGACTTCGAGGAAGTCGACGACGATCGCAAGAGCAAGTCGGCCTGATCGGCTGAAGCGGCAAACCAGTGGCCGCGTCGGTCTTGAAGGCTTGAAAGGTAAGCTGCCCCGGACGAGAAATCGCCGGGGCAGCATCCTTGATGGGCAACGCCCGAAAAATTGGGCATAAGAGCCTGAGCCAGGACGCTAGACGGGCCGCGATCCGGCGGGGAGACAACCGGACCTATGGCAAAGCGTGACTATTACGAGACGCTTGGAGTCGCGAAGGATGCGTCGGCCGATGAGCTGAAGCGGGCCTACCGCAAGCTTGCCATGCAGTACCACCCGGACCGCAATCCGGGCGACGCCGAAGCGGAAGCCCGCTTCAAGGAACTCAACGAAGCCTATGAAGTCCTGAAGGACGAACAGAAGCGCGGCGCCTATGACCGCTTCGGCCATGCTGCCTTTGAAAATGGCGGCGGCGGGGCCGGTGGCGGCGGCTTCGGCGGCTTTGGCGGCGGCGGTTTCGCCGACATCTTCGACGAGATGTTCGGTGATTTCATGGGCGGCGGCCGGGGCGGCCGCGGCAATGCCCGCGGCGCCGACCTTCGTTACAATCTCGAAATCAGCCTTGAGGATGCCTTTAACGGCAGCCGCACCCAGATAAGGGTGCCGACCTCGGCAACCTGCGATGTGTGCTCGGGTTCGGGCGCAGCCAACGGCGCCGAGCCGGTGACCTGCCCGACCTGCGGCGGGCACGGCAAGGTGCGTGCGACCCAGGGCTTCTTCACTATCGAGCGCGTCTGCCACAGCTGCCAGGGCGCGGGCCGTATCATCAAGGATCCGTGCCGCAAGTGCGGCGGCGAAGGCCGTGTGCGCAGCGAGAAGACACTGGAAGTCAACATTCCGGCCGGCGTGGAAGAAGGCACGCGCATTCGCCTGACCGGCGAGGGCGAAGCCGGCCGCCAGGGTGCAAGCCCGGGCGACCTCTACATCTTCCTCTCCATCAAGCCGCACCAGATGTTCAAGCGGGACGGGGCGGACCTGTTCTGCCGCGTGCCCATCCCGATGACGGTTGCCGCCCTTGGCGGCACGGTCGAGGTGCCGACCATCGAAGGCGCACGGGTCAAGATCACTGTGCCCGCCGGCACGCAGACGGGCCACCAGATGCGCCTGCGCGGCAAGGGCATGCCCGTGCTGCGCCAGCGTGTGCGCGGCGACATGTATGTGGATATCGTGGTGGAAACCCCGGTGAAGCTCACCCGCAAGCAGGAAGAATTGCTGCGGGCCTTTGCCGAGGAAACCACCGGCGAGAGCCATCCGGAATCCGAAGGCTTCTTCACCCGGGTGAAGGAGTTCTGGGACGAGCTGCGCAGCTGACCCCTGCCGGATGCGTGCTGAGTGAAGCAGAAGGCCGGCTTGCCTGAAGAAGGCGCGCCGGCCTTCCTTGTTTTTGCTCGCCGCCCCGGCCCCGGTGTCCTATGCATGCAGCCGGAAGTTTTTACGGCAAGTCAGATACGGGTCCCCGCCATGAGCATTAAAATCGGTATCGTTGGCGCAGCCGGCCGCATGGGCCGCGCGCTGGTTCGCCAGATCACGGCAACCCCGGGCGCCGAAGTGTTCGGCGCCGTCGAACGGCCCGGCAGCGATGCAATCGGTAAAGATGCCGGCCTTCTGGCCGGGCTGGAGCCGCTGGGGATCAGCATTGGCGACGACGCCGTTGCACTGTTTGCCGCCGCTGACGTGGTGATCGACTTCACCTCCCCTGCTGCCACCGTCGAGCACAGCATGCTCGCCGCCCAAGGCAAGACGGCCCATATCGTCGGCACCACTGGCCTGACGGCAGAAGATGAAGCCGCGCTGGAACGTGCTGCCCGTCACACACCGGTGGTCTACGCCGCCAATTACAGCCTCGGCGTGAATATTCTCGCTGCCCTTATCGAGCGCACGGCCGCCATTCTGGGCGATGACTGGGATATCGACATCGTCGAGATGCATCACCGCCACAAGGTCGATGCACCGTCAGGCACCGCGCTGATGCTCGGCAAGGCGGCAGCCAAAGGTCGTGCCGTCAATTTCGATATCGTAAAGAAATTGAGCCGTGAGGGCCTGACCGGCGCCCGGCC
Organism: Radicibacter daui; assembly: GCA_030657355.1. Lineage (GTDB taxonomy): Bacteria > Pseudomonadota > Alphaproteobacteria > Radicibacterales > Radicibacteraceae > Radicibacter > Radicibacter daui. The sequence goes on from CP131056.1 coordinate 199,396, forward strand.
CGCTGGCGAGATCGGTTTTGCGTCTCTACGCGGCGGCGATGTGGTGGGCGAACACACCACCATCTTCGCGGCTCCGGCCGAGCGTATCGAATTCATCCACAAGGCGACCGACCGCGCCCTGTTCGCCCGCGGCGCCGTGCGGGCCGCCCTGTGGGCAGCCCGGCAGAAGCCGGGCCTTTATTCCATGACCGACGTGCTGGGGCTCTGAGGCCCCGGCACATCGCTAAACGCACATCCTAGGAAGCCAGCGCCATCTGCTCGGCGCGCAGCGCCTCGCGGGCCAGGATGGCGCGCTTGCGGTCCTGCCCCCAGAAAAAGCCGGTAAGCGCACCAGAGGCACCGATCACCCGGTGACAGGGGATGAGGATGCCCACCCGGTTGCGCCCGCAGGCGGCGCCCACTGCGCGGCTGGCTTCAGGATGGCCGATGGCGGCAGCCACCTCGCCATAGGTGGAAACCCGCCCCTCCGGAATGGCGATAAGCGCGCGCCAGACCTTGAGCTGGAAGTTGGTGCCCTTGAGCAGCAGCCGCTCGCCGGTCACCGTCCCCTCCTCCATCGCGCGCACCACATGCTCCGTTGCGCTGTCGTCACGAACAAGGCGCGAGAGAGGAAAACGGGCCTGCAGCACCGATACCGCGGCTTCATCACCACTGTCGGTAAATTCCAGCGCACAGATGCCGAGCGGCGCCATGCCGACAATGGCACGGCCATAGACACTGTCATGCAGGCCGTAGCGGATGATCATTTCCGCGCCCTGCGCCTTGTACTGGCCGGGGGTCATGCCCTCGACCGCCACAAACAGATCATGCAGGCGTGACGGGCCGGAAAGCCCGACCTCAAAGCTGGTATCGAGCAGGTTGATGCGCCGGTCGAGCAGCGCCTTGGCATGATCGACCGTGAGTGCCTGCAGGAAACGCTTGGGGCTTACCCCCGCCCAGCGCTGGAACAGGCGCTGCAGATGAAAGGGGCTGAGCTCGACGGCATCAGCCACGGCTTCAAGCTCGGGCTGATCCTGCCAGTTGTTCTCGATGAAACGGATAGCGCGGCCAATGCGCTCATAGTCGCGGTCCATGGAAGGGCTCCGATGCGAAAGGCGAATTTGTCCTGACTATGAGCAGCCCGCGTTTCAGTCTCCACCCGGTTCTTGCGAGGCCGGAAGGTCAGTTCTCCGGCCGATCTGGCCGGCGCATTTGTTCCAGTGCACGGCGCAGGGCGCGGGCAAAATCCAGCCGCTGTTCGGGTGCCAGAAAACTGCCGACGGTGAGGCGCCGCCCGTGGCTCGCCAGCACCACCTGGCTTTCATGCTGTGCCGGATCATCCATCTCGACCCGCAGCCAGTAAGGCTGGAAGAACCAGCGGCCGAACTGCCCCTGCTTCGGGCCATGACGTTCGACGGTCAGCTCACTCTCCGTCAGCCGTACGCTCTCCCAATGCCGCTCTGCGCGGGCATAGGAGCGGCGCATGGCGACATAGACCAGCAGGATATCGAGGCCGTAGAAGCCGAAGATCGGCCAGGCGCCGATGGAGAGAAAAAAGGCTCCGGAGCCGAGCGCCAGCGCCGCCAGAATGCCGATCAGGATGTAGAAGCTCTGGCGCGGCATGCTGCAATAGGGCCTGAGCTCCGCATCAAAGAGAAGCGGAGCGGCCCCTCCGGCGCCCTGACCGAAAGCAGCATTGTTGGCGATACTTTCCATGCCGGTTAGTCTAGGCCCCGCGCCGGAACCCCGGCAAGCGCTCCCCTCACAAGAAGCCCAGATGCCTGCCGCAAAACCCGCCCCGAAAGCTGCCGCCCGGCCCGCCGCAAAACCCCAAAAGGCGGCGGGCGCAAAGACGCCGAAGCAGCCCCGCATGACGACGGCCGAGATCGAGGCGTTTTTCGCCGAGCTTGCCGCCCGCGACGCGGCACCGACCAGCGAGCTGCACTGGAGCAATCCCTATACGCTGGTCGTCGCCGTTGCCCTCTCCGCCCAGGCCACGGATGTAGGGGTCAACAAGGCGACAGGACAGCTCTTTGCCGTGGCCGATACGCCGGAAAAGATGCTGGCGCTCGGCGAAGACCGGCTGCGCGACTACATCAAGACCATCGGGCTCTACAAAACCAAGGCCAAGAACGTCATCGGCCTGTCGCAGATGCTGATCGACCGGCATGGCGGCAAGGTACCGCAGACACGCGAAGCGTTGCAGGAGCTGCCGGGCGTGGGCCGCAAGACGGCCAACGTGGTGCTCAATGTCGCCTTCGGCCAGCCGACCATCGCCGTCGATACCCATATCTTCCGCGTCGCCAACCGCACCGGCATGGGCCCGGGCAAGACGCCCGACCATGTCGAGCTGGAGCTTGAAAAGGTGGTGCCGGAAAAATGGCGCCTGCACGCCCACCACTGGCTCATCCTGCACGGGCGCTATATCTGCAAGGCCCGGCGGCCGAACTGCCCGGTCTGCCCGGTCAGGGATTTCTGCCATTTCGGGGAGAAGACCGAGATCGCAGCGTGATGCCGCTATCATCCTGCCCCTACTATTCCGCCCCCCTCATTGAAGCGGGCTCCTCCATACGCTACATGAAGAACAGCGACCAACCGGAGAGTTACCCCTAATGGCCATGAGCGAATTCATCCGCCTCGACGATGAAGACGAGACGCCCAAGGATGGGGCCGCGCGCACGCCCGATTTCATCGACCAGAAGCTGTTCAGCGCCCGCCATCTCGTCCTCACCGGGACGATCACCATGGAAGTGGCCAAGCGCATCACCGAACGCCTTCTGGCGCTGGCCGGCGAAAGCAAGGACCCGATCCATCTCATCATCAATTCGCCCGGCGGCCATGTGGAGAGCGGTTACACCATCTTCGACATGATCCGCTTCGTGGATTGCGAGGTTAAGGTCATCGGCACCGGCTGGGTCGGTTCTGCCGCCGCCCTCATCTATCTGGCCGCGAAGAAGGAAAACCGCTACTCGCTGCCGAACACGCGCTACCTGCTGCACCAGCCGAGCGGTGGTGCCGGCGGCACGGCCGTGGATATCGCCATCCAGGCGAAGGAAATCATCAAGGCCCGCCAGCGCATCAACGAGATCATCGCCAAGGAAACCGGTCAAACGCTGGAGAAAGTCCAGCGCGATACCGAACGCGATTTCTGGATGTCGGCGGAAGAAGCCATCGAGTACGGCATGGTGAGCAAGGTCATTTCGAATCTGAAAGAAATTGCCTGAGGCTCGGATACCTGCCGCCGGCACTGCCGGAAGCAAAAAGAAAAACCCCGCCGGATGGCGGGGTTTTTTGTTGGTCAGGCCGTGCCGGCAGGCGGCGCCATATCCATGAACTGGCTGAGTTTTTCCGGATTGCGCACGATATAGACCGTGCCGATATGGCCCGCGGATATCTCCAGCATGGTAACCTGCGGGATACCGTCGGATTCGATGGATAGATAGCCCGGCAGGCCGTTGAAGAGACCGTAGCGCACCACCTGCCGCTCCTGCCGGCCGTGTTTGCGCACCAGCCCGGCAAAGAACCGGCAGATACGATCCATTCCGAAGATGGGATTGATGGCCGACGGGCGGATGCCGCCACCATCGGTCATCAGCGTGGCATTGGCGGCCAGCAGGCTCTTGAGCTCAGAAACATCGCCCGCCCGGGAGGCGGCTTCGAAGGCACGGGCTATCGCCTCCCCTTCCGCCGGCGCCACATCGAAACGCGGTTTCTGGTCCGCCACATGGCGGCGGGCACGGCTTGCCAGCTGACGCACTGCGGCTTCATCGCGCCCCAGCGTCTCCGCCACCTCGCGAAAATCGAGGTCGAACACATCATGCAGCAGAAAAGCCGCCCGTTCGAGCGGCGAGAGCCGCTCCAGCGCCAGCAGCAGCGCCACCGACAGATCGCTGGCAAGTTCCGCCGCACTTTCTTCCGGCACAAAAATCTGGCTGTCCGCCAGCGGTTCCGGCAGCCAGGCGCCCACATAGGATTCCCGGCGGGCCCGCGCCGAGCGCAACTGGTCGACGCACAGGCGCGTCACCACGCGGGCAAGCCAGGCCCGGGGATTGGCAATGGCTGACCGGTCAGCATCCACCCAGCGCAACCATGCGTCCTGCACCGCATCCTCGGCTTCGGAAAGCGAGCCGAGCATGCGGTAGGCAAGGCCGGTCAAATATCGCCGGTACTGCTCGAAATCGAGGCCGGCGGCATGTTGGCCGCCGGCTTCTTCATCCTCTGCCATGACCATTTCCTTGCGGGCCATGTTTACCACCCTCAGACCGGATGAACCGCGCGCATGCCGATGGCAAGACGATTCCAGCTGTTGATGGCGCCGATGAGCATGGTGAGCTTCACCTGCTCGGCCTCGGTGAACTGGGCGGCAAGCTGCTCGTAGGCGGCATCGGGGGCATGGGTTTCAGCCACCAGCGTCAGCGCTTCACACCAGGCAAGGGCGGCACGCTCGCGGTCGCTGTAGAGCGGGGATTCGTGCCAGGCGTTCAGGAGATAGAGCCGCGCTTCGGTCTCGCCATTGGCGCGGGCATCCTTGCTGTGCATGTCGAGGCAGAAGGCGCAGCCATTGATCTGCGAGGCACGCATCTTCACGAGCTCGATAAGGCTCTTTTCGAGGCCGCTGTTCGTCACCGCCTTTTCAAAGGCCAGCATGCCGTTGATCACGTCGGGAGCGGCCTTGTGATAGTTGGCGATACGGGGGGTCATGTTGTCTTCTCCATCAGGTCAAGGCGCCCCTTCGGCGCCCTTATGCGAGAAAGACGAGACAGCCCCGGCGGCTGTGACATGAGCTGGGAAAAATCTGCAAATTACGTTAGGCCGTCAGCACTCAAGGTCGCAGAGACTCGCGCTCGGGCCGGATTGAACCGATCAAGGATAATGGTCATACGCAAGCCACCAACCGCCTTCCAGCTCCCGTTTGTAGGACGCTATTTGGGCTCCAAGTTTTAGGCCATAAAGACTTTTAACAATTATATCTAATTTATTAGGTTCTTCATGTATAAATTTCTTGTAATCCCCTCCCCCAGCGAGCCCCTCAGACCAATATTCTACCCAAATTTTACAATGATCCTCGGACACGCTTAACTGGATACCTTTTGCATTAATCTTCCGAAATATTGCATAATATTTTTGAACAATATCGTTGCTGACCTCCGGTCTGGACCAAGAAGGATCCATCATTACTGTTAGATATTTGGAGCCTCCAGCCTCTTCCCCAATTTCCAGAGCCAGCTCGCAAGCGTCGCGCCTAATTTCCTCGAAAACATTTCTGTTATTCCGGAAATTGAGAATCATAACCTCATCCGACGGAGCTGGGTCTGGTTCTCCGCATCCGGTAAGGACACTCAGCACTGGAACAAAAAGCGAGACTGTGAAATTGCGGATACCCATCGTTTCTCCATGGCCGGGACGTTTGGCTGTCCATCAAACATCTAGAAACAAAAAAGGGAGAGCAGAAGCCCTCCCTTTCTCTTCCAAAAGTGGCTGTTTTAAGCCAGCCTTATGAAGGCTTACTTCGCAGCCGCCACGCCTTTTTCGATGATCGCAGCGGCATCAGCAGAGCCCTTCCAGCCGCCGATCTTGACCCACTTGCCCGGCTCCAGATCCTTGTAGCGGGTGAAGAAATGCTCGATCTGCTCACGCAGGATCTCGGGCAGGTCGGTATATTCGGCCACGTCCTTGTAGTACGGGTTCAGCTTGGTGACCGGCACGGCCAGCAGCTTCTCGTCCTGGCCGCCATCATCTTCCATCATCAAGACGCCGATGGGGCGCACACGCACCACGGCGCCCGGCATGATCGGCGTATCGCCGACCACCAGCACGTCGAGGGGGTCGCCATCGCCGCCCAGCGTATTGGGGATGAAGCCGTAATTGCACGGGTAGAACATCGGGGTGTGGAGGAAACGGTCGACGAAGAGTGCGCCGGATTCCTTGTCCATCTCATACTTGATCGGGGCATTGCTGCGCATCGGCACTTCGATGACGACATTCACATCCCACGGCACACTCTTGCCGGCGGCGATCTTGCTCACATCCATGGTGGCTCGGCCTTTTCTTTGAATTCAAGGTCTGGCGAACGGCAGCAACCCTCATGAAAAGGCCGCCGCCGTCGCGGATGGCGGCACTTTAGGATAAAGCCCGGTGCCGTCAACAGGCCCTCCTGTCGCTCGCGGCGGATTTTCGACAGCGGCGGATAAAACAAAACCCCGCCGCCGGGAACGGCAGCGGGGTCCTGCTGAATCGCTTTACTCCTCAAAAAGAGGAAGCGGCGCGATCAGTACGGGGTCACGTCGAAGCCAAACCACTTCTCGGAAAGCTCTTTGGTGGTGCCGTCCGCCTTGGCGGAGTTGATGGCGGCATCGAACAGGGCCTTGAGGTCGGTATCTTCCTTGCGCAGGCCGACGGAGCTGCCGGCACCAAGGAAACCGCCCTGGAAGCGCGGGCCGACGATGACCATGTCCTCGTTGCCCGGCTTGGTGATGGCCGTGCTGAGATAGCCCATCGAGGCCATGATGAGGTCGACACGGCCGGAGATCAGGTCGAGGTCGTGCTCCTCGGTCTGCTTGTATTCGCGCTTCTCGACGATGCCGTTCATGTACTCGTCGACAAAGCGGGACGAGGTGGAGGCGGTCTGCACACCGATGACCTTGCCGTCCAGCATCGGCTTCAGCTCGGTGATCGCCTTGTGGGCGCCTTCGTCATTGGTGGTGAGCGAATAGAGCTCGCCCTTCAGCGGCAGGCTGGCGAGCGGGCTCGACTTCAGCGTGGCGAAGGCCTGGCCTGTGCTGCCGTAGGAAACCGAGAAATCGATGATCTGCTTGCGCTTTTCCGTCGCCGACATGCCGGACATGATGGCGTCGAACTTGCCGGCCTGCAGCGCCGGAATGATGCCGTCGAAGGACTGGGTCACGAAGGTGCATTCCACCTTCATGCGCTCGCACAGCACCTTGGCGAGGTCGATCTCGTAACCGGCGAGCGTGCCGTCCGGCTTGGTGAGGTTATAGGGCGGGAAGGCACCTTCGGTGGCGATGGTGATGTGCTTCCATTCTTTAGCCTGGGCGGCCTGTACGCCGCCCACAAGGGCCACGACAGCGACGCAGGCCGCTGCCAGAAGAGTGCCGATACGCTTCATTTTTGTTTCCCTGTTCGTTGCATTATCGTGATGAAAACTCTCAGGCGCTGAGGAATTGCCTGAGGCGGGGAGAACGGGCGCCGGTGAAGAGATCGGCCGGTGTGCCCTCCTCCTCCACCTGGCCCTGATGCAGGAAGACGACGCGGCTGGAGACGTCACGGGCAAAACCCATCTCGTGGGTCACCACCAGCATGGTGCGGCCTTCATCAGCCAGGCCACGCATGACCTTCAGCACCTCGCCCACCAGCTCGGGATCGAGGGCGGAGGTCGGCTCGTCGAACAGCATCACCTGCGGCTGCATGGCGAGCGCCCGGGCAATCGCCGCGCGCTGCTGCTGGCCGCCGGAGAGATGGGCCGGATAGGCATGGCGCTTGTCGGCGATGCCGACCTTGGCCAGCAGCGCCTCGGCCTCCTCCTCGCACTCGCGGCGGGGACGGCCCAGCACATGCACCGGCGCCTCGATGACATTCTCGAGGATGGTGCGGTGGGACCAGAGGTTGAAGCTCTGGAACACCATGCCGAGGCGGGAGCGGATACGCTCGACCTGGCGGATGTCCGCGGCATCGCTGCGCCCGTCGCGCCGGCGGCGCAGCGCTACAGTCTCGCCGGCAACAATCACCTCGCCCGCATCGGGCACCTCAAGCAGGTTGAGGCAGCGCAGCAGGGTGGACTTGCCGGAGCCGGAGGAGCCGAGGATGGAGACCACCTCCCCCGCCCGGGCATCCAGCGTCACGCCTTTCAATACTTCAACGCCGCCGAAGCGCTTGTGGAGATTGCGCCCGCTGAGAGCGGCAAGGGGAGCATCCACCGGCAAGGTGGCAGCAATGCTGTCAGGCATCAGGCATCTCCGGTGGAAGCAGGGGTCGCGGCAGCGATCGGGACGGCGGCAGACGCCGGGCGGCGCTTGTCCGGGCTCAGCGCACGCTCGGCCCACAGCACAAGGCGGCTCAGCGTGAAATTGAGCGCCAGATAGATAGCGCCGGCGACGACGAAGACCTCGATGACACGGTAAGTCTCGGAGATGATGCGGGCGGCAACGCCGGTCACCTCCATGAGGGTGATGATCGAGGCAAGGGAAGTTGCCTTCACCATCGACATCATTTCGTTTCCGTAAGCAGGAAGCGCCTGGCGGATGGCGAGGGGCAGGATCACCCGCCGCAGAATCATGAGACGCGGCATGCCCACAGCCCGGGCCGCCTCGACCTGCCCCGGCGGTACCGAGAGCAGGCCGCCACGGATGATCTCACTGGAATAGGCCGCCGTGTTGAGCATCAGGGACAGCACGGCGCAGGCATAAGGCTCGCGCAGCAGCGGCCACAGGAAGCTGTGGCGTACGGCCGGAAACTGGCCGAGCCCGTAATAGATGAGGAAGATCTGTACCAGGAGCGGCGTGCCGCGGAAAACGAAGACATAGAAGCGCGCCAGCAGGGCAAGCGGCAGGATGCCGCTGAGGCGCATCATGGCGAGCCCGAAAGCCACGAAGGCGCCGAGGAAGATGGCGCTGACAGCAAGCTGGATGGTGAGCGGGACGGCGCCGACCAGCGCCATGAAAGTTTCGAAAGCGAAATCGATATCCATCACGGCCTCCGCGCCGAACGCGAGAACCGGCGCTCGGCCACATAGAGCACGAGGCCGGAAACGCTGGAGATGGCGAGGAACAGCACCGCGGCGATCATGAAAAAGTCAAAGGGGAGCCGGGTGGAACCGGCGGCGATCTGCGTCTGGCGCAGCAGCTCGACCACGCCGGTTACCGACACCAGCGCCGATTCCTTGAGCACCACCTGCCAGACATTGCCGAGGCCCGGCAGCGCATGGCGCAGGGTGAGCGGGGCAATGATGCGGCGAAGGCGCACCCAGCGGTTCATGCCGCACGCATGCGCCGCCTCGATCTCTCCCGGCGAAACGGCACCGAAGGCACCGCGAAAGACTTCCGTGTGCTGCGCGCCGGAGGTCACGCCCACCGCCATTGCGCCGGCCAGCACACCCGGCAGGCCGACGAAGCCTTCAACGCCAAGCAGGCGGGCAGTGGCGGTGATCAGCATGCTGCCACCGAAATAGAAGAGATAGATGACGAGCAGATCGGGCACGCCGCGCAGGATGGTGGTGTACCCGTCCGCCAGCGCGCGTACCCAGCGATTGCCCTTGATCTTGGCCCATGCCCCCAGCACGCCGATAACGGCGCCGATGAGAAAACCCGAGGAGGCGATGACAAGCGTCATCCCCGCGCCGGTAATCAGCGCCGCGCCCCAGCCTTCCGGCCCGAAGCCGATGAGCTGGAAAAGATCAGGCCGCGCGCTCAAGCCGCCTGCCCTCCCGGCAGCGGCGGCTCGACATCGTCAGGGATGGGATTGACGAAAGGTGTGCCGGCCAGACGTTCGGCATGGTCTGCCTTTGCCCGGCCGATCAGCTCCGGATCGGCCAGCAGGCGGGTTGCCGTGGCCGCCATGGCCTTGGCGGCATGTTCCATGCCCTTGTGCGCTGCCGGCAGCTTGCCCTGCGCCACCAGCTGCCAGGAATGGCCGGGCGTGCCGATGGCGTAGGTGGCGCCGCGCATCTGCACGGTAGGCACCACCCAGCTGACGGTGCCGACATCGGTGGAGCCGACAATGCTGCTGTCCTGCAAGCCGCGCTGGTAGATGCCGTCGGCAAGCGACAGGCCGCTGCGCGGCTTGACGCCAAAGCGGCGGAAGGAGGTGGCGATATCGGCCGGGCTGAAGGTGGCCTGGAACTGCCGCGCCGTCTCGCGATCCGCCTCGTCAAAGAGCGGCGGGCCCAGACGCTCCAGCTCCGCCTGCATCAGGTCTTCCAGCGGCGTGTTGCCGACAAGATTGGCATCGCCGGAGATCACTTCGCTGCGCATGGAGGTGCCGGTCATCAGCGCGGCACCTTCCGCCACCTTCTTTACCCGCTCCACCAGCTCGATCAGGTCCGGCAGGCTGCTGGCGCGCACGAGATAACGCACCGTGGCGCGCGCCTGCACCACATTGGGGGCATGACCGCCGGCATCGGTAATGGCGTAGTGCACGCGGGCGGAAGACGGCATGTGCTCGCGCAGATAATTGACGCCCACATTCATCAGCTCGACAGCATCAAGCGCGCTGCGCCCGAGATGCGGCGAGGCGGAAGCGTGGGAAGCACGGCCGCTGAAGTGGAAATTGATCTCGTTACAGGCAAGCGAGACCGGGTTATTGACGCCCACGAAAGGCGCCGGATGCCAGCACAGGGCGATATCGACATCGTCGAACACGCCGGCCCGCACCATGAAACCCTTGGAAGAACCGCCCTCTTCCGCCGGGCAACCGTAATAGCGCACGCGGCCCTTGAGGCCGCTGCGGGCGAGATAGTCCTTCACGGCCGCTGCCGCCATCATCGAGCCGGCGCCGAGCAGATTGTGCCCGCAGCCATGGCCATTGCCGCCGGTTTCCATCGGCTTTTCTTCGGCAAGGCCGGCTTGCTGGCTGAGGCCGGGCAGTGCGTCAAATTCGCCGAGAATGGCGATAACGGGACCACCCTCCCCGGCTTCGCCCATCACGGCGGTGGGCAGGCCGGCAATGCCGCGCTCGACCCGAAAGCCCTCTTCTTCCAGCACACGGACATGCTCGGCCGATGAACGAAATTCCTCATAATTGGTCTCGGGCGTATCCCAGACGCGGTCGCTCAGCTCATAAAAGCGCGCCCGCTTTTCCTCGACGATGTCCCAGACCTGGTCGGAATTTTTCATGGGGAGCCGCAATACCAATCTTAATGGAACCAAAATTGGCGCCAATTTAGGGCAACAATCTTTGTTGCACAATGGGGCCGGGTGATTATTTTCCGCACCCCATGGTTGCCGGGCCGCGCTAGACTCCTGCCCGGCAGGGTCCGCCGCCCGCAAGAACGCGCCGTTTGAAAAGAGCGAGAACAGCAGATGACGGTCATGACCGCTGACAGAACGCAAGCTGCGGGCGCCGGCGATGAGGCAGTGACCCCGACCCCCGGCGACGTCACCGAGCTCATCCTCCAGGACATCATGGCCGGCATCCTTGCTCCGGGAAGCTGGCTGAAGCAGATCGACCTCGAGCGCCGTTACGGCTGCACCCGGCAGGAGGTGCGCCGGGCGCTGGACAGGCTGGCGCAAAAGCGCCTTGTCCAGCATGTGCCCAACCGCGGATACCATGTGCATGCTCCCGATGGCCGGCAGGCCAGCGAGATTGCGGAGATCCGGCTGATCCTTGAAATCGGCGTCGCCGGCCGCATCGTCCTCAATGCCGGGGCCCCGGATGTCGCGCAGCTGCGCCATCTGGCCAACGAGTTCGACCGGCTGGTGCTGGAAGGCACGCTGATGGAACTTTATGAGGCGAACCTTGCCTTCCACAGCGCCTTGCTGGCGCTTGCCGGCAACCGGGAGCTGGTCGAGCTGGTAACCGATATCCGCCGCCGTACCTCCTCCGCCCCGGTTTCGCAGTGGCGCACCCGTGCCCGTATCGAGCAATCGGGCCGAGAGCATCACCAGATGATCGCGGCCATCGAGAGGCGCGACGGCGACGCGCTGAAGGATGCGATCACCCACCATATCCTGCAGCGATGAGCGAAACCCCGGCAGAAAGCGGCGCCCCGCAGCCGATCGATGCCGCCGGCCGCATCCGCCGCGGCGTACGCCGGCACCTCTACCAGCAGGGCTGGGCCAGCCTGCCGGAATTCACCCTGGCCACCGGACGCCGTGCCGATCTCTTTGCCCTGGCGCCCGATGGCACCGCGCTGGTCGTGGAAATCAAATCCGGCCTTGCCGATTATCGCGCGGATGCCAAATGGCATGAGTACCGCGATTATTGCGACCGATTTTATTTCGCTATCGATGCGAATTTCCCGAGTGAGATCATCCCGGCAGAATGCGGCCTCATCATTGCCGATGCCTGGGGAGCGGAGATTGTACGGGAGAGCAGCGAAATCAGGCTGGCCCCGGCTCGCCGCAAGGCACTGACTCTCGCTTTTGCGCGCCTTGCCGCCGACCGCACGCTCTTGATCGAGGATCCGGGCCTGCCCGCCAGCCTGCGTGCCGGCAGGCCGGTCTGAGGGTTATCAGCCGCGCAGCTTCCAGACCAAGACTGCCGCGAGCGCCGCAGCGGCAATCCAGCCGGTCCAGGCAAGCGCACCGCCGCCCCGTTTGGCACGCAGGGCGGCAATGGTGCTGTCGTCAAGGCTGATGCGCCCGCTTGCCAGCACCTCGGCCGCCTTTTCCATCTGCTTGAGCAGGCCGGGCAACCGCCGCATGACCTGCAAGCCGGAATCGATGCCATGGGCGAGACGGGCCTCGGGCCCGCGATGCTCACGCATCCATTCCTCGATCAGCGGCCGGGCCACTTCCCACATATTGACGTTGGGATTGAGCGTGCGGCTCACCCCTTCGGCCGTCAGCATGGATTTTTGCAGCAGCAGCAAGCGCGGCTGCGCTTCCATCTGGAACTGTTCGGTGGTGTGGAACAGCTGGCCCAGCAGACGGCCCAGCGAAATGTCGCTGAGCGGGCGGTTCGCCACCGGCTCGCCAATCGCCCGGCAGGCCTGGGTAAAGTGATCGAGCGACTGGTCGGCAGGAACAAATCCGGCTTCGAAATGAACTTCCGCGGCCCGCCTGTAATCCCCGTTCAGGAAAGCCAGCAGCATGTCGGCAAGGAAATAGCGCGTCTGCCAGTCGATGCGGCCCATGATGCCGAAATCGACCGCGGTGATGTTGCCATCAAAGGTGACGAAGAGATTACCCGGATGCAGGTCGGCGTGGAAATAACCATCGCGGAAGGCCATGCGGAAGAAGGCCGTCGCCGCCTTGACCAGCACGGCATCGGGATCGATGCCATGCTCGCGCATGCGCTCCACATCGCCGACGGGAATGCCCTCTACCCGCGCCTGCGTCATCACGCGCTGCGCCGTACGGTCCCAGTCGATAACCGGCACGTTGAAGGTGGGATCGCCGGCAAAGTTCCCTGCCAGCTCACCCGCTGCCGCGGCTTCCATGCGCAGGTCCATCTCCAGCGCGACGGACTGGGCGAAGGTTTCCACCGTCTCGCGCGGCTTCAGGCGGCGCAGGGCCGGAAAACGCCGGTAACCGATATCGGCAAGCCAGCGCAGCATATCGATATCGCGCTGGAACGCCTCTTCGATACGCGGCCGCAATATTTTTACCGCCACCGGCTTGCCGTCGATGGTTATGGCAAAATGCACCTGCGCGATGGACGCGGCGGCAACCGGCGCTTCCTCGAAGCTCTGGAACAGCGCTTCCAGCGGTTGGCCGAATTCGGTCTCGATGGTGGCGCGCACAGCGGCAAAGCTGAAAGCCGGCAGGCGATCCTGCAGTTCGGCCAGATCCTCGGCCGTCGGCTCACCCACCAGATCGGCGCGGGTGGAAAGCGCTTGCCCGGCCTTGATGAAGGTGGGGCCAAGCGCCGTCATGGCGCGGGCAAGGCGCTGGCCGGGACGGCCAGTGGCCTTGCGGGAAATAAGGCGCAGGGCAAAACCGGCCAGCGGTTGCTGGATGGCAACCCGGCGATGAAACAGCGCGTCTTCCCGCCCCAGCACCCAGAGGATGCGCAGCAGGCGCAGCAGATTGCGCAGGGTCTTGATCACAGGCGCCAGCCCGAATGCAGCGCGGCGATGCCGCCAGAGAAATTGCGGTAACTCACCTGCTCGAAGCCGACCTTCTTCATCCGGCTGACCAGCTCATCCTGCGGCGGGAAACGGCGGATGCTCTCGGCCAGATAAAGATAACTCTCCGCATCACCGGCAAAACGCGAGCCGAGCTTCGGCAGCACGTTGAAGGAATATTTGTCGTAGATTTCCTTGAAGCCCGGGATGACCACGGCGGAAAATTCGAGGCAGAGGAAACGCCCGCCCGGCCGCAGCACACGCCGCGCCTCGGCCAGCGCCTCATCGATACGCGTCACGTTCCGCAGGCCGAAGGCAATGGTGTAGGCATCCACCGACTTGTCGGGCAGCGGCAGCTTCTGCGCATCGGCCGTCACCCAGCCAAGGCCGCTCAGCATGCCGCGATCGGCGGCGCGGGCGCGGCCCACCTTGAGCATTTCAAGATTGATGTCGGCGACGGTGACGTCGGCCTTGCGGCCGGTGCGCTCATAGATGCGGAAAGCGATGTCACCGGTACCGCCGGCCACATCGAGATAGGCGCGGTCCGGGCGCGGGCCCAGCGCATCGACCATCGCGTCCTTCCACAGCCGGTGCACGCCGCCGGACATCAGGTCGTTCATAAGGTCGTAGCGGGAGGCAACGCTGTCGAAAACCTGGCGCACCATGCCGGCCTTTTCGGCTTCGCGGACCGTCTTGAAGCCGAAATGGGTGGTATCGTCACCACCGGCTGCCTGACCCTGCGCTATCGCCATTCCCGGCCTCGTATTTCCGACAAGAAACGGGAGCCAAAACTCCCCGCAGGTTGGCTAGACCGCCCCGCCACCCCTGTCAACGCCGCCGGGTGGCGCGGAGATGCAGCACGCGGGAGAATCATGCCTTCCGGCCCCTGTCGGAGGGGGACTCAGAAACGGAATACCGTTCCCGACTTCGCAAGATCACACGTGCCGCAGTAGCCGAAATATAGATAAAGTTATACTGACTATCGTTAAATATAAATAATAGTGATTATCCCGGATCAATTAAATGCCGGCCAATGCCAACACATACTTTTGTACATGCCGGAAAATCTGGGTCGCTGAATAGAATTCGGCACCAAAGGTACAGCCCCGGAGCCGGTTCACTGCTACTTGATGCGCCGGAGACCGGGACGAACATCGGCCAATCGGGGATTCATGACATGAGCATTTCACAACGCATTCTGACGGGCTTTGGCATCGTACTGCTCATCGCCCTGGTCCTCGGCCTTTCCAGCCTGTGGTTTCTCAACAACGGCAAGACGGCCGTTACCAACCTGACGCGACGCGCCGATGTCGCCATGGATGCCGGCAAGGTGAGCGTGGGCGTCAATGCCGCGTTACTCGCCGCCCGCGATTACATCGCGACACGCAGCGATGACAGTGTGGATCGGATGAATGCCGCGCTGGCGGAGGTCGAAAAGTCAGCCGCTGTCGCCGCTGCCGTTACTGTAAGCGCCGAACGCAAGGCCGCCCTTGAGCGAATCATCGCCATTCGCGGCCAGATGCAGGCCGATTTCGAAAAACTGACTGCCCTGATGAAAGAGCGTGACTCGCTGCTGAACGACACGCTCAATACCCTTGGCAAGGAAATGCGCGAAGAGACAACAGCCGCCCGCGAAATGGCCAAGCTCGCCGGCAATACCGATCTCGCGATCAACCTTGGAGAGCAGCAGGAGCACCTGATGCTGTCGCGGCTCTATGTCGTCAAATACATGCTCGACAACCATGCCGACGACGCCAGGCGTGCCTTCTCCGAAATGGATGCCGCGCTCTCCCTCTTCGCCAGCCAGAAACCCGGCATCGTGACGATTGCCGGCGATGAGGCTGCCCAAAAGCTTGAAGGGCAGATGCATGACTACCAGCAGGCCTTCACCCGGATGGAAGCGCTGCTGGCCGAACGCAACCAGGTCCGCGACCATCTGTTCGTGACCCTCGGCGACGAGACGAAGGAACTGGCAAATACAGTTTCGTCCGGCGCAACTGTACTGGCGCGTGAAACCGCAGCAACCGCGGCCAGGGACGCGTCCATCGCGATGATGATCGCCATTGCCCTGGTGGCAGTTGCCACCGGCGCCGGCATTGCGGTGGCACTGCTGATCGCCCGCTCCATTACCAGGCCGGTCAACGCCATGACCGGTGCGATGGAGCAGCTCTCCAAAGGCCAGAAGCAGACGGAAATCCCCGCCACCGAGCGCAAGGACGAAATCGGCGTGATGGCCAGGGCCGTGCTGGTGTTCCGCGACGCCCTGATTGAGGCCGACCGCCTGCAGGCCGAAGCCGTCCGCACGCAGGAAGAACGCAACCGCCGCGCGGAGAAGGTGGCGGAGATCACCGCCAGCTTCGAACAGGCCGTGGAGGCCATGGTCTCCGCCGTTGCTTCCGCCGCCACCGAGCTGCAATCCACAGCCGAGGGGCTCAGCGCCACGGCAACGCAGACCAGCCATCAGGCATCCAACGTCGCCACTGCTTCCGGCCAGGCTTCCGGCAATGTGCAGACCGTCGCGGCCGCCACGGAAGAATTGAGCAGCTCCATCCGTGAGATCAGCCGTCAGGTGGCCCACCAGTCGGGTGTTGCCAGTTCCGCCGCCGGTGCCGCCCGCTCGTCCGACGAACGCGTCCAGCGCCTGCATGCCGATACCCAGGCCATCGGCGAGGTGGTGCAGCTCATCACTTCCATTGCCGAGCAAACCAACCTGCTGGCGCTCAACGCCACCATCGAGGCAGCCCGCGCCGGTGAAGCCGGCAAGGGCTTTGCCGTCGTGGCACAGGAGGTCAAAAGCCTCGCCACCCAGACGGCGCGGGCGACCGAACAGATCTCGGACCGCATTACGGGTGTACAATCACAGACCAGCGCCACCGTCGAATCGATTGCGGAAATCGCCGGCCGTGTCCGCGAGATGAGCGAGATCGCCTCTGCCGTGGCTGCCGCAGTGGAACAGCAGAACGCCGCGACGGCGGAAATTACCCGCAACGTTCAGGAGGCAGCCCGCGGCACCGAACAGGTTAACGACAACATCAGCGGGGTGACCGAGGCCGCTGCAGAGACTGGCACCGCGGCCGGCGACGTGCTGAACGCCGCCAGCTCGCTTTCCCGTCAGGCTGAACAGCTGCGCGGAGAGGTCAACCGCTTCCTCACCGACGTACGCGCTGCCTGATCCACGTCGCGCCCGAACCATCAGCCCTCCGCTTCATCTGCAGCGGAGGGCTTTTTGTAGCCGAAAGGACAGATATTGGCGAAAGCGGCCGGGTGCCAGAATGGGCGCCTTGCGGATTTTCCCGCCCTGATTGCCGAGCGTAGAATCCCTCATGACCGACATGACCGACCGTCCCGTTTCGCCCCAGGGTTACGCTGCAATCCAGAAAGGGCTTCACTGGCTGGTGGCTCTCCTGGTGCTGGTCGTTTACGGCATCACCTATCTTGAGGACCTCTACCCGCATGGCGACCCAAGGCAGGACGGGGTCTGGTGGCTGCACATCTCCTTCGGGGTCCTGCTGCTGCTTGCGGTCATGACCCGTGTTGTTGTTCGCCTGGTGTTGAAGGCGCCGCCACTGACGGACCATATGCGTTCGATAGAGAAACTGGGCGCCCATCTGGCCCATTACGGGCTCTACGCGCTGCTGATCGCCACACCGCTGCTCGGCATGATGACGGCCTGGTACCGCGGCGATACGGTCACGTTCTTCAGCCTCTTTACAGTTCCGCCGGTGGTGGCGGCCGACCATGCCATGGGCCGTACGCTCAAGGACATCCATGGCCTTTGTGCCAATGCCATACTGATTGTTGCCGGCCTGCATATGGCTGCGGCGCTGTGGCACCATTTCGTGCGTCGCGACGATACGCTGCTGCGGATGCTGCCCGGCAAGCGCAAAAGCCGCCAATAACCGGAAGCTCTCAGCGGCGGGGCCCTTTTGCCAAAAATATGGCCCAGCCCGGTTGACCGCGAAAAAAAACGGCGATAGCGTTCGCCCCGCTATGACAAAGCCTTTTGCTGCCCTTCTTCTTCTTACCAACCCGGTTGTCTGAGGACACCGGGCTTTCGGCGTTTGCCGCCGCACGAAGAAGAAAACAGGTAGCTCAAGGTACCAAGCCGATGACGGCCCCCTTCCGACAGATCAGCGATATCTCCAGTGCCTGCCCCGCGGCAGGCTGGCTGCGACTTAGCCGCGCCTTCGCGGCACGGTAGCGGCATCCCCGCATCCGCGATCTGGCTCTTCGGCCGCCTTGAGAGACGGCCCCTCCTTCGCCACTCATCCAACATCCTTGTCTCCCGCGCCGTGAGGCGTTAGACCCCGCGCCAGAGGCAAGCGAACGAAACCGGAGTTTCCGTCATGGGCGTGATGCCGTTTCAGCAATACGAGCCCTTCCAGCCGATCAACCTGCCGGACCGGCAGTGGCCCTCGCGCACCATCACCACGGCACCGGTCTGGTGCTCGGTTGACTTGCGCGATGGCAACCAGGCGCTGATCGAACCGATGGATCCGGCGCGCAAGCGCAAGATGTTCGACACGCTGGTCAAGATGGGCTTCAAGGAGATCGAGGTCGGTTTTCCTTCCGCTAGCGAAACGGATTTCCGCTTCGTACGCATGCTGATCGAAGAAAAGCTCATCCCCGACGATGTGACGATCCAGGTGCTGGTCCAGTGCCGCGAGCACCTGATCCGCCGCACCTTCGAAGCGATCAAGGGCGCAAAGAACGTCATCGTTCATTTCTACAACTCCACCTCCACCCTGCAGCGCCGCGTCGTCTTCAAGCTCGACCGCGAAGGCGTGAAGCAGATCGCCGTGGAAGGCGCAAAGCTGGTACGCCAGATGATGGAGGAAGAGGCCGAGCCGGGCGCCAACATCCGCGTGGAATATTCCCCGGAAAGCTTCAGCCAGACCGAGATGGACTATGCGCTGGAGGTTTGCGAGGCGGTGATGGATGTCATCCAGCCGACGCCGGAAAACCCGATCATCCTCAACCTGCCGGTGACGGTGGAAGTTGCCACCCCCAACGTGCATGCCGACCAGATCGAGTGGTTCTGCCGCAACATGAAGCGGCGCGACTGCGCCATCATTTCGTTGCATCCGCACAATGACCGCGGCACTGCCGTTGCCGCCACAGAACTGGGCCTGATGGCCGGTGCCGACCGCGTGGAAGGCACGCTGTTCGGCAATGGCGAGCGCACCGGCAATGTCGACATCATTACCCTGGCGCTCAACATGCACACCCAGGGCGTCGATTGCGGCCTCGACATGCATGACATCAACGGCCTGCGCCGCGTGGCGGAATATTGCAACCAGTTGCCGGTTCATCCGCGGCATCCTTATGTCGGCGAGCTGGTCTTCACCGCCTTCTCCGGCAGCCATCAGGACGCTATCCGCAAGGGCCTGCAGGAGCTCAAAAAGGCCAATTCCGAGGATTGGGCGGTTCCCTACCTGCCCATCAACCCGGCCGACCTCAACCGCCAGTATGAGCCGGTGATCCGCGTCAACAGCCAGTCCGGCAAGGGCGGCGTTACCTTCGTGCTGGAAGACAAGTTCGGCATTTCCCCGCCGCGCCTGCTGCAGATCGAATTCTCCAACATCGTCCAGAAGATCGCGGACGATACCGGCAAGGAAATCACGCCGGAGGTCATCTGGGAGGCCTTCGAGACCACCTATCTGAAGCCGGAAGCACCGGCGCTCGAATTTATCGAGTACCGCACGGTGCCCTCGGCCCATGCGGCCGAACGGCGCGATCTCACCGCCACCGTGCGCATCAATGGCGAGGTGAAGGAGATCCATGGTAGCGGCAACGGCCCGGTTGCCGGTTTCATCGACGCGGTGAAGCGGGACCTCGGCCTTGGCATGAGTGTGGTGGACTATTCCGAGCACTCGACGAGCCACGGCTCCGATGCCAGCGCCGTCGCCTATGTGCTGATCAAGCCGGATGACGGCCAGCAGCTCTACGGTGTTGGCATGGCGAGCAACATCGTGGCGTCTTCGCTGCGTGCCATCGTCAGCGCGGCCAACCGCATCCTGTCGGCGAAGGCCGACTAAGCGGCTTTCCGCCCCAAAAGAAAAGGCCCGGGTCACCGCCCGGGCCTTTTTTCATTCCGTAATCAAAATGTTACCAGCTGCCGGTGTTCGGCATCGAAGCCCATGGCTCCTGCGGCGCCAGTGCCTTGCCCTTCTGCAAAAGCTCGATGGAAATACCGTCGGGCGAACGGATGAAGGCCATATGGCCATCACGCGGCGGGCGATTGATGGTGATGCCGGCCTTCTGCAGTTTGTCGCAGAGGGCATAGATGTCATCCACAGCATAGGCCAGATGCCCGAAGCTGCGGCCGCCGGTATAGGTCTCGGGGTCCCAGTTATAGGTAAGCTCAAGCTCGGGCGACCGGCGCTCGGCAACGATCCCCTCATCATCCGGGGCGGCAAGATAGATCAGCGTGAAACGGCCTTTTTCGCTTTCATGGCGGCGCGTTTCCTTGAGGCCGAGCTTGTTGCAGTAAAAATCGAGCGAGGCGTCGATGTCGGTGACACGCACCATGGTGTGGAGAAACTGCATGGGGTCCATCCCGCTTTCTTGATCGGTTCTGTCGGCAGGGGCAAATCCCGCGCGCCTGGCGCTGCGGACCCGGCCGACCGCAAGGACCGTCTCAGAAAACGGCCCGCCCCCTGTCTAGACCAGCAGACCCCAAACGGAAAGTCTCAGGCGGTCTTCTGCGCTTCTGCGGGCTGCTGCTTGGTGGTGCGTCCAGCCCGGCGATCAAGGAACTCCAGCTTGTCCAGCATGATCTGGGTCAGCGTGTTTTCCTTGTCATCATGGCCAAGGAACCAGGCAAGGCCCGCCGGCGGGAAATAGTCCATGAAGGACAGGAGCTCGGCCTTCGGCACATGACCGATCAGCACGCAAATCTGCAGATAACCAATGATCTCGAACAGCGCGAGTTCGTGCTGCTGATATTCCGTCTCTACCGCGCTCGGCGGTGAATCCTGGAACAGCAGTTCCTTCTTCTTCTGCCGGATGCGGCGGGATTCGCGTGCCTGCTGCTGCAAGGTGCGCAAGGCCTGGGGCTTGGGCAGCTTCTTTAAAAGATCATGTGCCTTTTCAGCAAAATGGTCAGGCTTGCAGGCCTTGCCATAGTGGGCCTGGTACTTCTCGCGATAGTTTTCGGCGATCTTGACGAAGCACTGCTCCATGTAGCGCATCTCGGGCGTCAGCAGCCGTCCGATCTCGCGCCGCAGCTGATCCGCCTGTTTGGGATCGCGCAACGTTCCGGGCTCGAAAGGTTTTTCCACCAATAGCGTGCGGAACAGATACCAAGCGTATTCAATGATTTGCTGGAAGCTGTCGAGCGGCATGGCGGCGCCATAACCGAAGAAGCGCATCAGCCGCTCGACCATGGCCTGTTCGTCGATCTTGCGCTGTTCAAACGCGGAGACGGAGGCGAAGCGCCGTTTGAGGAAGCCCGGCATGAAAGACAGTTCGCGCAGCCAGATGCGCCGGCGCAGCGAGGCGGAAAGCGCGGGCACCGGAATGCGCGGCAGGGTCGGATTCGACAAAAGCGACCTTCGCCCCGCGGAGTTCTGCACTCCTTGCGAGGAGACATAGGCACCTTGAATAGGTCCTACATCGCCCTTCCTGGCCTCGTCAGCCACGGTCGTCCTCCGGCCACGGCACTTTAGTCGTGGGGAGTCATTTTAAACCCAAGGCTGTTATGAACCTAAGCATTTTTAAGGGCTTGGAATCCACGCCGGCAAAATGGCGGTCCCGACAGGATTCGAACCTGTGGCCTCTGCCTTCGGAGGGCAGCGCTCTATCCATCTGAGCTACGGGACCGCGGAGCCCGGCTATGGCGCCGGACAAGGGCGCTTCGCGAGAACGGCGCGACCATAGGGCAAAGCCCGAAAGCCCGCAATCCTCTTGATGTCACCCGCCGGAAGGCCTCAGGCAGCCTTGCTGCTGTCGCGCGTGATCTGCAGGAAGATATCCTCCAGATCGGACTGTTCGGTAGTGATGTCGGCGATCTCGAGGCCGCTTTGCTGGATGGCGGTGATGAGCGCCCCCATCTGCGTCTTGGAAGGCTGATAGCGCACCACCAGCTGGTTCGGTTCGGCCAGTTCCGCACCCCAGGCCACCAGCGAGGCCGGCACGGTGCCGGCCGGCGAAGAAAGCGACACGCGCAGCGCCTTGGCATCCACCCGCCGCATCAGCTCGGTTTTGGGCTCGCATGCCACCACCTGGCCATGGTTGATGATGGCGATGGTGTCGCACAGCTCCTCGGCTTCCTCGAGATAGTGCGTGGTGAGCAGAATGGTGATGCCGCGGCGGTTCAGCTCGCGCACATGGCTCCACAGCTGCTGGCGCAGCTCGACATCCACGCCGGCGGTCGGCTCGTCAAGAACCAGCACCGGCGGGTTGTGCACCATGGCCTTGGCGACCATCAGGCGCCGGCGCATACCGCCCGACAGGGTGCGGGCATAGGCCCTGGCCTTGTCCTTGAGGCCAACGGCCTCCAGCAGCTCGTCGGTCCGGCGCTCGGATTTCGGCACGCCATAAAGGCCGGCATTGATCTCCAGGATCTCGCGCGGGGTGAAGAACGGGTCGATATTAAGTTCCTGCGGCACCACGCCAATGGCCGCCCGCGCAGCGCGCGGATCGGAGTCGACGTCGATATCCCAGATACGGGCGCTGCCCGCACTCTTCACCACGAGGCCGGCGAGGATATTGATGAAGGTTGATTTGCCGGCACCGTTCGGCCCCAGCAGCGCGAACATGCTGCCACGCGGGATCTGCAGGTCGATGCCCTTCAGCGCATGCTTGGCCGGTGCCCGGCCTTGGGCGGCATAGGTTTTTTCCAGGCCACGCACATCGACGGCGAATTCAGGCAGGGCGGACATCGGAGCATTCCATTCATCGGAGGCGCCCAATGGAGGGCAGGTGCGGCAAACCGCCCGGGGCGCCGGACGTGACAGGCAGGAGATAATCCCCGCCCTGCCCGATGACAAGGGAGCGGGCCACAGTTCACCCGGCGACGGCGGCAAGAGGGCACCGATTACCCGGCAATGGCATGCAAGGCTCAATGCCGGTTGATCCGCCCCGCTCTTGGAGTATCATCGGGCTCGTTTTTGACCCCTTTCCGGTACGATCAGGGAACCCGTTTTGATGCAGCCTGCCGAGACCATTACTGTTGAAGAGCTTCGTTTCAGCTGCGATGGCGGCGATGGTGCTCTCGGTCATCCGCGCATTTTCCTGACCATCCCGCCGGCCGTTGGCGCCGTTGACTGCCCCTATTGCGGCCGTCACTTCGTGCTGAAGCCGGGCGCCGCCACCCACGGCCACGATCATTGAGGAGAACGGGCGGGCTGCCGGCAATCCGGTGGTCCCCGCCCGTCCCGGCGTGGTCTCTGCCATATTCTCCCCCCGTTATGGCTGGTAAAACCCCGCGCGTAAGCCCTGAAGGCCCCGCGTCCGGGCCGGCAAGGGTGCCGGCCAGACCCAGAAAGCCATGATGGAAAAGCAGCCGTCCGAACAAAACCGGGATATCGAGCCCGGAACGCACGAACCCACGACCGTCGCTACCGGCGTGGAGCCCGAGATGCCGGCCGCCGGCAAGAGCGAAGTGCGTCACAACCCGCCGCTGCTCCTCAATCTCGGCATCAATGTTGCCCTGCCGGCCATCATCATGGGCCAGCTCAGCAGCGAGCACCGGCTGGGGCCGGTTGTTGCCCTGATCATCGCCCTGTCGCTGCCGCTGGGGTATGGCCTGTGGGAACTGGCGCGCCACCGGCGCTTCAACGCCTTTTCCATCATCGGCCTCGTCTCGCTGGTACTGACCGGCGGGGTCAGCCTGCTGCATCTGCCGCTGGAATGGGTGGTGGTGAAGGAAGCCGGCGTTCCGCTGCTGATCGGGCTGGTGCTGACCGGCTCGGAGCTCACGCGCTGGCCGCTCGCTACGCTCTTTCTTGGCCAGTTCATCGACCTTGCCCGCATCGAGGCCGGTTTTGCCGGCAAGGGCAAGGAAAGGCTGTTCCACCGGACTTTCCGCGGCGCCGCCATGGCCTTTGGCGCCAGCTTCTTCATCTCGGCGGCGCTGAACTATATCCTCGCCACCACCATGCTGAAGAGCGAGCCCGGTACTGCGGCCTTCGTCAGCGAGCTTGGCCGCATGACGGCCTTCAGCCTGCCGGCGATCATGGTGCCGATGTTTATCGTCACCTTCTCGATCTTTTTCTTCCTCATCTGGTCGATCCAGCGCCACACCGACCTCAAGGTCGAAGACGCCTTCCGCAGCTGAGGGCGGCCGGCCTCATGGGCAAGGGGCTATCTCCAGGAATGACAAAGGGGGCCTCCGGACGGGATACCGGCCCCAGGCATTTGCCTGGACCGGACCCCCGTAAACCGGAAAGCCCCCTTGTTCTGACGGCCACACCACCCGACCGGGCGGCGGGCCCTCTCACGTGACGGGTCTCTCAGAGCGCCTCGGCATCGACCTCGCCAGTGCGGATACGCACCGCGCGGGCAACGTCGAGAACGAAAATCTTGCCATCACCGATCCGGCCGGTATTGGCGGCGGACTGGATGGCATCGACGACGGAATCGGCCTGTTCGTCGGTCACGGCGACCTCGACCTTCACCTTCGGAAGGAAAGACACCGAATATTCGGCCCCGCGATAGATTTCCGTCTGACCCTTCTGGCGACCGAAACCCTTCACTTCACTCACCGTCAGGCCCTGGATGCCGAGCTGCGTCAGAGCCTGACGCACTTCATCCAGCTTGAACGGCTTGATGATTGCCATCACCAGCTTCATGCGGTTCCTCTCGGGGTTATGGTTGACTTGCGCGAATGTCCCAAGCCAATGCCACCTCGCGTCAGCCGCCGACCGGGGTCAGCAAGCCACCGCGGACGTAGCAAGCGTCGCAGGACCCTCTCCCCTGTCTCAAGAATTGTGCCAGCGGACGAAAATGCACGCCTCGGCGAGGCAGCCTCAGGCGTCCGCCGCCCGTTTATCCCCAAGACAGGCTTGATGATGGCCTCTTTTTAAGCAAATGGCTACGAATTGTGCGCATCCTCCGGCTGTAAACGCACCGCCTTGCGGTAGAGCTGCATCCGGGACTGAAAAACCCTCTGCCCGCCTGACCCGGACCGTTCGCGACTGGACAAGGCAGCGCTTCGGCGCAACTGTGCCAGCGCTCGCGATGGCGGTGACTGCCGGGCGTGCGCAGAAGTTACCTTGGGGAAATGACCTGTCATGAGTGCAGCAGCCCTCACCTGCGAGATCGTGATCATCGGCGGCGGCCTTGCCGGCATGACGATGGCGGCGGCCCTGGGCAGCGCCGGTATCAGCACGGTGCTGGTTGACCGCGATACGGCGGAAACCCGCCTTGCTCCCGCTTTTGATGGCCGTACCACCGCCCTCGCCTTCGGCGCCAGGCGATTGATGCAGGCGATCGGGGCGTGGGACGCCATGGCGGCGGAGGCGCAGCCGATCCTGGACATCCGGGTGGCCGACGATAATTCCCCCCTCTTCCTTCACTATGATCACAGCGAGGTCGGTGACGATCCGCTCGGCTGGATCGTCGAGAACCGCCATATCCGCTGGGGCCTGCTGCAACGCCTCGGCGCGCTTTCAGGAACCGTCACCCACCTGTGTCCGGTCATGGCGAACCATGTGGAAAGGGCGCCGGCCGGTGTGACCGTTACCCTTTCCGACGGACGCGAGATCACGGCCCGCCTCGCCATCGCCGCCGACGGCCGCGCCAGCCCCCTGCGCCAGCAGGCCGGCATCGCCACCGACCGCTGGGGTTATGGCCAGCAAGCCATCGTCTGCACCGTGGCGCATGAGGATCCGCATAACGGCGTTGCCATCGAGCACTTCATGCCATCGGGGCCGTTCGCCATTCTGCCGATGACCGATGATGCCGAGGGACGCCATCGCTCCTCCATAGTCTGGACGGAAAAGGAACGGCTCGTTCCTTATTACATGCAGATGGACAGTGCCGGCTTCGAACTGGCGCTGCGCCGCAAGTTCGGAGACTTCTGGGGTCGCGTCAGTGTGCTTCCCTCCGCCGGCGCCGCCAGCGGCAACGAGCGCTTCACCTATCCGCTCGGCCTTATGCTTGCCCGCCACTATGCCGGGGAGCGGCTGGCGCTTATCGGCGAAGCCGCGCATGTCGTGCATCCCATTGCCGGCCAGGGCTTCAATCTTTCGGTGCGCGATATCGCCGCGCTGGCCGAAGCGATCAGCGATGCGCGGGCGCTGGGGCAGGATGCGGGCGGGGCGGAGGTGCTGGCTCGTTATGAGCGCTGGCGCCGTTTCGATGTCGCAACGCTTGCCGGTACCACCGATGTGTTGAACCGCCTGTTCTCCAATACCGAACCGGTGCTGAAGCTGGCGCGCGATCTCGGGCTTGCCGCTGTCGGCAAGGTGCCGCCGCTCAAGCGGTTTTTCATGCGCCATGCGATGGGAACGGTGGGCGAACTGCCGCGCCTGATGCGTGGCGAGCCGCTCTAGGAATTCTGCCCCCAGGAAGGGACGGCCGGCATCGGCACCCTTGCAGCCGGGCCGCCGCCTTGCCACATCAAGGCCACGCCCGGCGGCTCAGATACCCACGGGCCCCATTTCGTAAAGACAGGACCTCATGAGCGATAACGATCCCATCGGCTGGCACGGCACAACCATTCTCAGCGTCCGCAAGAACGGGCGTGTGGTGATTGCCGGCGACGGCCAGGTGTCGATGGGCCAGACGGTGATGAAGGGCAATGCCCGCAAGGTGCGCCGGCTGACGACCAAGGGCGATTATCATGTGATTGCCGGATTTGCCGGCGCGACCGCCGATGCCCTGACGCTGTTCGAGCGGCTGGAAGCCAAGCTGGAGCAGCATCCCGGCCAGCTGGCCCGTGCCTGCGTGGAGTTGGCCAAGGACTGGCGGACGGACCGGTATCTGCGGCGCCTTGAGGCGCTGATGGCCGTGGCCGACCGTGAAACCAGCCTGATCCTTACCGGCAATGGCGACGTGCTGGAGCCGGAAGATGGCCTTATCGGCATCGGCTCCGGCGGTTCCTACGCCCTTGCTGCCGCCCGTGCGCTGATCGACCGCGACGACATGGATGCCGAGGCGATTGCCCGCAAGGCGATGAGCATTGCCGGCGATATCTGCGTCTACACCAATCACAATGTGACGCTGGAAGCCCTTTAAGGGCAACCGGCGCACCCTCAAGCCCGTTCGAGTGCCATGACCACAGCCTTTACCCCGCGCGAGATCGTCTCCGAACTCGACCGCTTCATCGTTGGCCAGCATGACGCCAAGCGCGCGGTCGCCATCGCCCTGCGCAACCGCTGGCGCCGTCAGCAGCTCACGGGGCAGATGCGCGAGGAGGTTCTGCCCAAGAACATCCTCATGATCGGCCCCACTGGCGTCGGCAAGACCGAGATCGCCCGCCGCCTTGCCAAACTGGCGCAGGCCCCCTTCATCAAGGTGGAGGCAACCAAGTTTACCGAGGTCGGTTATGTCGGCCGCGATGTCGAGCAGATCGTGCGCGACCTCGTGGAAGCCGCCGTTGCCATGACGCGCGAGCGCCTGCGCGAGGATGTAACGGCCAAGGCCGAGCTTGCCGCCGAAGAGCGCGTGCTTGATGCGCTGTGCGGCAGCGACGCGCGCGAGGCTACCCGCCAGCATTTCCGCAAGCTGCTGCGCGAAAACAGCCTCAACGACAAGGAAATCGAGATCGAGGTGCAGGAGAGCGGCAACCCCACCCTGCCCACCTTCGATATTCCCGGCATGCCCGGCGCGCAGATGGGTGCCATCAATCTGGGCGACATGCTGGGCAAGGCCTTCGGCCAGCGCACCAAGCGCCGCAAGATGACGGTCGGCACCAGCTACGAACTGCTGGTGCGCGAAGAAGCCGACAAGCTGCTGGACCAGGAAACCGTGGTCACCGAGGCGGTCAGGTCGGTGGAAAACAACGGCATCGTCTTCCTCGACGAGATCGACAAGATCACCGCCCGCTCCGAACGCCAGGGGGCGGATGTGAGCCGCGAAGGCGTGCAGCGTGACCTGCTGCCGCTGATCGAAGGCACGACCGTCTCGACCAAATACGGACCGGTAAAGACGGATCACATCCTCTTCATCGCCTCCGGCGCTTTCCATGTCGCCAAACCGTCGGATCTGTTGCCGGAGCTGCAAGGCCGCCTGCCCATCCGCGTCGAGCTGTCGCCGCTGAGCCGCGAGGATCTGCGCCGCATCCTGACCGATCCGGAGACCAGCCTGATCAAACAATCCGTTGCGCTGATGGCTACGGAGCAGGTGACGCTGGAATTCACCGACGATGCCATCGATGCCCTCGCCGAACTGGCGGAGGAGATCAACCGCAGCGTCGAGAATATCGGCGCGCGCCGGCTGCACACCGTCATCGAGCATGTGCTGGACGATATCTCCTTCACCGCCAGCGAAAAGCAGGGCAGCCAGATAACCATTGACGGCGCGCAGATCCGCGACAAGCTGCAAGGGCTCGTCAAGAGCACCGACCTGTCGCGCTTCATTCTTTGACAGCAGCCAGCCAACAAAAAGCCCCGCCATCGAGAGATGTGCGGGGCTTTTTGTTGTGCCGCAGGAAGCGGCGAGCGCTTGCGGTCAGGCCCCTTGCGGCGGCGCAACCGTCGACCGGGCGAGTTCGCCGACAATCGGCGCGCAGCTGTCGGAGCTGACACCGTCCTTGCGCGAGCGCACCTCGACATAGGTGACCCTGGCGTTGGCCTGGTCACCCACCATCACCATTTCCAGAACACAGGCAGCCTTGCGGTACTGCCAGATTTCCGCCGTCGGTTCGCGCAGCTTGAGATGCGGCGCGCCATAAAGGCCGACGATCTCCTTGATGCTCTTGCCCATCAGCGAAGCCGTGGTCAGCGGAAACACCATCTGCGGAGCGGGCGGTGCCGCACTGGCAGCTGCCTGGACACCCGGAAGGGCCGTCGCCGGCTGGCTTGACGTCGTCAGACCGGCTTGCCTGGTCGTTCCGGCACCACAGGCCGCCAGCAGCAGGCAGCAGAGCAGCGTCACCGCTCCCCGGACCCGTCGGGGACCCGGGATGTGCCGCCCGTGCGGCGCAAACTCGGCAGGCGCACTGGCCAGGAACATATCAGGCCTTGCTTTCTTCACCGGAGAAAGAGAGTTCACCTCTGGGCTGGGACGGAGCGGCGACGGCCGCCGGCGCGGCAACTTCGTCGCCGGCGCCCTGCTTCAGGCTGCCTTCGATACGGCCGCCAGCCTCGATCTCCAGTTCGCCATAGATCACCGTGCCGGTGATGAGGCCGGTGGAGGTCATGCTCAGGCGGCCGCGCACCACGATCTTGCCGTCGAAATGACCGCCGATCAGCGCGCTGTCTACCGTGGCCGTGCCCTTGAACAGGCCGCCCTCGCTCACTTCCACGCTGCGGCCATCGCTGAGCGTGGCATCCACCCGGCCTTCAACCACCAGATGGTCGCAGGTGGTGATATCGCCGGAGAAGGAAATTTCCTTGCCAACCACCAGACGCCGGCGCTCGTCACCATCACGCTGGCTCTCGGGGCGCCGGACAAAACCACCCGTCGTCGCACCGGCCGGTTCGGCAGCACGCGTGGGCGTCTTGAAGCCCAGCGGAGCGGGCCTGGAAGGAGCGAGCGGCATGGAGCTTCCTTTGCTGGAATTGGCAGGGGGAGCCGGCGGCAGGGGGCGGGCAGCAGGCGGGACGACCGCGGCGGCGGTTTCCGCCTCGGCCGGCGCGGGCCGTTCATCAAGCACAGGTTCTAACGATTCGCGTGTTTCACTGCTGAGCCCCGAAGAGGAACCCGATTTACGCCGGAAAATCACCGCCACCCTAGCCCCTGTGCAAATGATACCATACGAATCACTGTAGCGCCCTTTGCCGTGCCCGTCACCGGGATCATGTCACTTGCGGCATGTTTTTTTGCGAGAGCGAGATCACGCCCAGGCTACGGCGCCACCGGCCGGCCAAGGCCGCCAATACGGTTGACGCGGTGGGTCATGAGCGCCACGCCAACCAGCGGCGCGACAAGATTGAGCACCGGAACGAACAGCAGCGCCGTAACCAGTACCCCGCAGGCCCAGACCATCAGCCCGTGGCCGAGCCTGAGGGCCCGCGCCTCCTCCACAGGCAGGCGCCGCAGCGCCACGAGCTCGAAATATTCGCGCCCGATGAGGTATCCATTCACGGCGAAATAAATGACGAGATTGAGGCCGGGCAGCAGCAAATAGACCGGCAACACCAGAATATTGACGATGAGCGTTGCCGCCAGAAGCCGCAGGGAAGCTGCCATCTGGCTGGAAAAGGCTATGTCGCGCGCCGGCGGCAGTGCCGGGTAATACCGGTCCTCGACATGTTCGACAACGCGGTCGACATAAAAGCCCATGACGGCGATGACCGTGCCGGGAAAGAGCAGCCAGGCAACCACGACGGCCCCGGCCTCCCCCAGCACCGACATCACCCGGTTGAGCCAGGACCAGCTGCCATCGAAGAGCTGCAACGCATCAATGCCGATCCAGGCCAGCACCAGCAGGGCGGCATAACTGGCAAACGCCAGCAGGATGGAGCGCCACAACAGCGCGCGTGAGCGGCTGTCCGACAGCTGGCCAAATGCGCGGAACAGATCCCCGATCATTGTCTCTCCCCTCCTGCTGCCGACGGCATCGGCCGGCGTCTCGCGCCACGGTTCACCAAATATCCTGTCCGCTCAAGGATGAGCCCCTTGTACGGGACAGGAAGAACCAATCGTTGCGGCAAATGTGCGCTGCACGATAGGTTGCCTTCCTCGATCCTTCATCTGGCCACACCAAGGCAAGGATTGAAGGCAGCCAATAGCCCTGCCCTCGTCCCGCCCGGTTGACGCCGTTTCATACCCGACCCGAATACCAAGGGAACTGCCTTTATGACCGAAGCCCGGTTTGACGTACTGTGTATGGGAAACGCCATCGTTGACGTGCTGACAACCGTTCCGGATACGTTTCTTTCGCAGAACGGGCTCAACAAGGGGGCGATGACCCTTATCGACGCCAACCGCGCCGAGGAGCTTTACGGGCTCATGGGGCCGGCCATCGAGCGCTCGGGCGGCTCCGTTGCCAATTCGGCCGCCGGCGTCGGCGCTCTTGGCGGGCGCTGCGCCTATGTCGGCAAGGTCGCCAATGACCAGCTCGGCGAGATCTTCCGCCATGACGTGCAGTCGCTCGGCATCCATTTCGAGACCGGCCCGCTGCTGGGCGGCGCGCCGACCGCGCGGTCCTTTATCTTCGTGACACCCGATGCCGAGCGCACCATGCAGACCTTCCTGGGCGCCTGCACCGAGCTGACGCCGGAGGATGTGCCCGAAGACCTGCCGGCAAGCGCCAAATTCTCCTATCTGGAGGGGTATCTCTGGGACAAGCCGCAGGCCAAGGCCGCGCTCAGCAAGGCTGCACGCATTGCCCGCGCCGCCGGCCGGGAAGTTGCCCTCTCCCTCTCCGACCAGTTCTGCGTCGATCGCCACCGCGATGAGTTCCGCACCCTCATCAACGACCATATCACCGTGCTCATCGGCAATGAGGACGAGGTGAAGTCGCTGGTCGAGGTGGACAGCATCGAAGCGGCCCTGCCGCTGCTGCGCCCGATGGCCGGCATGATCGCCATCACCCGCAGTGACCGCCCGACGCTGGTGCTGCGCGGCGAGGAGACCGTCGAGGTGCCGGTTCCGGCAGTGGCGAAGGTGGTGGACACCACCGGTGCCGGCGACATGTTTGCCGCCGGTTTCCTTTGGGGGCTTACGAACGATCTACCCCTTGCCAAATGCGCCCGCGCAGGACAGGTCTGTGCAGGAGAGGTCATTTCCCACATCGGACCGCGCCCGGACGCCGACATCCGCGCCATGGTGCGTGCAGAACGTGGCCTCTGATCTGAACCAGAACGAACAAGGGCGGGCGGCCCCGGGCCGCCCCCTGCAGGGACCAGGCCTTCATGGACAGTAAAGAGCGGGCACGACGGGCGGAAATCGTGATCCTGTTCGGTGAGGTGCAGGTCGGCGCGCGCATGGCGCTGCGCCAGGCCCTGCTGCGCGAAGGCTTCGAGAAGATCTGGGACTTCCAGAGCCTTCCCGAGCTGGAAGAACATCTGAACGCCGCCTATCCGGATCTGGTTTTCGTCGACACCCTGCTCGGCCAGGAGACTACCGACCTTACCCGGGCGATGCCGTCCAGCGGCGGCAAGGTAAGCGAGATTATCCGCTCTATCCGGTATGGCGATGTGGGAGCCAACCCGTTCGTGCCGATCATCGCCACCACCTGGGATCCTTCCTCGGCGCTGGTAAGCGATATCCTCAATGCCGGTGCCGACGATCTGCTGGTCAAGCCGCTGTCGGGCGCAACGCTGATGGACCGCATCATGGCGCTCATCAACCGGCGCAAGAGTTTTGTGGTGACTGCCGACTATATCGGCCCCGACCGCCGGCGCGATTCCGCGCGCAAGGAAACGCCGGGCTCCATGCAGGTACCGCTGCTGGCACCGCCCAATCCGCTGGCGGCAAAAATGCGCGGCGAGGGTTCCACACTGGCCAGCCTGCGCGGCCAGATCAACGACATGAAACATCAGGTCAACGAGCAGCGCCTGAAACGCAGTGCCTTCCAGGCGGCGTTCCTTGCCGTCGAGATCGCCGGGGCGGTGGAAAGCGGCAATGCTGCAAGCCTGCGCGAGAATTCGCAGCGCCTGTGCGATGTCGCGCGGGACCTGCGCGGCCGCGTGGCCGGCAGCAGCGTTGAAAAGGCACGGGAGTTCAGCCAGCGCCTGCAGGAGGTGGCCACCGCCATCGCCACCGGCGAAAAGCTGCCGAACAACGCCGATCTGACGAGGCTGGACACGGCCTGCCGCGACCTTTCCGAGGCGTTCCATCCGGAAGTGAGCTCGGGCGAACTCAGGGCCCAGGTTATCGACGCGGTAAACCGGGCGCATGCCCGCAAGCAGCAGGCCAGCGCCTGAGGGCCTGAAAAAGGGCAGCCCCCGAAGCGGTTGCCCTCACCTTGCCCTTCAGCTCAACAGACCGCTTCGTGCGCAGCCAGCACGGCCATGGTCAGAATATCGTTGACGCTGGCCCCCATCTGGACGATCTGCGCCGGCTTGCCCATGCCGAGCAGCAGCGGCCCCACAGCGGTTTCGCCGCCCAGTTTCTGCAGCATCTTGGCCGAGATGTTGGCCGCATGGAGCGCCGGCATCACCAGTACATTGGCAGGCCCGGTCAGGCGGCTGAAAGGATAGAGGCGCCGCATCAGGTCGTAGTCGAGTGCCACTTCAGCACTCATTTCGCCATCGTATTCAAAATCGACCTGCCGGCCGTCCATCACCTTCACCGCGTCGCGGACCCGCGCCGCCAGCGGCCGCCAAGGCTGGCCGAAATTGGAGAAGGACAGGAACGCCACGCGCGGCGTGTGGCCAAAGGACCGCACGGCAGCAGCAGCCTGCACCGCGATGTCGGCCAGTTCCTCCGGCTCCGGACGCTCCGCCACGGTGGTGTCGGCAATAAAAACGGTGTGCCCGCGCGACATCAGCATGGTCATGCCCAGAACCCGGGCACCTGGCTTGGGGTCGATGACGGCGGCAATATCATCAAAGCTGATGGCAAAGGGTCGTGTTGCACCGGTCACAAGCGCATCGGCATCGCCCATGGCCACCATAAGGGCGGCCAGCGTGTTGCGGCGCTGGTTCACCTGGCGCTGGCAATCACGATAGAGCGTGCCGCGCCGCTGCAGGCGCTCGTAGAGAAAGTCCGCATATTCCTTGCGGCGCTCGGCCGGGTAGACGCGGGAATTGACCACTTGCAGCTCGTCAGGCTCATGACCGAGCGCCTTCAGCTGCTCAGCCACCACATGCTCATGAGCAATCAGGACCGGTTCGCCAAAACCGCCGGCCTTGAAGGCCAGCGCCGCGCGCACGACACGTTCTTCCTCGCCTTCCGCAAACACCACGCGCTTGGGAGCGCTGCGGGCCTGGGCGAAGATGGACGCAAGGCGATCCGATGTCGGGTCGAGGCGGGCACGCAGCTGGGCGCGGTAGGCATCGAGGTCGGCAATGGGCTTGCGCGCCACGCCGGTTTCCATCGCTGCCCTGGCAACGGCTACAGGAATGGTCGTGATGAGGCGCGGGTCGAAGGGTACCGGAATAATGTAGTCGGGTCCGAACTGCAGGCGGCGCCCGGCATAGGCCGCATCCACCTCGTCCGGCACATCCTCGCGCGCCAGATCGGCCAGCGCCTCGGCGGCGGCGATCTTCATCGCCTCGTTGATGGTGGTGGCTCGCACATCAAGTGCGCCGCGGAAGATGTAGGGAAAACCGAGGACATTGTTGACCTGGTTGGCGTAGTCGCTGCGACCCGTCGCCACGATGGCATCGGCGACCGCCTCGCGGGCCTCCTCCGGCGTGATTTCCGGATCGGGGTTGGCCATGGCGAAGATGATCGGCCGCGGCGCCATGCGCTTCACCATCTCCTGCGTCAGCGCTCCGCGCACGGAAAGGCCGAGGAAGACGTCCGCCCCCACCAGCGCCTCTTCCAGCGTGCGGGCATCGGTGGTCACCGCATGTGCGGATTTCCACTGGTTCATACCCTTCTCGCGACCCTTGTAGATGACGCCGCTGGTATCGCAAAGCAGCACATTCTCGTGCCGCACACCCATGGATTTCACCAGTTCGGTACAGGCCACACCCGCCGCCCCGGCGCCATTGACGACAACCTTCACTTCGTCCAGCGCACGGCCGGTGAGCCGGCAGGCATTGATGAGACCCGCCGCCGCAATGATGGCGGTTCCATGCTGGTCGTCATGGAAAACCGGGATATCCATGAGCTCGCGCAGACGCTGCTCGATGATGAAGCAGTCCGGCGCCTTGATATCTTCCAGATTGATGCCGCCCCAGCTGGGCCCGAGATAGCGCACGGCATTGACGAAAGCGTCGATATCCTGCGTATCGACCTCGATATCGATGCCGTCGATATCGGCAAAGCGCTTGAAAAGCACAGCCTTGCCTTCCATCACCGGCTTGGAGGCAAGCGCCCCAAGATTGCCGAGGCCCAGGATGGCCGTGCCGTTGGAGATGACGGCAACGGTGTTGGACTTGGCCGTATAGTCATAGGCCCGGTCGGGATCTTCGGCGATGGCGCGCACCGGCGCGGCCACACCGGGAGAATAGGCAAGCGAGAGATCGCGCTGGGTGGTGAGCGGCTTGGTGGCAACGATTTCCAGTTTGCCGGGACGCCCGCTCGCGTGCATTTCCAGCGCTTCGGCGTCCGTTACGCGCTTGGTCTCTTCCATATCGAGTGCCTCTCCCTGTTCACCTTATCGCCGCCTGCATGGGCGGCATTATTCCTCCGGGGCAGAAGAGACTGCCCGCCTCTGCCCGTCTCCCGCAAGAGCGGCTAGAGCCTGACGAGACGAAAACCGATGCGCGGATCGCGCAGATCGGCAGGGCGCTCCTGCCGCCAGGCCGGCCGGCAGGTACCGCAGCCGCGGTCATTCCAGCTGCCGGCGCCCTTGATGATGATGGTCCCGAATTCCAGGCCGGCATCGTCGGTCCATTCATAAACCTGCCCGGCCGCATCCAGCATGCCATAGGGGCTGGCACCGCGTTTGTAGAGCCCGACCGGCTGGGTATCGAGCGGGCCGGAATCAGCGCTGTCGAGGCGGCTCGCATCAAAAATCTCGCCCCAGGGGAAGGGCCGTCCATCATCCCCGCGGGCGGCCTTTTCCCATTCCAGC
Source organism: Radicibacter daui (assembly GCA_030657355.1). Lineage (GTDB taxonomy): Bacteria > Pseudomonadota > Alphaproteobacteria > Radicibacterales > Radicibacteraceae > Radicibacter > Radicibacter daui. The sequence goes on from CP131056.1 coordinate 234,864, forward strand.
TCGTGCGGCAGGCGCCAGACGTCGCCGGTACGCAGGCTGAGCCATTCGGCATAAGCGCGGGCATCATCCTGCGAAACCAGCACGACCGGATGATCCTCCCGCCCCTTCGGCGCCATCGGACCGGTCCAGGCCGCCCGCTGCGACGCATCGGCAAGCGGGTCGGCCACGGCACGGATAAAGCCCTGGGACGCTTCGAAGGACGGGACACGATGACCTGTTTCGATAACGAAACGGGCATACTGGGCGTTGGTTACCGGGGTGCGGCAGATACGGAAGGCGCCGGTCGAGCGTTCGGCGCGGTCATCTTCATTTTCGTACTGGCGCCGTGTGCGGCTCAGCTTCTGGCCATAGGCCAGCTCATCAAGATCATAGGCGCGGTCGCGTTCGGCACGGTCGGAACCGGCGATGAAAGAGCCTTGTGGCACGGAAACAGTGGCCGGAGGCGTGATAACAGGCCGGGCGACAGGTGCGGGCACGGTGCCCAGCGGCGAAACCGGCGCCGGCGGCGTCGGGGCAAAACCGCTCGGCTCCAGGATCCTGGGCGGGGGCGGCATCGCGCAGGCTGCCGGCATGAAAGCGGCGGCGGCCAGGAAGAGGCGGCGCTGGATCACACGGGGTCGGGACAGGGTCGGCTCGCTCGGCAAGGGCATGGCTGGACGATATTGCCAGCATCCAAAGGTACGCGCGAGGGGCGCTATTCAGGCGCAGAGTGAAGTTATGCCTATTAAACAACCGGGTATGCCATCAGCAGGGAGGGCCGCCCGACAAGCGGCCCTTCCCCTTTTGGCTCCGGTTTTTACATGTCGAGCCCGATGTCGCGGCGCAGATGGGGGCTCAACCCGTCAATCTCTGGCCGCCGCCGCGTGGGGCCTCTGGGCAAGGGGGGCGGTAACAGGCGGCTCAGCGCCCGGGTGAGCAGACTGCCCACAGAGCCATCGGCCATGGACCTGGTCGGAGTATCGCCGGAGTCGCGGTTGTAACGTACGGATATCATGATCTTTTTCCTTTGGTAGATCACAGGTGGAAATATCCCGCCATCGTCCGCAAGGACACAGAACGGGAGAGGATGGCGCCCGCCAGGCGGGCACCAATTCTGAAAGTGGGGGAAACGGACGTTCAGGCCGGAATCAGGATGGAAAGCGGACGCGCCGGAGGCCGCAAACGGTCTTTGAGAAGGCCGAAGGCGGAGTCGGGGCCAGCAAGCCCGCTGCATGCAGCCCAAAGGCTACAGCTCAGCGTGCAATAAAATCCTGATGTCGGAAGAACGGGTGAACCGCAGGGGCGTCGTCAGTTGCAACGCGGCTGGCGGTGATGCTCCACGGCGTAACGGAAGCCACGACGGGTAGCGGTGCGAAGAGTGGATCGCGAACCGGTCATATGTGGCCTCCTTCCATTGTTATTCGCCGGAGAGAACTCCCCTGACGGGGACTCCGTTGTCCGGCGAGTAACGCCGAGAAATCCGCGCCGGGCAATATTGTTTCCCGGAACGCGATATATTTGAGAGCGTGTCTGTGGCATCCGGGCAACGCCTGCCGGATGCCGTCAGGTCAGGTGGCGCCCGACATTTCCTTCAGCCGGTACAGCAGATCGAGCGCCTCGCGCGGAGTCAGCCGGTCGGGATCGGCGGTATCGAGCGCGTCCAGCACAGCGGCGCCTTGCGGCGGCAGGGCTGCCACCTTCGGTTCCGCCCGGACGGCGGCAAAGAGCGGCAGATCCTCGGCAAGACGCTCGACCGACCGGGCCTGGTCGCCATTTTCCAGATGCGACAGCACCAGCTCCGCGCGGGAGACGACGGCCGAGGGCAACCCGGCGAGCCGGGCGACATGAATGCCGTAAGAGCGATCGGCCGTTCCCGGCGCTACCTCGTGCAGGAAGACCACCTGCCCCTGCCACTCCCGGATCTTCATGGTATGGCAGGACAGGCTGGAGAGCTTGCCGGCGAGCTGGGTCAGCTCGTGATAATGCGTGGCAAAGAGCCCGCGGCAACCAATACCCTCATGCAGATGCTCGACCGTGGCCCAGGCGATGGAAAGCCCGTCGAAGGTGGCCGTGCCACGGCCGATCTCGTCCAGGATGACCAGCGAGCGGGCACTGGCGCGGTTGAGGATCGCTGCCGTCTCGACCATCTCGACCATGAAGGTGGAGCGCCCGCGCGCCAGATCGTCCGCTGCCCCCACGCGGCTGAACAGCCGGTCGACGATGCCGATATGGGCGCTGTCGGCCGGTACGTAACTGCCGGCCTGCGCCATCAGGGCGATCAGGGCGTTCTGGCGCAGGAAGGTGGATTTACCGGCCATGTTGGGGCCGGTGATGAGCCACAGGCGCTGCTCTGCCGACAGGTCACAGTCATTGGCGACAAAGGGAGTTTCTCCCCCCGCCTTCAGTGCCGGCTCCACCACCGGATGGCGCCCGCGCACGATGGTGAAGGCAAGACTGTCCTCCACCTGAGGGCGGCAGTAACCCTGCTCTTCGGCCAGTTCGGCGAGGGCGGAGACGGTGTCGGCCAGCGCCAGCGCCTGGGCCGCCGACATCAGCGCGCCGCGCTCATTGGCAACCAGATCCACCAGCTCGGCAAAAAGCTGCAACTCCAGCCCCAACGCCTTGCCGGCCGCCTCGGAGATGTTGCGTTCCAGATCGGCCAGTTCGGTAGTGGTAAAGCGCACCGCGCCGGCCATGGTCTGGCGGTGGATGAAGCGCTCGCGCATTTCCGGCTGCAACAGCCGGTCGCCATGCGCCTGCCCGACCTCGATGAAATAGCCGATGACGTTGTTATGCTTGATCTTGAGCGTGGAGATACCGGTCTCGCCGGCATAGGAAGCCTGCAACCCGGCAATCACCCGGCGGGATTCGTCGCGCAGCTGGCGCAGCTCATCAAGGGCGCCGTTGTAACCGCTGGCGATAAAACCACCGTCCCTCGCCAGAAAGGGGGGCTCGGGTACCAGAGCTTCTTCCAGCCGGCCCACCAGCGCCTCGAACCCGCCCAGCGCCGCAGCGGCGCCGGCCAGACCTTCAGGCAGCGGTGTCAAGCCAGCATCGGCGAGCAGCTCATTTCGAAGTTGCAACGCTATGTCGAGCGCCCGGCGAACACTCAGAAGATCATGCGGACCACCACGCCCGAGAGCCAGTCGCGAAAGCGCGCGCTCAAGGTCGGGCGCGCGCGACAGCAAGCTGCGCGCCGCCTCGCGGCGATGGGTCTCTTGGTAAAAATAACCCACCATGTCGAGCCGGGCATTGATCGCCGTAGCATCGGTAAGCGGGGCGGTTATCCAGCCGGACAGCAGGCGGGCACCGGCACCGGTACGGGTGCGGTCAATAGCGGAGAGCAGCGAGCCCTTGCGCTCACCGGAGAGCGTGCGGGTCAGCTCCAGATTACGCCGGGTCGCCGCGTCGATGTCCATCGAAGCGCCGCCTTCCGGTCGGCGCGGCGGCATCAGCGGCGGACGCTCCTGCCGCTGAGTCAGCGCCACGTAATCGGCAAGGGCTGACGCCGCCGCGATCTCTCCGCGGGAAAAATCACCAAAGGCATCGAGCGTGCCGACGCCATAAATCGCGGCAAGCCGTTTGGCCCCGCCGACACTGTCGAAACGGGAGGGCGGCAGCACAGTGAGCGCCTGCTTCCATTCCGCTATCGCATCGATAATTTCGTCCCGTTCGGCCAGCCGCTCGGAGATCAGCAGTTCCTGCGGCTCCAGCGCCGCAAGGGCGGCGGCCAACCGCTCGCGTGAATGGGCTTCGAGCAGGAAAGCGCCGGTGGAAAGATCGGTCCAGGCCAGCGCCAGCTCACCGCCGGCTTCCGCCAGCGCGACCAGATGATTGAAGCTGCGGGCATTAAGCAGGGAATCCTCGGTCAGTGTCCCCTGCGTGACGACCCGTACGACATCGCGCTTCACCACCGATTTGGAACCGCGCTTGCGCGCTTCGGCAGGGTCTTCCATCTGCTCGCACAGCGCGACGCGGAACCCCTGGCGGATCAGACGGGCAAGATATTGCTCATGGCTGTGCCAGGGCACACCGCACATCGGGATATCTTCGCCCAGATGCTGGCCACGTTTGGTCAGCGCGATATCGAGCGCACCGGCCGCCTTGACCGCATCTTCGAAGAAGAGCTCGTAAAAATCGCCCATGCGGTAGAAGAGCAGGCAGTCGGGATACTGCTCCTTGATGCCGAGATATTGCTGCATCACCGGCGTTGCCTGCCGGAAACCTTCTGCCGCCTGCTCTGCCATACCCTGCCCTGTGCCCCTCATCCCTTGCCGCGCCGCTCCGCTTCGCGGATCGGCCCCTGGAGCGCCCCCTAGCGCCGGGAGAGCCATGGTTATCAGGGGCGGCCCGGCAAGGTAAAGCCGGCTGAGGGCACGAGCGGGAGAAGCAGCAAAAGAAAAGGCCCGCCTGCCGGCACGGGAGCCGGCGGACGGGCCTTCAAATCAGCGGCCCTGGTAAGACCGCCCGGCCTTCAACCGATGCTGACGATCTCGAGCGCGAAGGTCAGGTCTTCGCCGGCGAGCGGATGATTGGCATCCATCGTCACCGTCTCGTCGTCGAACTCGATGATGGTCAGCACCATCAGCTGGCCGTCTTCGGTTTCGGCCTGGACCTGCATACCTTCTTCAACCGGCATATCGTCCGGCAGCTGGTCGCGCGGCACGACCTGGACCATGGCCTCATTATGCTCGCCATAAGCCTCATCGGCCGGAATGGTCACAGTCTTCTTTTCGCCAACGGCCATGCCGGTGACGGCGGCATCGAAGCCGGGGATGACCTGGCCGGCGCCGACCTTGAAGGACAGCGGGCTGCCGCCAACGCTGCTGTCGAACTCGCTGCCGTCATTGAGGGTGCCGGTGTAGTGCAGGGAAACGGTGTCCCCGGTCTTCACGGTCGCCATGGAAATATCCTTGAAATTCTTGGGTGAAAGGAGCCTCCCGACAGTCATGTCCGAAAGCTGCCTGCTGGGATTGAGGCCCCGCCCGGGACACGGGCAGGTGCAAAAGCGCCCCTGATCCGGGTTGGTTGCTGCCGGCGGGGCTAGCACGCCTCGGGGGCTGCGGTCACGGCCCAAATTTTGAGGCCCTGGTTAAGGATGGGGCTGATGGCGGTGCTTTCAACCACTTGCCGGAGAGCTGGCAGGGGCTTGACCGCCGGCTTTCACCGCTTCTAATCTGCCGGTGGTGCCGATTTGGGCCGACCGGCTTGCGGGGCACCCTGTTTGAAACATACCGCTAAAAGGTCGGAGTCGCGTAAGCCACGCTCCCTCACCCGAGCCCGACTTTCCGTGACCCTGACCGGCCTTTGCCGCGGGTTTGGTCGCCCATAGCCCCGTGGGGCTACTCAAGGCGACAGGAGAGAAGAAGGATCATGGCACGCGACAAGAAGCTTCCCGGCAATCTCGATCCCCGCACGCTGATGGTGCATGGCGGCACCCAGCGTTCCGGTTTTGACGAGACCAGCGAAGCCCTGTTCATGACCTCCGGCTATGTCTACGGCACAGCCGAGGAGGCCGAGGAAGCCTTCAAGACCGACGGCCTGCGCTACGTCTATTCGCGCTACCGCAACCCCACCGTCTCCATGTTCGAGGACCGGCTGGCTCTGCTGGAAGGCGCCAGCGGCTGCCAGGGTGCGGCAAGCGGCATGGCGGCGATGACGCTGGCGCTGTTCGGCCTGACCAGGGCCGGTTCGCGCGTGGTGGCAAGCCGGGCGCTCTTTGGCTCCTGCCTTTATCTTATCACCGACATGCTGCCGCGTTACGGTGTCGAAACAGTTCTGGTCGACCCGGATGACCTCAATCAGTGGGCGGATGCCTTCAAGAAGCCGACCGATGTCGCCTTCCTTGAAACCCCGTCCAACCCGGGCCTTGTGCTGGCCGACCTGCCGGCGATCGCCAAACTTGCCCATGCCGCCGGTGCCAAGGTGGTGGTCGATAACGCCTTCGCCTCTCCGGTGCTGCAGAAGCCCCTGTCGATGGGCGCCGATGTGGTCGCCTACTCCACCACCAAGCATATCGATGGCCAGGGCCGCGCCATGGGCGGCGCCGTACTCTCCAACGATCCGGAATTCTTCAAGGCGATCCAGCCCTTCGTGCGCCACACCGGCCCGTCGCTCTCGCCTTTCAATGCCTGGCTCATGCTGAAGGGGCTGGAGACGCTCGACCTGCGCGTCAACGCCATGGCCGACAGCGCGCTTGAGGTTGCCACCTATCTGGAAAGCCACCCCAAGCTGCGCAAGGTCATGTATCCGGGTCTTGCCTCCCACCCGCAGCATGCCCTCGCCAAGGCACAGATGAAGAAGGGCGGCACCATGGTGGCGCTGCATCTGGAGGGCGGCAAGGAAGAGGCTTTCCGCCTGCTGAACGCCCTGAACGTCATCCCGATTTCCAACAATCTGGGTGATTCCAAGTCGTTGGCCACTCACCCGGCCACGACCACCCACCAACGCCTCAGCGACGAGGAACGGGCGGCAGCCGGCATCCATCCGGGCACCATCCGCCTGTCCGTCGGTCTGGAAGCGGCTTCCGACCTCATCGCCGACCTCGATCAGGCGCTGAAGAAGGTCTGAAAAAACAGCGGGACCGCTCACGTCCCGCAGGGCATGGCCCGTCCGGAGATATGATTGTAACATTTGTTTCTCTGGACGGGTCCCGGACCCTCAAGCACAACACCGAGTTAATCCGGAGCACTGCAGCAGGAGCCGGGAGAAACCGGCATGAGCACCCAGGACGTGGACGAAACAGACAGAACGGCAAAAGCCCCTGAGGGCTCGACTGGTCAGGTCCTGCCCTGGCTGCGTTTTGTCGTCGGTTCAGCCCTGTTGCTGCTGCCCACGCTGGTCATCCTTATCGTGGTTGCCCGGCTCGGACAGATTTCCACCACCGCGCTGACCGCCATGGCCGGCATCAGCATTGTCACCAGCATCGGGCTTGGCTGGCTCAACCTGCGCGATTTCCGCACGATGGGCCGTTATCTCGACGCCGTCTCGCTGGCCAAGGACGCCGTGCCGGTGCCTGAAGAAGGCAGCGAGGCTGCCCGCGCCATCAATCTGCGCGTCGCCCGCCTGCATCGCAGCTGGCGCCGGCGACTGGAGCGCCAGCGCGCCCAGTCCAAAATCAGCCGGGACATGCTGGAGGCGGTGACCGACCCCTATCTTCAGCTGGACGAAAACGCCATCGTGGTGAGCGCCAACGCCGCCGCGCGCGAGCTGTTCGGCACCCGGCTCCTGGGACGCGATATCGCTACCCTCGCCCGCCATCCGGATCTGCTGGGCGCCGTTTCCGAAGTGCTGGCCGGCGGCGAGCGCCGCCGGGTGGAATTTACCCTGCGCGGGCCGGTGGAGCGCATCCTCGAGGCGCGGGTCACCCCGTTCGGCGATCCCGGCGCCAATGGCAGCCGGCCGATCATCCTTTCCTTCTATGACATCACCACGCTGAAGCGGACCGACCAGATGCGGGCCGACTTCATTGCCAATGCCAGCCACGAGCTGCGCACACCGCTCTCCTCGCTCATCGGTTATCTGGAGACGCTACGCGGACCCGCCAAGGACGATGTCGAGGCGCATGACCGCTTCCTTGCCATCATGCAGGAGCAGGCGCTGCGCATGGGCCGGCTGGTCAACGATCTGATGTCGCTCTCGCGCATCGAACTGGTGGAGCACACCCGCCCGACCGAGCCGGTATCGCTGCGCGGCGTTGCCAGCCACGTCATTGATGCCCTTGCCCTCAAGGCCGAAAGCCGGCGCATCAAGCTGGTGTTGAACGGTCCGCCCGGTGACATGCCGGTGATCGGTGACAGTGACCAGTTGACGCAGCTGGTGCAGAACCTCGTCGACAACGCCATCAAATATGGCGCCACCGACAGCGAGGTCACCATTTCGCTCTCCACCGTCGATGCGCGCGCCGCCGGCCTTGGCGAGACGGAAGGCAGTGGGCGGGCTGTTGCCCTTTCCGTGCGTGACCGCGGCGCCGGCATTCCGCGCGAGCACCTGCCCCGCCTTACTGAACGTTTCTACCGTGTAGACCCGGCGCGCAGCCGCGCCGTTGGCGGTACCGGGCTCGGCCTTGCCCTCGTCAAGCACATTACCAACCGCCATCGTGGCCGCCTTGCCATCGATAGCGAGGAAGGGCGCGGCAGCACCTTTACCGTCTACCTGCCGCTGCAGGAGATTGCCCTTTCCGGCAAGCAGCCGGGCCATCGCGGCAGCAGCGCAGCATAATTCTTTTATATCAAATAATTAGCAGTCCGTATTTTCCTGTATGACAGTTCATTGGCCGCTGTCATCAAACAGAAACATAACTGTCGTAATTATCGCCCCCGACGCTGGCTAGCTTGGCCGCGGTGGCCGGATTCCTGCTGTTTTACGCCTCCACCGGATAAGAGGCGGGATCGGTTGCCGGCAATGGAAGACCATGCCGAACCCGATCCGGAGGAGATCAGATGAAAAAGACGTTCGCTCTCGCCGCGCTTGCCACGCTGGCGCTGGCCGGGACCGCCGAGGCGCGTGACCAGATCCGGATCGTCGGATCGTCGACCGTCTTCCCTTTCTCCTCCGCCGTTGCCGAGCAGTTCGGCCAGAAGACCAGCTTTCCCTCCCCGGTGGTTGAATCCACCGGCACCGGCGGCGGCATGAAGCTGTTCTGTGCCGGCGTGGGCACCGAACACCCGGACCTCACCGGCGCCTCGCGCCAGATCAAGAAGTCCGAATTTGCCGACTGCCAGGCCAATGGCGTCACCGACATCGTCCAGCTGCGTATCGGCAAGGACGGCATCGCCTTTGCCAGTTCCAAATCCGGACCCGACCTCAACGTTACCCGGGCCCAGCTCTTTCTGGCGCTCGCCAAGCAGGTACCCGTCAAGGGCAAGCTGGTCGACAACCCGAACAAGAACTGGTCGGACATCGACCGCGGACTGCCGGATGAGGAGATTGAGGTTCTGGGTCCCCCTCCCACCTCCGGAACCCGCGATGCGTGGGTTGAGCTGGTGATGACCGAGGGCTGCAAGGAACTGGATTACTTCAAGTCCCACAGTACGGATGTCTGCGGCGCGATGCGCGAGGATGGCGCCTTCATCGAGGCCGGCGAGAATGACAATCTGATCGTCCAGAAGCTGGAGGCCAACCCGGTCGCCTTCGGAATCTTTGGCTTTTCCTTCCTCGATCAGAACAGTGACAAGTTGCAGGGGGCCCGGATCGAAGGGGTCGCCCCCACGTTCGACACCATTACCGATGGCAGCTACGAAGCTTCCCGGCCGCTCTTCCTCTATGTGAAGAAGGCCCATGTCGGGGTCATCCCCGGCATCAGCGAGTACCTCTCCGAACTCACCTCGGAAAACGCGCTCGGCGACTATGGGTATCTGGTGGAAAAGGGGCTGATCCCGCTGCCGCCTGAAGATCGTGACACGCTGCGGGCCGCAGCGACGGCACTAACCCCTTTCAGCATGTAAGGCGCACGGGGTCGCGCCACCGGTTCCGGCGCCGCCCGGCAAAAGGGCGGCGCCTTTGGCATAACTTAACGGGTACTGGAGTTCCGGCAGCATGCCGCTGTCCCTTGTTCTTGTCGTGATCGTGCTGCTGGCGGCCCTGGGCTACGCCATGGGCCGCTCCCGTGCGCTGGCGGCCGGCGGCGGCAGTGCCCGCACGCTCAATTCCGTGCCCCGCTATTACGGCTCCTATGTCGCGCTGTGGGCCGGCCTGCCCTCTCTGGTGCTGCTGTTCATCTGGAACGCCGCCGACGGCGCGATCATCCGCGGCATGGTGATTGATCGCATCGCCATGGCCACCAGCGTCACCGCCCCGGCCGCGCTCAATCTGGCTTTTGCCAATGTCGTCAATCTGGCAAACGGTGCCCTCAATAGTGACGGCGCAGACCCCAATCTGCTGGCCGCCGCCGGTTACTACAATCACCTGCAGGACCTCTCCGGCCAGATTGCCGGTGCGCTGGTTCTGGTGCTGGCGCTTTGTGGCCTTGCCTATGCCTTGCGCCGCGTGCGGCCGGCACTGCGGGCCCGCAATGCGGTTGAGCGGGTGGTGCACACCCTGCTCATGTTGTCCTCGCTGCTGGCGATCCTCACCACGGTCGGCATCGTCCTGTCGCTGATCTTTGAATCGATCCGCTTCTTCACCCATGTCGCGCCGTGGGATTTTCTCTTTGGCCTGCAATGGAGCCCGCAAACTGCGCTGCGCGCGGACCAGGTCGGCAGCTCCAGCGCCTTCGGCGCGGTGCCGCTCTTTGCCGGCACCCTGCTGATCGCCACCATCGCCATGCTGGTGGCGGTGCCCGTCGGGCTCATGTCGGCCATCTATCTCAGCGAATATGCCAGCCGCCGGACCCGCGCGGTGGTGAAGCCGCTGCTGGAGGTGCTGGCCGGTATTCCAACCGTGGTCTACGGCTTTTTTGCCGCGCTTACCGTAGCACCCTTCTTCCGGTCTCTCGGTCAGATGGCCGGCCTTGATGTCAGTTCGGAAAGCGCCCTCGCCGCCGGCATCGTCATGGGCATCATGATCGTGCCCTTCGTCAGCTCGCTCTCCGACGACGTGATCAACGCCGTGCCGCAATCGCTGCGCGATGGTTCCTACGGCATGGGCGCCACCCGATCGGAGACCATTCGCCAGGTCGTGCTGCCGGCGGCGTTGCCGGGCATCGTCGGTGCCTTCCTGCTCGCCGTCAGCCGCGCTGTCGGCGAGACGATGATCGTGGTGATGGCCGCCGGCCTTGCCGCCAACCTGACCTTCAACCCGCTGGAAGCGGTGACCACGGTTACCGTGCAGATCGCCACCTTGCTGGTGGGCGATCAGGAGTTTGACAGCCCAAAGACGCTGTCGGTCTTCGCCCTCGGCCTCACCCTCTTTCTGGTGACGCTCTGCCTCAACGTGATCGCCCTGCGCATCGTGCAGAAATATCGGGAAAAATATGACTGAGCGCCCACCGGCCCTTCCCGCCGGCCCGGCCGGCACACAAACCGCAGGCGCGCAGGGCAAATCCCCGGCGCTGACCTCGCGGCACATGAGCGATGCCTCGCGCGCCCGCCTTAAAAAGCGCTATGCCGCCGAAGCGCGCTTTCGCTTCTATGGCGTGGCGGCCATCACGCTGGCGCTGGCGATGCTGGTGCTACTCATCGGCTCCATTGCCTGGCGCGGCGCCGGTGCGCTTGTCGAAACCTGGGTCAGCTTCGATGTCTATGTCGACCCGGCGGTGGTCAGCGCCGACGATCCGGCCAATCCGCAGACCAACTACCGCAAGCTCGTCTATGAGGGCTTCTACCAGCAATTCACTCCGGCGCTCTCCCGCTCCGACCAGCGGGTGGCGGGCAGCCTGATCAGCTCCGGGGCCGACCGCTTCCTGCGCAACATGGTGGTAAGCGACCCCGCCCTTATCGGGACGACTGTGCGGCTTCGGACCCCGGCGGGCGACGATATCGACCAGATGCGCAAGGGCAGGATCGACCGTTCGTTGCCGCAGGCCGAGCGCAAGATCACCGATCGCCAGCTTGCGCTCTACGACCAGCTGGTTGCCGACGGCGATATCGGTCTTGGCTTCAACTCCGTTCTCTTCACCAGCACCGATTCCAACGAACCTGAACTGGCCGGTATTTTCGGCGCGCTGATCGGCTCGCTGATGACGCTCGGCGTCTGCCTCGTCTGCGCCGTGCCCGTCGGTGTGGCGGCAGCGATCTATCTCGAGGAATTCGCGCCGAAGAACCGCATCACCGATTTCATCGAGGTCAACATCAACAACCTCGCGGCAGTGCCTTCCATTGTCTTCGGCCTTCTGGGTCTCACCGTCTTCTTGCAGTTCTTCGGCCTGCCCCGGTCGGCCCCGCTGGTGGGAGGGCTCGTGCTAGCCCTGATGACCCTGCCCACCGTGATCATTGCCTCGCGGGCGGCCATCAAGTCCGTGCCGCCCTCGATCCGCGATGCCGCCCTCGGGCTCGGCGCTTCCCGGCTGCAGGCGGTCTTTCACCATGTGCTGCCGCTGGCCATGCCCGGCATGCTGACCGGCTCGATCATCGGCATGGCGCACGCGCTGGGAGAGACCGCCCCGCTGCTGATGGTGGGCATGGTTGCCTTCATCACCAGCGTCCCCTCCAGCCTGACCGACGCCGCCACCATCCTGCCGGTGCAGATCTATCTCTGGGCCGACCGGCCCGAGCGCATGTTCATCGAGCGCACCTCGGCCGCCATCATGGTGCTGCTGCTCTTCCTTGTCGTCATGAACTCCGCGGCCATCCTGCTGCGCAAGAAATTCGAACGTCGGTGGTAACTGCCATGATCAACCTGCGTATTCCCGCATCCCCTGCTGCCGACGATACCGTTGCTGCCGGCCAGAACGTGAAGTTCGCTGCCCGTGACGTAAATGTGCATTACGGCAACAAGCACGCCATTCGCGGCATCGACATCGATATCCTCGAAAACGAGGTAGTGGCCTTCATCGGCCCCTCCGGCTGCGGCAAATCCACCTTCCTGCGCTGCCTCAACCGCATGAACGACACGCTGGATGGCTGCAAGGTGAGCGGCGACATCCGCCTTGATGGCGAGGATATCTATTCGCCCAGCGTCGATGTCGTTCATCTGCGCGCCCGCGTCGGCATGGTGTTCCAGAAGCCGAACCCGTTTCCCAAATCCATCTATGACAACGTCGCCTACGGGCCACGCATCCATGGGCTATGCGCCTCGCAGGACGAGCTGGATGCCACCGTCGAGCGTTCCCTGCGCGGTGCTGGCCTGTGGAACGAGGTAAAGGACCGCCTTGCCGATCCCGGCAATGGACTTTCCGGCGGCCAGCAGCAGCGCCTGTGCATCGCCCGCGCCATTGCCGTGGAACCGGAAGTCATCCTGATGGACGAGCCCTGCTCGGCGCTCGACCCCATCGCCACCGGCCTTGTCGAACAGCTGATCGACGAGCTGCGCCGGCGCTACACCATCGTCATCGTCACCCACAACATGCAGCAGGCTGCCCGCGTCTCGCAGAAAACCGCCTTCTTCCATCTGGGAGATCTGGCGGAGTTCGGCGAGACCGAAGCCATCTTCACCAACCCCCGCGACGAACGCACCCAGGGTTACATCACCGGCCGTTACGGCTGAGCCCCGCCATCCCCCGACGCGACACACCGCCAGCGGAGACCATCAGGTGAACCAGGAGCATACGGTCAAAAGTTTCGACGCCGCGCTCGCCAAGCTCGACCGCGCGCTTGCCCGCATGGGCGGCGCGGTGGAGAGCCAGCTCGCCGATGCGCTGGAAGCGCTGGATCGCCGCGATCCGCAGCTGGCGGGCGGCATTGCCGAGCGCGACAGCGAGATCGACCGTGACGAGCAGTCGATCAACCTCGACTGCGTGCGCCTCCTGGCCCTGCGCCAGCCGATGGCAACTGACCTGCGCACCATCATGTCCGTCTACAAGACGACCGGCCATCTGGAGCGCATGGGTGACCACGCCGCCGGCTTTGCCCGGCGCGCGCAGGAGATCATCACCCGCCCGCCGCTGGCGGAGACCGCCGGCGTCCTGCATCTGGGCAAGATGGCGCAGGAGGCCGTGCGCCAGGCGCTTGACGCCTTCATCGACCGCGACTGCGACAAGGCCGAGGCCGTGCACCGCCGGGATGACGAGGTGGATGCCCTCTATAACCAGCTTTTCCGCGACATCACCGCTGCCATGTCGCGGGAGCCTTCGGCAATTGCCGTGGCAACACCGCTTCTGTTCATGGCCAAGAGCCTGGAACGCATCGCCGACCAGGCCGCCGATATCGCCCAGACCGTCCTTTTCATGGTCCGGGGGGAAATGCCGGGTGTGAACCCGGTAAAGCTCGCAAATAACAACTTTTCCGTCATTTCAACGAAGAATCAGCCGTCTTCACCTGCGACAGACGGCGTGATCGGCCAGGAGTCCGATGAATGAACACCGCGATTCAGCCCCTGATTCTCATCGTCGAGGACGAACCCGACCTGGTGCCGCTCCTGACTTATAATCTGGAGCGCGAGGGTTTCCGTACCATTGTCGCCCGCGACGGCGAAGAAGCACTGCTGACAGCCAAGGAACAGCTGCCCAACCTCATCCTGCTCGACTGGATGTTGCCACTGGTCTCCGGCCTTGAGGTCTGCCGCCAGCTGCGCCGCAATCCCGGCACGCGGGAAACCCCGATTATCATGCTGACCGCCAAGGGCGAAGAGGATGACCGGGTGCGCGGGCTCAATTCCGGCGCCGACGATTACATCACCAAACCCTTCTCCCCGGCCGAACTGCTGGCCCGAGTCCGCGCTGTCATGCGCCGCGCCACGCCGGGGGTCAGCGAAGAGACGCTGCGCTGCGGCGAACTGGTGATGGACCTTGCCGCCCATCGCGTAAAGCGCAGCGGTCGCGAAATCCATCTCGGCCCGACCGAATTCCGCCTGCTGCGCCATTTCATGCAGCACCCGGGACGCGTCTTCAGCCGCGAGCAGCTGCTCGACATGGTGTGGGGCCGCGATGTCTATATCGAGCCGCGCACGGTGGACGTGCATATCCGCCGCCTGCGCAAGGCCATCAACGAGAATGACGACCAGGATCTGATCCGCACCGTGCGTTCTGCCGGTTATGCGCTGGAGACCGTGCCCGCCTGAGGCGGCACGGGCACTCCCGCCGCCCGGCGGCAGAAAGAGGGAATGGCGCCGGGCGGAAACGCCCGCCCTCACAGCATGATTTCATCCGGCCGGGGAATGCTCTAAAAGCCAGCCATGGCTTCCCCGAAAAACACCAGACCTGCCGCCTCCCGTCCGGCCGCTTCCAGAAGCGGCCGCGCGCCGGCGCTCCCTGTCGATGCACGCGCCGTCGCCGTCGAGGCGCTGCTTGCCGTCCTCACCAGCCGCCACGGTCTGGAAGAGACGCTCGACAATTCCACCGGCTATGCCGCGCTGGAGCTGCGTGACCGCGCCTTCGCCCGCCTTATCGCCAGCACCACGCTGCGCCATCTGGGCGAAATCGACGCGCTGCTGGCGCACTGCCTTGAAAAGCCGCTGCCGGATCATCTCCAGCGCGAGAAGATGGCCCTGCGCTCAGGCATAGCCCAGCTCATCTTCCTTGAAACACCGCCCCATGCCGCTGTCTCGGCCACGGTGGAGAGCATGCCGCCCAAACTGCGTGGCCTTGCCAACGCGGTGCTGCGCCGGATCGACCGCGAACGCACAAGCCTGCTTGCGCAGCTGGACCCACCGGCTCTCGCCTTGCCCGCCTGGCTTTATGAGCGCTGGCAGGCAGCTTATGGCGAAACGGCGACCAGGGCTCTTGCCGAGGCAAGCCTCGTGGAGGCGCCGCTGGACCTTACCCTGCGCGATCCGGGCGAAGCCGCCCGCTGGTCGGCGGCGCTTGAAGAAGCAACCGGCACTCCGGTGCGGCAGCTGGCGGGCGGCACCCTGCGCCTTGCCCGCCCCTCCGGCGGCGTTACCGCCCTGCCGGGTTACGAGGAAGGTGCCTGGTGGGTGCAGGATATGGCAGCCGCCCTGCCGGCACGGCTTCTCGGCGCCATCGGCCCCGGCAGCCTCACCGGCAAAACCGTTGCCGACATCTGCGCGGCCCCCGGCGGCAAGACCCAGCAGCTGGCCGCTGCGGGCGCCGACGTTACCGCCATCGATCGTTCGAAGCGCCGGCTGGAGCGCCTGCAGGCCAACCTGAAACGTACCGGTCTTGCTGCCGGCATCGCGGTAGGGGACGCTGCCAGCTGGCAGCCGGAGCAGCTCTTCGACGCCATCCTTGTCGACGCCCCCTGCTCTGCCACCGGCACATTGCGCCGCCACCCGGAAGTGCGCTGGACCAAGACTACAGAAGACATCACAAGCCTTGCCGGCTTGCAGACGCGTATCCTCGACCAGGCTGTTTCGCTGCTGAAGACGGGCGGAACCCTGCTTTACTGCACCTGCTCGCTGGAGCCGGAAGAAGGCGAGAGACAGGTGGAAGCGGCGCTTGCCCGCCATCCGTCCCTGCAGCTCAACCGGATCGCGCCGGATGAAGTGCCGAACATCGGCGAAATGATAACAAAAGCCGGCACTATGCGGTGCCTGCCCGGACAAATGGCGGATACTGGCAGCGTCGACGGATTTTTCATCGCGCGTTTCAGCAAGAATTGAAGGTCGCAGCCGGCTTTCGATCAGCCGGAGGCCGGTTTCGGTAACTGGCAGTCCCCACCAGGGAAAGCGGAGATCTGGCGGCAGACATTATCGAAGCGCAGCGCCAGGGTGCCCTTGCAGCTCTTCATGTCGACCCAGGCCATGTAACCGGCCAGCGGATCGTCATCGTCGCGATGCCGCAGGGACCAGCCTTGCGGCGTCCATTGCCAGTTCGAAAACGGCATGCGCTGATCGCGATAGACGCGGATCTGGCTGAAATCCGCCAGCGGCACACCCAGTGCCACCACGGCATTGGCAATGGCCGGATCACAGCCATAATCGGCCCCGGAATTGACCCGGCCCAGATAGTCCCAGTTTACCTCGTTCATCGTCACCGGATGATAAGGCTGGCAGGCGGCAAGCCCGGCGGAGGCCATCAGGAACAGGCCCAACCCGGCAAGACGCCAGCCAGCCGCCATGATCAGGAGCCGTTAGCCGGTTTGCTCTCCGGCACCTGACAATCGCCGGAGGCGTATGAGGAGGTGAAACGGCAATAACGGTCGAAGCGCAAAGCCAGATCGCCCTTGCAGCTCTTTAGATCGACCCAGGCGATATAGGCCTGCGGCGGCCCGTCAAAGCCATTGGCAAACAGCAGTTCCGGTCCGTCCCGATAGACGCGGATGGAATTGAAGTCGGCAAGCGGCACGCCCAGTGCCGCTACTTGCTTGGCAATGGCCGGATCGCAATCATCGTCCGGCCCGGAATTGACGCGGGATAGATAATCCTGCGGCGCTTCGGCCGCCGTTACCACATGGGTCGGCTGGCAGCCGGCAAGCAAGGCGCAAAGAGCGGCGCCGGCGATCCCCGCCGCGCTACGGACTGCATTCTGATGCTTCATGATATCTGTCCCTGGGAACCTCCTGCCGGCCCACGGCCAGCAGTCCCTGACTAGATTATACCTGCCCTGCCCTTATGCCCCTGAGGGCTGACGCCGCAGCCGGCGGCCATTGCTGCGGAACTCCAGCTTGTCGACGATGAGTTTGACGATGGTGTCGTTCTCATCGTCCTTCAGCAGGAACCAGCCATGATGGGAGGGCGGGATATAGTCCATGAGCTGCATCAGCTCATGGCGGGGCACATAACCGCCGAGGACCGAGAGCTGGGAATACATCAGCGCCTGAAGCACGTTGATCTCGGCCTGGCTGTACTCGACCTCGGAATTTGTGCGCTCGACATCCTTCTGCAGCGTCTCGCGCAGCCGGGCGCGCATGCTGCGCGCCTCGTTGGACTGGCGCTGCAGCGCCCGCAGATCGTGCGGCTTGGGCAGTTCGCGGAAGATGGCCTGCAACTTTTCGCCGAAATGGTCCTTCTTCAGCGCCTGCCCGTATTGCGCCTGATACCGCGCCCGGTAGACCCGGATGATCTCCAGAAGGCACGCTTCCAGATATTCCATGTTGCGGGTGACATTGCGCTTCAGGGTCGAGCGCATGCGCGCAAAGGCATCGTCCGTGCGCAGCGTCTCCAGCTCCACCGGCGCCGCCGATTTGGCACTGGCATGCAGGTACCAGGTATAGGGTTGAATCTGGCTGAAATTATCGAGCGTGCGGGGCGCGCCTTCACCAAAGAAGCGCAGCAGGCCCGTCACCAGCCCATATTCATAGATCTCGCGCAATTCCTCGGCATTCAGCTTCAGGAACCGGCGCTTGAGGAATTTGGGCACAACGGCGCTGTGCTGGAAACGCTGGCGCAACCGCACGCGGCCTGAGAGTTGCGGAACCGGCATTGACGGCAGCGGCGGGCGGTACAGCAGCGAGCTATAGCCATCTTCACGCGTGCCAAGGTGAAGGCCGCGGGTAGAGACGTGCGCCCCTTTGACCTCTAGGTTCTGCGAGGAAAATTGACGCCGTGTCGTACCCGTCATGCGTGGCACTCGATTTGCGCGGTTGGGGCATGGTAGCCAAGGTCTGGCTACAGCCGCAACGCGAAGTTAATAAAATTAACTAAAAATATCCCCTTTCCAGCACTCATGCGGCCAAACGGTGGCGCATCTGCCCCATTCATCCCGCAGCATTGCGGGCATGGGGGAAAGCTGCTATCCCGCGCCCATCATGCAGAAGCCAGTCCGCATAGCCCCCTCCATCCTGAGCGCTGACTTCGCCCGTCTGGGCGAGGAAGTGCGTGCTGTCGACGCTGCCGGCGCCGACCTCATCCACGTAGACGTGATGGACGGGCATTTCGTTCCCAACATCACGCTCGGCCCGGGCATCACCAAGGCGCTCAGGCCGCATTCGGCCAAGCCTTTCGACGTACATCTGATGATCGCACCGGTCGATGCTTATGTCGAAGCCTTTGCCGATGCCGGTGCCAACATCATTTCCTTCCATCCGGAAGCCGGCCCGCACCCGCACCGCACTTGCCAGATGATCCGCAAGCTCGGGGTCAAGTCCGGCATCGTGCTCAACCCGGCAACCCCGGTCGATATCGTCGACTGGCTGCTGCCGGAAATCGATCTCGTGCTGGTCATGTCGGTCAATCCCGGTTTCGGCGGGCAGAGCTTCATCCCCTCGGCGCTCGACAAGATCAGCCAGCTGCGCCGCATGATCGACGCGCATGAAGAAAAAGGCGGTCACCCGATTGACCTTGAGGTCGATGGCGGCATTACCCGCGAGACGGCCCCGCTGGCGATTGCCGCCGGTGCCGACATGCTGGTCGCCGGTACCGCGACCTTCAAGGGCGGGCCGGATGCCTACGCCGCCAATATCCGCGCCCTGCGCGCGCCAGGCGACTGACCGCCAAGGGAGCGTCCCGCGTAGCCAATGAGTTCGAGCCGCTCCAGCCTGCCCACCAAATCCTCGCCGATGTCGCTGCTGTTCGGCACGCGCCTCTATGCGCTGATGCTGGGCCGTGCCCGCAACGTCACGGCGCTGAAGACGGTGCCGAACGACCAGTGGCCCGGTGACGCGGCTCACGGGGCCGATATCGTCGGTGGTGAATTCCGCTTCGGCGATCTGGCGATTGCGCGCGGGGCCAGCCCCTGGGGAGCGGCCCCGGGTATCGAACCCGGCTGGCTTTTTGATCTGCACCGTTTTGCCTGGCTGCGTGACCTGCGCGCCCTCAATGGTGCCAGCGGCGGCGCTGATGCCCGCCGTATTGCCCGTGCGCTGGTGGGCGACTGGATCGAGCGCCACCAGAACTGGAGTGCGCTGGCCTGGGCGCCGACCATCCTCGGGCCCCGGCTTGCCAACTGGATCGGCTGCCACGACTTTTTCCTGGCGTCCGCCGATGGCGGCTATCGCCGCCGCGTTTTTGCCAGCATCACCCGGCAAGCCCGCCATCTGGCCCGCGCGCTGCCGCTGGCTTCGGGCGCACCGTCGGAGATCATCGGTGCCATCAAGGGCCTCGTCTTTGCCGGCGCGACCTTGCCCGACGGCCACAAGCTGCTGGCCCGCGGCCTTTCCCAGCTCGAGATCGCCCTCGCCCGCCAGGTTCTGGCCGATGGCGGCCATGTCGAGCGCAACCCCACCGTCCATGTCAGCGTACTGCGCGACCTTGTCGACATGCGCGCGCTGGTGCGCAATGCCGGCGAAGCAGTGCCCGACAGCCTGCAGAACGCCATAGACCGCATGGCCCCGGCGCTACGCTACTTCCTGCATGGCGATGGCCGCCTGGCGCTCTTCAACGGCTCCAGCGAAGGCGATGCCAGCGAGATCGCGCAGTTGCTGCAACTGGCCGATGTCCGCGGCAAACCGGTGCGCAGCGCCATCCATTCCGGTTTCCAGCGGGTGCTGGCCGACCGCACTCTGGTCGTTGCCGATGTCGGCGGCCCACCGCCCCGGCCGGCCTCGGCCCACGCCCATGCCGGCACACTTGCCTTCGAGATGTCGGTGGGCAAACACCGGCTGATCGTCAATTGCGGCTCGCATATCGGTTATGGCGACGCGGCAGAAAGCTGGCGCCAGAGCCTGCGCGGTACCGCCGCCCACTCCACCCTGTCGCTTGACGGGCAGGATACGCTGCCGCTGGCACCCGTCGGTTTCCGGGCCTATCCGCCGACCGGCCGCGCCAAGCGCATGGAATCCGACAGCGATGTGCTGATCGAGGCGCATCACGAATTCTACGGCCCCCGTTTCGACCACACCCATGTGCGCCGGCTCTATATGGCTGAAGGCGGCGAAGATGTGCGCGGCGAGGATTGCCTGCTCGGCCCCGACGGCGTGCCCTTTGCCCTGCGGTTTCACCTTCACCCCACCGTGCAGGCCTCGATGCTGCCGGATGGCTATTCCGTGCTCCTGCGCCTTCCCGGCGGCCAGGGCTGGCGCGTGCGCGCCAACCTGCCGCTGCAGATCGAGGAAAGCGTCTATTTCGCCGATGGCTATACCCGCCGCGGCAGCGAGCAGGTGGTTGTCCATGGCGTCACCGAGCCCCGGCAGACCGTGATAAAATGGGCCATCTTCCGCGAAGGGCGCGGACCGGCCCGCAAGCCCGACACCGATCCCCAAACCTGACCATTTCACTATCGAAATAATGGAACCCGCAGCGATGACCGACATCCGCCCGCGTCGAGCTCTCATATCCGTTTCCGACAAGACCGGCCTTGAGGGCCTTGCCCGCGCGCTTCATGCCCGCGGCGTGGAGATCCTCTCTACCGGCGGTACCGCCAAAGCCCTGGCCGCCCTTGGCATTCCGGTCGTGGAAGTTTCCGCCCATACCGGCCAGCCGGAAATCATGGAAGGCCGGGTCAAGACCCTGCACCCGCGCATCCATGGCGGCCTGCTGGCCCGCCGTGATGCCCATGCCGGCGACATGGAAGAACACAACATCGACCCGATCGACCTGCTGGTGGTCAATCTCTACCCGTTCGAGGCCACCGTCGCTTCCGGTGCAGGCCCCGAGGATTGCGTGGAGAACATCGATATCGGCGGACCGGCCATGATCCGCGCCGCCGCCAAGAACCATGACTGGGTCGCCGTTGTCACCGACCCGAAGCAGTATGACGATCTGCTGGCCGATCTCGACAAACATGACGGTGCGCTGACCCTTACGCTGCGCCGCCGCCTCGCCGCTGCCGCCTATGCCCGCACCGCGGCCTATGACGCCGCCATCTCCGGCTGGATGGCCGAACAGTTGGGCGATGCCTGG
Source organism: Radicibacter daui (assembly GCA_030657355.1). GTDB lineage: Bacteria > Pseudomonadota > Alphaproteobacteria > Radicibacterales > Radicibacteraceae > Radicibacter > Radicibacter daui. Next base: position 256,056 of record CP131056.1, read on the forward strand.
CCGGACCGTCTGGTGATCGCCGGCGAAAGGCAGGAGCTGCTGCGGTATGGCGAGAACCCGCACCAGAGCGCTGCCTTCTACCGTTCCGGCCCGGCGCGCCCCGGCATCGCCACCGCCCGCCAGCTGCAGGGCAAGGCGCTCAGCTATAATAACCTCAACGATACCGACGCCGCCTTCGAGCTGGTGAGCGAGTTCGACCGTCCGGCAATCGCCATCATCAAGCACGCCAACCCCTGCGGCGTGGCCGAGGCGGAAGACCAGCTGGCGGCCTGGGATCTGGCCCTGCGCTGTGACCCGGTTTCCGCCTTCGGCGGCATCATCGCCCTCAACCGTCCGCTGGAAGCTGCCACTGCCGAGCGTATCGCCGAGCTCTTCACCGAAGTGATCGTTGCGCCCAGCGTGACGGAGGAAGCCAGGGCCCTGCTCGCCCGCAAGAAGAACCTGCGGGTGCTGGAGACCGGCGGCATGGCCGATCCGGCTGCTCCCGGCCGCTGGATCAAGAGCGTCGCTGGCGGCCTGCTGGTGCAGGAGCGTGATGCCGGCCGCATCAGCCTTGGCGATCTCAAGGTGGTGACCAAGCGTGCCCCGACCGAAGCCGAGCTCAAGGACATGCTGTTCGCCTTCCGTGTGGCCAAGCACGTCAAGTCCAACGCCATCGTCTATGCCCGCGGTGGTTCCACCTCCGCCATCGGCGCCGGCCAGATGAGCCGTGTGGACAGCTGCCGCATCGCCGCGCGCAAGGCCGAGGATGCAGCTGAGGCTGCCGGCCTTGCTGAAAGCCTCGCCAAGGGATCGGTGGTTGCTTCCGATGCCTTCTTCCCCTTCGCCGACGGTCTGCTGACCGCTATCGAGGCCGGCGCCACCGCGGTGATCCAGCCGGGTGGTTCGGTGCGGGACGAAGAAGTCATTGCTGCCGCCGACGAGCATGGCGTTGCCATGGTGATGACCGGCATGCGCTACTTCCGTCACTGACGACGACAGCATAGGGCCTCCCGCGTTACCGCAATTGCGTCGGCGGCGCTTCGGCCCTATGTATCGGCGCAACAGATTATCCTGCGTGCGGGCCGTGCGATGAGAGCGTGCGGCCCGCACCTGTGTTATTACGGGCCGCAATGACCAAGCTTTCCAACATCCGCAACTTCGCCATCATCGCCCATATCGATCATGGCAAATCCACGCTCGCAGACCGCCTGATCCAGTATTGCGGCGGCCTCAGCGACCGCGAGATGAAGGAGCAGGTGCTCGATAACATGGAGATCGAGCGCGAGCGCGGCATCACCATCAAGGCGCAGACCGTCCGGCTCGACTACACGGCCGATGACGGCAACTCCTATATTCTGAACCTCATGGACACGCCCGGCCATGTCGACTTCGCCTACGAAGTCAGCCGGTCGCTGGCGGCCTGCGAAGGCTCCCTGCTGGTGGTCGATGCCAGCCAGGGTGTCGAGGCGCAGACGCTCGCCAACGTCTATCAGGCGATCGACAACAGCCACGAGATCATCCCGGTCCTCAACAAGATTGACCTGCCGGCCGCCGAGCCGGAGCGGGTGCGTGAGCAGATCGAGGAAGTAATCGGCCTCGATGCTTCCGACGCCGTGCTCTGCTCGGCCAAGAGCGGCCTCGGCATCAAGGATGTGCTGGAAGCGCTGGTAAAGCGCCTGCCGGCCCCGGAAGGCGACCGCGAAGCCCCGCTCAGCGCCATGCTGGTCGACAGCTGGTATGACGCCTATCTCGGCGTGGTCATCCTCGTGCGCGTGATCAATGGCACGCTGCGCAAGGGCCAGAAGATCTATTTCATGGGCACCAAGAAGGTGCGCGAGATCGACCGCGTCGGTGTGTTCCGTCCCAAGACGGAGATGATCGACGAGCTCGGCCCCGGCGAGATGGGTTTCATCACCGCCGCCATCAAGGACATCTCCGATACCGCCGTCGGCGATACCATCACCGAAGAAAAGAACCGCACCCCGGTTCCGTTGCCGGGCTTCAAGCCTTCCATCCCGGTGGTGTTCTGCTCCCTCTTCCCGGTCGATGCGTCGGATTTCGAGCGCTTGCGCGAAAGCCTTGGCAAGCTGCGCCTCAATGACAGCAGCTTTCATTTCGAAGCTGAATCGTCTGCGGCCCTCGGCTTCGGTTTCCGCTGCGGCTTCCTTGGCCTCTTGCACCTGGAAATCATCCAGGAGCGCCTGATCCGCGAGTTCGATCTCGACCTCATCACCACCGCCCCGTCGGTCGGCTACAAGCTGACCATAACGGATGGTACCGAGATTGACCTGCAGAACCCGGCCGACATGCCGGATCCGGTGCGCATCGACAGCATTGCCGAGCCCTGGATCAAGGCCACCATCATGCTGCCGGACGAATATCTCGGCGGCATCCTGCAGCTCTGCACCGAGCGGCGCGGCCGCCAGATCGAACTGACCTATGCCGGCGCCCGCGCCATGCTGGTCTACAAGCTGCCGCTCAATGAAGTGGTGTTCGACTTCTATGACCGGCTGAAGTCGATCAGCCGGGGCTACGCCAGCTTCGACTATGTGCTGGATGGCTATGAGGAATCCGACCTCGTCAAGATGTCCATCCTCGTCAATGACGAGCCGGTGGACGCGCTTGCCATGGTCGTGCACCGCAGCCAGGCCGAGCGCCGGGGCCGCCAGCTGTGCGAGCGGCTGAAGGACCTCATTCCGCGGCACATGTTCAAGATTCCGATCCAGGCGGCCATCGGCGGCCGCGTGATCGCCCGCGAGACCATTGCCGCCATGCGCAAGGACGTGACGGCCAAATGTTACGGTGGCGATATCAGCCGTAAGAAGAAACTTCTGGAGAAGCAGAAGGAAGGCAAGAAGAAGATGCGGCAGTTCGGCAAGGTCGAAATTCCGCAGACCGCCTTCGTCGAGGCGCTGCGCATGGGCGACGACAAGTAAGCAGCATGCCGGCGGCCCCCGCACCGTCCACTTCGCCACCGATACCTTCGGCCCCGCGCCGCTTGTGGCAGATCGATGCCCTGCGCGGCGCGGCGGTCGTGGCGATGATCGCCTATCATTTCGCTTTCGATCTGTATTTCTTCTCCGTCGCCGATGTCGGCATTTTCACGAGCCCCTTCTGGCTCGGGATGCGCATGGTTATCCCGGCGGTCTTCCTCACCGTCTGCGGGATCAGCCTGGTCCTCGGCTTTCGATCCGGATCCGCCGGGCGCAATACCTATCTGGAGCGCCTCGCCCGCATTGCCCTTGGCGCGGCAGCGGTCACGCTCGCCACCTGGCTTGCCATACACGACTACTACGTCTTCTTCGGCATCCTGCATTGCATCGCGCTCGCCAGCCTGCTGCTGTGGCCGCTCTTGCTGCTGCAAGGACGGGGAGCAATCCTGCTGCCGGCCTTTCTGGGCGCCGCTGCACTGGCGCTGCCGCATCTGGTTGCGCTGTCGCTTTTTGACCGGCCCCTGCTGCTCTGGGTCGGGCTTGGCACCTATTTTCCCGAGACCAACGATTATGTGCCGCTGCTGCCCTGGGCAGGGTACGTCGCGCTCGGCATCGCGCTTGCCCGGCTGGCAGTCCGGCTTGACCGGCAACATTCGTGGTTTCGGCAGCTGGCGGATCTGCCCGCGCCCGTTCTTGCCATGCCCTTTCGCTGGCTCGGCCGGCACGCGCTCGCCATTTATCTGCTGCACCAGCCTTTGCTGCTGGCTGCTCTCTTCAGCGCTCTCTGGCTCGCCGGCCGGATCCGCCTTTAAGGATCGTGGACTGCAGCCTCAGCCTTCTTGCTGGCGCTGGCGTTTCAGCAGCACGTAGAGCGCACCGCTGCCGCCATCGGCCGGCTGGGCATCGCTGAAGCTCAGGACCTTGTCCTTGAGCGGCGCGTCAGCCAGCCAGCGCGGCACGGCGGAACGCAGGATGCCCTCCCCGCGCGGCCCCTTGCCGGTGATAACCAGCACGCAGCGCGACCCTACCCGCCAGTGATGGACAACAAAGCCCATCAGGGCGAGATGCGCCTTTTCCTGGCTCATGCCATGCAGGTCGATACGGCCGGAAATTTCCATGCGCCCGCGGCGCAGTCTTTCGCCGGTACGGCGGTCGAGCCCGGGTACACCGCCGCGCCCGAGCTTGCGCGGCAGATGCGCGGCAGGCTCGACCGGACGCGCCGGGGCGGATCCGGCAGATGGGGCAGCCGGTGTTTCAGGCGGCGCAGGCGCTGCGGGCTGAGGTTCCGGCGCATCGGCCGACGGGGCATCCTCATCCGGCTCCAGCCGGGTGACATCCGCCATGGTCCGGCGCCAGAGTTCTTTTTCTTCCGGGGTAACGCGGGCGCTACGACGACCGGCGGCGGGGGTAATGAGCTCGGCAAATTTCTGCCCCCGCCCCTTTTCCTTGCCCGCCATCCGTCACCCTATAAGTCGCCAACCACCATGATATGCAGGTTGCGCGGCCCGTGCGCCCCCAGCTGGATGCGCTGCTCGATATCACCGGTGCGCGAAGGACCGGTAATGAAATTGAGCGTACGGGGCAAGCCATGCCGTGCGCGGGCCTGCTTCCACGCCAGCTCATAGGAGCCTACGACGCGGCTTGCCGGCACCACAACAAGATGCGTCTCCGGCAGGAAATTGGCGGCGGTGGAATGCTCGGCGCCGGAAATAAGCAGCAGCGTTCCCGTCTCGGCAATAGCGGCCTCGGCGCTCACTACCGAAACCGTATCGGCCGGATCCGCCTTGCCGCCCACGATGTCGAGCCCGGTCCGCTCCCAGCCAAGGCCGGCCAGATCGGCGCTGATGCGAGCCCGCGCCGCCAGATTGCGGCCGGCCAGATAATCGGCAACCGCCGCCGGCACATCGCCGGGCCCTGCCAGCCGCTCGACGGTTGCCGCCGCGGCCCGCGCCCGGGTGATGAACTGCTCGATGGCTGCCTCGCCCTCCACCGTGCCGATCGCCGGGATAGGCCCGACATGCTGGCGCTCAAGCCGCGCGTCCACATCGCTGCGCGCTGCCGCCTCATCCCGGCCGGCAAGGCCGCGGCGCACCCGTGCCAGCATCTCTTCCCGCGCGCTTGTCATACCTTGCCCCCATCTGCCTTCGGGGCGGCCCTCTTTTCACGGGCCTGCCATTGCTGCATGAAACTGCCGCCGGCAGGGGGCGCCGGAAAATCGCGCTCGCTCGTCCAGCCGCCAGCCATCGGCAGCCAGCGTAGCCTGCCCTTGCGGCCTCCAAGACCGCTCAGAAGCCGCGCCCCGAGGCCGGAGGCCAGCCGGTAAAGCGCCGGGCGGCGGGCAAACCAGGCCCAGAGCCCCAAGCCCCAGCGCTGGGTCGGGGGGGCCAGTTGTTGCTGCCATGCTTTTTCGCGCCAATGGCGCATGATGCCCGGCAGCGGGATTTTCATCGGGCACACTTCCTCGCACCGACCGCAGAAGGTGGAGGCACCGGCAAGGGCATGGCCTTCGGCAAGGCCGATCAGGCCAGGATTGAGCGCGGCGCCGATGGGGCCTGGATAGACCCAGCCATAGGCATGACCACCGACAGCGCCATAGACCGGGCAATGGTTCATGCAGGCACCGCAGCGGATGCAGCGCAGCACCTCCTGCATCTCGCTGCCCACCAGCGCGCTGCGGCCGTTATCCAGCAGCACGACGTGGAATTCCTCCGGCCCGTCAATATCGCCGGGGCGGCGCGGGCCGGTAGAAACCGTGGTGTAACAGGAAAATTCCTGCCCCGTGGCCGAGCGCGCCAGCAGGCGCAGCAGGGTGAAGGCATCCTCCATCGTCGGCACCAGCTTTTCCATGCCGGTCACCGCGATATGGATGCGCGGCAGAACCTGTGTCAGGTCGCCATTACCCTCATTGGTCACGATGAGGGTGGAGCCTGTCTCCGCCACGCAGAAATTGGCGCCAGTAATGCCGACATCCGCCTTGATGAACTTGTCCCGCAGTACCCCGCGGGCTTCATCCAGCAGCTGCCTGTCTTCCGTCAGCGGGCGTTCTGGATCAAGATGCTTGTGTTTTTCACGGAACGCGTCGGCGATCTGAGGTTTTTTCAGATGAAACGCCGGTGCAACAATATGGCTTGGCGTCTCGCCGCGCAGCTGGATGATATATTCACCCAGATCGGTCTCCACCGCCTCGATGCCATTGGCTTCCAGGAATGGCGTCAGGCCGATTTCCTCCGTCACCATGGACTTGCCCTTGGTAACGTGGCGAGCGCCGGCCTTGCGGCAGATATCAAGCACGATGCGCCGCGCCTCGGCGGCGTCGCGTGCCCAGTGCATATGCCCGCCCTGACGGGTAACCGCCTCCTCGAACTTCAGGAGATAAAGGTCGAGATGGGCGATGACATGGTTCTTGATCTCGCGGCCATGTTCGCGCAGCGCCTCGAATTCGGGCAATTGCGCCACCGCGCTTGCCCGCCGGCTCTGCATGCCCTGCGGCGTGCCGTTCAGCGCTTCCTGCAGCCTTTCATCGGCAAGGGCCGCATGGGCATTGCGGTTGAAGGCATGGGATGTCGGCCTCATCGACGGCTTCCTTCCAGCGGTCCCCGGCCAATGGGCGGCGCGGCATCCGTCATGTCGGCCAGCACTTCGGCGACGTGACGCACGGCGACATCCTTGCCTTCGCGGGCAAGGCGGCCGGCGATGTTGAGCAGGCAGCCCATGTCGCCGGCAAGCAGGGTTTCAGCCCCGGTTGCTGCAATATCCCTGGTTTTTTCCGAGACGATCTTGCCGGAGACTTCGGGATATTTGACGCAGAAGGTCCCGCCAAAACCACAGCAAACCTCGGCGCCCGGCAGCTCCGTAAGGCTCAACCCCTCGACCGAGGCCAGCAGCCGGCGGGGCTGCTGCTTGACCTTCAGTTCCCTGAGGCCCGAGCAGCTGTCATGGTAGGTGACCCGCCCCTCATAGCGCGCCGCCACCGCTTCCATCCCCCGGACATCGACCAGAAAGGACGTGAGTTCGTGGCAACGGGCGGCGAGCGCCGTGGCGCGGCCATGCCAGGCATCTTCCGGGGAAAACAGCGTGGGCAGGTGGTGTGCCAGCATCCCGGCGCAGGAACCGGAGGGCGCGACGATATGGTCCAGCCCCTCGAAGGCGCTGATCACCTGCCGGGCGAGCGCCTGGGCTGCCTTGCGGTCGCCGCTGTTATAGGCCGGCTGGCCGCAGCAGGTCTGGGCCGGCGGCACCACGACCTCGCAGCCTGCCGCCTCCAATAGCCGGACGGCGGCAAAACCCACCGATGGCCGCATCAGATCGACGAGGCAGGTTACAAAAAGCCCGACCCGCGGCCGCTGCCCGTCGGGAAGCGTGCCGCCGGTCGCAGCAGGGACGGTTTCGGGCATCGGGCGAAACCTCTCCAGTCGAGAAGCCGGTTCTTGTTCTATGTGCGAGCGGAGTTTCGCACGGCAAAAACCGTTATGCCACGACGCTTTATGCCCAAAGGCGCGTCAAATGCGCTTAAGAAACCGGGGCTGGCGCAACACCGCGCGGCAGCAGCACCCAGAAACGCCCGGGGCTTTTCATGACGCCGGCCTGCGCCTCGGCATCCTCGCCGGCGCCCCAGAACACATCGCCGCGCACGGCGCCGCGAATGGCCCCGCCGGTATCCTGCGCCACCATGAGACGCTGCAGACGGTTTTCCGGCTTCAGCGGATCGGCCGCATCGAGCCAGAGCGGCACGCCATAGGGCATTACCCGCCGGTCGACCGCCAGCGAGCGGCCGGGCGTCAGTTCCACACCTTCCCCGCCAAGCGGCTGCGCCGTCGTCAGCTTCTTGAAGAAGACATAGCTGGGATTGGCATTCATGACCGAGGCTGCATCGCCGGGATGCGCTTTCAGCCAGTCGCGGATCGACTGCATGGAAACGCCATCCCGCGCCAGTTCTCCGCGCTCGAGCAGCACCTTGCCGATGGCGACATAGGTCCGCCCGTTCTGCCCTTCATACCCCACACGCAGGGTCTCGCCCGTCGGCCTGCCATCGGCGCCATAAAGCTCGACCCGGCCCGATCCCTGGATTTGCAGGAAGAAGGCCGCCACCGGATCCGCCGCCCAGACCAGCACATCCGCCCGGCCGGAAAGGCCTTTGGCCACGATAGCGGCCCGGTCGTCATAAGGAATGAAGCGACCGTTCTCCACCTTGCCGGTCAGCTTGCGGCCGGCAAGATCAGTGGAAAACTGGCCGAGATCGGCCTCGACGATATCGCCCGGCCGGCGATAGAGCGGCACATTGAACTTTGCCGAGCGGGTAAGCGAGCCGTTCAGCTCCGGCTCGTAATAGCCGGTAAAAAGCCCGTCGCTGCCGCTGTCACCGCTGACGCTCCAGGGCTGGAACAGCCGCTCGATCGCGGCGCGGGCGGCGCCATCGTTGCCCGCCGGCAGACTGGCAAGGCCGGCGCAGGCCTGCTGCCAGGCGGCAAGCGTCCCGAAAGCAGAGGCGCCCGCCGCTGCGGAAACCGCACGCACGGATTTGTCGGCCGGCTGCCTGGCCATCCGGGCGCAGGATTTTTGCAGGGCCGGCAAGGCGGCGGAAACACTGTCAGCCTGCCAGCCGGGCAGATCCTGAAAGCTGGCCTGACGGTAACGCGGCAGCTCCGGACCGGCCGGCGCTTCTGCACTCGGCGGCGGCTTGGGGCCACAGGCATAGAGGACAAGCGCGGCAAGACCGAGCGCCAGCATACTGAGGGCCGGACGCAGGCGGAGCATGGGCATACGAAGGGACGACGGTGTCAAGGCAGCCTCGGACATCGCGTGACAAGAACCGGCAGATCAGGAAGGGACGCGGGTTGCCACCAGCATCCAGTTCGGATCGGGCGAACGCACCTTGCGCGCAAAGGTCCAGAGGTCGACGACCTCATGCACCTCATGGGCGTCGCCTTCCATCACGGCGCCGTCGGCATCCGTCGTCACATCGATCTGATGCGAGACAAGCCGGACTTCGATCCGGATCTGGCCACCCTCGATGCTGGCGAAGACGATATCGGCCTCGTCGACGGAGCTGATTTCGGTCTTGCGGACCTGGCCGGCGGCCTCACGCTCGCCGATGGCCTGATCGAAGGCGCTGTAGACCGGCGGCGCCAGCAGCGGCTTCAGCAGCGCGCGGTCACCCCGGGCAAAACCTTCGACGATCATGCTGAAGGCTGCCCTGGCCCCGTGCAGGAAGTCGTTTTCATTGAAAGACGGATCGGCCTTTTCCACACGGGTGATCTGGGCGGCAATGGACACCGGGCCTTCAAAAGCCTCCTCCTCACCTTGCCCGGCAGCCGCCTCATCGCCGCGTGCGCTTCCCGGGAAGGGAATGACGGTATCGCGCTCGGCGGCAGGCTTGCCGCGCGCGTCATCGCTCTTGCGTTCAAAGGGAGTTGTCGGGCGCTGGCGTTCGTCGCCGTGGCGCTTGCCCAGCACGTTATAGAGACGAAGGCCTAGAAACAGGGCAATCGCTGCGAACACAATTATATCAATGAGAAAAGAATCGCCGCCCATAGACCTGCTTCCGTCGCGTGCGGCACATGCCGCCATTCAATCCATCCACCGGGAAATAACCATCAAATCGGCCGGTCGGTTTGCTCTGGCGACAAAAAGTCTGGCAATGCCGTCCGATTTACTCTGGTATCACCCCGCGCACGCTACCAGATAAGGTGGAGCGGTCCAAACAACAAGGTCACCGCCTTGCGCCGGCCGGGCTGCCGGCGCATTTGTCCACGAACCCCCCGGAAAGACCAATGCCCCTTTTAATGTTCCTGGCGCTGTTGCCTGTCATCGAGATCGCTCTCTTTGTCGAAATCGGCAGCGCCATCGGCCTTGCGGCAACCCTTCTGTGGATCGTCGCCTCGGCGCTGATCGGCATGCAGCTCATCCGCTATCAGGGGCTGGCAACCATGGCCCGGGTACAGGCGGCCATGGAAAGCGGCGGCGTGCCTGTCGATGAGCTGTCGAACGGACTTTGTGTCATTGCCGCCGGTTTTCTGCTGATCGTGCCGGGTTTCCTTACCGATGCGATTGCCCTGCTGTTGCTGGTCGGCCCGCTGCGCCGGGCCCTTGGCGGCCTTGTCTGGCGGACGGTCGACGCTGGCCGGCGCCGGGGCGGCGGAAATTTCAGCCAGTGGCAGTTCAGCTCCCGCCGCAGCCAGTCCGGCAAGCCGGATTCCTCGCTGCGCAGCCGCACCGTGGTCGATGTCGAGTACGAAGAAATGCCGCCGCGCGACAGCGGATCGGGTAATAGCTGAAACCGCCCCTCGCCCCCAGGTGAGCCTGCGGCCAAGACCGCACATTGAGTCGCCCCCGGCGCTGTGCTAGGCCAGAGGCCTTGGCCGGCGCGCTGCCGGCGCAACGACCTTTCACAAGCCGATAAAAGACCAAACCGGGAGCTATTCAGAGATGACCGACGAAACCGCCTCGGCCGGCGCCAATCCCCCGTCCGCGCCGCTGAGCGTACTGGCCCAGTATATCAAGGACATGTCGGTCGAAAGCCCGGGCGCCCCCGAGACCCTGCTTCCCGGCCAGCCCGCGCCCAACATTTCCGTCGCTGTCGACGTCAATGCCCGTGTGCTCGATCAGGAGCGCCGCGTGTTTGAAGTCATCCTGCGCATCAAGGCCGATGCCAAGGGCGGCGAGAATGAAGAGAAAACGGTCTTCATCGTCGAGCTTTCCTATGGCGGCGTGGTCGTCGTGGCTGACGGCGTGCCGGAAGAGCATATGCCGAGCGTAGTGATGATCGAAGGCCCGCGCCTTCTCTTCCCCTTCGCCCGCGCCATCGTCTCCGACGCCACGCGCGATGCCGGCTTCGCCCCGCTGCTCATTCCGCCGGTCGACTTTGTCGAACTCCTGCGCCGCAAGGCCGCCGCTGCCTGAGCGGAAGGCAAGCTGACAGCAAAAAGCCCGGTCCCCGAGAAGGGGCCGGGCTTTTTTGTTTCGCCAGGAAAATGTTATTCGGCAGCCGATGAGGAGCGCAACTTTTCCCAGATCGGGTTCTTGAGCTTGCCGACCATGGCGCTGTGCGCCTCCAGCTCCTCCGGGGTGGGTGTAAACACCCTCGGCTCGCGCCGCTCGCCCTTGCGGATCGGGGCCATGGCCAGGCCGCCGCCCGCGCTCGTCCCGCCCAGGACGTTATCGGCAAGGATAAGACCGGGCTGCCGCCCGCCCTGCAGTTCCAGATAAACCTCGGCCAGCAGCTGGGCGTCGAGAAGCGCGCCGTGCAGCGTACGGCCGGAATTGTCGATGCCGAAGCGACGGCAAAGCGCATCGAGGCTGGCCGGCGCGCCCGGGAAACGCTGACGCACCATTGCCAGCGTATCGATCGCACGGTCTGACGGCATGGTCGGGAAACCATGCATGGTCAGCTCGTGATTGAGGAAGCGCATATCGAAGGTGGCGTTGTGGATCACCAGCTTGTCGTCGCCGATAAAAGCCCGGAAATCATTGACGACTTCGGCAAAGACCGGCTTGTCCGACAGAAACTCGGTAGTCAGGCCATGGACGGCGGCGGCCTCTGCCTCCACCTCGCGCTGCGGATTGATATAGACGTGGAAATTGCGACCGGTGGAGACATGGTTGATGAGCTCAACGCAGCCGATTTCAACCAGCCGGTGCCCTTCGGAGGGTTCAAGACCAGTCGTTTCGGTATCGAGTACAATTTCCCGCATGACTCTTCTCCCGGCCGTCAAAGACCGTTTTCTGTCCGGAGCCGCCGGATAATGCCCGCAAGGGCCTGCCAGGTGGCGGCCTTGCCGAGGCCGGTTGCCACAGCATAGTCGGCCCGGCGCTTTTTCTCCACGCTCGGCATCTGCCGGGCCAGCAGTGCCCCGAAGCGCTCCGCCGTCATGCCCGGCCGGGCCAGAACCCGCTGCCGCTGCAGGAAAGCCGGCGCCCAGACAACGATAATCGCATCGCAGCGGGCCGGCCGCCAGTTCTCCAGCAGCAGCGGCACGTCGAGCACGATCACCGGCGCGCGCAGAAACCGGCACCGCCGGCGAAAATTCCGCTCGTCCTGCCACACCAGCGGATGGATGACTTTTTCGATACGGCCAAGCAGTGCCGGATCCGCGCCAATCATTCCCGCCAGTTTTCGCCGGTCGACCCCGTCAGGCCCGACAGCGGAAGGAGCAAGGCCGGCAATCGCCTTTGCTCCGGCCCCTCCAGGCCGGTAAAGCCGGTGCACGGCCTCATCCGCATCCCACACCGGCACGCCCATGCGCCGCAGCATCGCTGCCGCGGTCGATTTGCCCATGCCGATCGAGCCGGTGAGGCCGAGAACGATCATGCCGGACGGGCTGCGGGCAGATCCGCCCCCAGCAGGTGGGCACGAAGCGCCGGCGTTACATCCGGCCGCACGCCGAACCAGGCCTCGAATGCGCTGACGGCCTGATAAAGCAGCATGCCAAGCCCATCGACACAGACATTGCCGCGATGCCGCGCAGCCTTGAGCAAGGGCGTCTCCAGCGGGGTATAGACCGCGTCGGTCACGGTTGCCGTCTCCGGCAGCGCTCCAAGGTCGATATCGAGCGCCGGCTGGCCGCCCATGCCGAGGCTGGTGGTATTGGCAAGAAGTCCGGCATCCTGAAGTGCGGCCGAGCGCTCTTCCCAATCCAGCACGCGGATCCGCCCGGATCCGCCCGTGCCAAGTTGTTTTGAAAGTGTATCGGCTTTGGCGCGGCTGCGATTGATCAGGCGAATTTCCGGCACGCCGGCATCCAAGAGACCGACCAGGACGGCACGCGATGCTCCCCCTGCCCCCAGCACCACGGCGGGCGCCCGTTGTGGCTGCCAGCCCGGCGCACCATGGCGCAGATTTTCGGTGAAGCCGAAGCAGTCGGTATTCCGGGCCTCGATCCGCCCGTCTTCCAGCACAACCAGCGTATTGGCCGCGCCAATACGCGCCGCTTCGTCGGAAACCAGATCCGCCGCTTCCAGCGCTGCTTCCTTGTAAGGCACGGTGACGTTGGCGCCCTTCAGCCCAAGAGCAACGAGACCAGAAATTGCGCTTTCGAAACGTCCTGGTGCGACCGGAAAAGCCACATAGGCGCCGTTGATGCCGTATTCACGAAACCAGAAATTATGCAGCAGCGGTGATTTTGAGTGCGAAACCGGCCATCCGATGACGCCGGCCACCGCGGTTTTCCCGTTTATCAGCATCTTTTTTCAGGTCCGAAGTACTTTGTTGAGGCGCAGGAACTGCAGGAACGGCAGCAGCGGCATACCGAGAATGGTAAAATGGTCGCCCTGGACGGAGACGAAGAGCTGCGCCCCCAGCCCTTCCAGCTGATAGGCGCCTACCGAGCTGTAGGCGGCCTCGCCGATCTGGTCCAGATAGGCTTCGATAAAATCATCGCTAAGGCTACGCACCATCAATTTTGCCCGGTCGATGTGGTGCCACAGCCGCTCGCCATTGCGCATCACAACGGCACAGGAAATCAGCTGGTGCGGTTTGCCGGAGAGTTTGCGCAGGGTTTCGCGCGCTTCTTCCCGGTTGGTCGGTTTGTCGAACCACTCGCCATCGCATTCCAGCATCTGGTCGGCGGCCACCGTATAGAGCAACCCGTGCCGGCGGCTTACCCGGGACGCCTTGAGTTCGGCCAGCGCCTCGGCCACGGCTTCCACCGGCAAACCTTCTGCCCGGAAAGCTTCCTTGATCTCGCTCTCATCGACATTCGGCACGTCGATAACCAGGTCGAGTCCCGCATTTTCCAGCATCGTGCGCCGGGTGGCACTGCCTGACGCCAGCACCACCGGCTGAGAGGTCAGGAGGGGCGCCGGATCGGGGGAAGCAATGGACATGACTCGTCAGACTCCAAGGGCCGTTTCGGACTCAGCCGGTGGTGCGGCGGCAGCGGCCAGCTGTCAAGCCGTGACGCCAACAATCGGCATTTTGCAAGGACTCCCACAGGACCCTGTTCGCAGGATGTGGATAAGTCGTGTGGATGGGGGAATGAAAAAACTTGTCCCCGGGATCTCGAAGATCCTCCCCAGACCTTGCCGCCGGACAAGGCAAAAACCGTCAGGTCCTGTGAATCATGAGAACGACTCGGAAAGTGAGGGTTTCTGTGGGGGTTATCCACAGCTTTGGCGACTCGCAGGATCCTGACGAGTCTCGACGAGTCGCCTACAAGATATTCCCAGGTCCTGGTGGACGACTCGCACAGGTAGGAAAAAGCTGTGGATAAGGCTGTGCATGAAACAGGATCCCCGTTTTCCACAGCTATCTACAAAAGCCACTTCCAAGATCCTTTTAAAAAGAATGTAGGAAATCAGGGATGGACGTGCCGGTCCGGATCGCTACCTTTCGGCCAGCAGATTTTCCGGCATCCTGACCGGACGGATTTCCATTTCTCTTCAAGGGATCTTCAAGCGACCATGCCGGCGGCAAAGAACAAACCCTTCCTGCGCGTTCTTGCCGGAGAGGATATCGGCCGCAGCCCCTTCTGGTTCATGCGGCAGGCAGGACGTTACCTGCCGGAGTATCGTGAGGTCCGGGCTACCGCTGGCGGGTTCCTCGAACTTTGTTACCGGCCGGATTTTGCTACCGAAGTGACGCTGCAACCGATCCGCCGTTATGGCATGGATGCGGCGATCCTGTTTTCGGACATTCTCGTAGTGCCCCACGCGCTTGGACAGGATGTCGGTTTTACGGTTGGTGAAGGGCCGAAGCTTGAGCCCATCCGTAGCGCGGCGGATCTGGAAAAACTTTCCATCACCGGCCTGCATGACAAGCTGGCCCCGGTCTATCAGACCGTCACGAACCTGAGCCAGGCCCTGCCGGCAGAAGTTTCGCTGATCGGGTTTGCCGGCGCTCCCTGGACCGTCGCGACCTACATGGTGGAAGGCGGCGGATCGAAGGAATTTGCCATCGTCAAAAAGATGATGATGGAAGCCCCGCAGCTTTTCGGGCGGCTGATGGATCTGCTGGTCGAAGCGACGACGGCTTATCTGGCCCGTCAGGTTCGCTGCGGCGCCGAGGTGGTGCAGCTTTTTGACAGCTGGGCCGGCGCGCTCGACGAAGCGGCCTTCGAGCAGTGGGTTATCGGGCCGACAGTGCGGATCGTCTCTGCGCTCAGGGCTGAATTTCCGGATCTGCCGATCATCGGCTTTCCGCGTGGTGCCGGCATTCTCTATAAAAAATACGCTTCCGAAACGAAGGTGACGGGCCTCTCCATCGATACCTCGGTGCCGGCTTCCTGGGCGGCGAGCGAGCTTGCGCCGCTGGCCGTGGTGCAAGGCAACCTCGATCCGGTTTCGCTGGTTGCCGGCGGGGAAGCCATGATGGGCCGTGCCCGTGCCCTGCGCCGGACCTTTGGCACCCATCGGCATATCTTCAATCTTGGCCATGGCATTCTGCAGACCACGCCGCCGGACCATGTGGCTGAACTCAGCGACTATCTGCGCTCGGCCGGGGCCTGAGCCATAACGTCCACTTGATCCACCGGGCCGGCACAGCACGTATCAGGCGGCGCAAGGCGTTATTGAAGCGGGAGCATTGGTGTTGAGTGGCAAAAAAACAGCCATCGTATTCTTCAATCTCGGTGGCCCGGATCGTCAGGAAGCGGTGCGGCCGTTCCTTTTCAACCTCTTCAACGATCCGGCGATTATTCGTCTGCCCGGCATCGTGCGCACGCCGCTTGCCTGGCTGATTGCCAAGCGCCGCACGCCGACGGCCAAGCACATTTATGAGAAGATGGGGGGCGGCTCTCCCCTTCTGCCTAATACCGAAGCGCAGGCCCGGGCGCTGGAAGCGGCGCTTGCCGACCGCGAGGAAAATATCCGCGTCTTCATCGCCATGCGTTACTGGAACCCGATGACACCGGAGACGGTAACGGCGGTGCGTGACTGGGGCGCGGACGAAGTGATCCTGCTGCCGCTCTATCCGCAATGGTCAACGACGACGACGGCCTCCTCACTCAAGGTCTGGACCGTGGCAGCTCACCAGTTCGGCCTTACGGCACCGACACGCACCCTGTGCTGCTATCCGGTTAATGAAGGTTTCATCGCCGCCAATGCGCGGCTTATTCGCGAGCGGTACGAGGTGGCAAGCCAGCACGGTAGCCCGCGCGTGTTGTTTTCCGCCCATGGCCTGCCGAAAAAGATCGTCGATGCCGGCGATCCTTATCAGTGGCAGTGCGAACGCACCGCCGAAGCCCTGGTGAAGAAGCTGGATATCCCCGGGCTCGACTGGATCAATTGTTACCAGTCCCGTGTCGGACCCATGGAGTGGATCGGCCCTTCGACCGAGGATGAGGTGAAGCGCGGCGGGCGCGACAAGGTGCCGCTGGTTGTGGTGCCGATTGCCTTCGTCTCCGAACATTCGGAAACGCTGGTGGAACTCGATATCGAGTATCGTGATCTTGCCCGGGAGATCGGGGTGCCGTCCTACCACACGGTGCCCACCGTTGGCACCGAGCCGGAATTCATCTCCGGACTGGCCGGGCTGGTGCGCCAGGTTCTCGCCAGCCCGAAACAGACGGTTTGCCAGGCTGAAGGGGGAAGCCGGCTCTGCCCCGGACATTTCGGCGGCTGTGCCTTCAACTGAGCTAGCCAGCCTGCGCGGCAGGGCGTTTTACCGGCAACAATAATCAGCCGGATCCGGCCGTGTCGCACGGCTGTTCCGGCATAAAAGGAGGCTTGGACAACGATGCTCTATCTCTGGCTCAAGGCATTCCATGTCATTTCGGTCATCTCGTGGATGGCCGGTATGCTCTATCTGCCGCGGCTCTTCGTCTATCACTGCGATGCCGCCCCCGGCAGCGATGCATCGGAGCGCTTCAAGGTCATGGAATGGCGGCTTTACCGCTTCATCATGAGCCCGGCGATGATCGCTACCTGGGTCTTCGGTGGCTCGATGGTTGCCATGGATCCATCGATCTTTTCCCAGGGCTGGTTTCATCTGAAGCTGCTGCTGGTACTGCTGATGAGCGCGGTTCACGGCATTTATGGCGGCTGGCTCAAGGCCTTTGCCCGTGATGCCAACACCCGTACGCAGAAAACATTCCGGATTGCCAACGAGGTACCGACTCTGCTGATGATCGTCATCGTCATCATGGTCATCGTGAAACCTTTTTGAGCTCCCGCGCATTTCATCAGAGCAAGGCGTTGACATCTGACCGTGGCGTGTCTTACTAGACCCATCGCCTTACGGAAGAAGTTCCGGTTGCCCCGATGTCGGGCAGTCCTCGGGCCTTGTTACAAGGTTGGAGGATCCTGCCCGTTACCGGATCTGGCGCGAACGGAAGCGATAGGCCGGTCCCTTCTCCATTGCCGGCTCCTTATTCCTTAAGCATTCCTTTCGCGACCCTTCCTGCCGCTTTCTTGCTGCCATCATTGCCGTCAATTCTGTTCCGGACGCGCCCGAACCGTATCTCCGGAATATCAGTTCCCCCAGGATCGAACCTCCATGCATCTCGCCGAACTCAAGGTCAAATCTCCGGCCGAACTCCTCGCTTTTGCGGAGGAGCTCAGCATCGAGAATGCGCATTCGCTGCGCAAACAGGACATGATGTTCGCCATTCTCAAGAAGCTTGCCGACGATGAAGTGCCGATCTTCGGCGACGGCGTGCTGGAAGTTCTGCCTGACGGTTTCGGTTTCCTGCGGTCCCCCGAGGCCAATTATCTTCCCGGCCCGGATGACATCTATGTAAGCCCCAGCCAGGTGCGCCGCTTTGGCCTGCGCACCGGCGATACGGTGGAAGGGCAGATCCGCGCGCCGAAGGATGGCGAGCGCTATTTCGCCCTGCTCAAGGTCAACAGCATCAACTTCGATCCGCCGGAGCGCGTGCGCCAGCGTATCAACTTTGACAACCTGACGCCGCTGTACCCGGATGAGCGCCTGAAGCTCGAGCTGGAAATGGCCGAGCCGAAGGAAGGCGAGCGCAAGGGCAATCAGGGCAAGGATTTCACCGGCCGTGTCATCGATCTGGTCGCCCCGATCGGCAAGGGCCAGCGCGCCCTCATCGTGGCGCCGCCGCGCGTCGGCAAGACGGTGATGTTGCAGAACATCGCCCACGCCATCGCCACCAACCATCCGGAAGTCTATCTGATCGTGCTGCTCATCGACGAGCGCCCGGAAGAAGTGACGGACATGGCGCGGTCGGTGAATGGCGAGGTCATTTCCTCCACCTTCGACGAGCCGGCCGCCCGCCATGTGCAGGTTGCCGAAATGGTGATCGAGAAGGCCAAGCGCCTTGTCGAGCACAAGCGCGACGTCGTTATTTTGCTCGACAGCATCACCCGCCTCGCCCGCGCCTACAACACCGTGGTGCCGAGCAGCGGCAAGGTGTTGACCGGCGGTGTCGATGCCAATGCCCTGCAGCGCCCGAAGCGCTTCTTCGGTGCCGCCCGCAATATCGAGGAAGGTGGCAGCCTTTCCATCATCTCCACGGCGCTGATCGATACCGGCAGCCGTATGGATGAAGTGATCTTCGAAGAGTTCAAGGGCACCGGTAACTCGGAAATCGTGCTTGATCGCAAGATCTCCGACAAGCGCACATTCCCGGCCATCGATATCGGCAAGTCCGGTACCCGCAAGGAAGAGCTGCTGGTCGAACGCGGCACGCTGTCGAAGATGTGGGTGCTGCGTCGCATCCTCATGCCGATGGGCCCGAACGAGGCGATCGACTTCCTGCTCGACAAGCTCAAATACACCAAGAGCAATGACGATTTCTTCCAGAGCATGAACCAGTAATCACCGGTTTGGCCGTATAACAGAAGGCCGCCCCTGCAAGCGCGCGGGGGCGGCCTTTGTTATTGACCCCCGGCGAAGCGGATGAGCGCATGCCCGTAGCCCTGATTATCGGTATTTCCGGCCAGGATGGTGCCTACCTTGCCCGGCTTCTGGTCGACAAAGGTTATTCGGTCATCGGCACGTCGCGAGACCAGGGGCAGGGCCGCTTCGCCAATCTTGACCTGCTGCGGGTGCGCGACAAAGTGCGCCTCACCTCAATGGTGACCAACGATTTTCGCAGCATCTACAAGACCTTGAGGGAATGCGATCCGGACGAGATCTATAATCTCGCTGGCCAGACCTCCGTCGGGCTTTCCTTCGAGCAGCCGATGGAAGCGCATGAGAGCATCAATCTCTCGGTGCTCAACATCCTCGAATGCCTGCGGCTGATGGGCAGCAAGGCCAAATTCTATAATGCCGGCTCATCCGAATGTTTCGGCGATACGCCGGATCCGGCAAATGAGGCCTCTGCCTTTCGTCCGCGCAGCCCTTATGCCACGGCCAAGGCCACCGCCTTCTGGACCGTTGCCAATTATCGCGAAGCCTATGGCATGCCGGCCTGCACCGGCATCCTCTTCAACCATGAAAGCCCGCTGCGCCCAGGCCATTTCGTTACCCGCAAGATTGTCGATGCGGCGGTGAGGATCGCTGCCGGCTCGCGGGAGCGGCTGTCGCTGGGAAATATCGACATCCAGCGCGACTGGGGTTGGGCACCGGAATATGTCGAGGCCATCTGGCGCATGATGCAGCAGCCGGTGATGGATGATTATGTGATCGCCACCGGGGCTAGCCGGCCACTCTCCGATTTTCTGGACCTCGCCTTCCGGGCTGTTGGTCTCAACTGGCAGGATCATACCGATACCCACCCTGCCCTGCTGCGCCCGCTCGATATTTCCGTCAGCCGCGCAAATCCGGCAAAAGCCGCGGAGAAGCTGGGCTGGAAGGCCGAGGTGGGTTTTGAAGAGCTGGTGGACCGGCTGGTGAACGCCAGCCGCGATCCGGCCTGGCGGCCGGAGCGGCGGCGCACTCCTAATGGCTGGGGGCCGGGGCCCATCCGGACGGGCGATACGCCATGAAACCGGCAACCGCTGCCGGATCAGTCAGCGGTGCCAGACAGGTTTGTCCCTCGCACACATAAAGCGCAGCCTTGCCCCCCACGAGCCCCTTGCCGGCCGCTGGATGGCCTGCCGGCAGTGCTTCTTCCTCCTCGCGGATGGTGAGCGTCCAGGCCGGAAACGGGCAGGCCCTGACGGCTTCTATGAGGGCAAGGAGATCAGGGGTGCCGGCCTTACCGACGATGACCAGCTGAACCGGCATCATTGCCTGCTCGGTTGCGTTGATGAGGCTGGCGTAGGGAAAGAAATTTTGGGCGATCTGGGGCAGAAAGGCGCTGACGAGCTGGCGTGCCCGCCCCTCCCACTCCGTTACCCCGGTCAGGGCGTGAAGGCTTGCAAAAACTTCCATCAGCAGGCCATTGCCGGAAGGGGTTGCTGCGTCGGCAGCACTGAGGCTGCGGCTGAAGAGCGGTTCGCCATCTGCCGGCGTCATGTAATAACCACCGGGCGCCGGCGCGGCGAAATGGTGCTCGACAATCTCAAGCCACTGTTTTGCCTGCTGCAGATAACGCTCCCGCTTCTGCCGGCCATCCATTGTGATGGTGACCTGGCTGAGGACCACGGCAGCCCGGGCCATGGCGGCATAGTCTTCCAGAAAACCGTCGGGCCCCGGCCGCCCTTCACGCCATGAATGACGCAGCTTTCCCTCCGGCGTCATCATATGCGTAATTATGAAATTCCAGGCCTTTTCGGCCATCGCCAGCCAGTCCGGCCGGTTGAAGGTAAAGGCTGCCCGGGCGAGAGCGGCAATCATCAACCCGTTCCAGTCCGCCAGAATCTTGTCGTCCGTCGCTGGCCGGATCCGCCCGTCACGGGCGGCCAGCAGCAGGCCGCGGCAGCGGGCAAGTTCCGCTTCTTCATCAGCCGTGCCGCGCTGGCCCGGATCCGCCAGACGGCCCAGAATGGTGCGGCCTTCGAAATTGCCGTGCCGGGTGACGCCATAGACCCGGGCAAAACCCGCAGCCGCCGGGCCCAGCAGCCCATCGATCTCCGCCTTGTCCCAGAGATAGAAGGCGCCCTCTTCGCCTTCGCTGTCGGCATCGATGGTGGCGGCAAAGGCCCCGCCGTCGGTTGCCATTTCGCGGGCAAGCCAGATAACGGTTTCCTCAATCCGCTCTGCCAGCAGCGGCCGCAGCGGGGTTGAGGCCGGCTCGCCGCGCCATACATCGACCATCAGGTCCACGAGCAGCGCATTGTCGTAGAGCATCTTTTCGAAATGCGGCACCAGCCACTCACGGTCGGTGGAATAGCGCGCAAAACCGCCGCCCAGATGGTCGTAGATGCCGCCGTCGGCCATGTGGACAAGGCTGGTGATGACGGCCTGGCGCAGGGCATTGTCGTTGCTGCGCCAGGCACCGCGCCACAGCAGCGTCAGGATTCCGGTATTGGGGAACTTGGGTGCGTCGCCGATGCCGCCATGCTGCATATCGATGCGACCTGCCAGAAGCTTTGCCATGCGGTCCAGATGAGCCGGAGTGAGGGCTTCCAGCTCCTCCTCGTCGTCCACTTCGGGCGGCGCGGAAAGGCGGCTGACAGCAGCAACCAGAGCGGCCCGGTTCTGCTCCACCTTGTGCGGTTCATTCGCCCACGTACCGGCCAGTCCCGCCAGAATGTCGGCAAAACCCGGCCGACCCCAACGGGCGCGGGGCGGAAAATAGGTGCCACCCCAGAACGGGTCCCCTGCCGGGGTCAGGAACATGGTCAGCGGCCAGCCGCCCTGCTGGCCCATGACGGCGAGCGCCTGCTGGTAAAGCATGTCCAGATCCGGCCGTTCCTCGCGGTCAACCTTGATGGGGATGAAGGCCTCGTTGATGAGGGCGGCAATCTCCGTATCCTCGAAGCTTTCATGCGCCATCACGTGGCACCAGTGGCAAGCAGCATACCCGATGGAAAGCAGGATGGGTTTGCCCTGCTCCCGGGCAAGGCGCAGCGCTTCACTATCCCATGGCTGCCAGGCCACGGGATTGTCGGCATGCTGGAGCAGATAGGGGCTGGCGGTTTCGGCGAGGCGGTTTTGCAGCATCATGGACCTGACAATGGGGCCGCGCCGGGAGCCCGGCAACCCCCTGCCCGGCTTCAATTTTGGAAGGCGATACCGGGGCAGCCAAGGGCCGGCGGCTCGTGTAAGCTGCCCTGTCACGAGCGCGGATCCGGACCCGGCACCAGAGGAAAAGGCGGCACGCGATGAAGATCAAATTCGATATCGACTGCACACCGGAAGAGCTGCGGACCTTTTTTGGTCTGCCGGATGTCCAGCCCATGCAGCAGGCGCTGATGGAACGGGTGCAGGAGCAGTTGCTCGCCAACATCAAATCCATGGACCCGGAAGCGATGATGAAGGCCTGGCTGCCGATGGGCGCCCAGGGGCTTGAGCAGTTGCAGAAGATGTTCTGGCAGAATATGACCGGCGGCAGCGGCAAGTCCGGGAGCTGAGTTTTTCTTTCTGCCTTCCGCCTTTCACCCTTCATGAGCCTGTTGCCCCTTCATGCGTGAGACGATTTTTGCCAGCGCGACACCGCCCGGTCGCGGGGGTGTGGCCGTGGTGCGGATTTCCGGCCCGGCAGCCACCACAGCCCTGCGGCGGTTGCAGGGTGAGGACACCTTGCCGGCCCCCCGCCTTGCCAGTGTGCGCCGGCTGAAGGACCCGGTGACGGATGCCGTGCTGGACGAGGCGCTGGTGCTGCGCTTTGCAGGGCCTGCAAGCTTTACCGGCGAGGATGTGGTGGAGCTGCACCTGCATGGTGGCCGCGCCGTGAGCGCCGGCGTGATGGCCAGCCTTGCGGCGATGCCGGAGTTGCGGCCGGCCGAGGCGGGTGAATTTACCCGCCGTGCGGTTGAGAATGGCCGGCTCGACCTGACCCAGGCCGAAGGCATTGCCGACCTTGTCGATGCCGAAACCTCTGCCCAGGCCCGCCAGGCCCTGCGCCAGCTCGAAGGCGGGCTTTCCCGCCTTTATGACAGCTGGTCCGATCGCCTGGCCCGCACCCTCGCCTACCAGGAAGCCGAGATCGACTTTCCCGACGAGGATTTGCCGGAAGGTCTGAGCGCAACGATGCGGCCGGAAGTAGAGGCGCTGATTGCCGGGATGGCGGCCCATCTGGATGATGGCGGCCGGGGTGAGCGGCTGCGCGAAGGGGTGGCCGTTGCCATTATCGGCGCCCCGAATGCCGGCAAGTCCAGCCTGCTGAATGCCCTTGCCCGCCGGGATGTGGCGATCGTCTCCGACCTCGCCGGCACCACGCGGGACGTGATCGAGGTGCATCTCGATCTTGGTGGCCTGCCGGTTATCCTGTGGGACACGGCGGGCCTGCGCGAAACGGCAGATCGGGTGGAAGCGGAGGGCATTCGCCGGGCGCTGGAACGGGCCCGTTCCGCCGATCTGAAGCTGGCCCTGTTTGATGCCTCAGCGGCGCCGGATAGCGAAACGCTCGCGCTGCTTGATGAGAATTGCCTGGTCCTGGTGACGAAGGTCGATGAGGCTGGTGCGGTGGTTCCGGAGGTTATTGCCGGCCATCCGGTTATCGCCGTTTCGGTCGCCGCGGCTGGTGGCCTCGCTGCCCTGCTCTCTGCACTTGGTGCGGCTGTGGCGGACAGGGCAGCCCCCGGCGCGGCTCCCGGCATCACCCGGGTCCGGCACCGTACGGCTGTTTCCGAGGCCAGGGAAGCGTTGGTGCGGGCACTGACAGCACCGTTGCCGGAACTGGCGGCGGAGGATGTGCGGCTCGCCCTGCGGGAGATCGGGCGGATCACGGGACGGGTAGACGTTGAAGATCTGCTCGATATTATTTTCCGCGATTTCTGCATCGGAAAATGAGCCGACGGCTCTGTTTCACGTGAAACAGAGGCCAGGCCTTGTTCGGTGCGTAGAGGTAACGAATGATCGTTGCCCTATCATTCCGAATCAAAATCGGAAGTGCAGGAGAGCCGGTTACGGCTCGGGACGGATCAGATGAGTTTTGACCAGAAAGTAGATGTGGTGGTGATTGGCGGTGGCCATGCCGGCTGTGAAGCGGCGGCGGCTTCTGCGCGTATGGGTGCCAGCACCCTGCTCGCCACTCACGACCTGGCCAAGATCGGTGAGATGTCCTGCAACCCCGCCATTGGCGGCCTCGGCAAGGGGCATCTGGTGCGGGAGATCGACGCCCTTGATGGCGTGATGAGCCGGGTGATTGACCGGGCCGGTATCCAGTTCCGCATGCTCAACGCCTCCAAGGGGCCTGCTGTGCGGGGGCCGCGCGCCCAGGCTGACCGCAAGCTCTATCGTGAAGCCATGCAGCAGGTGCTGGCGGAACAGGAAAATCTCCGGCTGCTGGGCGAAGCCATCGATGATCTGATCCTCGACACGGCTGGTCGCGTTGCCGGAGTGGTGACAGCCACCGGCCGCCGCATCGCCGCGGCGGCGGTGATCATCACCACCGGCACCTTCCTGCGCGGGCTCATCCACATCGGCGAAAAGCGTATTCCGGCAGGCCGTGTGGACGAGAAGCCGACAGTGGCGCTGGCGGAATCGATCCAGAAGCTGGGCTTTGCGATGGGCCGTCTCAAGACCGGCACCCCTGCCCGCCTTGATGGCCGCACCATCGACTGGGCGGCGCTGGAGGTGCAGCAGGGCGATGACCCGCCCGTGCCCTTCTCCACCCTTACGGACAAGATCACGACGCCGCAGATCCCCTGCCACATCACCTATACGACGCCGGCGATGCATGCGCTGATCCATGCCAACCTGCATCGGGCGCCGATGTATTCCGGCCAGATCGAGGGGCGCGGCCCGCGTTATTGCCCGTCTATCGAGGACAAGGTGGTGCGGTTTGCCGACAAGGACCGGCACCAGATTTTCCTTGAGCCTGAAGGGCTGGATGACTTCACGGTCTATCCCAACGGCATTTCCACCTCCCTGCCGGAGGATGTGCAAGCGGCAATGATCGCGGCCATTCCCGGCCTTGAGCGCGCGACGATCCTGCGGCCGGGTTATGCCATTGAGTATGACTATGTCGATCCGCGCGAACTCGAGCGCACGCTGGAAACCCGCAAGGTGCCCGGCCTCTATCTCGCCGGTCAGATCAACGGTACCACGGGTTACGAGGAAGCCGCGGCACAGGGCCTGATGGCCGGTATCAATGCTGCCCTTGGCGCCGGTGCCCGGGCATCGCAGCCATCCGCCGAAACGCCGCGCTTCGAGCTCGACCGGGCTGACGCCTATATCGGCGTGCTGGTGGATGACCTGGTCACGCGTGGCACCAACGAACCCTATCGCATCTTTACCAGCCGCGCTGAATACCGCCTGCGGCTGCGCGCGGACAACGCCGACCAGCGGCTGACTGCACGCGGCATCGATATCGGTGTCGTGGGGAGCAAACGGGCGGCACATTTTTCTGCCTGGCAGCAGCAGCTGGATGGGGCACGGGAGTTGATGGCGTCGTGCTCGGCGACACCGCCTGAACTGGCAAAGCGCGGCTTTGCAGTTAATCAGGATGGCCAGCGCCGCTCCGCTCTTGATCTCCTGCGCTATCCGGAAATTTCACCGGCGCAGATTATCGAAATGTGGCCTGCCATCGGCGAAGTGCCGGAAAAGGTGCGGGGACAGGTTCTGATCGACGCGCTTTATGCCGGCTATCTGGTACGGCAAGAGGCCGACATTCGGGCCTTCCGCCGCGATGAAGCCCTTCAGCTTCCCCGCGATCTGGACTATGACGCCATCGGAAGCCTCAGTACCGAAGTGCGGGAGAAGCTCAAGGCTGCCAAACCGGAGACACTGGGGCAGGCCGCGCGCCTCTCCGGCATCACGCCGGCTGCCGTTACTGCCCTTCTCCGCCACGTGAAACGCCGGGATATCAAACTCAGTGCCTGACATTCTTTCCCCCGCGGACTTCCAGCAGCAGACGGGCTGTTCGGCCCGGCAGCTGGAGCAGCTTTCGGCCTATGTCGATCTGCTGCAACGTTGGCAGAAGCGGATCAATCTGGTCTCCAATGCCACATTGGCGGATCCCTGGCGGCGGCACATACTGGATTCTGCCCAGATGGCCCCGCTGTTGCCGCAAGGGGTGCTTCGAGTCGCTGATATTGGTAGCGGGGCGGGTTTTCCGGGCCTTGTTCTGGCGGTTTTGCGTCCGGATATCGAGGTAAACTCGATTGAAAGCGATGGCCGCAAGAGCAGTTTCCAGCGGGAAGCCGCCCGTGTGATGGGCCTGCAGAATATTCTGTTTCACGTGAAACGTATCGAAGCGGTATCGATTCCGCCGGTCGATGTCGTAACGGCCCGTGCTTTGGCTTCCCTTTCCGAGCTTCTGGCGATGGCGATGCGCCTACTCAAACCCGAGGGTTTGTGCCTGTTCCCCAAGGGACAACAGGTAGCGTCGGAATTGACGGAAGCACGCAAAATATGGAGTATGAGCGAAGAGCGCATCCCATCTCTCAGTGAGGCGGGCGCCACGATCCTGAAACTGAGTGATCTGAAGCCCGTCTGACCAGGAGAACATCACCGATGTCAGCCGAAACCGACAGCGTTCATCGCCCCCGTATCATCGCCGTCGCCAACCAGAAGGGTGGCGTTGGCAAGACCACGACGGCCATCAATCTGGGCACCGCCCTCGCCGCGGTAAAGCGCCGGGTACTGATCATCGACCTCGATCCGCAGGGAAACGCTTCCACCGGCCTCGGTGTGACGCGCAAGGAGCGTAATGTCGGCTCCTATAACCTGCTATTCGATGAAGCGACGGTGGAGCAGGCCCGCGTGCCGACTCTCATTCCCGGGCTGGAGATCATTCCTGCCTCCATGGAGCTTACCGGCGCCGAGCTGGAGCTGGTGAATGAGGAGAACCGCGAATACCGCCTGCGAGAGGCGGTGCAGCGTAGCTCCATTGCCTATGATTACGTGCTGATCGACTGCCCCCCTTCCCTCGGCCTGCTGACGCTGAATGCTTTTGTTGCGGCCGATGCGGTGCTGGTGCCGCTGCAGTGTGAGTTCTACGCGCTGGAAGGCCTGTCGCATCTGATGCGTACCATTGAACGCGTCAAGCGTGCCTTCAATCCGGCACTGGAAATCCAGGGCGTGGTGCTCACCATGTTCGACCGTCGCAACAATCTCTCTGAGATGGTTGCCAACGATGTGCGGGAGTTCCTGGGCGACAAGGTTTACGAGACGGTCATTCCGCGAAATGTCCGCGTGTCGGAAGCGCCGTCCTTCGGCAAACCCGCCCTGCTCTATGATCTGCGCTGCACCGGTTCGCAGGCTTATGTGCATCTCGCCAGTGAAGTTTTGAAGCGTGAACGGAGGCTCGTTGCCTGATGTCGGCAACCCCATCTGACAAGTCCCCCGAAAAGGCAAAAGCCACCGGCGCCGCTGGTGCTGCTTCCAAGCGCGGCCTTGGCCGCGGTCTTTCCGCATTGTTCGGGGACGAGGCAGAAGATTATGCGGCCCTCGACAAGGTCCGCTCCACCAAATCCGTTCCGGTCGAGCATATCCGCCCCGGCAAGTACCAGCCGCGCCGTGTCTTCACCGAAGAGGCGATTGACGAGCTGGCACAATCCATTCGTGCCAAGGGTGTGTTGCAACCCCTGCTGGTTCGCCGGGATCCCGACGATCCGACGCGTTATGAACTGATTGCCGGTGAGCGGCGCTGGCGCGCGGCGCAGCGTGCACAGTTGCATGAGGTGCCGGTTGTCATCCGCGATATGGATGATCGCGAAGCTGCGGAAATTTCCCTCGTTGAAAACATCCAGCGTGCCGATCTGTCGCCGCTGGAAGAAGCCGAGGGCTACAAGCGGCTGATCGAGGAATTCCAGTACACCCAGGAAGATCTGGCCAAGGCCGTCGGCAAGAGCCGCAGCCATGTTGCCAACAGCATGCGGCTCATTGGTTTGCCGGATCCGGTGCGCGCGATGCTGATGGACGGGCGGCTTTCCGCCGGCCACGCCCGCTGCCTCGTCAACCGGCCGGATGCCGAGTTGCTGGCCCGCCGCGTGGTGGATCAGGGGCTCAGCGTTCGCCAGACGGAAAAGCTGGTGCAGGCACCGGCGGATCCGGTGGCTGCCGTGGCGGCGTCGGTAAAAGCCGCACGCCCGCGCCCTGTGCCGCGTCCGGGTTCGGAAATCAAGG
Source organism: Radicibacter daui (assembly GCA_030657355.1). Lineage (GTDB taxonomy): Bacteria > Pseudomonadota > Alphaproteobacteria > Radicibacterales > Radicibacteraceae > Radicibacter > Radicibacter daui. The sequence continues at coordinate 283,935 of CP131056.1, forward strand.
ATCCGAACATCGTTGAGCTCGAGCAGACACTCTCTGATCGGCTGGGCCTGGTGGTCGCGATCGAAGGCGAGAATGAAACGGGCCAGCTGGTGATCAGCTATCGCTCGCTCGATCAGCTCGACGAGGTTGTGCGGCTGCTTTCAGCGTCGCGATAAAGTAAATTCACCGGATTTTTTGTCGTTTTGGCGAGAATCTCAGCGTGGTTTGAAAAACACGCTGAGACCGACCAGTGTTTGCCGGCAGAGCAAATCCGGATCCGCGCCGCGGCCGCTCTTGCACTCGGCCTCGGTCTGCATCAGGCGCTGGAGCGCGCGGGACAGGCGAGCCGGCGCATGGCGGCGGGCCTGGGCGGTAAAGCGGTCCTTGATCTTGAAGAACAGCGGCGGACGCAGCTGGCTTGTCGCCTGATCCATTCCCGCCCCCTCGGCCAGCAGGCCGCTGACAAGGTGCAGGCGCAGAATGTGGGACTGCACCACGCGCAGGATGCGCACGCTGTTCTCTCCCATGGCAAAAGCCCGGTCGAGCGCATTGTCGAGCGCGCCACCATCGCCATCGACACAGGAAAACGCCACTTCATCCAGTGACAGCTCACCGCTGTCACCCACGCTGGCTTCGGCATGGTCCAGCGTGACTGTGCGTTCGTCGCCCATATAGAGAACGAGTTTTTCAATGGCGCGGCGGGCCAGCTGGCGGTCGCCGGTAAGGCAGCTTGCCAGATAGAGCTCGGCATCGCGGCTCAGTTCCTTGCCTTCCGCCCGCATGGCGTCCCGCAGCAGCCGGGCGACGTCGCCGGCATCATCGACATAACAGGCAATCGCGCCGGTACGCTCATCGCCCTTCTCAAACAGCTGCCTGAGCGCCGAGCTGGGTTTCAGGTCCCCAGCCTCCAGAATGGTCAAGGCGTCGCTCTCAGGGCCCTCCAGCAGGCCGCGAAGGGCCGTTACGCAGCGCTCGTCGGCGTCGCGCAGCCGCAGCAGGCGGCGGCCCCCGAACATGGAGAGAGAAAGGGCTTCGTCCAGCAGCCTTGCAGGCTCGCTGGCAAGCGTGTCGGCGCCAAGGTCAACGACGCGGAAGGGGTCGCTCACATCCTCGACCACCCGCTTCCACAAAAGCCCTGCACGCTCCTGCACCAGGCCGGCATCGGGACCGTAGAGCAGGACCGCGCGCACAGCCGCCGGCGGCGAAGCCAGAAAGCCGGAAACGGAGCGCGGAGCGATCTTCATGCGGGAACAGGTCCTTGGGCTGCAGGCTGCCGGAAAGCGGCCTTAGCCGCCGGCTGCGGTCTCGGCATGCTCCAGATAGAGCCCGATGCGCAGGGCGATATCGTCGGCAATCTCTTCCAGCGACCGTTCGCGGGCATCCTGCTCATTGATGAGCGCGGCATACTGCTCCGGCGTCACGTTATAGGCGTTGAGCGCGTGGCTGATGCCGTTGAAGACGACCTTGTTATCGCCGAGCCGGGTGAGTTTGAACTCGACCTTCAGCACGATCTGCCCGCGGGTTACCGAGCTGTCGCGGGCGATGTTCAGCTTGTCGATGCTCTCGTTGATCTTGGCTGACAGGCTATAGACCGGCTTTTCCGGCTGGCCCTTGGAGTTCAGCCGGTCGATCAGCTGGTTGCGCAGGAATTGGCCGCTGCGGTCGGGCATGGTGGCAATAGACACCTCATGCCCGGCGGCAAACACCGTCCCGGAGGCTTCGCCGCCGCCATAAAGCGGATGAAAACCGCAACCGGCGAGCAAGCCGGTTGCAGCAATCAACGCGGCAGCCGCCGCTTTGCGGTATTTTCCGTTAATTTGCGACAATATTCACGATCTTGTTGGGGACAACGATAACCTTGCGCACGGTGCCTTCGCCGATAGCGCGCTGAACCAGCGGCTCGGCCAGGGCAGCCTTCTCGGCATCCTCGCGGGCGATATCCCGCGCCATTTCCAGCGTGGCGCGCAGCTTGCCATTCACCTGCACGGCAATGGTCACGCTGTCTTCCACGGTCAGGGCCGCATCAGCGACGGGCCAGGGCACGTCCACGACAAACCCGCTATTACCAAGCGCCTGCCACATCTCGTCGGCAAGGTGCGGCATCATCGGGGCCGAGAGTTTGATCAGGGCTTCGGCGCCTTCGCGCAGCACCCACGCCTCGCCGACGCCGGAGCCGTCCAGTTCGCTCAGCTGGTTGGTGAGCTCGCGCAGGGCGGCAACGGCCTTGTTGCATTGAATCTGGTCGAACTGCTGCGTCACGGCCGCAATGGTGCGGTGGATGGCGGCGCGGGCCTTGGCTGCGGCAGGCGACAGTTCGGCCGGCACCGGCGTTCCGGCGGCCGGCAGGACCACCACGGGCTCGGTTACCAGGCGGAACAGGCGGTTCACATAGCGCCAGGAACCCTCGATGCCGGAATCGGACCATTCCAGATCGCGGTCGGGCGGGCTGTCGGAGAGCAGCAGCAGGCGGGCGGTATCAGCACCATAGGACGTCACCACCTCTTCAAGGCCGATGACGTTCTTCTTGGATTTGGACATCTTTTCGATGCGGCCGCGGGTCACGGCGCTGCCATCGGCGATCTTGGTGAGGGCGCCGCCGTCCCCGTGCTGGACTTCCTCCGGATAGAGCCACTGGCCGGCGCTATCCTTGTAGGTCTCATGCACGACCATGCCCTGGGTCAGCAGGCCGGCGAAGGGTTCGGTCGCATCCACGTAACCGCAGGCCCTGAGCGCACGGGTGAAGAAGCGCGAATAGAGCAGGTGGAGCACCGCATGCTCGATGCCGCCGATATACTGGTCGACGGGCATCCAGTACTCGGCCTTGGCCTTGTCGAAGGCGAGCTTGTCGTTGCTGGCGTCGGTATAGCGCAGGAAATACCAGCTCGATTCCATGAAGGTGTCGAAGGTATCGGTCTCGCGGGTAGCAGCCTTGCCGCAGGTCGGGCAATTGGTGTGCTTCCAGCTGGCATGGTGCTCCAGCGGGTTGCCTGGCTTGTCGAAGCTCACATTGTCCGGCAGCTCGATCGGCAGCTGGTCTTCCGGCACCGGCACGATGCCGCAATCCGGGCAGTGAACGACCGGGATCGGGCAGCCCCAGTAGCGTTGGCGTGAGACACCCCAGTCCCGCAGGCGGTAGTTGATGGTGCCCTTGCCACGGTTCATCTCTTCCATGCGGGCAATGGCGGCGCGCTTGCCCTCATCGACGCCGAGGCCGTTGAGAAATTCGGAGTTGGCGAGCTTGCCGGGGCCGACATAGGCCTCGGTAGCCACAGTGAAGCTGGCGGCGTCGCTGCCTTCCGGCACTACCACCGGCACCACCGGCAGGTCGTACTTGCGGGCAAAATCAAGGTCGCGCTGGTCGTGCGCCGGGCAGCCGAAGATGGCGCCGGTGCCGTAATCCATCAGCACGAAATTGGCAGCCCACACCGGCAGCTTGCGGCTGGCGTCGAACGGGTGGTTCACATAAAGGCCGGTGAAGTAACCCTTCTTTTCCGCCTGCTCGATGGCGGCTTCGCTGGTGCCCATCGCCGCGCATTCGGCGCGGAAGGCGGCAAGGCCGGCATCGGTGGCAGAAAGGCCGCGGGCGATCGGGTGATCGGCGGAAATCGCGCAGAAAGCGGCGCCGAAGAGTGTGTCCGGTCGGGTGGTGAAGACATCGATGGTCTTCGGCAGCCCTTCCGGCGCGTCGACCACGTCGAAGGTGAATTCGAGACCTTCCGACCGGCCGATCCAGTTTTCCTGCATCAGGCGCACGCGCTCGGGCCAGCGCTCAAGCTGGGTGAGGTCATCGATCAGCTCGTCGGCAAAGGCGGTGATCTTGAGGAACCACTGCGCAAGCTCGCGCTTTTCCACCGGCGCGCCGGAGCGCCAGCCGCGCCCGTCGATCACCTGTTCGTTGGCGAGCACGGTCTGCTCCACCGGATCCCAGTTGACCATGGAGGTCTTGCGGTAGACGAGGCCAGCCTTGAGGAAATCGAGAAACATTTTCTGCTCGTGCCGGTAATAGTCCGGCGAGCAGGTGGCGATTTCGCGCGACCAGTCATAGCTGAGGCCCATCAGCTTGAGCTGGGAGCCCATGGTGGCGATGTTCTCATAGGTCCATTTGGCCGGGTGGACCTTGTTCTGGATAGCGGCGTTTTCCGCCGGCAGGCCAAAGGCATCCCAGCCGATGGGATGCAGCACGTTGAAACCCTGGGAGCGGCGGAAACGCGCGACTACGTCGCCGAGCGTGTAGTTGCGCAAGTGCCCGATATGCAGACGGCCCGACGGGTACGGAAACATCTCCATCACGTAGTATTTCGGACGGGAGGTATCTTCCGTGACTTCGAAAGTGCGCGCCTCATGCCAGGCGGCCTGCCATTTGGCTTCGGTCTCTCGCGCGTTGTAACGGGCCATTTTGCTCGGTTTCTTCTCTGACGGTTCTGCTGGGGCGGGCCGCAGGCGCCCGTAACGGAGCGGGCGTTGCGCGGCTTCCTCTTCCGGTGGGTCTTACTTGTCGCCGGCCTCGATGCGCAGCTGGCGCGCACGGGTCAGCACGGCATCCTCAAGCTTGGCGCCGGCGCCTTCGGTCGGCTGGGCATCGGCCCAGCCGTTGGGGCTGCGCACCTGGCGGAAGACGCTGACATGCACGCCATCCGCGCGCAGCGCCCGTCCGATGAGGAAGACGTTGAGCTTCAGCCGCTCATCCGGCGTGGTGGGCGGGGAATACCAGTCGGTGAGGATGACGCCGCCGAACGGATCGGCCGAAGCCAGCGGCATGAAGCCGATGGTGTCGAGCGCGGCGCGCCACAGATAGGGGTTCACACCCACACCCGCAGGATCGCTGTCCTCGGCGCGTGAGGCGCCGCCAAGAACGATGCCGCCCTCGCCCAGGATGGACTCCCGCTTCTTCTCGTTCTCGCCGGGCTTCGCCGGCTTGATGCCGAGGGTATCGCAGGCGCCAAGCGCCAGTGTCAGGGTGGCCAGCACCCCAAGGCGCCAGAGGGACTTCTTGTTCAGGCTGGGCATCTCGGATCGCTTGATGGTTCGCTCGAGGGGTTGGGGGCCGGTCCCTTGGGAATTGACAAGTCGGGGTCGGCTGACGCCACTAGGAAAGCCGCTTTTCGCACAATCAACGCCTCAGGGCAATTCGATGCACTCTTCCAGTCAGTCTCCTGCCGGAAACACGGCCAATGATCCGTTAGTCGCAGAGCTTGCCAGCAATATGGCAGAGGTCCGGCGCCGTATTGCCACAGCGGCGACGCATGCCGGCCGGCAGGGTGACGAGGTGTCGCTGATCGCGGTGTCGAAGACGCACCCGACGGCAATCGTGGAAGCGGCGCTCAAGGCCGGACAGCGCCTCTTCGGCGAAAATCGCGTGCAGGAGGCGGCCGCCAAGTTTCCGCAGCTGCGCGAGCGCTGGCCTGACCTGCGCCTGCACCTCATCGGCGGCCTGCAGAGCAACAAGGCCCGGGACGCGGTGGAGGTTGCCGATGCCATCGACAGCCTGGATCGACCAAAACTGGCCGAAGCGCTCGCTCACGCCATGGACAAGACTGGCCGCCGGCCCGACCTGCTCATCCAGGTCAATGTCGGCAACGAGCCGCAAAAGGCGGGGGTCGCGGCGGGTGACTTTGCCGCACTTTATGAGTTGAGCGCCGGGAAGCTTGGCCTGCCGGTCAAGGGGGTGATGTGCATTCCCCCTGCCGAACATGATCCTGTCGGTTATTTCCGCCAGCTGCACCAGATCGCCCGCGATTTTGCGCTGCCGGTCATCAGCATGGGCATGAGCGGCGATTACGAGAAGGCCGTTGCGCACGGCGCCACGCATGTGCGTGTCGGCTCGGCCATCTTCGGCTCCCGCCCCAGCCATGCGATTGTCGAGGCGGGCCGGCGCTAGGCGCTCCTCTGGCCTCAGCCCGCTGAGGGCACCATAAAGCGGGTGCCGGGGCCGGCTGCGCGCAGAAGCTCGAGCAGATCCGGCAGTGCCAAGGCAATGCAGCCTTCCGTCGGGCTGTAATCCGGCCGTGCGACATGCAGGAAAACTGCGCTGCCAAGGCCCGGTACCGGCGGGTCGTCATTATGGCCGAGCACGCCGATCACGTCATAGACAGGGTCTTCGCGCCACAGCACTTCGTGGCGGGCGGAAAAGGGCAGGGTCACCGGTTTGTTGTAGTCGGCGTGGGCCGGGTCATCGCACCAACCGTCGGTCGGGGTGAGTGCGGCGCTGGGCAGCAGGGTCTCAATGCCTTCCGGCAGTCTGTCCAGCCGGTAAAGCAGGCGCTTCAGCTCCCAGCTGCCGGCCGGGGTGGCGCCATCGCCCTCGTGCTTGTCCAGCCGGATACCGCCCTTGCCGAGCGCGCAGCGCCGGCTGACGGTCTGGCCGTCGGCAGCGATCCAGCTTACCGATCCTGCAGGATCCACGGTTATGATCACGGTGCTGCCCCCTTTTCGGCCGCGAGCGTCATTAAGGACGCATCCGGACCCCGGGGTCTAGCAGCTGGAGGGAGCCGGTGTAAGAGGCTCCGACCTCGCCTCAGCTTGTCTGGTTGGCCAGTTGGCCCGGCGGGCTTGCCATTGCCTTGCGGGCGCGCAGCATGGCGTCATATTTGTCGAGCCCCTGCATCATGGCTGTTGCCATGTCGGGCGGCGGCGTCAGGGCATGGGCGGTCCCGATATCGCTGCTGACAGCCCCGGTTGCCTGTGCGGCCTCGACGGTTTTGCCCTGCTGCGTCTTTGCCACCGCCATGGCGCTGTCGCGCGTCTTTTGCTGGCGGGCCGCATCGGCTTCCTGCAAGGCACGGGCGGCGGCGCCCGGATCCATTGACCAGATGCTGCTGCCGCTGGTCATGTCGGCCGGGTCGGTATTGGCTTCGGTTATCGTGCGGGTGGCGTCGTGCGGGTTGAGATTGCTGGCCCCGCCGACATAAGCGCCGCTGTGGATATCCGCGGCCAGACGGCTGAAGACATCCTGCACATCCTCGCTGCTGCCGCCATTGACCGGCAGCACCGGCGTCATGGCCGCGCCGAGCGGGGAGCTGTTGACGCCGGCAGCCATGCTGTTGCCGACCGTTGGCAGGGGCGGTGCCGGAATGGTGATGCGCGGCGCTGAATCAGGATCGACGGGGGCTGCCGATTGCTGGCTGGCCGCGGGGTCCTGCTGCTCGGTACTGGCAACCGCCGTATCGGTGCCATCCTCGGCCGGCGCTTCGCCGATGCCGAGGCTCGCCATCGCTCGTTCTTCCAGATGGCCGCCGCTGGCCTCATCCACCACCGTGTAAGCCAGATTGGCGGCAAAACCGATCACACCGCCATAGAGCGCACCGCCCAGGATACGCATCGGATCGCTGATCTGGTCACCGGTAACGGCGCGGTAGATGCTGCTGACGATGGGGATATGCTGCAGCGGGTTGATCAGGTCGATGAAGTCGCCGAAGCTGAGGCTGCTGTCCTCGCTTGCGGTGGAAGAGGCGGTGCCCGACTGGCTGCTGGAGGCCGTGCTGCTGCTGTTGGTACCGGTGTTGCCGGAGCCGTTGCTGCCGGAGCCGTTGCTGGTAGAGGTCGTAGCGGTATTGGCATTGGCGGCGTCAATGCTCGCCGTCGTCACCGAAGCGGCGGACGCGCTGCTGGTACTGGTGCTGCGGTTCGCTGACGATTGCGAAATCGGCAGCGGCGCCAGCGACGCCAGATTGGTGACAGCCATGGGACCTCTCTCCCGAACCCGGTGGCATTCATGCCGGTCAAACCTGCCGCCCCGAAGCGGCTCTGGCTGGAGAGAAGCAACCACCGTGCCAGAAGCGCGGCAGCCGAGAGAACAAAGAGCAGGGGGCCGCTCTTGTCCGGTGATTCTGCCGGGGCCAGAAACTTCCGGTTTTTCTCCCTATAGTCTATAGAAAGCCTTCAGGAGGCTATATGATGTGGCCTCCAGCAAGGGACGCCGGGGGAGAGAGTTTTCCCGCCGGCGTAGCGAACAAGGCGGCAGGGCGGTCAAGGACTGTCCGAAGCCGGAAGAGACCGGGCGGAGCGCAGGGGAATGGCGGCAGGCAAAAAGATCCTTCTCGTCGATGATGACCTGGACCTGCGCCAGTCGTTGGCCGAGCAGCTCGCCCTGCTGGAAGAATTCGAAACCGTCGAGGCCGGCACGGCGACAGAGGCGCTGGGCATCGTGCGCGCCGGGCATTTCGATGCCATCCTGCTCGATGTCGGCCTGCCGGACATGGATGGGCGCGATCTTTGCCGGCTGATGCGGCGCGAGGGTGTTCGCGCGCCCATCATCATGCTGACGGGCCAGGGCAGCGATGCCGACACCATTCTCGGCCTTGATGCCGGCGCCAACGACTATGTCGCCAAGCCCTTCCGGCTGCCGCTGCTGTTTGCCCGCCTGCGTGCGCAGCTGCGCCAGTTCGAGCATAGCGAGGATGCCGCCTTCGTCATCGGTCCCTACTCCTTCCGCCCGGCGATGAAGCTGCTGGTGGAAGAGGAAAAGGGTGACAAGATTCGCCTGACGGAAAAAGAAACGGCGATCCTCAAATATCTCTACCGCGCCGGTGAGCGGCCGATCAGCCGCGAAACCCTGCTGGGCGAGGTATGGGGCTACAATGCCGGCGTCACCACGCACACGCTGGAGACGCATGTCTACCGCCTGCGCCAGAAGATCGAACGCGACCCGGCCAATGCCCAGATACTGGTGACCGAAGCCGGCGGCTACAAGCTGGTGCCCTGACGGGCTTTTTTGCTCTCAGCCCTTGCGGGATGCCGGCAGGTTTGTCGGCCGCCAGGCGGCCGCGATGCTGTTTCCCACCCCCCGGCGCAGCGCCATGATGCCGGTTTCCTTGTGGCGGCTGGGATGCACGCGATTGGTCAGCAGGCACCAGCCATAACCGCGCTCCATGTCGATCCACAGGCCGACGCCGGTAAATCCCAGATGGCCGATGGTCTGCGGGCCGGCAAGGCTGCCGCCATGCCAGCCGGGCTCAAAAAGGTTCCAGCCCAGGCCCCGGCCCGGCACCACCGGACGCACCATCGCCTGCATTGCCGCCGGGCTTGCCCAGTTGCCGGAAAGGATGGTGTGGATCTGCCGGGTGAGCCCGTCCACGGTACCGAAGAGCCCGGCATGTCCGGCAGCGCCGCCAAGGGCACTGGCATTCTCGTCATGCACTTCGCCCACCAGCAGCCGGTTGCGCCAATGGCAGAATTCGGTTGCCGCCGCTTCCAGCGCGGGCGGGTTGAAGCTCAGTCCTTCATCCAGCACCCAGTCGGAAAACGGCGTCTCGGTAATGCGCTCGATGACAAGGCCCAGCAGCATATAGCCAATGTCGCTATAGACCGGCTCGCCCAGCTGCCAGCTTGTCTGTAACAGGCGCGTGCGAACGGCGGCGGCATCTCCCGCGCCGGCATAAAGCGGCACCACCGCAGGCAGGCCTGCCTGATGGCTCAAGAGCTGGCGCAGCGTTACCCGCCGCACAGGGGCTGCCGGATCATATTGATAAAGATCGGGCAGGTGGCGCTCGAGCGGATCGTCCAGATCAAGCCAGCCGGCTTCGGCAAGGCGCAGGATCTGCCGCAGCGTGACCAGCACCTTGGTCAGGCTTGCCAGATCCCACCAGATGTCGTGCGTGACCGGCCGCTGGTTGGGGGCCGTTTCCGCCAGGCCGCAGACATGGGCTTCGCGATAACCGTCGCGCGTGCACAGCGCCACGGCGGCGCCGGGGATATTGCCACTGGCAACCGCCGCCTCGATCAGTTCACCTGCCCGCCCGATAAACCGGTCCGACATGTCGCACGCCACTCCCTGCCCCACGGCCCATCCTGATAGGCCCCAAGTCTTTGTCGCGCCGGTGAAAACCGGCTTCAGGCATCAAGCTTAACCCAAGGGGCCGGGACGGTCATCAGCGGCCGGCGCCAAGGACCCTCAGGACTGCGGGCCGCCGACGCGCGGGTCCATTTCATGCACCACCAGCGACGGGGTAACCGGCGGCATGGCACGGTACTCGTTGCGACTGTCCTCGTCTGTCGGTGCTCGCTGGGTCATGCGCAAGAGCACGATCACCATACCCACCGCAGCGACCGCGGCAGTGGAGACATAGAGCCAGAGCGGCCCGGTCAGCATCATCAGGGCGGAGGCGGCAAGCGGACCCAGTGTTGCGCCGATCGAGTAGGTCAGCAGCATGGCGCCGGCTGCCTGCACGGCGTGATCGCTGGAGATACGGTCGAACACATGAGAGACCGCAACCGGGTAAAGCACGAAGGAAAAGCCGCCGAAGGCCGCCGACGCTCCCAGCAACGCCCAGGACGGCCCCAGCAGCGGGGCGCCCAGGGTGAGCAGAAGACTGGCGCAGACAAGAGCGGCAAAAAGCGCGGCAAGCACCAGGCGGCGGTCGATCTTGTCGCTGAGCCGGCCGACCGGCCACTGCATCAAAAGCCCGCCGAAGATGCCGCACCCGACAAAATGGGCGATGCCGTTGGTATCGAAGCCGGCGGCCTGCGCATAGACAGGGCTGAGGCTGTAGAAGGAGCCCAGCACGAGACCGGCACCCATCGCGCCGACCATGCCGGCGGGAGATTCCCGCCACAGCCGCACAAGGCTGATGGCATTTGCCTGCGGGATGGTGGGTGGCGGCTGGGTGGAGAGTGCAACCGGCATCAGCGCGAGCGAAATCAGCACCGAGACGAGTGCTAGCAGCGAGAAGCTGTCCGGCGCGTACAGCGTGATCAGGAACTGGCCGCCACCGACGCAGCTATAGACGGTGATCATGTAGAGCGAGAGCACGCGTCCGCGAGTGTCATTGCCGGTGCGCTCGTTGAGCCAGCTTTCAGTGCACACGAAGATCGCGGCGATGCTGAGGCCGGCCATGAAGCGCAGCACCAGCCAGACCATCGGATCGACGATAAGCCCATGCAGCAGCGTGATCGCCGCCAGAAGCGAAGCGAAGGCGGAAAAGACGCGGATATGGCCAACCTTGGCCATCAGCCGGTGCACCACCAGCGAACCAAGCAGCTGGCCGGCGAAATAGGCAGTACCGAGCCCGCCGGCGACCAGCGGGCTATAGCCTTCCAGGGTGACGCGGATGCCGAGGATGGTGCTCAGCATGCCTGTGCTCAGCGTGGCGAGGCCGATACCGCACAGCAGGGGGGCGACCGAAAGCAGGATCAGACGCATGACGGGTGTCTTGACGCAGGAGAAGGGCCGCCGGAAAGGACCGGCAGCCGGAATGCTCCCGCAAAAGCGGGAACCGTTGGTGGCGATTTTTCAGAAAATGGCTGCCGGGACGAGCAGGCGGGCCCTGTTTCAGCGCCCCTGTCCGGTATGCGTTACCGGCCGGGACGGATTTCGGGCGTTGTTATGGGCTCGTTTACCGGGGGTCGGGCGCCGGTGCTGCGCCTCAGCCCTCCTCTTCCGGCGCCATCGGGCCGGTACGGAAGATGGGCTTGCCGAAGTTGCCACGCTTCAGCGTTTCGGTAGGGCCGCCGGCCCGTACGGGCCGCGGATCATGCCGGCCGAGCGAGATCAGCCGGTCATACATGACGATGGCACCGGCGACGCCGACATTGACGCAGAATTTCATCGGGATCTGCACGATGAAATCGCAGCGCTCCTGCAGCTGCGGCGACAGGGAGTCGCGTTCCGGTCCCAGCACATAGGCCGCACGCAGCGGATGCCGGAAGGAAGGTAGCGGGATCGATTCATCGACCAGTTCCACTCCCACCAGCTGGCAGCCGCGCGGCAGTGTCAGCGCATCGAGATTAGGATAGTTGAAGACGGGCAGATGGCCGGAAGCGGCCGAGGTATCCGCCTGATTCACCAGCCGCTCGTCATACTGCTTGTCGATGGTGAAGAAGTAGTTCGCCCCGAAGGAGTGGGCGGTGCGCACCAGATTGCCGACATTCAGCGGTTTGCTGATGCGTTCCACGCCGACGGCGAAAAAACCGCGCATGCCGGTTGCATCAGCCACTGTTTTGTCCTCTGGTCCTTGGGCGGGAGAGCAGACCCCTGCTGTTCACAGGAGGGGATGCCGCAGTTACCCGAAAAAATATCAATGCCGGCGAAGGAATAACGCCGCGAAGGGTGTTGTCAATCATGCAAAGGATGCTGGGACAGCAGGACTGCCTTGCTGTTGAGGTAACGCGCGGGAAGACGGTTGAATCCGTGCACCGTATTCATGCCGCGGTCGCGAATGCCGGCGGCGACCTTCTGGCGAGCTGGGGCGATCCGGAGCGGCTGGTTTTCCCGCGCTCCGGCATCAAATCCATGCAGGCATTGCCGCTGGTCGAAAGCGGGGCGGCGGATGCCTATCGTCTGTCGCTGGAGGAGCTTGCCATCTCCGGAGCCTCGCATCAGGCCGAGGCGATGCATGTCGATACCGTTGCCCGCTGGCTGGCTCGTATCGATTGCCGGGTCTCCGATCTGGGTTGCGGCGTGCACCCGCCCGGTCATCCGGATTGCGCGGCGGAACTCGTGCGCTCCGGCCATGCCCCGTCTGCCATCCACAATAATTGCTCCGGCAAACATACCGGTATGCTGTGCACCGCCCGCCATCTGGGTGACGATGTGGCCGGCTACACTGAATATGATCACCCCGTCCAGCGCCGGGTGCGCCTTGCCCTCTCCGAGATGACGGGCTGCGATCTGGAGGCGGCGCCGTGGGACCGTGACGGCTGTTCCATCCCGACCCTGGCAGCTCCGCTCAGTGCTTGGGCTCGCGGCATGGCACGGATGGCCGACCCGTCGGCGCTGGGCGATGTTCGCGGCCCGGCGGCGCGCCGTATCGTGTCCGCCATCATGGCCCGGCCGTTGATGATTGGCGGTACTCGCCAGTGGGACAGTCAGATGATGGCCCGGCTGGAGGGCAAATTGCTGGCCAAGACGGGCGCGGAAGGCGTGGCCTGCGTGGCATTGCCGGAGCGCGGCATCGGTTTTGTCTTGAAGGTCGAGGACGGGGCGGTACGCGCCCTGCCGCTGGCCGTAGCCGGCATTCTCCGGGCACTCGGTGAAATCGACGATGTCGATGCGGTGGCCGGCCACCAGCACACCACGCTCAGCAACTGGAACCGGCACGAGGTCGGGCGGGTACGACTGGCAAGCTGAGCAAAAAGGCAACCGGCGCAGAGGGGCTCTGCCCGTTTCAGCGCCGGTCGAGCCTCACCGACATGATGATGGCGGCTGTTGCACGTGAAACACCGGGCAATTTGCCGAGCTGGTCGATGATGGCATCGAGCCGCTGGGTCGTCGGGGCGCCCACCAGCACCAGCAGCGAATAGGGGCCGGTGGCAGCAAACACGGTGCGCACCTCCGGTACCGAGCGCAGGGCCTGTACGCAATGGTCAACCAGCCGGTGCTCGACCGTCAGGGCGACATGCGCCCTGATCTGCGCTGCCTGCGTCTCGACGGCCAGACGCACGGTATAACCCTGGATGACCCCGTCCTTTTCCAGCCGGGCGATACGGTCCTGAACCGTAGAGCGCGACAGGTCGAGTTTGCGGGCAAGTTCTGCCGTCGACTGCCGGGAGTTTTCCTGCAGCAGCGACAACAGCGTGCGATCAATGCTGTCGAGACCGTGTTTGGTCATGGTTGAGTTGCCCGTTCCCTGCCCCGGACGCCGCTGGCGGCCCGGTGTTTCTTATTTCTGCGTCACGGCTTCACTGACGAAAAGCTCGATCTCGGATGCGTAGGCGCTGCCGAGATTGGAAATGCCGCGCTCGATCGGCTCGATACGGATGGAGGAGACCCGCGTGGCGCCATTCGGCTCGCGACGGATGAAGGAGATGTAGTTGCGCTTGCCCTGCGAAATGCCGGAAGGCTGCCAGCCATCTCTCGGCATGCTGTCACGGTAGAAGTTGAGCAAGGCGTTGGGCGAGTTCTTGCTGCGCATGACCACGAAGCCGGAGGTCGGTTCGGTTACGCCGGAAACGGAGGATTCACTGGGCAGAACCACTGTGTTCGGCGGTACAGGAATGCCCGAGGGGATGCGAAATTCATCCGGCAGTGCTTCCAGTTCCTGCCCGCCGCCACTGGCGTTGGACAGGGGGGAAGAAGAACTGGCTGCCGAGCTGCGCATGGAGGAGCAGCCCGCGAGCGTGAACACGGCCAGCGCCGCCATGGCAATGGTGGAAGCCACCTTCCCCGTCATTGGGTAAATTCCTCGCAAAATTACTGAAAAACTTTCTGGAGCCTACGCGAACGGTCGGGATCAAGGCCAGCGCTTTTGACACACGATAGCCGCCAGTATGGCTCTTGCTTTGCGCAGACGGCGCAACATGTTACCGGTGTACAGGAATAATCATCAAGATAGCCGGATGGCAAGTCGATGGCCATTGAAGCCGGGCATCTACATTTAGAGGGGCAGGACGGGAAGTTGCTCTCCAGCCTTCTGGAAGGGCTGACGCTGGCCCCTTACGGTTTCGCCCTGTTCGACACTCGTGAAAAGCTGCTGTTTTTTAACGCCCGTGCCGTCGAACTTTTTCCCGGTGTCGACAGCCTTTTTCAGCCTGGTTTGCCTTATGAGGAAGTGACGCGCATCTGGGCGCGGGCGGCAGGGTCGCAGCAGGCCATGGATGAAGCGCAGCTGCGCCTTGACCAGTGGCGCGCCCTGGGCTCGCAGCAGAGCCTGACCGTGGAATTACAGGCGGGTTTGCAGAACTGGGTGATGGCAACCCATACCCGGCTTTCCACCGGGGAGACCTTTTCCACCTATATCGACATCTCGGCCCTCAAGGCCCGTACCCAGGAGGCCGAAGAGGCGCGCCGGCGGGCCGAGCTTGCCGAGCGGGCGAAGGCCGCCTTTCTCTCCAACATGAGCCACGAGCTGCGCACGCCGCTCAACGCCATCATCGGCTTTTCCGATCTCCTGCGGTTCGAGACCTTCGGTCCGATCGGCGACGCGCATTACCGCGACTATGCCGAGGACATCCACCAGTCCGGCAACAAGCTGCTGGCGTTGCTCAACGACATTCTCGATCTCTCGCGTATCGATGCCGGCCGGCATCAGCTGCAGGAAGAGGCGATGGAGGTGCTGCGGGCGATGGAGGTGGCCATGCGCAGCATGCGCGAGCAGGCGGAACGGGAGGGGTTGGCCATGAGCCTTGCGGCGCACAGCTCCGCGCGGCTTCCGCTGCTGTTTGCCGATCCGCGCGCGCTCCGGCAGATGCTGATGAACCTGCTCTCCAATGCCATCCGCTTCAACCGCCCGGGCGGTTCCATCCGGCTGGAGGCGGGTATCCGGGCGGATGGTGCCCTGATCCTCGGCGTCGCCGATACCGGCATCGGCATGTCGGCCGAGGAAATTGAACTGGCGGTAAGCCCGTTCGGCCAGGTCGATACCGCCCTTGGACGTCGGCATCAGGGCAGCGGGCTGGGCCTGCCCATCGTGCGGGCATTGATGGGGCTGCATGGCGGCGCACTGGAAATCGACAGCCAGCCTGGCCAGGGCACCCTTGTGCGGCTGGTATTTCCGGTCGGTCGCCTGCTGAAGCCGGCGGTTTCCTGACGGCTCAAATACAATCGGCGGCCCCTTGTGAAGGCCGCCGGCAAAATTTTTCGAATTTTGTGCGCCTGGAAACCGCCCCTTGCCCGTAACAACGGGGAGGAAGTGCTCTCAGACGGTCACGTCCAGCAAATCGCCGCGCTTGCGCGGGCGGATGCCGGAGCCGGAGAGCAGGCGGGTTTCACCTTCGGTCTCGTTACGGCCGGGGGAGCCGTCGCGCGAGGATGTGCCCTGCCCCGCGCCGGGCGAGCGCACGGCGACTTTTGTCTGGGTGGAGAGGCTCCCGGCCGCAATGTCCGATATGATCGGCGTGGGCGCGGCAGGAACCCCCGTGACCGGCATACCTGCCGATACGTTGGGAATCTGCATGACCTTGACTTACCCCTGGGGCCGATCTTCCTGCCATTGCCCTGCGACGCGCCCTTGTCTGGCACGACGCACGGCCGGCAGACGCCGGACCTGCTGATTATTCCCATAAAATAGGGCGTCTTCCTCTTCTCTACAAGGGATGCTTTGGGGCGCTTTCCTGCCGGGTCGGGCCCTGGGCTGCGATTGAGACAAAAAAGAAGGCCCCGGAAGGGGCCTTCTTCGTCGTCCGGTTTTGAAACCGTCTGTCTTTAGCTGCGGCGCAGGGCGGCCACGCCCGGCAGTTCCTTGCCTTCCAGCCATTCCAAGAACGCACCACCCGCGCTGGAGACGTAGGAGAAATCCTCGCTCGCCCCGGCATTGTGCAGAGCCGCCACGGTATCGCCGCCGCCGGCAACCGACAGCACCTTGCCCGCCTTGGTCAGCTTGGCGACGGCCTGTGCCACCGCGTTGGTGGCGTTGTCGAACGGCTGGATCTCAAAGGCGCCGAGCGGGCCATTCCAGACCACGGTCTTGACCGCACCCAGCTTGGCGATGACGTTCTCGACGGACTTTGCGCCCACATCCAGCATCATGCGGTCAGCCGGAATGGCATCGGACGGCACGGTGCTGTTTTCCGCGCCGGCAGCAAACTTGGCGGCGACCACCGCATCCACCGGCAGGATGATCTCGCAGTTGGATTCGGCTGCCTTGGTGGTGATGGCGCGGGCCTGATCGGCCATGTCCTTCTCGCAAAGGCTGGCCCCGACATCGACGCCCTTGGCATAGAGGAAGGTGTTGGCCATGCCGCCGCCGAGCACGAGGTAATCCACCTTCTGCACGAGGTTGAACAGAAGCTCGAGCTTGGTGGAAATCTTGGCACCGCCGACGACGGCCGCCACCGGCCGCTCCGGCTTTTCCAGCGCCTTGGACAGCGCCTCGACCTCAACCTGCATCAGGCGGCCGGCGGCAGCCGGCAGCACATGGGCAAGGCCTTCGGTGGAAGCGTGGGCACGGTGTGCGGCGGAGAAGGCGTCGTTGACATAGAGGTCACCGAGCGAGGCCAGCGCCTTGACGAAGGCCGGGTCGTTCTTTTCTTCACCGGCATGGAAACGCAGATTTTCCAGCAGGGCGGCTTCGCCGTTCTTGAGACCCTTCACCACCTTTTCGGCTTCCGGGCCAACGCAGTCGGTAGCGAAGGCCACCTTGGCGCCGACGGCCTTTTCGAGAGCGGGGAGAAGGAACTTGAGCGAGAATTCGGCATCCGGCCCGCCCTTGGGACGGCCGAAATGGGACATGATGACGACCTTCGCGCCCTTGGAGAGCAGCTCGGTGACGGTCGGGGCGAAGCGCTCGATGCGGGTGGCATCGGTCACCTTGCCGTCCTTGGCCGGCACGTTCAGGTCACCGCGCACCAGCACGGTTTTGCCGGCGACGTCGAGGTCGTCGAGATTGCGGAACTCGCTCATGGGAAAATCCTCTTCCAGCGGTGCGGAAGTCAGTGAAGATCGGCAGCGCGCGGCGGGGCGCGCCGGCCTCGGGCGGGCGCACTTTGTCATGCCGTAAGCGCTTTTGCAACGCAGGGCCGGCGGCTTGCCGGCGCAGTTTTCCCGCCGGGTTCAGGCCTGTGCGACGGCCTTGTTGCCGGCGGCCTTGCGCCGGGCCGTCGCCGCCTCGCAGAGCCGTGCGGCGAAATAGAGCACCAGGATACCGCCGCCGATAAGGGCGATGTCAAAACCGGCGCTGTGCGGCTCGGCAGCCATCAGGACCTGGCCGATGGCGGCAAGAATCGATAGCAGGGCGAAGATCATCAGGCTGTGGCGCCCCAGCATGGCGAGCGGGCTGAAAACCGGCGTGCGTTGCAGCCAGGCCGTGATGCCGCTGACGTGCACCAGATAGCCCAGTGCCAGGAAATGCAGCAGGCGCATGGTGCCGGTATTGGTCTTGTCGAGGTCGAGTGACTGCCGCAGCTCGCCCCAGGGCCCGAGCAGGCCGCCAAGGCCGTTCGTCACCACCAGGAGCGCGAACAGCACCATGATCGTGCTGATCACGGTCAGCACCCGGCTGAGCGGCAGGCGACCATGCTCGCGCAGATGCAGGCCGACGACGATGCCGATGGCCATTACCAGCTGCCAGGTGAAGGGATTGAAGAACCAGCCGCCCGGCAGCGGCCAGCTCGGCAGGTTCCAGTCGAAGAGGCGCGCGGCGACGTAGAGCAGCGTGGAGAGGCCCAGCATTAGGCTGCGATCGATCCCGGCCAGCCACAGGAACAGCGGCACCCACAGGATAAGCGCCAGATAGAGCGGCAGGATGTTGAAGTAGCCGAGCTGGTGGCCAAGGCCGAGGATTGCCTCGATGCAAAGCCGGGCGTGGGCGACAAACAGGTCGCGGCCATGCTCGTCTTCAAGCCAGGGCAGGTTCCAGTGCACGGCGCCGGCGCTGAAGATGGCCAGCGCGGCAAAGGAAAGTGCGATATGCACGCCGTAGAGTTTGAGCGCGCGGCGCACCAGCGCAATGCAGACCCGAAACCGTTCGCCCGCTGCAAAACGCCGCCCATAGGCAAGCGCCAGCGAGATGCCGGAGAGGCAGACAAAGGCCTCGGCCGAATCCGAAAATCCAAGGCTGCGGAAGGTGTAATTCTCGAAGATGTTACCCGGCACATGGGTAACGAAGATCGTGCACAGCACGAAGCCGCGCCAGAAATCGAGCCCGGCAAACCGGCGCGCCTTGCCGGCTGCGCCTTCGGTTATTGCCGGGGTGGTCTCTACCTGCCCCGTTCGCCCCTGCAGGGCAGCACGGGCCCATTCGCAGCTGGCGATGATGGCGAGGCAGATCAGCAGATAGAGGGCGAAGGGTGGAATGTCCCGGGCGGTGAAATGCAGCGAATGCACCGGCTCGATCCAGAAGAAGAGCGCGATCAGCAGAGCCAGCGCACTGGCGAAGATTGCCGGCCCGCGCCCGAGAAGGCTCGCCCCCAGAAAGATCGCCGGCACGAACAGAAAGACGGAAAGCTCCTGCAGCGGGGGCAGTGCCCTGAGCCCGACATTGGCCGCCACCAGCAGCGTGACGGTCAGATAACGTGCGCTCTGGCTCCAATGGCGCTCGGCAAGGCCGAAGGTCATGATGCGCACTCCTTGCTGCCCGGCCCGGGGACTTTGTGGCCCGGCCGTCTCTTCTGGTTTTTCCGGATCCGCCACCAGGGCGAATGCTGGCTTAACGGCAGGTGCCGGCGGCAGTTCCCGCTGCCCCCGGAATGCCCAGATTGGCCTTCGGGAGGTTTTGCGCGGGTGACGGGCCGCAGCCCTGCAAGCTCAACTTTCGCCCCTGCATAAGGCTTTGTTGCGGCGCGGAAAATGAAGAATGTGACAGTTTGGTGTTTTGCGGCTGTGCCGGAAGTTTCCGTGGCTCAGCCGAGCATGAAATCGACACCGGCGTCAGCGTGAAGCCGTGTGGTGTCGAAGACCGGCAGGTCAAGATCCTCGGCGCCGATCAGCATGCCAATTTCAGTGCAGCCGAGAATGACGCCGTCGATGGCCTGCTCCTGCCGCAGGGTGTCGATTTCAGCGAGATACCGTGCCTTCGATTGGGGTTTCACCACACCCCGGCAGAGTTCTTCATAGATGATGCGGTGGATTTCCTGGCGCGGTGCTTCGCCGGGAATCCGCGGATCGAGGCCGTGGTTCTCCCGCAGGCGGGCGCTGTAAAAATCCTGCTCCATGGTAAAGCGCGTTGCCAGCAACGCCGGCCGTGTCTTGCCGGCGTTGCGGATAGCCTCGCCGGTGGCATCGGCGATGTGCAGCAGAGGCAGCCGGGTTGCCGTGTCGATGGCCGGGGCGAGCAGGTGCATGGTGTTGGTGCACAGCAGCAGGGCTTCGGCGCCGGCACTCTCCAGCTCGCGGGCACAGGTCGCCATTGCCTCACCCGCCTGCGTCCAGTCTCCTGCCGCCTGCATCGCGGCGATGCCGGCGAAATCGACCGAGCGCAGGACAAGGTCGGCCGAATGCAACCCGCCAAGACGCTCGCGCACGCCCTCATTGAGGTAGCGGTAATAAAGCGCCGTGCTCTCCCAGCTCATGCCGCCGATCAGGCCTAACCTGCGCATCCGCTGCCTCCTCGCCCTTTGTTCCGGCTGACTTTGTGGCAGAGCTCTTGTGCCGGCGCCAAGAGCCGTTGACAGCAAAGGGCCCCGCCCGTTGTCGGGCGGGGCCTTTTTCAGTGTTGTCTGGTACCCGTGGCGGGAGCCGACCCGGGATCAGATGTAGTGGGCCGCCAGCGGTGCGAAGCCGTTGAAATTCACGGCCGAGTAGCTGGTGGTGTAGGCGCCGGTGGAGAGAATGCGCACCCGGTCGCCGGCCTTGAGAGCCGTCGGCAGGCGGTAGACATTCTTTTCATAGAGCACGTCTGCACTGTCGCAGGTCGGGCCGGCGATGATGACCGGCTGGTCCTCGCCGCCGTCATGCGGGGTGCTGATCTGGTAGCGGATGGATTCGTCCATGGTCTCGGCGAGACCACCGAACTTGCCAACATCCAGATAGACCCAGGGACGCTCGTCGGCGTCATAGCTCTTGCGGGCCACCAGCACGACTTCGGATTCGATGATGCCGGCATCACCCACCATGCCGCGGCCCGGCTCGATGATGGTGTCGGGCATGTGGTTGCCGAAATGGCGCTTCAGCGAGGCATCGATGGCACGGCCATAGATTTCCGCCGTCGGCACGCCGTTGCGGTAACGGGTCGGGAAACCGCCGCCGAGATTGACGAGGCTGAGCTCGATGCCATTGGCCTCGCAGTGGCGGAAGATCGCCGCGGCCTGGGCCAGCGCGCCGTCCCAAGCTTCGACATTGCACTGCTGGCTGCCGACATGGAAGGACACGCCCACCGGCTGCAGGCCGAAATCGGCGGCCTTCACCAGCAGGTCCTGCGCCATTTCCGGCACGCAGCCGAACTTGCGGCTCAGCGGCCATTCAGCGCCGGCACCGTCGGTCAGGATGCGGCAGAACACCTTGGAGCCCGGAGCGGAAGCAGCGATCTTTTCCAGCTCCTCCACGCTGTCATAGGCGTAGAGGCGCACACCCAGCTGATAGGCGCGGGCAATGTCGCCCTGCTTCTTGATGGTGTTGCCGAAGGAGATGCGGTCCGGCGTGGCACCGGCGGCAAGCGCCATCTCGATTTCCGGCACCGAGGCGGTATCGAAGCACGAGCCGAGATCGGCCAGACGCTTCAGGACCGGGGCACCCGGATTGGCCTTCACCGCGTAGAAGATGCGGCTGTTGGGAAGGGCACCGGCAAGGGCGCGGTAATTCTCTTCAACGCGGTCAAGGTCAACCACAACACACGGGGTGGAGGGTCGTCGGTCACGCAGAAAACGGATGATACGGTCGGTCATCGGGCGGCTCCGTCCGAATTAAGGTATTGATATGTTTGAGGCTTTTCGAAAGTCGTTTCGAGACGGCGGTCGCGTTTCAGGCGCGACCGGAAAGCCTTCGGGCAGCACATTCGCTGCCGAAGCCGGCCTTAGATCGACGTAAAAGGGCAATAAGCGCTGCCCCGGCGCTAACAACGTCTGACATCGTAATCCCCAACTTCGCCCGTATTCCGATGTGGGCGTCAGAGTTTACGCGTGAGCGTCGTAACATAACCTCGGGGAGATACCCGGCCGCGGTTCTTCTCGCGGGCAGGCCTTTATCTCTCTCCCCCGGCCAGGGGCACGTGCGCGCATGCCGGCGCGTACCAAGTCGCATGCAAGTCGGCTTATAAGGCTCAACGGCGCCGCAGCGCAAGAGGTTCAAATGGGTAATTTTCGGGCAGGCGCCACAGGACTGCCATGCTGTGACATCAACGCTTCACCCCGTAGCGCCGAACAGTCCTTAGTGCATTGAATTATATGGTGGTATTTCGTTCAGATCATCAGCGCGCGTAGTAGCCATTTTCGTGCCCGATTTGCCGTGCCGGCCGCCGGCTTCCAGATGCGGGCGCTGTTTTTTCTTTCTGGAGTTTTCGCTGGTCGCAAACGAGCCGGGCCTTCGCCCTTCATCATGAGGGAATAGATCGCGACCCGGTAGGGCGAGGCACCAATAGCCGGCCGGCGCGGTTGACTATTATCCTATGCGACTGGCCTGACCTTCCATGAAGGCCGGTCTAGCGCCGGAAGGTACATACCAGCTCGACATGGCCGGTCCAATGGAACTGGTCCACCGGCAGGACCGGGCCCATGCGATACCCGCCCGCGATCAGCGCCGCGGCATCCCGGGCAAAACTAGCCGGGTTGCAGCTGACAGCGATGACGGTCGGAACCGTTGATTTCGCCAGTTCTTCCGATTGCGCCCGGGCGCCAGCACGGGGCGGGTCGAAAACGACGACATCGAAGCGCGCCAGTTCAGCGGCGGAAAGCGGATCGGCAAAGAGGTCGCGGCGCTGTGTTTCCACCCGACCGGGGATGGCGTGATTGGCCGCGGTGCGCAGGGCCGCCAGCGCGGCCTCGTCCCCTTCCACGGCCAGCACCGGGCCGAGGCCCGTGAGCGCCAGGGAGAACGTTCCTATGCCGCTGAAGAGGTCGGCGATGCGCAGCGCCGTGGATACCCCCGCCGGGCATGCTGCCGTGGCGCCGGCCAGCACGGCGCCGGTGAGCTGCTGTTCTGCTTCGTGGCTG
The DNA here is from genome assembly GCA_030657355.1 of Radicibacter daui. GTDB lineage: Bacteria > Pseudomonadota > Alphaproteobacteria > Radicibacterales > Radicibacteraceae > Radicibacter > Radicibacter daui. The sequence goes on from CP131056.1 coordinate 306,366, forward strand.
GCCTGGGTGAAACCGCCCGGCGGCGGCGTCACGGCGATGCCGCCGAAGACCAGTTGCGGCGGATGGCGCTGGGCGAGCGGCTCTGCCCCCTGCCGGCTGATCCAGGACAGGCGGGCGATCTCTTCTTTCTCTGCCCACAAGGCCAATGCCTCGCGCTCGGCCAATGTCGGGACGCTCTCGGCCTTTATGGCGATATCGGCCCCAGAGTCCGTCAAAAGAAAATATACATTCGCCATATCAACGGAAAAAAGTGAATTTTCGGCAATTTCTCGAAAGGATATTACCGTCGCCAACAGGGCCGGGTGCAGCACCTGACAGCCCTCGATCGGGCTCAGGCTGTGGCTGCGCCGGGCATTGAAGCCGAATTCAATGCCCTTGGTTGTGCGTTTCAGGGCAATCCATGCCCTTTTGCGTGTGGCAGGCGCAGAGGTGACGACAGGCAGCACCTCCGCGGCGCCAAGACCGGCCCGGGCAAGGGCGTCTACCACCAACTGGTGCTTCCAGTTTAGATACGATTCCGAAACAAGGTGCTGAACACTACAACCTCCGCAGCCTTCAAAGTGGCGGCACGGGGCCTGCTGACGCTCTGGCGAGGTCTCATCTGCCGGTGCAATCGCCGCCGCTTGCCATCCGTCACCACGCTTCTGCAAAAGCTCCACCTGCCAGCTTTCACCCGGCAGGGTCATCGGCACATAGACCGGCTGGCCGTCGGCGGCGGTCCCGATGCCGTCCCCCTGGGCGCCAAGGCGGGTGATTTCCACGATCTGGCCGGGCCCGGAGACAATTTTCCGCGGCGTGCGTGCGGCCGGGCGCTGCTGGCGCGCTTTGGGAGCGGTGGCCGCCTTGTCGCGGGCCTGCATGGTCTTCTGGAAGCGCCCCATGGCTTCAGTCCTTCCGGCGCAGCAACAGGCAACCTGCCGGTACCAGCGCCGCCATCAGGCGTGCCGCCTGCGGTGCAAACTGCTTGTCCCAGTCCAGCGGCGCCGCCAGCGTGCCGCTGGCATTCATCTCCGCAAAGATGTCTCCAAAGCTGCGTTTTCCGTCGATACGCTCCAGCATGGCAGCAGCCAGCGGCGGCAGGTCGAGCATCCGGCTTACACCGAGGATGTTGTAGCTGAGCCCCTTGCCGCCCCGCGCGGCCTTCGCGGCCAGCTGCGGGTCGAAATTGACGCCGGGCATGGCAATCCAGTCCGGTCCGTCGACGGTCAGTGCCTGCCGGGAGGCGGCTTGTTCGGGCCGGGCCAGATAGGCGATGTGCACATGCATGGCGCCGGAGAGCTGCTCGGCCACGGCCGCGCGCTCCACCAGACTTGCGTCCTGCAATGGCTTCAGCAACGCCGGTTCGCGTACCCACCAGGTGGGGTCGTAGGCGGCCGGGCTCATGAAGCTGGTGACGGCAAGGCCGGCGCTCTCGATCAATGCGGCCAGCTGCGGCACGGTATAGGCGCGGTCGCAGCTATGCAGCAGCAGGTCATAGAGCGCGGCGTCGCTTTGCCGGTGGTCATTGAGAAAGGGATTGCGGCGCAAGCCGTTGGTGGCGGGCAATGCGGCCAGCAGCTTGCGGGCGCTGGCAACCTTTGCCGCGGGGCTTTGGCCCGCTGTAAGCGCCCGCAGGGCGGCCTGCAGCGGATAGACGCCCTCGCGGCCATATTCGCCATAGACCATCATGCCGATGCCGCCTTCGGGAGACAGCACGGTGGCAAGCGCCGCGAGCCCGGCTTCCGGGTTCGGCAGATGATGCAGCACGCCGCAGCAATCAATATAGTCGTAGGGGCCCGGTGCCAGCTCGGCGACATCCAGCAGCGAGCCGGTGATGAAATGCACGCTGCCGGCAAGTCCGCGCCGCTCCAGCCGCGCCCGGGCGATATCGCGGCTGGCGGTGGAGAGATCGAGATAGGTGATCTCGGCCGCAAGGCCGCGGTCCGCCAGCTGCTGGCTCAGCATGGTGATGGCATCGCCGGTGCCGCCGCCGGCAAACAGCAGCTTCAGCGGCCGCTCCCCCGACCGGCCGGCCGGCACCCGTCCGCGAAAAACAAAATGCTCTACCTCCGCCAAGTGGCTGGGGGAGCCGGTGACAAGGCGCTTATCCTCCTCGCGCGGGTCGCGCGTGGGATAAGGATAGGCCTCGTACTGCTCTTCCAGCGCGGCATGCGAGCGCGGGGCGGCGGTATTGGCGGGCAGGGAATGGGGCATGGGTTTTCTGGTCCGGTGCCGGCGTCGTTCTGGCGAGCCCCACATCTAGCCCGATGGCTGGCGGGACGCGACTTTCTTGTGCGGTAGCGGGCCGAGGCCAGCCTTACGCAGGGGCAAAGAAAAACCCCCGCCGGACCTGCCGGCGGGGGTCTTTGCTTTTCAGCAAGGCAAGGAGCCCTGGGCTATCAGCCCTCGCCACCCTGCTTGCGACGCAGCGCCTCGCCAAGGATGTCACCCAGGCTGGCGCCGCTGTCGGACGAACCGAACTCGGCCATCGCTGCCTTCTCCTCAGCCACTTCCATGGCCTTGATAGAGAGAGCGAGCTTGCGGGTCGCACGGTCGAGCTGGGTCACGCGGCAATCAACGCGGTCACCCACGTTGAAGCGCTCCGGACGCTGCTCGCTGCGCTCGCGGCTCAGTTCGGCCTTGCGGATGAAGCCGGACATGCCGTTGACCTGCACTTCGATGCCGCCATCGGTGATCTGGGAGACCACCGCGGTGACGACGTCGCCGCGCTTCACGCCGGTCATGCTGGACTCGAACGGATCGTCGCCGAGCTGCTTGATGCCGAGGGAGATACGTTCCTTCTCCACGTCGACGTCGAGCACCTTGACCTTGACGGTGTCGCCCTTCTTGTAGTCCTTGACCGCCTCTTCGCCCGACCGGTTCCAGTCGAGGTCGGAGAGGTGAACCATGCCGTCGATATCGCCGGGCAGGCCAACGAACAGACCGAATTCGGTGATGTTCTTGACTTCGCCTTCGATCTCGGTGCCGCCCGGGAACTTGTCCTCGAACGTGGCCCACGGATTGTCGAGGCACTGCTTGAGACCCAGGGAGATACGGCGCTTGACCGGATCCACGTCCAGGATCATCACCTCGACCTCCTGGGAGGTGGAGACGATCTTGCCCGGATGGACGTTCTTCTTGGTCCAGCTCATCTCGGAGACGTGCACCAGACCCTCGATGCCGGCTTCCAGCTCCACGAAGGCGCCGTAGTCGGTGATGTTGGTGACGCGGCCCTTGAGCTTGGCACCAACCGGGTACTTGGCGTCGACGCCTTCCCACGGATCGGCTTCAAGCTGCTTCATGCCGAGCGAGATACGCTGGGTTTCCGAGTTGAAGCGGATGACCTGGACCTTGACGGTCTGGCCGATCTGCAGCGCCTCGGTCGGGTGGTTGATGCGGCGCCAGGAGATGTCGGTGACGTGCAGCAGGCCGTCGACACCGCCCAGATCCACGAACGCGCCGTAGTCGGTGATGTTCTTGACGACACCCTGCAGGACCTGACCTTCCTGGAGGTTGGCAACCAGTTCCTGACGGGCTTCCGCACGGCTCTCTTCGAGAACGGCGCGACGGGAGACCACGATGTTGCCGCGGCTGCGGTCCATCTTGAGGATCTGGAACGGCTGCGGCGTGCCCATGAGCGGGGTAATGTCGCGAACCGGGCGGATGTCCACCTGGCTGCCCGGAAGGAAGGCAACAGCGCCGCCGAGGTCGACGGTGAAGCCGCCCTTGACCCGGCCGAAGATCACGCCGGTCACGCGCTGGCTGTCGTTGAAGGAGGTTTCCAGCTGCTGCCAAGCCTCTTCACGCTTGGCCTTCTCGCGGCTGAGGACCGCTTCGCCATTCTTGTCTTCGAAACGCTCGAGGAAAACCTCGACCTCGTCACCCGCCTTCAGCTCGACCGGCTGGCCGGGAACCGTGGCGAATTCCTTGAGGGCAATGCGACCCTCGGACTTCAGGCCCACATCAATGAGAGCGAAGTCGTTCTCGATGGCGACAACACGTCCCTTGAGGACGCTGCCTTCCAGCGAGGACTGGGGGCCCATAGACTCGTCAAGAAGATCGGCGAAATTTTCCATGGAGGGTGTGTTCACTTGTTTGACCGCGAGGGCGGAGTTCATAAGAGCAAAATGCTCCTTTCAGGGGATTCGCCGCATGGCCTGGTCTTGTCCCGCACTGGGGCCGGGCAGCGATGTCGATGCGGGTAATCCCGGATCAGAGCGCGCTGCGGCACAGCTCGATATAGTCAACCGCCTTGGCCAGAACCTCGTCGGGAGTCATACCGGATGTGTCCAAAACAAAAGCGCCCGACGCCACGGATAACGGGGCTACCGTTCTCTGGCTGTCGCGCGCGTCGCGTTCTTTCAGGTCCGCAAGGACGGCCGGGACTGTAGACTCGATGCCCCGGGACCGCAACTCTTTCCAGCGTCTTTCTGCCCGCGCCTCAACCGATGCGGTCACATAGAGCTTGGAGGTGGCATCCGGGCAGATGACGGTGCCGATATCGCGCCCGTCGAGCACGGCGCCGGCCTTGCCGCCGGGCGGATTGGCTGCAAACTGGCGCTGGAAATCGAGCAGCGCGGCCCGCACGCCGGGGATGACGGCAACCTTGCTGGCAGCCTGTGCCGCTTCATCGCCTCGGATCTCCGGCTTCTGGGTATCTTCAAGCTTGAGTGCGCGTGCCGCCGCCTCGGCATCGGCCGCATCGGACGGGTCATGCCCGCGCGCAATCACGGCCAGACCAACGGCACGATAGAGCGTGCCGGTATCGAGATGGGCGAAATCGAAGATATGGGCCAGCTTGCGGGCGAGCGTGCCCTTGCCGCTGGCGGCGGGCCCATCGATGGCGATGACCTCGCAGATCGGCCCTGTCGGCCCTTTCGAGTCGGCTTGCCCCGCCATGCCCCTCACCCGTCACGCAACTGCCAAAACCGGGCAAGGGATAGGCCCTATTGGGGCCGTGAGGCAAGACCGCTGTGCCGCCCGCCGGGCGGCACCTCCGTCATGCCGGAAACAGGAGCCCCTGCTTCCGGCTGGAAGGGTCAGTGCACCAGGAGCGGGGTCATGTCGTTCTGGACGATGGCGGCGATGGCAATATCGCGGCTTCCCAGTGCGGCAAGCCGGGTACCATCGGCGGAGAAGATACCCCACCGCTCGTCCTCTTCCCCGTCAACGAGGCGGACATAAGCCACGTTACCCTGGCCGAGGCTGGCGAATTCGGCCTGCGGCAGCGGTTGGTAGGTCTGATGGATGCGCGTGGCTTGCATGGTAGTCACTCCTTGGGGGCGGCCCGCCGGAGACCCTGCTTGCGACGGGTGGTGTCGCCTTCAGGTCAGGGTCCCGGCTGCCGGGTCATGTCCTCATAACGCTTGAGGCCTGCGCTTGAGTTCAGCCTTTCACGTTGTCCTTGTACTTTCCGTAAGGAAAATCACATGGATCTGTCGCTTGGGCCACACTCGGTTATGGGGCGCCGTTAGCGCTCCGGACCGATCTCAAGGGTTTTGCGAGGGGTGGAACGGGAAGAACGGGTGATGTCGATGCGGCGAACACGGCTCTGCGGAGCCGGGCGGCTGAGATCGACATTGAGCAGGCCATTGTCGAGCGAGGCGCCGATCACCTCTATGCCCTCGGCCAGCACAAAAGCGCGCTGGAACTGGCGGGCGGCGATACCGCGATGCAGATAGACCCGGCTCTTGTCGTCATTTTGCCGGCCGCGCACGACCAGCTGGTTGTCCTCGACGGTGATGTCGAGGTCGGCTTCGGTAAAACCGGCCACGGCCAGCGTGATGCGCAGGCCTTCATTGCCTTCGCCGTCTGCACCCAGCTGCTCGATATTGTAGGGCGGGTAGCCTTCCGAGGAGGCCTTGGCGATACGGTCCAGCGTCTGTTCGAACTGGTCGAACCCCAGCAGGAACGGGCTGCTGAAAACGCCCATACGAGTGCTCATTCCTCTCCTCCGTTGAGCGAGAAGAGCCGGAGGCGGCCTTTTCGGGCACCGTCCCGGCTTGGTGGGCCGGCTTTGCCGCACAGAACCTCCGTTCGCCGGAGCACCCTGCGCCGGACAAAGCCGGTCGGTCAGTTATGATCACATGGGGGGTAGTGCGCTGGCTATCAAGAGGCAGCCGCCGGCCTGCCACCGGGGCTGCGACCTCTCAGCTGGCGGACTTCATCGCGGTTCGCCGCGGGCGGGCCTGCGGGGCGACGCAATTGCGCGAGGGCGGCAGATGCACGAAGACGCTGGTGCCTTCGCCCGGGGCGGTGTCGAAGCTGAGCGTGCCACCATGCAGTTCCACCAGCATCCGGCTCAGCGGCAGGCCAAGCCCTGTGCCCTGGTGGCGGCGGTTAAAGCCGCTGTCGATCTGGCCGAAGGATTCAAGCGCCAGCGGCAGGTCGGAGACATTCATGCCGATACCGCTGTCGCGCACCTCGATCACCACGCCGCCGGCAAGGCTCGGCATCAGCGCCGCATCCAGCAGGTAGGCGCCGTGCGTCGGCGCCTCGTCCAGCGCCTGCTCATGCAGCCTCACCACCACCTTGCCGCCCTGGCTGGTGAATTTGACGGCGTTGGACAGGAGGTTGATGAGTACCTGGTTGAGGGCGCGTTCGTCGGCGAGCACCAGCACCGGATGTTCGGGTGGCGTCAGCTCGATGGTGACCTGGGCATCATGGGCGCGCCGCTCCACCATGCGCTGCGCCATGCGCACCAGAGTGCCGAGATCGGTCACCGATTCATGTAGCTGGTACTTGCCGGCCTCGATCTTGGAGAGGTCGAGCACATCATTGATCAAGCTGAGCAGGTGCAGGCCGCTCTCGCGGATATCGTTGGCGTATTCAATGTAGCGCTTGTTGGCGATGGCCCCGAAGATCTGCCCCGAAATCACCTCGGCAAAGCCGATCACGGCATTCAGCGGCGTGCGCAACTCGTGGCTCATATTGGCAAGGAACAGTGACTTGGAGCGGTTGGCCGCCTCCGCCGCTTCCTTGGCGCGGAAAAGCTCGCGCTCCGAGAGATAGCGATCGGTCACATCGATGACGCTGACCTGTACCGCCGGCTCGCCATCCCACATCACCTCGCGGGCCAGCAGCGTCACCCAGACGATTTCGCCATCCCGGCGCCGGGCGCGCAGTTCCCAGCGGCCGAGACGGCCGCCGGTTTCCCCAGGCGCATGGCCCGGTCCGCGCAGCTCACCCCGGTGCAGCGGCACCGAGCGCGCCCATTCACGGTCGTCTTCGACCACCCAGTCCGTTGCGTCATCCCACGACAGCATTTCCTCGCGGGAGGCGAAGCCCAGCATCTCAGCCATCGCATCATTGACGAACAGCGGCTTGAAATTGCGGTGGATCAGCACGCCCTGCAGCGAACCCTCGATCAGGTCGCGAAATTTGGATTCGCTGGCCGCAAGGTCGCTGGTGCGGGCCTCTACAAGACTGCGCAGCGAAGCCGCCGAGCGCACCAGCAGGCGCTGGCGCACCGAAAACAGATAGATGGCACCGGCCAGCAGCGGCACCAGCAAGGCGCCGAACAGGCCGAAGCGCACAAGGCGCAGGTCATTGATAAACGAGTGGATCGGCTCGGCGGTGTCGGTTGCCACCACGAAGAGCGCGTCGTCTCCCACCTTGAACGAGTGCCAGGTCAAAAGATCGGGTGACAGGCTGCCGCCTTCGCCCACGGTCCACAGCTTGGCATTGCCGACCTCGCTCATGCCGCCGCTGTCGCTTGCCTGGATACCGGGCGGGAAGGCGCCGGTGCTGCCGGCCTTGCGGGCAAAGAGCGTCAGGCTGGCGCCAATATCGCCGAAGGGGCGGCTGGCCCGCTTCAGCACCATCTCCAGATCGATGGCGGCCAGATAGGCAGGTGTGCCATCGACACCGGGCGGGGCGCTGACAAGGGCGACGGGCCCTTCCGGTGTTGCAATCAGCTCCCGGTGCGCGACCGGCCTGGTGGCGAACAGGCGGCTGAAGGCCGTCCAGGCTTCCTGCCGTTCCAGCAGTCGCCGCGAGGGGGGCATGATGATTGTCGGTTCACCCGGCCGTGCCACCTCGACGAGCGCCAGCAGCGGCGAGTCCGGGCCACGTGCAACCTCGTCCGGGCCGGCGGTCACAAGCCGTCCGGCGATGCTGAGAGTACGTTCCAGCTCGTCTTCAAGCGCGGCGCTGGCGGCCTTCAGCAGCTCGACGCGCTGGCTGGAGTAAAGTTCCTGGGCACGGCGGGTGGCCTGCCGGTCGGCAAAAAGCCACAGCACCGCGTTGCCCGCGATGACGACCGCGAACACGATGCCGAGCAGCCCTGTGGTTCCCAACCGGCCAAAAGCCCTGGCGACCGTTGCCGGTCGCTGTTCCTGGGCCATCAATCGCCCCTCGGTTCCACTTCCGCAAAGGGCACAAACACCGGTTGTCCATCGACGGTCAACCGGCCTTGCACCTTTTCCGGATCCTCATCTTTCTCCGGAGCCGGAGTCGATTGCCCATAATACAGGAGCCAGATGATAAGCCTGCTAGTTTTTGCGTACGTTGGTGTGAGCCGGATGCGATGTGGCCTGATAAAGCTTGTCCATCAGGGAGCGCAGCTGGGTGTGTTCATCCTCGCTGAGGGTCGACATGACGCCCAGCACGGATTTGACATGCTCCGGCACGGCAGCATCCAGTCGGCTGCGCGCCGTCTCTGTCAGGCTCACCAGGATGCGCCGGCGGTCGGTGCGGTGGTTGCGCCGTTCAACGAGGCCCGCGGCCTCCAGCCCGTCCAGCAGGCCGGTTACGGTTGCCCGGGTCACGCCGGCCCGCTCGGCAATATCGGAAGGGGTCAGCGGCGCCGGTTCGGCCATCGCCAGAACCATCAGTACCCGGAAGCGCCCGTCCGACAGGCCATAGGGTTCGACGGAAAGGCCGATATGGCCGCTCACCGCGTGCGCTGTGCGCAAAAGGGCGTTGAAGACGTCGTAAAACCGTAGATCCAGCCCCGGATAGTGGCGCGCCAGAGCCGATTCGCTCATCGGGTCCATGGTTTGGTGCGTACCCCACATGGTTATTCTCCAGTGTTGTGGCCGGGAGGCCAGAGGGGACATCAGTCCTGCCTTGCCGGGAATTTCAGCCTTCCTGGCCGGCAAGGTCATGTTCGGCCAAGCGCGCGCGTCTGTAATGCCTCGGTTTGCAAAGTTATGTTCAGGTGCCTTAAGGCTGTCCGGGGCCTTTCGGGTGTCCTCGCCAGCGGGTCGCGCGGGTCGTAAAAAGCACGGTGAAGCTTGCAATCCTGGCCCCCGGGTGTAAGAGAGCCCCCTTTCATCGCCGTCCTGCGGGCAGGCGGGTTCGGGGCGCGCTTTGTAAAGCCGCGCCCGATGCCGCCGCCGGGCCAGGCGACATCCGCAATACCGCAATAGGACAAGCAAGGCATCCGCCCTCCGGCACTGACCGGAAGCTGTGACGGGTGCCAGGGAGTTTCAGGCACCATGGCGCGCAGTAGCGTAAAGCCGCCCTCGCAGCGTCAGCTCCGGGTTGGCGAGGAAATCCGTCACGCACTGGCCGGTATGCTGGCGCGCGGCGATCACCTGCCCGATCCGGCACTGGCGGAGCTTAACGTCACCGTTACCGAAGTGCGCATGTCGCCCGACCTGCGCATTGCCTGGGCTTATGTGCGGGCACTGGGCGGCGGCGAATCGCATCTCGCCATCAAGCTGCTGGCCGAGGCCGCCAATAATCTGCGCCGCGAGGTTGCCCGCGAGGTGCGCCTTAAATATGTGCCGCAGCTGCGTTTCCTGATCGACACCTCCTTTGATGAAGCCGCCCGCATCGACGCGCTGCTCGACAAGGTGCGGGTCTCCCCCGCCCCGTTCGATCCTGACAGCCTCGCTCCTGATGATGAGGATGAGGACTGGGAGGACGAGGATGATGTCGAGGAAGACGATACCGAAGACGGCAAGGACCGGGGCTGAGCGGCATGGGGCGTAAGCGCAAGGGCGTACCGATCCACGGCTGGCTCAACATCAACAAGCCGCTGGGCATGACCTCCAGCCAGGTGGTGGGCGCCGTGCGCCGCATCACCGGCGCCGAGAAGGCCGGCCATGGCGGCACGCTCGACCCGCTGGCCAGCGGTGTGCTGCCCATCGCGCTCGGCGAGGCGACCAAGACCGTTTCCTACGTCATGGACGGCCGCAAGACCTATGGTTTCCGCGTGCGCTGGGGCGCCGCGACCACCACGGATGACCGTGAGGGCCCGGTGGTCGAAACCAGCGAGCTGCGCCCGGACACCGCCGCCATCGAGGCGCTGCTGCCCGACTTCACCGGCGAGATCGACCAGGTGCCGCCGGCCTTCTCCGCCATCAAGGTGGATGGCGAACGGGCTTATGATCTTGCCCGCGATGGCGAGGAGGTCCAGCTCGCCAGCCGCCGGGTGAAGGTGGAGCGCCTGAGCCTCGCCGGTCAGCCCGATGCCGACTGTGCGGATTTCGAAGTTGAGTGCGGCAAGGGCACCTATGTGCGCTCGCTGGGCCGCGACATGGGCCGTCGTCTCGGTTGCCTTGGCCACATCGAAATTCTCACCCGTCTGCGGGTGGGAAGATTTACTCTGGAAAACGCGATTTCTCTGGACTCGCTGGAGGCGTTAGCCCAGAGTGCGCCCCCAAATGCGGCCCCCCAGCAATGGATGGGGCCTCATTTGCTTCCGGTTGAAACAGCGCTGGACGACATCCCGGCCCTGCTTCTGAGCGAAACGGAAGCTCACCGACTGCGACATGGTCAGACGGTTCCCCTGCTGCGCAAGGCCGACCGCGCCCGGATTGACGGGCTCGAGCAGGTCGGCAGCGACGGAATCGCTTTCGCCATGACCGGGACAACCCCGGTGGCCATCGTCCTTCTGGAAGGCGGCCAGTTGCATCCGGTTCGCGTGCTCAATCTATAAACTCTCTTTTCAGGAGACATCACGATGTCGATCACCGCCGAACGCAAGGCCGAGCTGGTCAAGGAATATGGTGCAGTTGCTGGCGACACCGGTTCGCCCGAAGTGCAGGTTGCGATCCTCTCCGAGCGCATCTCCAACCTCACCGAGCACCTGAAGACCCACAAGAAGGACTTCCACAGCCGCCGTGGCCTGCTGATCATGGTTGGTCAGCGCCGCAGCCTGCTGGACTACGTCAAGCGCAAGGATGAGAGCCGTTACCAGACTCTGATCCAGCGCCTCGGTATCCGCCGCTAATCGGCGAATGCCCGACAAGGCCGGTACGAACCTTCGTATCGGCCTTTGTCTTATTTAAGGGTTCCGGTCTGCCGGGACCGGCGGCACTTCGGGGCCGCGACCAGAGTTTTGACGAGGGCAGGTTTTCCGGGATGTCCCGGCAGCCGGTGCGCTTCGCCCGCCAAGGGCGAAAAGGGGCCGCACCATGGAGCTGGCAACCTGATCCTTTAAGCCCCGATCACAAAGGGTACTGCGCCGGCCTCAGGATGGTCCGCGTACCCGACCGAACCGGCGAATCCGCGCCGGAACGGAATGCTGGCTGAAGGAAAGCTGAAAGCAATGTTCAACGTTTACCGCAAATCCATTGAGTGGGGCGGGCGCACGCTCACCCTCGAGACTGGCAAGGTTGCCCGTCAGGCCGATGGCGCCGTCATGGTCACCTATGGCGACACGGTCGTGCTGTGCACCGCCGTCTATGCAAAGAAGCAGAAGCCGGGGCAGGATTTCTTCCCGCTCACGGTCAACTACCAGGAAAAGTTCTACGCTGCCGGCCGTATCCCCGGTGGTTTCTTCAAGCGTGAAGGCCGTCCGAGCGAGAAGGAGACGCTGGTCTCCCGCCTGATCGACCGCCCGATCCGCCCGCTCTTCGTCAAGGGTTTCAAGAACGAGGTGCAGGTTGTCGCCACCGTTCTGAGCCATGACCTTGAGAACGATCCCGATATCGCCGCGATCATCGGTTCTTCCGCCGCCCTCACCCTGTCCGGTGCGCCGTTCCTCGGCCCGATCGGTGGTGCGCGCGTTGGCGTGATCGATGGCGAGTTCGTGCTGAACCCGACCACCGAGCAGCTGAAGGACAGCAAGCTGGACCTCGTCGTCGCCGGTACGCAGGAAGGCGTGCTGATGGTCGAGTCCGAAGCCAGCGAGCTGGACGAGCAGAAGATGCTCGACGCCGTGATGTTCGGCCACAACGCCTACCAGCAGATCATCGACGCGATCATCGACCTCGCCGAGAGCGCGGCCAAGGATCCGTTCGACATGCCGGCCCCCGCCTATGATGTCGACGCCCTTGAGGCGAGCATCAAGGCACTTGTTGGTGCCGATGTGCGCGCCGCCTACGACACCGTGGTGAAGCAGGACCGTCAGGCCAAGCTTTCCGCTGCTAAGGACAAGGCCGCTGCCGAACTCGTCGGTTCCGACGAAGGCAAGTACCCGGCTGAAGTCTTCGGCGGGGCGTTCAAGAATGTCGAGGCCGACCTGGTGCGTAACCAGATCCTCGACACCGGCAACCGTATCGATGGCCGCGACACCAAGACCGTGCGTCAGATCGCCGTCGATGTGAGCGTGCTGCCGCGTACCCACGGTTCCGCCCTGTTCACCCGTGGCGAAACCCAGGCGCTGGTGGTCACCACCCTCGGCACCGGCCAGGACGAGCAGATCATCGACGCGCTGGAAGGCGAATACCGTTCGCCCTTCATGCTGCACTACAACTTCCCGCCCTACTCGGTCGGTGAAGCGGGCCGCATGGGCTCCCCGGGCCGCCGTGAAATCGGCCATGGCAAGCTCGCCTGGCGCGCGATCCGTCCGATGCTGCCGAAGCCGGCTGATTTCCCCTACACCCTGCGTGTGGTGTCTGAGATCACCGAATCCAACGGCTCCAGCTCGATGGCCACCGTTTGCGGCACCTCGCTGTCGCTGATGGATGCCGGCGTGCCGCTGCCGCGTCCGGTTGCCGGTATTGCGATGGGTCTCATCAAGGAAGGCGAGCGCTTTGCCGTGCTCACCGACATCCTGGGTGACGAAGACCATCTCGGCGACATGGACTTCAAGGTGGCCGGTACCGCCAATGGCATCACCGCGCTGCAGATGGACATCAAGATCACCTCGATCACCAAGGAGATCATGCAGATCGCCCTCGCCCAGGCGCAGGCCGGTCGTGTGCATATCCTCGGCGAGATGGCCAAGGGCCTCGATACCGCCCGCGGCGAGGTTTCCGGTAACGCTCCGCGCATCACCACCTTCTCCATTCCGAAGGACAAGATTCGTGAAGTGATCGGCACCGGCGGCAAGGTCATCCGCGAGATCGTGGAAGTGACGGGCTGCAAGATCGATCTGGAAGATGACGGCACGGTCAAGGTGGCTTCCACCGACAGCGCCAAGGCCCAGCAGGCCATCGACTGGATCAAGGGCATCACCGCCACGCCGGAACTGGGCGTCATCTACAAGGGCAAGGTGGTCAAGGTCGTCGATTTCGGCGCCTTCGTGAACTTCCTCGGCTCCAAGGATGGCCTCGTGCATATCTCCGAGCTGTCGGCCACCATCCGCCCGAAGACGGTCAGCGAGATCGTCAGCGAAGGCCAGGAAGTGTTCGTGAAGCTCATCGGCTTCGACGATCGCGGCAAGGTCAAGCTGTCGATGAAGCGCGTCGATCAGGAAACCGGCGCCGACGCCGAAGGCAAGACCGAAGAGAGCGCCGAGTAATCGGCTGACTTCCAAGTCAGGCTCGTTAAAGGAAAAACCCCGGCGTCTCTGGCGTCGGGGTTTTTCTTTTGGAAATCACCTGCCTGAACCGGCCCCAAAATCGGACAAGATTTTTCCCCCGGCACGGTCTTATCCTTCTGCCCGACAAAAAAGGGTCAAGGCAGGGGAGACGGGGTGATGAAGGTCAGGCGCAAGACCTTTAGCGAGGCCGAGCAGGCCGGCGTACTGGAGCCGGGCCAGGGCGATGCGCTCTGGGAGTTCTGCGAAGGGCAGCTGCAGGGCGACCCGCGGTTTCACTTCTCCCATATCCTGTATTACCTCGGTGGCGGCATCGCGATTGCGGCCATGAGCCTGCTGCTGACCGTCAGTTACGACCGCTGGGGCGGCCCGGCGTTATTGGTGCTTGGCCTTGTCTACGGGCTCGCCTGCTGGCGCGCGGGGCTGTGGCTTCTGGAAGTGAAAAAACTTCCCTTGCCGGCCGGCATCCTGCTCACCCTCACCATTGTCATGGTGCCGGTTGCCGTTTACGGGCTGGAAGCCTGGCTGGGTTACTGGCCGGAAGGCGGGCCGTCTTATGACGAGTATCATCATCTGGTGAACTGGCGCTGGCTCTCCATGGAGCTGGCAACGCTGGCGATTGCGGCCCTGCTGCTGGCGCGCCACCGGCTGCCCTTCATGGTCATGCCGGTGGCAGTCACGCTCTGGTATCTCGGCATGGATATCGGTGACTGGATCGCCGCCGGGCTTTATGCCGGCCCGGCCGATGCAGCTGCCGCCTATGACTGGCAAGCCGCCTATGCCGTGCGGCGGACCGTCTCCATTCTCTTCGGCCTTGCCATGCTGGGGCTGGCGCTGGGTGTCGATATCCGCACCCGCCGCCTTCACCGCGATTTTGCCTTCTGGCTCTATCTTTTCGGCCTCATGTCCTTCTGGGGCGGTGTGACGGCGCTCGACCCCTCGGGCGAGCTGGGGCGGGTGGGTTATGGCCTGCTCAATCTCGGGCTCATCCTCATCGGCGCACTGTTGCAGCGCCGGGCTTTTGCCGTGTTCGGGGCGCTGGGCATCGCGTTCTATCTCGGCCATCTCGCCTATGATGTCTTCAAGGACGAACTGGTCTTTGCGCTCGCCCTCAGCGCCATCGGCCTTGCCATCGTTGCCGGCGGCGTGTGGTGGAGCCGTCATGGTGAAACCCTTGGCGGTCGCTGGCGCCGGGCCCTGTCGCCGCGTTTTGCCGAGCTGATCGAGGCCCGGCAGGCCTAGGGCAAAAGGGTCCTTGCGCATGGGGCCCACCCGCCCCATATCCCCGATAGAAGGGCCGGGATCAGGCGGTTAGCCGTCCGGCACCGGCCCTTGATTGCACAGTTTGTGGATCACCAGACGGGCCGCCGTGCTTCATGGAAGGCGGTGCCCGGTTAAAGAATGAGGAGAACAGCGAACATGGACTTCGAGAAGTTCACGGATCGCTCGAAGGGGTTCATTCAGTCGGCGCAGACACTGGCCCTGAATGAAGGCCATCAGCAATTGACTCCGGTGCACCTTTTGAAGGTGCTGCTGGATGATGAAGAAGGGCTGGCCGCCAGCCTTATCCGCTCGGCCGGCGGCGATCCCGCTCAGGCCCGGCTTGCCACCGAAGCAGAGCTGCGCAAGGTGCCGAAGGTTTCCGGCGCCGGTGACGGGCAGGTGCTCGGCACGCCCGCGCTCGTGCGCGCCTTTACCAAGGCACAGGAGCTGAGCCGCAAGGTCGGGGACGAATATGTCACCGTCGAATATCTGCTGCTTGCCCTGGCGATGGCCGAAGGCAGCCCCTCCGTCGATATCCTGAAGCAGTCCGGCGCCGCGCCGCAGGCGCTGCACAAGGCCATCAATGAGCTGCGCAAGGGCCGCAAGGCTTCCAGCGCCAATGCGGAGGCCAATTTCGAGGCGCTCAAGAAATATGCCCGTGACCTGACCGAGGATGCCAAGAGCGGCAAACTCGACCCGGTTATCGGCCGTGATGATGAAATCCGCCGCTCCATCCAGGTTCTCGCCCGCCGCACCAAGAACAACCCGGTGCTGATCGGCGAGCCGGGCGTGGGCAAGACCGCCATCGTCGAAGGCCTGGCCCAGCGCATCATCAAGGGCGACGTACCCGAAAGCCTCAAGAACAAGCGCCTGCTGGCGCTCGACCTTGCGGCGCTGGTGGCCGGCGCCAAGTTCCGCGGCGAGTTTGAGGAGCGCCTGAAATCCGTGCTCGACGAGATCGAGCAGGCGGCTGGCGAAATCGTGCTCTTCATTGACGAGATGCACATGCTACTCGGCGCCGGCAAGGCCGAGGGCAGTATGGATGCGGCCAATATGCTCAAGCCACTGCTGGCGCGTGGCTCACTTCATTGCATTGGCGCAACGACCCTCAATGAATACCAGAAGCATGTCGAGAAGGACGCTGCCTTTGCCCGCCGGTTCCAGCCGGTGATGGTGAGCGAGCCGAGCGTGGAGGACACCATCTCCATCCTGCGCGGCCTCAAGGAGAAGTACGAGGTTCACCACGGCGTGCGCATCCTCGATGCCGCTATCGTGGCGGCTGCGACCCTGTCCAACCGCTACATCGCCGACCGTTTCCTGCCCGACAAGGCCATCGACCTCATTGACGAGGCCTCGGCCCGTCTGCGCATGGCCGTGGACAGCAAGCCGGAAGAGATTGACGAGCTCGACCGCCGCATTATCCAGCTCAAGATCGAGCAGGCGGCGCTGGAGCGCGAGAGCGACGATGGCTCGCGCCAGCGCCTGACGAAGCTTGTCTCCGAACTGGCGGAGCTGGAGGAAAAATCCACCGAGCTCACCGCCCGCTGGCAGGCGGAAAAAAACCAGATCGAAGGTGCGCAGAAGATCAAGGAAGCGCTGGACCAGCACCGCTCCGAGCTGGAGCAGGCACAGCGCAACAATGACTGGGCGCGTGCCGGCGAACTGACCTATGGCGTGATCCCCGAACTGGAGCGCAAGCTCAAGGACGCGGAGAATGCCGCCTCCAACCGGATGATCGACGAGGAAGTCGGCGAGGATGATATCGCCGCCGTCGTCAGCCGCTGGACCGGCGTGCCCGTCGACAAGATGCTGGAAGGCGAGCGCGAAAAGCTGCTGGGCATGGAGCGGGAGCTTGGCAAGCGCGTCATCGGCCAGGACGAGGCGATTGTTGCCGTCTCCAATGCCGTGCGCCGTGCCCGTGCCGGTTTGCAGGACCCCAACCGCCCCATCGGCAGTTTCCTCTTCCTCGGCCCCACCGGTGTCGGCAAGACGGAGCTGACCAAGGCTTTGGCCGAATTCCTCTTTGACGATGAGCACGCGATGGTGCGCATCGACATGTCGGAATTCATGGAAAAGCACGCCGTCAGCCGCCTTATAGGCGCGCCTCCGGGATATGTGGGTTATGACGAGGGCGGCGCCCTTACCGAAGCTGTGCGGCGCCGGCCCTATCAGGTCGTGCTGTTCGACGAGGTGGAGAAGGCGCATCCCGACGTCTTCAACGTGCTGCTGCAGGTGCTGGATGACGGCCGCCTGACCGATGGCCAGGGCCGCACGGTGGACTTCCGCAACACCCTCATCATCATGACCTCCAACCTCGGCTCCGAAATTCTGGCGAGCCAGCCGGAAGATCAGGATTCAAGTGCCGTGCGCGGTCCGGTGATGGAGGTGGTGCGCCAGTCCTTCCGGCCGGAGTTCCTCAACCGCCTCGACGAAATCCTGCTCTTCCACCGCCTGCGGCGGGAGAATATGGCCGGCATCGTCGATGTGCAGCTGAAGCGGCTGGAAAAGCTGCTGACCCAGCGGCAGATCGAGCTGGAGGTCGACAAGGCGGCCCGCGCCCATATTGCCGAGATCGGTTACGACCCGGTTTATGGCGCCCGTCCGCTGAAGCGGGTGATCCAGCGCGAGCTGCAGAACCCGCTCGCCCAGCTCATCCTCGAAGGCAAGATCGAGCCGGGCCAGACGGTGCCGGTGAGTGCCGAAGAGGGCGCGCTGGTTATTGCGGGCACCCGCATTGACCGGGCCACCGATACCGGCATCTCGTCCGGTGGCGGCGCCTTCCGGCACGAGCCGGAAGAGGGTGAAGGATCGGTGATGCTGCACTGACCTCCAGTCAGTCAGGCGCTTAGAATGACAAATCCCTTCCCGGTTTCGGGAAGGGATTTTGTTTTGATATCGTTCTGAAATTAGCCGGCGACTTCATCCGCCGTGTGGCTGCCGAGCCGCTCCGAAATCCCGGTGGTGATCTTCACCATGTCCGCTTCTTCGCGTGGAATGCCGTAGACGGTGAGCGGGAAATTGAGCGGCGCCTGTGCCTGCCAGATGGCGTCATGCTCGCCGGGCGGCAGGATTTGTGCCGGGTCGCCCACCGCCACCCAGCCGATGGGCACGGTGCTGGCGGGCGCAAGGCGGGTTTTCAGATGCACCACGGCATTGATGCGTACCTCGCTGCCCCGCCCGATACGGCTGGCATGAAAAACCGCAGTGCCGGTAGCGATGAAGACTTCATCCTCCACGGTCGACCCGACAACGTGAGCGTTGGGGCCTACGAGGCAGTGATTGCCGATGGTGAGGGAATGGGCGGCGCTGGAGCGCAGCACGGCGTTCTCCATCACAATGCTGTTTTGCCCGAGCGATATGGAGCCGCCCTCGGCAATCACCTGTGCGCCATAAAGGATGCGGCAGCCGGCACCCACGCTCACATCCCCGCACAGCACCGCATTGGGGGCAACCCAGGCGTCGGGATGAACGGTCGGCGTTTTGCCGTTGTGGGTAATCAGCATCAGTGCGTGCTCCCGTGGGATGTCAGGGTGGCAATGTCGTCGGCGATGGTGGCGTCGGGCTGCGGGGCATAAGCCGGGTCGGTGTGTTTCTGGGCGCGCAGATAACGCGCCGGCGGCTCACCCATCACCCGGCGGAACATGGTGGTAAAGGCAGCGGCGCTCTCATAACCAAGATCGAGCGCCACCGCGGTGATGCCCTCCCCGCGTGAGAGGCGCGGCAGGGCCGCAAACAGGCAGGCCTGCTGCCGCCAGGCGGAGAAGCTGAGCCCGGTTTCCCGGCGGAAGGCACGGGTAAAACTGCTGCGGCTCATCGCCATGTCTCCCGCCCATTCATCGATGCTGTCATGGGCGCTGGGGGCAGCCAGAAACTGCCGGCAGCGCGCGGCAAGCCGCGGATCGGCGGGAAGCGGCAAAGCCAGCGGCGCTTCGGCAAGGCGCGGCAATTCCTCCACGATCAAGGCCAGGATCAGGCGTGTGCGATTGGTGCCGGTATCGTTCCGCCGCACCTTCACCGCTTCGACGATCAGGCTGCGCATAAGATCGGAGACGTGAAAGATACGGCACTCGGCCGGCAGGTCTGGCACGGAGGCGGTGTCGACATAAAGCGAGCGGGCGCTGGTTTTCTCCAGCATGGTCACCGAATGTTCGGTGCGAGCGGGAATCCACAGCGCATGGTCCGCTGGCACCAGCCAGTGCCGCCCATGCGTGTGGGCAATGGCAACGCCGGTCAGGGAGTAGAGCAGCTGCGAGCGGCTGTGGCAGTGCGGCGGTATGGCGTAGGCCGCCGGATAGTCGCTGGCCCAGGTGGCAACCGGTCCCGGTGTTGCTTCGATGCGCACCACCTCATCCAGCGTGCCCGGCCGGAAATAGCGTGTCTCGAACTCTCCCGCCATGCGCGCTGCCCTTCGGTTCGAATTATCGGATTGACCCGATCTCACAAGAAGTGGAGCGAAGCACGAAAGCAGGTCGCCCGCAAAGCAGATAAATTCCAGCATCAGGAATACCACCTGCGGCACCGGCCCTTCCGGCCGGCAACCCGCGAGCGGGGAAAAAGACCCCGACAAGCCACCCGAAAACGCTGTTGGAGAAAAAAGTGAGTGAGACTGTGACCGTGGCCGAAGAGGCGGCCGCGCCCCCTTCGCTGGTGACGACTCCGGCTCGCACGGCCGGTGATGCGGCGTTTGCTGTCATCCTTGCCCTCAGCTTCTGCCACATGCTCAACGACATGATGCAGTCGCTGCTGCCGGCGATCTACCCGATGCTCAAGACCAATTTTGGCCTGAGCTTCAGCCAGATCGGCCTGCTTACCCTCACCTTCCAGGTGACGGCCTCACTGCTTCAGCCTGTCGTCGGCATAGTGACCGACAAGCGCCCGCAGCCCTTTTCGCTGTGCGTGGGCATGGCCTTTACGCTCACCGGCCTCTTGCTGCTGGCCCATGCGGCCCATTTCGCCACGCTGCTGATCGCCGCCGCCATCGTCGGCATGGGCTCTTCCATCTTCCATCCTGACAGTTCGCGGGTGGCGCGCCTTGCCTCCGGCGGGCAGCACGGGCTTGCCCAGTCGCTGTTCCAGGTGGGCGGCAATGTCGGCTCGGCTGCGGGGCCGCTGCTGGCCGCCTTCATCGTGCTGCCGCGCGGGCAGGGCAGCATCGGCTGGTTCTCCATCGCCGCGCTCACCGCCATGGTGGTGCTGTTTCAGGTCGGCCGCTGGTACAGCGCGCATCTGGCCGGCCGGGCCCGCAAGGGCCACGTCGAGGCGCCGGTTATCAACATGCCGCGTGGCCGGGTGATCGGCGCGATCACAGTGCTCGGCATGCTGGTCTTCTCCAAATACGTCTATATGGCCAGCCTCAGCAGCTACTACACCTTCTACCTGATCCATAAGTTCGGCCTCAGCGTGCAGGCGGCGCAGCTGCAGCTCTTCCTGTTCTTGGGCGCTGTGGCTGTGGGCACCATCGCCGGCGGCCCCATCGGGGACCGGTTCGGCCGCAAGCTGGTGATCTGGGGCTCCATTCTGGGCGTGCTGCCCTTCACCCTCGCCCTGCCCTACGCCAACCTCACCTGGACCATGGTGCTGGCGGCGCTGATCGGCCTCATCCTTGCCTCTGCCTTCTCCGCCATCGTCGTCTATGCGCAGGAGCTGGTGCCGGGCAAGGTCGGCATGATCGCGGGGCTCTTCTTCGGCTTCGCCTTCGGCATGGGCGGTCTTGGCGCCGCCGTGCTGGGCGAGGTGGCGGACGCGAAGGGGATCGACTTCGTCTACCACCTCTGCTCGTGGCTGCCGGCACTCGGCCTGCTCACGATCTTCCTGCCCGATATCGAAGGGCACCGGCGCAAACGCGCCTGAGTGTAAGGGAAAGGGGATGTCGCCTGATCTCAGGCGACATCCCGTCCCCGCTTGTCCGGTACGCCCAGCAGCAGCAGGGCGCCGCCGATGACGAAAAATATCACCACCACACTCATGCCGGCGCGCTGACTGTGGAAGGCGGCCGTCAGGCTGCCCACCAGCAGCGGCCCCAGAAAGGCTGTCGCCTTGCCGGAAAGGGCAAACAGCCCGAACATCTCGCCGGCCTCCTCTGCCGGTGCCAGATAGGCCATCAGCGTGCGGCTGGCGGCCTGCGCCGGGCCGACGAAGATGCCGAGCCCTGCGCCCAGGATCCAGAACCACAGCGGGTCGCTGACAAGAAGCAGCGCGGTGCCCAGCACGGTGAGGGCAGCAAGCGACAGCAGCACGGTCTTTTTGGGACCGATGGCGTCATCCACCCAGGCGAAGGCCGCCGCGCCGATGCCGGCGGTCACGTTCAGCAGGATGCCGAAGAGCAAAATCTGCTCGAAACTCAGGCCAAACGTTCCGGCAGCGTAAATACCGCCGAAGGTAAAAAGCGTGGTCAGCCCGTCTGTATAGAGCATGCTGGCGATGAGATAGACCACGACCTCGCGCCGGTGGCGCAGCCGCCTGAGGCTGGCAACCAGCTGGCCGAATCCGGCCCTGACCGCAGCAGTCGCGCTGATGCCGGTCGAAGGTCGGTCGGGCGTCCACAGCAGCAGCGGCACGGTAAAGACGAGGAGCCAGCCGGCTGTCAGCAATGTCGTCGTGCGCACATTGAAGGCGCCGTCGTGGGAAATAGCAGGGTTCTGGACAAAGAGCTTCAACGCCACGATCAGGCAGACGAGCGCGCCAGCATATCCAAGGCCCTGCCCCCAGCCGGAAAGGCGCCCTACCTCGCCGGGAGCCGCCAGCTCCTTGAGCATGGCGTTGTAGAAAACCTGCGCATATTCGAAGGCCAGCGAGGCGATGACGACCCAGGCCAGCGCCCAGAGCGTCCAGTCGAGCCCGGGGGCGGCAAAGAACAATAGACCGCAGCCAATGGCATTGATCAGGCTGAAAACCACGATCCAAGGTTTGCGCCCGCCGCTGCGGTCGGCAATCGCCCCCAGCAGCGGGGCACCGATGGCGGCCAGCAGGGCGGTCAGCGCACTGGCCCAGCCCCACCAGGCGGTGCCGGTGGTCTCGTCCGGGGCCAGGGCGCGGGTAAAATAGGTAGCGAAGACGAAAGTGGAGATAACCGTGGGAAAGGCCGAGTTCGCCCAGTCATAGAGGCACCAGCCGAATTTCGCCTTGCCATCCGCTCCGCCGGCCGCCGGATTTGTCTCAGTCCTCATCAGGCAGAAAGTCCGGTGCGGGCAATCAGCGCGGCAAGCCGCTCCTGCCCCAGCGGCCACAGGCCGAGATCGGAGGCCGAGTTGATGTGGCCGAGATTGCCGGCATCCGTCAGCGTTGCCCCCCAGGCCGCGGCCAGGGCCTGCGCCCGGCTGAAATCCACATAAGGATCGTTCCGGCTAGCGATCATTTCGGCGGCAAAGGGCAGCTTTTCCATCGGAAAGGGCGCAAAGCTCCGGGTCTCCGGCGGGGTGTGGGCTTCGGATTCGATGTCAGCCGGCGCTACCAGCAAGGCCCCGACAACCGGGGCCGGCTTGCCGGCGCGGCTGGCGGCCCAGCGCGCCACCAGCGAGCAGGAGAGGCTGTGGGCGATCAGCACGGTTGGCCGGGTGTCCCGGCCGATATGCGTCTCCAGGGCAGCGATCCATTCGGCAGCATCAGGCTGGTCCCAGTCGCGCTGCTGCACCCGCTCCAGCGCCGGGTCGGCGGCCTGCCAGACACTCTGCCAGTGGGTCGGGCCGGAGTTGGAGAGGCCGGGCAGGATCAGCAGGCGATAAGCAGGGGCGGAATTGGCCATCGGCAGGCACCTTTGTCAGGATTGCGGGGCCGATTAAGCCGGGGCCGGGCCGTGCCTGCAAGAGGGGTTTGAAGGCAGCGCCTTGCCCGATCAACTATGCTTGGGGGCCCTTGTCGCCGATCATGCGGCGGCGGAGCGCCTCGGGCATCTCCAGTGTCTCACGGTCCCAGCCTTCGTTTTCGATGACTGTCTCAAGACAGTTTTCCAGCAGGCTGTGGCACTGCTCGAGCGCCCGCTTGATGGTCTCGTGGGTGGAAGCCAGATTGTCACGATCCTCAAGGCAGCGGCCCTGATAGTCGTGCGCTTCGCGGACCAGCGAGATCATCCGTGCCACCTGCCCGGGGCAGTCGCACATATAGACCATCGCCTGATCCAGCAGCTTGAAGATCTCGTCCTGGCTGAAGCGGGTATCGTTGATCATGCCGGGCGGCTTCCTGAGGCTGGGGCGAGAAGGCGGACGCGAACGGCCGCTTTTTCCCTGCCCGCGGCCAGAACCCAGTTCAGTCGCCGATCATGATCCGGTCAACGAGTTCCTTCACAGTCGGTATAAAGCCGTTGCTGTAAAAAGGATCGCTTGCGAAACGATAAGCGTTATGGCCGGCGAACATCAGGTTGTTTTCGATGTCGCCGCCGTGGCCTGCGCTCATCAGCGTCTTCTGGATGCAGAAGGAACGCGGGTCGGCCTTGCGGCCGGTGGAAAACTTCTCGTTCGTGGCCCAGTTGGAGAACTGGCACTGCGAGAGGCAGCCCATGCAATCTGCCTGGTCCTTGCGGATTTCCTTCGACCGGTCCGGCGTCTCGAACACCAGCGTGAAGTCCGGCGTCTTCAGGGCCTCGCTGTACCCGTCGGCCATCCATTCCTCGGCGCGGATACGGTCGGCCGGGGTCACATAATAGGCAGGGCCGCGCGGGGCGGGGCGGAACTCCACGGTGTGCTCGCCCACCGGCTCCACCGCATAGGCCACCTGCCGCTCGGAGCGGCCAATCATTTCGCGCAGGTAATCATTGCGCACGGCAGAGCTGTAGAAGCCCGTCGGGGAGAACTTGTTGAGGTAGACGTCGCCTTCGCGCAGGGTCAGCAGGCGCTGCTTCCACTGGTCGGAGATCGGGCTTTCGCGGGTCAGCAGCGGGCGGGTGCCGAACTGGAAGGCTACCGGGCCAATTTCGGGATTGTCGAGCCAGTGGTCCCATTCGCGCAGGCACCACACTCCGCCGGCCATGATGACCGGGACATT
This sequence comes from Radicibacter daui, assembly GCA_030657355.1. Classification (GTDB taxonomy): domain Bacteria; phylum Pseudomonadota; class Alphaproteobacteria; order Radicibacterales; family Radicibacteraceae; genus Radicibacter; species Radicibacter daui. The sequence goes on from CP131056.1 coordinate 330,241, forward strand.
GTGCAGACCATAGCTGTTCATCACCCGGCGCAGTTCGGCCACGCGGGGATAGGGATCTTCAGGCTTTTCCGGGTCTTCGCTGTTGGAGAGGCCGTTATGGCCGCCGGCAAGCCAGGGGTCTTCATAGACCACGCCGCCCAGCCACTCCGAAACCTTGGAGTAGGAGCGCTTCCACAAGGCGTTGAAGGCACGGCCGGAGGAAACGATCGGATAATAATAGACGCCGAATTCGGCGGCGATGTTGGCCAGCCGGTAGGGCATGCCGGCACCGCAGGTGACGCCATGGACCAGGCCCTTGGCGCCTTCAAGGATGCCGTGCAGGATGCGCTCGCAGCCGCCCATCTCCCACAGCACGTTCATGTGGATGCGGCCTTCGCCGCCGGAACGTTCATGGGCCTCGCGGGCCTGCTGGATGCCGCCGGCAATGCCGTAGGCCACCAGCTCCTCGTGCCGCTCACGGCGGCTGCGGCCGGAATAGACCTGCGGGATGATGTTGCCATCATCGTCGCGGGCATCGGCGTTGACGCCGGAGAAGGTGCCTGCACCGCCCGCGGCCGCCCAGGCGCCGGAACTGCTGCCATTGGTCACGGCAATACCCTTGCCGCCTTCGACCAGCGGCAGGACTTCCTTGCCGGAGAGGATAATGGGGTTCAGTGCCTTCACTTGCGCCTTCGCTCCTGCTCCAGGCGCCCCGCACAGCCAGGGGGCCGGCGGGGGGCGGAGCACGTACATGTCAGATCAAAGGCGCCATATAGGTCGAAATTTCGCCGACCGCGACAGTTGACGGTGATTTTTTCGTAATTTTTTTATCCGAGGCTGCCGATGAGGCGTCCGGCGTGGTCGGTAAAGACGCTGGAGACGCCTGCCCGCCACAGCTCATGAGCCAGCGCCGCGTTGTTGACGGTGTAGATCAGCACCGGCCGGCCGGAGGCACGATAGGCCGCAATCGTCTCTGTGGTTTCAAACCTGTTGCAGGCATGGATGGTGGAGGCCTGCAGCCGGTCGGCGGTCTCGGCCCAGTCATCCTGCCGCTCATAGATCAGGTAACCGCGCGGCCAGTCCGGCAGGCGGTCACGGGCGATCTCCAGCGAACGGGCAGAGAAGGAGGAGACCAGAGGCGGTACCCTGTCCTTCGGCCAGATGGCGGCAGCAGCGGCCATCGCCACCTCTGCCGTTTCCACATCCTCTCCGGCAGCCGGTTTGATCTCGATATTGGGATGCAGCCCAAGCTCGAGGCAGAGCTTTAGCGCCTCGGCAAAACCGAGGACCGGCTCGCCGGCAAAAGCCGGCCCGAACCAGGATCCGGCGTCGAGCTTCTGCAGGTCGGCCCAGTCCATGCCGTTCACCGGCCCCTTGCCGGTGCTGGTGCGGTCCAGATCATCGTCATGGAACAGCACCGGCACCCCGTCCCGGCTCAAGGTCACGTCAAACTCGACCCAGCGGGCACCATGGGCACGCGCAAGGCGCAGCGCCGCGGCGGTATTCTCCGGCGCATTGGCGCTGGCGCCCCGATGGGCGATGACGGGGGGCAGGAGGAAAGGCAGGGCGGCGACCATTCTTGTGCCTCTTTCGGCGCGTTTGATTGATGGCCTGCGGACAGATGCGGGGCCTCCGAGAGGTCCCTTGTCCGCAAGCGAGCGACACTCTGGCAAAAGCCTGCGCGTCAATCCAGCGGGCACTTTGGCCAGCGGGTGCTTCGGCGGCAGGGCCGGTTGCCTCACTCCCGGCATAAGGAGGCTGTATGCGCAGGTTCTCACCCCACTTTGCCGATCTGTGGCAAAGGCGCCGGGCTGCCGCCTTTGCCATGATTGTTGCCGCGGGTCTTGCGGGGCTGCCGGCTCCGGCGCCCGCGCTGGAAGAAACCGGGCGACTGCCGTCTCCCGGTACGGCCAGCTGGACCTACGCGATCGGTTTTGCCGGCCTCAACATCGCGAGCTTCACTTTCGCTGCCGATCTTTCTGCCGGGCGCTATGCCGTGGCCTTGCAGGGGCAGACGGCCGGTCTTGCCGGCCTGCTGGCCGACCAGCTGGTTCCGGAACATCATTTCCGTCGCTGGACGCGGCGCGGGAAGGTGCGGGAGATGGCCATCGCCTATCCGTTGGCCGGGACCGCCGGATCCATGCTTCCCACGGTGGAAAGCACCCCGCCACCACCCGCGCGCCTGCGGGAGGCCGCGCTTTCCCTGTTGCAGGACAACAAGGGTGGTGTGGATACGCTGACGGCAGCCCTTTCTATACTCTTGCCGTCGAACCAGGCTGGCGGCGCCTGCAATCTCCGGCAAACCGGTTTTGACGGGCTTGGTCTTTATCGCATCGAGGCACGGCCGCTGGGCATGGAGACGGTAAAGACTGCCGGCGGCGGTATCCGGGCGCTGCACTGCGCGCTGGCCATCACCAAGCTGGGGCCGTGGAAAAATCCCGATGACGAACGGCAGTCGCAAAAGCTCCACCAGGCAGGGCGCAGTGATTACACGGCTGACCTGTGGCTGGTTGCCCGCGGGCCATTGCTGGTTCCGCTATATGGCGAGCTGAAATTGCAGAATGGTGGAGTCGCGACGATGTCACTGATCTCAAATCATCCTGAGAATTAGTCCGATAGGTAATAAGATAGATATTCTATGCTTTCGCTTACCTTTATGGGATTGCGAGGCATGGCTAAAAGCGTACGATCAGGGTAATTCAGCACTCCCAGAAACCGGGGCCAGGCGATGTTCAAATTTCTCACCGAAGTGGTTTTCGACAAGAAGGCCAAGGCCAAACCGGGCAAGGGCAACCCGTCCTCGATTGACTGGGAGGCGGTGCAGAAACTCGCCGTTGGCGAAATCAAGATGCAGACCTCCATCGGCCATGGCGCCGAGGCAAAGGTGGCCGTGTCGGCGGCCTACAAGCGCCCTGAAGTGCGCAACAAGCTGAATCAGCTGGCTTCCCAGGGTTATGACGAAGGTCGCCTTGGCCGCGCTCTTGCCAAGTTCGCGCTCGAAGCCTGAAGCTTTTCATGGCGGCGGCTTTCAGCCTGCATACGCCGCAGGCCGGGGAAGAGCGGGCGCTTGCCGCTTTCCATCTCAAAATCTGGCGTGAGACCTATCGGGGCATAGTCCCGGCCGAGGCGGTCGAAATTCTCGGGCTTGAGCGCCGGGTCGGCCGTTGGCGGGACATGCTCACGGTACCGCAGCCGGGCTCGCTGTTGCAGGTCGTCCTGCGTGGCGAGGATTATGCCGGTTTCTGTTATGCGGGGGAGGCTGGCCTGCCGCTTTTCGGTGGCCGCGGCGAAATACACTACCTCTATGTCGATCCCGCCTGCCATGGCCGGGGCATCGGCCGGCGCCTGATGGGGCTGGCCGCACGGCATTTTCAGGCGCAGGGCAAAAGCGGGCTCGGGCTGGGTGTGGTGGCCGAAAATCACAGAGCCATCGGCTTTTACGAGGCCATGGGGGGCGTTGCCGGCCCGGCCTATACCGATCCGGGTCCCGTGTGGCGTTCGGCCAATATCGCTTATTTCTGGGACGATCTGCCGGCCCTGATTGCACGTTCAGGGCCGGCAGAAACCGTCTTTGACTGAGCCTTGCCCTAGCTGAGCGTCAGGGCACGCAAGGCGCGTGCACCGACGGCCAGCATGGCAAGGTCGATGGCAGGCTGGCCCTGCAGCTCGCCGATCAGGCTGTTCAGCCGGTCAATCGCCCGGCGGCGGCCATTGGCCCAGGCTTCCACGGCATCGGCTCCGGCAGCGCCGGCCCCTTCGTCCTCAAGGATGCGCCGGGTGATGGCGGACTGCTGGGCAAACAGGTCGTCGATCAGTGCAGCCACTGCCTGCTTCTGCCAATGGTTGCCGCTGACGATTTCGCCCGCCGCCCCGCGCAACCAGTTGATGCCCAGCTTGTCGCCGACGGCGAAGTAGATCTGCCCCACGGCCTCCACCTGATGGCCGCTGGCCCGGGCGATCGCCACCACGTCCGGCGAGGCAGCGAGGATCGGCAGGCTGGCGATGGCATGGGCCAGTTCCTCCGGCACGCCCTTTTCCGTCAGGCGCGTGCGGCGCCGGATCAGCGAGGCAAGGCCGTTTTCCGACAGTCGGGTCTCCAGCCCCACCTTGAGGCGGGCAATGCCGGCGCCGAAATTCTCCGCCTCTTCCGACATCGCAATGGGATGGCGGGCATTGGCGAGGAACCAGGCCACCGTGCGCTCCATCAGCGCCTCGGTTGCCTGCAGCATGTCGAGCTGCACTTCCGCCGGTACCAGCGTGTCGAGCGCCTCGATCTCCTGCCACATGGCCCGCACTTCAAAGGCATCGCGCGCCACGATATAGCAGCGGGCGATGTCGTCCGCCGCCATGCCGGTGGTCTCGGCGAGACGGGAGATGAAGGTGGGGCCGGTGCGGTTGATCAGCGAGTTGGTGACGGCGGTGGCGATGATCTCGCGCCGCAGCTGGTGCCCCTCGATCCGCTCCCGGTAACGATCGCGCAGCTGGGCGGGGAAGTAGAGCACCAGATCCTCGACCATCTTCGGGTCGTCCGGCAACGCGCTCTTCAGGAGCTGGTCATAGAGCCAGATCTTGGAGTAGGCGAGCAGCACGGCAATTTCCGGCCGGGTAAGCCCGTTATTATGGGCGGCCCGGCGGCTGATCTCCGCTTCATCGGGCAGGAACTCGATGGCCCGGTTGAGCAGCCCGCTCTTTTCCAGATCGCGCATCAGGCGGGCCTGGCTGTCGAGCTGGGCGGTACCATACCGTTCCGAAATCGAAATGGCCTGGGTTTGCAGATAATTGTCCCGCAGCACCAGCCGCGAGACCTCGTCGGTCATCTCCACCAGCAGGTTGTTGCGCTGCTTGCGGGTGATGTCGCCCCGGCTTTCGATGTCGCCAAGGAGAATCTTGATGTTCACCTCATGGTCGGAGCAGTCGACGCCGGCCGAATTGTCGATAGCGTCGGTGTTGAGGTGGCCGCCGGCCAGCGCATATTCGATGCGGGCGCGCTGGGTCATGCCCAGATTGGCGCCCTCGCCGATGACCTTGGCCCGGAGCTCGCCGGCGTCCACGCGCAGCGCATCGTTGGACTTGTCGCCGGCATCCGCCTGGCTTTCCGCCGAGTGCTTCACATAGGTGCCGATACCGCCGAACCACAGCAGATCCACCTGCGCCTTCAAGAGCGAGCGGATGAGATCGTTGGGAGCCAGCTTGTCGACGGTAAAGCCGAAGCGCTCGCGTACCTGCGGCGTCAGCGTTACCGACTTGGCGCTGCGATCGATGATAAGGCCGCCTTCAGACAGGCAGGCGCGGTCATAATCCGCCCAGCTTGAGCGCGGCAGGTTGAAGAGCCGTTCACGCTCGTTGAAGGAGCGTTCGGTGTCCGGCGTGGGATCAAGGAAGATGTGCTGGTGGTTGAAGGCGGCAACCAGCTCGATCTTGCGGCTGAGCAGCATGCCGTTGCCGAACACGTCGCCCGACATGTCGCCGACGCCGACGACAGTGAAGGGCTCTTCCTGGATGTTGCGGCCAAGTTCACGGAAGTGGCGCTTGACGGCTTCCCATCCGCCGCGGGCGGTAATGCCCATCTTCTTGTGGTCATACCCGGCCGAACCGCCGGAAGCGAAGGCATCGCCGAGCCAGAAGCCATAGGACTCCGACACGGCATTGGCGATGTCGGAGAAGGTGGCCGTGCCCTTGTCGGCGGCAACGACGAGGTAGGGATCGTCCCGGTCGCGGCGCAGCACATGAGCCGGCGGAATGATGTCGCCGGCCTTGAGGTTGTCAGTGATGTCGAGCAGGCCGGACATGAAGATGCGGTAACAGGCAATGCCTTCCGCCATGAAGGCATCGCGCCCTTCCGACGGGGCGGGCGGGCGCTTTACCACGAAACCGCCCTTGGAGCCGACCGGCACGATGACCGCGTTCTTGACCATCTGCGCCTTCATCAGGCCCAGGATTTCGGTACGGAAATCCTCCCGCCGGTCAGACCAGCGCAGGCCGCCACGGGCGACCGTGCCGCCGCGCAGATGGATAGCCTCGACCCGGGCGGAGTAGACAAAGATTTCACGCCACGGCCTCGGTGCCGGCAGGCCGGTGATCTGCGAACTGTCGAGCTTGAAGGACACGTAGGATTTGGGCTCGCCCTTTTCGTCGGGCTGCCAGAAATTGGTGCGCAGGCAGGCGCGCACCATGTTGTTGAAGCGCCTGAGGATGGTATCGGCATCAAGGTTGGTGACGCTGTCGAGCGTCTGGTCGAACTCGTGCTGCAGTTCCTGGGCAATATCCTCGCGGTTCCCTTCCAGCCCCGGGTTCAGCAGGGCGTCGAACAGGCGGCAGGTCAGTTCCGCAGCCTGCGGGTACTGGCTGAGCACATCCATCACCAGCGCCAGCGAGTAGGGCAGCCGCGCCTGCTGGAGATATTTGGCGAAGGCGCGCACCAGCGTGACGTCACGCCAGTCGAGACCGGCGCCGATCACCAGGCGGTTGAAGCCGTCGCTTTCCATCTCGCCTTCCCACACCCGGATGAAGGTGTGGTGGAACGGCTCGCGCACGCGGGCAAGGTCTACATTCGCCCCTTCGGGCAGCTGCATGCGGAAATCATGGATCCAGATCGTTCCGCCGTCGAGTTCGACCTCGTAGGGGATGGTCGAGACCACCTTGACGCCCATATCCACCAGCATCGGCATCACGGTTGCCAGCGGTACCGGGCCGCTCTGGTGGTATATCTTGAAATAAAGCTCGCTCTCATCCGCCTCCAGCGGGCGGTAGAGATTCATGCCAAGATGGCCGCTGGCGAGGGTCTTTTCGATCCGCTCGATGTCGCTGACGGCCTGGTCCGGCGTGTGAATCTCGGTATAGGCGGCCGCGAAGGCGGAGCTGTAGCGCCCGAAGAGGCTGAGGCCCTGCTCTTCTCCCCTGGCCTCGATGAGCGCGAGCTTGAGGCCGTCGGACCAGGATTTGCCCGCCTCGATCAGCTGGCGCTCGATCTCGTCGATATCCGGTTCGCTGACGGCCCCGGCGCCAAGGCTGACCACAAAATGCAGCCGCGCCAGCACGCCCTCATCCAGCGCCATGGCGAAAGCGGAAATATCGCCGCCGAACCCTTCGGCGAGAATGTCGCCCATGGTGTCGGTCAGGTCGTTGTCCAGCCTCTCGCGCGGCACATAGACGAAGCAGGAGACGAAGCGGTTATAGCGGTCGTGCCGGGTAAAGAGCGCCACACGCTTGCGGTCCTGCAGGCGCAGCACCCCGAGCGAGATGCGCAGCAGATCATCTTCGGAGATCTGGAACAGCTCGTCGCGCGGGTAGGTCTCCAGAACATGCGCCAGCGCCTTGCGGGCATGGCCCTGCGTGGCAAAACCGGCCCGGGCTTCTACTGCTGCCACCTTGCGGCGCAGATAGGGGATGAGGCGCGGGCTCTGGCTGTAGGCGCGGGAGGTGAAGAGGCCGACAAAGAGGGCGGCACCCACGGCCTTGCCCTGTTCGTCAAAGCGTTCAACGCTGACCACATCCAGCAGTACGCCGCGATGCACGGTCGAGCGGTGGTTGGCCTTCTCGATCTCCAGCAAGCGGCCTTCGCCATTATCATCGCCAACGGGAGTGATGGAGCGGGAGCCGTCGAACAGCAGCCGTGCCTCGTCCTTGAGGATACCGAGGCCCGAGCCGGGAATGATGCGCGGGCGGGTCACATCGCCGTCCGCCTCGTAATCCACCTCCCGATAACCGAGGAAGGTCAGCGAATCATCGGCGGCCCAGCGCAGGAAAGCGCAGGCCTCGCTGATTTCCGCTTCGGGCAGGCTCAGCTTCGTCTTCTCCAGCCGGTCGGCCAGCGCCAGTGCCTCGCTGCGCATCTGCTGCCAGTCGGCAACGGCGGCGCGAACATCGCCCAGCACGCCTTCCAGCGCCTGCTCTATATCGGCGAGGATCGCTTCCGAGCTGATCTCGTCGATCTCGAGATACATCAGGCTTTCGCGCGGACCGTCGCCGGCATCGGCAATGGCGGTGAGCTCACCCTTGGCATTGCGGGTCACTTCCAGCACCGGGTGGATCACCATGTGCACGGTGATGCCGCGGCGATCCATTTCCTGCGTCACGCTGTCGACCAGGAAGGGCATGTCTTCCTGTACGATCTCGATGACCGTGTGCCCGGCGCGCCAGCCATGCTCGTCGGTACGCGGAGTGAACACTTTGAGCCGGTGCTGTCCGGCCTTGCGCTGGGCGGCCAGCTGCCAGAGCGACAGGGCAGCACCGTAGAGATGTTCGGCGCCGCGCGCCGCCATGTCGTCGGCGCCGACATTGCGGAAGAAACGCTCGACGAAAGCCTCGGCCGTCGTGGCCTTGCCTTTGCCGAGGCGCGTGTGGATGCGTTCGATCACCGCCGAAATCAGGTCACGTTTCTGATTCTCGGCCCGGCTCTCGGCACGGTTGTCGAGGGACATTTGCACGAATGACTCCAACCCGATGTAGTGCCGCCTTTCTGGCGACTTATGTTTCAGGCGGCGACGTGCTCCGGGGTCGGGCCGTCACCTGCCCAGCCCACAGGCTAGACGACAAAGTCCCGCAATAAAATATTGAGTGAGTTCTATTTTGGCTGTTTTTGCGACTTAAGCGTTTTCAGCGTAAAAGGTCAGCTATACTTACCTTTGTGTCAGCAGTGCAGCAGCTTCGGCCGGCAGGCGCGCACCGTGCGTATTTGCACCATCAAGGATGGCGCCGCTGAAGACGGCACTGTCGAACCGGCCGCCACGCAGGTCAGCCCCAGAAAGATTGGCCTGTTCGAAGCGGGTCGGCCAGATAATCGACTTTTCGGCCTTTTCGCTCGCCACCAGTTCGGTCGGGCTGGCATCGGCCTCGCGCAAGGAAACGCTGCGCAGGTCGGCGCCGTTGAAGCGCGCGCCGCGGAGCAGGCATCGGGTAAAGCGGGCTTCCATAAGCTTGGCGCCGCTGAAATCGGCGAGCATCAGCCGGCTGTCGCTCAAATCCGTTGCCCGCATGTCAGCGCCGGAGAAGTTGGCACCGCTCAGGTCGCAGGCTGTGATGGAGACGCCGACAAGGCTGCGGCCGGAAAAATCGGCCCGCTGGCCCTTGCGGCCATTGGAGACGATCCATTGCACATGGGCATCGAGAATTTCCTCGATCTCCGGCGTCAGACCCTCCCGTTTGCCGACGAGCGTGTCGGAAAGGTTGGCGCCCTCGGTCAGTGCCCTGTCCATCGCGACATTGATCAGGCTGGCAGCGCGCATATCGCAGCCGGCGAAGTTGGTGCCTTCCACTCTGGCGCCATCCAGCACCGCACCCTTCATCTTGCAGCCGATCAGGGTGGCTCCGGAAAGGTCCGCTCCCGAGAGGTTGACCCCGAAGAGATTGGCGCCGGAGAGCGTGGCATTGGAGAGGTTGGCGGAAGAAAGGTCGGCCCGGTCCATCTGCACACCGGCCAGCGAGGCCCCGCTGAGATCGGCACCGTGCAGGTCCGCTGCACGTTCCTCGGTGCGTTTGCGGGTGCCCTCCCAGCGAATGAACTGTCCGGGCCGCAGGTCGGCGCCATCCAGTATGGCGCCCCGCATGACGGTTTCGGAAAAGTTGGCACCCCGCAGGTCAGCCTTGCGCAACGTGGCGTCGCTGAGGTCGGCCATGGCGAAATTGGCGCCGAACAGGTCGGAAAAATCGAAATCGCACCCCTGCAGAATGGCTTCGGCGAAGGTGCTGCCGGTGAGGATACCCTGCCGGAACGGAACCCCGTTCAAGGCCATGCGGCCGAAATCGGTCATGCGCCGATCCAGCCGCATGCCGTCGCGCCGGCCGGCCAGAAACAGCGCGTGCTGACGCAGCGCCTCGGCCAGCGCCCGCATGCGCGGGTCCGCCGCCAGCACCCTCGATCCGGCACCTGCAGGTGCCGGGGGGCGCTGGGCAGTAACCGGGAGTGGGGGGGTGGCCATGGATGGGTTACGTTCTTATGTGTTCCGGACCGGACTTTAGCATGCGGGCGCAGGGTTTAGCTGGAGTGCAGGCGGATAGGGTTCAGTGGAAAGCGCTACCATCTGAATACAATATGATGCCTGATGTTGATGGAAAGTTAACCGGATATGTCAGAAAAACGCCGCCCCGGTCCGGGGCGGCGCCTTTCGTCTTTACTGCTGGCCGGCTTCAGCGGCCGGTGGCGTTCAGCAGGTCTTCCCGCAGCAGGGTGAGCCGGGCTTGCAGCTGCTGCATTTCCGCCAGTGTGCAGCCGGTGGCGGCGCCGACCTGCTGGGGAACGGCCAGGGCTTTCTGGCGCAGCTCGCGTCCCTCGCCGGTAAGGCTGATGCGAACCTGGCGCTCATCGGCGGCGTCGCGGCGGCGGGCGATAAGGCCGGCCGCCTCCAGCCGCTTCAGGAGTGGCGTCAGCGTGCTCGATTCCAGCATCAGCTTCTCGCCGATGGCGCCTACGGTCTGGTCGTCCTGCTGCCAGAGCGTCAACATCACCAGATATTGCGGGTAGGTGAGACCGATGCTGTCCAGCAACGGCTTGTAGACGCGGTTGAAGGCGTGGGCAGTGGAATAGACGGTAAAGCACAGCAGGTTTTCCAGCTGCAGCGCTTCATCGGCGGAAAGCTGGTCGGGAGCGGTCATGGTGCGTCCTCCTCGCTCAAGGGTGCGCAGCCGCCCGCGGGCGACAAAAGATCGTGCACAATATATCGTGCGATAAAGAATCGCAAACACGCTTGACGCATGGCTGGGATGTGATTATTAAGATCGTGCACGATCAAATTGCACGATAAATAATAATCATCAAACACGGCGCCGCGGTTGGTGCCGGCATCCAAGCGGAGACAAGCAGATCATGAAGGTGCTCTATCAGACCTCTTCCACCGCCACTGGCGGCCGTGACGGTTCCGTTCGCAGCGAAGACGGCGAACTCGCCCTGAAGCTGACTGTTCCCAAGGAACTCGGCGGCCCGGGCGGTGGCGGTCACAATCCCGAGCAGCTGTTCTCGGCCGGTTATTCCGCCTGCTTCCTTGGCGCGATGCGCTTTGTCGCCGGCCAGGAGAAGATCACCGTTCCGGCTGACGCCACCGTCAAGGCCACTGTCGGTATCGGTGCCAACGACAAGGGCCCGGGCTTTGCCATCACCGTGGCACTGGAAGTGACCATCCCCGGCATGGACCGTGCGACGGCCGAGAAGCTGGTCGCCACCGCCCACACCGTGTGCCCCTACTCCAACGCCACCCGCGGCAATGTGGATGTTCAGTTGAGCGTCGCTTGAACCATCCTTTTTGCCGAGGCAGAAAGGGCGCCTTCCCCTGCGGGAAGGCGCCCTTTCTCTTTGTTGCTCAACGCGGCGGCCCGGAACGTGGTTCCGCTAGAGCAGGGCAGCCGCTGCCAGCTTGAGGCACTCCTCGAAACCGCCCAGATCGCTGTAGAGCCGCTCGCGCGGCACGTCGCGTCGCACGAAGGCCCCGCCACGGGCGAGGATGCCGCCATCCAGCATCAGGTTGTCGCCCATGCCGTGGTTCTCGACACTCAGCCCGTCCGGCCCTGCCATGCCGCCGGTGGGGCGGGGCACCAGCTCGCCCTGATAAAAGTCATCCCGGACGCGGTCGAAATAGTCGCGCGGCTCGTTGCTGAAGGCCCAGACCGAGCGGCCAAGGGCGCACATGAAGCCCAGCTCATAGACTGTGCCGACATCCGCGCTCACCCCGCGAAAGGGCGTGAGATTGGCGATCACGGCATCCGAGGCCATCATCAGACCCTCATTGGCCGCACTGATCTTCATGCCATGGGTGAAGGGATCGAGCCCGTCCCGCTTTACCAGATCCCCCGGCGCCATCGGCTCAAAGCCATAACGGCTGCACAGCAGTTTCTTCTCGGCAATCACAGCCCGCGCTTCCGGCAGAAAGACTTCAGGGCCGGCGAGATAGATTTTCAAAGCCAATTGGGCGACCTCCGGGAGGAGCGATCAGAGTTATCGGTCAGGCGTCCGGGGCCGCTTCAATATCTGACCAGGACAGAGGCGTGGCACGGGCTATGGGGCGCCGGGCGACAGAACCGAGCACCTTCGGCAAGTCCGCAGGCGGCAGCCCGTGACCGGGGCGTACAGACCGTACATTGTCGACCGTAAGACGTTCGCCCGTTGCAATATCCCTGGTCGCATAAAGAGAGCGACGGAACTGGGCGTTGCCTTGTTCTGATCCTTTCGGATCGTAGTTGATCCGGCCCAGGGCACTCCAGGCCATGTTGCAGTCACGAACCAGTACGGCGAATTCTTCGGGCTCGAGGGAAAAGCCGGAGTCTGGCCCGCCATCGGCCCGTCGCAGGGTCAGATGCTTTTCGATCACGGTGGCCCCGAGCGCGACCGCTGCAACACTTACCGCGGTTCCCTGGGTGTGGTCGGAGAGCCCGACCGGACAGCCAAAGGTCTGGCCGATATGCGGCATGGTGAGCAAATTCGAATCTTCTGCGGGAGCCGGGTAGGAGGAAATGCAATGCAGCAGGACGAGCTCGCGGCAGCCGGCAGCGCGAGCCGTTGAAACGGCTGCTTCGATTTCTCCAAGATTGGCAAGGCCGGTTGACATGATCATCGGTTTTCCCTGCCGCGCGACGGTCTCGATCAGCGGCAGATCTACCAGCTCGAAGGAAGCAATCTTGTAGGCCGGAGCACCAAGGCCGGCGAGAAGGTCTACTGCAGAGGCGTCGAACGGAGACGAGAATATAACGATCCCCAGATCCGCAGCCTTCTGGAACAATGCTTCATGCCATTCCCAGGGCGTGTGTGCTTCCTCGTAAAGATCATAAAGACGGCGGCCTCCCCAAGGGCCGCCCTTGATGAGAAATTCGGGCCGGTCGCTGTTCAGCGTTATCGTGTCCGCCGTATAGGTCTGCAGTTTGACTGCGCTCGCTCCGGCATCCTTGGCGGCCTCAATAAGGGCAAAAGCCCGGCCTATGTCGCGATTATGGTTGCCGGACATCTCGGCAATAATGAACGGGCGTGAATCTTTCCCTACGGGGACGCCAGAAATCTCAAACATTTCAGATGCTTTCGCTGAAGTATCGGGCTTCGAGTTCTTTATGGCAGAAAAGCCAGGTTTCCCGATCCAGTCCAAATCGTAGGACCTTTGGTCCGGCGTCTGCACGTCGGGTAAATCCGAGCCGCAAATGGGTGTTGATGGAAGCGATGTTATCCTGCTTGGTGATTCCGGCGATATAGGCAGCCTGCTTCCTGGTAAAAAGGAACTCCAGCATCAGCAGAAGCATTCGGCTGCCCGACCCCGGGGCAGTGTGCTCGGCGCCGATATAGAAGCCCCACTCCCATGTGCTGGCGTCATTCTTCGTCTGTGTTGCGTTCACATGGCCGAGCGGTTTCCCGTCCTCTTCAAAGATGAACATAAGGACGTCGGCCCGTCTTAGCTGCCTTTCAAGCCAGCTTGTATGGCGTTCCCAGACCGGAGCGGCTGAGTCGAACATCCAGCGCCTTACGGAGGTTCGGGAACGCCAGTCAAATAGCAGCCTGGCGTCATTCATGTTTACCGGCCTTATGGCGTAACGTTGCTTTGCAGTCATTTCAGGACAAGGCCATTGCATCGACAACTCTTGTACTTCCTTGTCCGTCGCACAGCCCCGCTGCTGCGGCACTCATGCGGCGCCATGTTGCCCGATCCCGGCTAATTGATCGGTAGGCGGAAAGAAATCTGGCGCTGTCGAACTTTGCGCCCTCCCCAAGGTAAATCGCACATCCACTCGCGTGTAGACCGATTGCCGGCCGGTGTTGGTTATCGGCAAGGCTGAAAACCAGGGCAGGAAGTCCGAGGCAGCAGCGCTCCCAGCTTGTTCCACCGCCGGCGCCGACGGCGAGATCGCACAGGCTCATCAAGCTGGCGACCTCATTGCTATCGATGTGGAGACAGAGCCGGCTTCCGTTAGCTTCTGCGAGCGATTGAAGCGACGGTAAGGTCCGGGCCGAACTGCCGATGGCTATATGGATGAGCGCACCCGTCGGGAGTAGCGCCCGGGCAATTGTTTCGTTCATGCCCCCGGCATCCATCATTCCCATGGAGACAAAAACCGTGGGTTCGGCATCGGGCGGTTGACGCGAAGGAAGCGTCTTTTGTCTTGAAGCCGCAAATTCCGGCCTCAGCAACGCATAATCCGGCCCCAGAAGAAGTCGCGGACCGCCCCGGAGGCGCCGGTTATATGCGTCCAGAAAGCTCGCATCGGGCAAATTCTGGTTCAGCAGGAGATCGCAGTCGATATCGCGATCTGCCACGTCATCGATGACAAGAATATGGTTTGTCAGGTCGCGTGCACGGCGATGCCAGCGAGCGTCCAGTGCATAATGATCGACGACCAGCCAGTCCAGTCGGCCGTTGACGCTGCTTGCAGACGCCGAAAAATCCGTCCAATCCTTCGTCCAGGAAACTTCCAGCCATTGCTGGTGGGGAGGGCCTTCCTGTTCTGTCGGGGTGCTTTCTCCGGTGGGGGGAGGCAGCCAGATAACGTTGTGCCCCTCGTCCTTCAGCTTTGTGCCCAGATTTCCCTCAAGCTCGCGCACAAAAAAAAAGCAAGACGCACCAATGCTTCGTAGAGCATTCGCCAGAACGAGGCAGCGCATGATGTGCCCGCCTCCAATTTGGCGGGACGCATCAACGCGAAAACCGATTTTCATTGCTTCTCCTGAAGCGCTTCCGAGTGGCTATTCTCGGTGAGGCGACGAAACAGAAGTTCAGCAAGCTCCCAATCTTCCAGGGTGTCTATGTCCTGCACCTGCGTACGCGGGAGCTTGATGGCCGCCGCGCCCTGCCAAAGCGACAATCCCTCGTCCAGCCAGGCTGTGCGGGTGCCCCAGTAGAACTGCCCCGCGTCATGCCAGCACTCTTCCAGATCTTGCGAACGCCGCGGCATGGCGTCGGGATCCACAGGAACCAGCCGGTTCAGGCTGTCGGTGCGCAAGGCTCTCTGAATGGGAAAGTCAAAACCCGTAACGGTGAAGGCAAAATTACTGGCCGTATCTTCCAGCAGCGTCAATCCAGCCTGCAGAGCTGCGGCCGTTACGAAGGGGGCCGTCGGGTAAAGGCAACATGCCGCTTCGCAGAGTACCCCCAACTTTTCCATTTCCCGCACGGCATGCCGGACGACCGGGACCGTGCCCGTGAAATCGTCGGCGAGAGCCGCCGGTCGCATGAATGGCACGTCGGCACCGAACTCACGGGCGACGGCTGCGATCTCGTCGTCATCTGTTGAAATAACAACGCTGGTGAAGATACCCGCCTTGCGAGCAGCCTCAATTGAATAGGCGATAATCGGCTTGCCAAGGAAGGCACGTATATTCTTTCGCGGAATACGCTTGCTGCCACCCCGGGCCGGTATCACGCACAGCATCAGATGATGCTCTGCCTGAGCCGGTCGACCACATAGTCTTGCTGCTCTTCACTGAGGCTTGCATAGAGTGGTAGCGTCAAGGCTCCGTCGTAATAGTTCTCCGCTGCCGGAAAGTCCCCAGGCTTGAAGCCCAGAGCACGGTAATAGGGCTGAAGGTGAACCGGAATATAGTGGACGTTGACGCCGATGCCTTCACTGCGCAGCCGGTCAAAGACGGCCCTCCGGCGGGTACGGACCTCGGTGTCTGATCCGGTAAGCCGGACAACATAAAGATGCCAGGCGGAGTGGCTGCCGGGGCTGTCGGGCTGCGACAGCTCCAGCGGCAGGCCGGCCAAAAGCCGGTCATACCGCTGCGCCAGAGCCTGTCGCCGTTGCACAAAACCGTGCAATCGGGACATCTGCGAAAGTCCAAGCGCAGCCTGGATGTCAGTCAGGCGATAGTTCTCTCCGAGCGATATCTGCTCATAGTACCACGGGCCTTCCGACGGATTTTGCATCAACTCCGGCGAGCGGGTTATCCCGTGTGACACGGCTAGCTTCAGTTTGGTCGCCAGTGCAGTGCTGTTGGTTACTGCAACTCCACCCTCTCCGGACGTAACGATTTTGACCGGGTGGAAGCTGAAGACGGTGATGTCGCTATAGCGACAACATCCGATTGGCTCGCCAGCATAGAAGCCACCAATAGCGTGGGAAGCATCTTCAATGATTGCGATCCCGTGAGGGCGCGCCAGCTCGGCAATGGCCGCCATATCGCAGGAGCGTCCCGAAAAATGCACCGGGACGATTACCTTGGGCAGACGCCCCGTTTTAGCGGCCTGTTGCAGCTTTGTTTCAAGCGCAGAGAGGCTGATATTCCGTGTTACCGGATCAATATCAACAAAATCGACCAGTGCACCGCAGTAGCGGGCGCAATTCGCGGACGCCACAAACGTATTTGGAACGGTCCACAGTACATCGCCCGGTCCCATATCGAGCGCCTGGCACGCCATATGAAGGGCCGAAGTCGCACTGTTTGCCGCAATGGCGTACTTGGCCCGCACCGTTGTTGCTACAGCCTGCTCAAAGGTCGTAACGGTTGGCCCCTGCGTTAGCCAGTCCGAGCGCAGAATGTCACTAACGGCCTCCACATCCTCTTCGGATATTGACTGGCGGCCATAGGGGATCACGAAGCGCTCCGATAATTAAAGGCGCGCATCTCTTCGACGGTAAGGAAATGCGGATTGCTTCCCGACTGATATTCAAACCCTTGTCTTACAGCAGTCCCCTTTTCGCCGAGCGCCGTCAGCATGTAGTCTTGCTCTCGCTGGAAGAACTTGATTGACGGTCTCAGGATGAAAAAGTCGTCAAACTCGACGGTCAGATGGCTGTCATCTGCAGGGCACATCACCTCATGAAGTTTCTCACCGGGCCGTATACCAATAATTTTTTGGCTAAGTTCCGGGGCCATCGCTTCTGCCAGATCCGTCACGCGCATGGAGGGAATCTTAGGAACAAATATCTCGCCGCCATGCATGCGCTGGAAGTTCTTCAGTACAAATTCGACTCCCTGGTCTAGAGTAATCCAGAAACGAGTCATTGCCGGATCGGTGATCGGCAATTCCGTGGCTCCGGAAGTAATCAAATTTGTAAAGAAAGGAATAACAGAGCCGCGTGAGCCTGCTACGTTTCCATAGCGTACTACGCTAAATCGAGTATCTCTATTCCCGGCCAAATTATTCGCCGCAACAAATAATTTATCTGAAGCCAGTTTTGTGGCTCCGTATAAGTTGATTGGATTTGCGGCCTTATCAGTTGAAAGTGCAATAACCTTCTTTACATTACAGGAAAGTGCCGCCTGAATGACATTTTCAGCGCCATGTATATTTGTTTTAATGCATTCCATTGGGTTGTATTCAGCAGCGGGCACCTGTTTCAAGGCTGCCGCGTGTACCACATAATCAACATTGCGCATCGCATCTTTAAGGCGCTCCGCATCGCGCACGTCGCCAATGAAAAAGCGCAGTGCGGGTGACTGAAGCTCTTGCTGCATTTCGAATTGCTTAAGCTCATCGCGAGAATAAACAATTATCCGAGCACACTCATAGGTTTCAAGCAGTGTTCTAATGAATTTTTTGCCGAATGAGCCAGACCCGCCGGTTATCAAAATTGATTTTCCGTTAAGCATTTTGAAAGAGATCTCCATGGATGCGTAATGCTTTTGAACCTTAGCGCCGGACAGTAGGAGTTTGCGCTGTCTAGGGCAATCCTACTTGCACGCGAGAGAGGTGGCGGATTAATGAGGCATTAGCTTAGCCGGTGCTTTACCTGAGGGGCGAAAGCTCGGGTAGGCTGGAACGCGGCTATCTTAAGCAGAAAGAGATGTTAAAGAATGTCGATCGCACTTGTCGGTTTTCGAAAAAACGTTTTAGAGCATTTGTTAGAATATAATTTTGATATTTCCTATTTTATTGGATCGGAAAAAAAGGAAACTGCGTCTATTGATGACATAGAGTCTGTATATTATGATGATTTATTTTGGATGAAGCGTGCTGAATTTTCTTCGTCACTGAATTTAGATGTGGCGAATAAGGTTAGAAGTGCGTGTTATCATCTGTTTATTAGGACGCATTATCGACATCATAGCAGGTCGAATCCAAGGGCGGAAAGTTGGCTGGATTTTAACAATCATTTTGAGTCAGCTCTTCAATATTATTGGAATGTTATTGAAAGGAATAACATAAAAACGGTAATATTTTCGAACATTCCTCATGAGGCTTCTTTAATAATTTTGTATTACTTATGCATGTATTTGGGAGTAGGTACTTTTGTATTTCTGCAATCTCAATTTCCGGGTCATTTTTTTGCTGCAAAAACAATTGATGGTATGGGTTTAGATAAATTTCGTGAGGATGCTGATTTTCGCATAGTTATGAATAAGAATCCAAAGCCCCCTTATTACATGGCATGGAGAGTGTCCGTAAATAGAGGTTATTTTTATAAGAATTATTTTCTTATATGTACAAAGATATTGTTAAAGATTATGTCATTTTCTTTTATTTACAATAAAAATTCATTTCGTAAAAGTTTTACAAAGCTTAGAAAATTATCATCTATTTACAAACAGCAAAATCTCCCTGAGAGTTTATACTCAAAATTTGAATCTGGTGAAAAGTATATATATTTTCCTCTCCATCTTCAGCCTGAAATGACTACAGACATACTTGGTGGAAAATATTGTGATCAGCTTTTGGCGATAGAAGAATTAGTGAGAATTTTACCAAAAGACATTTTTGTGTACGTTAAGGAAAATCCTAAACAAACTACTTATATGAGAGAAGAAAGTTTTTATCAAAGATTGTCTTTAATTAATAGAGTGAAATATATGTCAATGGATGTTTCGAGTTATGACTTAATAGATGGCTCTCAAGGTGTGGCGACAATAACAGGGACGGCTGGATGGGAGGCCTTGCAAATGGGAAAGCCGGTAATTGTATTTGGTGCAGCTTGGTATCGAGAATTATCAGGTGTTTTTGATTGGAATAAAGATGCCGAGAAGGCGGTAAGCGGACTTTTAATGTTCGAACACAACAATGATGCCTTGGAGCAATCTTTGTGGGAAAAATCTAAACAAATTTTTCCTGGTGTTTTGGATGAAAATTACAAGGTTCTTCTTGAAGATTTTGATCATTTAAAGAACGCAAAAATCGTGGCCGAGAGTATACAGAAAATACTGGGGCAGAAATAACCCTCTATTAATTTTATTTCTGGGATTTGTTATTTGTTCCCATGCCAAACCCGCTTGAACAGCGGGTTGAAGCCCAGCCGGTAGACGATTTCCGCCGGACGCTCGATGTCCCAGATCGCGAAGTCAGCCCACTTGCCGGGCTCGAGCGTGCCGGTCTCGTTGAGGCGGCCGAGGGCGCGGGCGGCTTCGCGGGTGACGCCGGCGATGCATTCGCTGACTCGCATGCGGAAGAGCGTTGCGCCCATATTCATGGTCAGCAGCAGCGAGGTGAGCGGAGAGGTGCCGGGGTTGTTGTCGGTGGCAAGCGCCATGTGCGTGCCGTGCTTGCGGAAGGCCTCGATCGGCGGCAGGCGGGTTTCGCGCAGCATATAATAGGCGCCCGGCAACAGCACGGCCACGGTACCGGCGCGTGCCATGGCGGCGGCGCCTTCCTCGTTCGTGCATTCCAGATGGTCGGCGGAAAGGCCGCCGAAACGGGCGGTGAGCGCCGCGCCGCCGAGATCGGAGAGCTGGTCGGCATGCAGCTTGACCGGCAGGCCAAGGGCTTTTGCCGCCTTGAAGACCTGCTCGATCTCGTGCGGATGCAGGGCGATACCCTCGCAGAAACCATCCACCGCATCGGCAAGGCCTTCTGCCTTCATGCGCGGCAGCATCTCCTCAGTGATAAGGCGGATATAACCCGGCCGGTCATGGGCAAATTCCGGCGGGATGGCATGGGCGGCAAGGCAGCTGGTGCTGACGGAAATCTGCCGTTCCCCTTCCAGTGCGCGGGCGGCGCGCAGCATGGCGATCTCGCTCTCGACCGTCAGGCCGTAACCGGACTTGATCTCGACGCTGGTCATGCCCTCGGCCATCAGCGTGTCGAGGCGCTTCAGGGCGCCGGTCACCAGCTGGTCGTGGTTGGCGGTGCGTGTGGCGGTCACGGTCGAGAGGATGCCGCCGCCGGCCCGGGCGATCTCCTCATAGGTCGCCCCTTCAAGCCGCATCTCGAATTCGCGCGCCCGGTCGCCGCCATGCACCAGATGGGTGTGGCAGTCGATGAGGCCGGGCGTGACCCAGCGCCCTTCGAGGTCGATGCGCTCGGCGCCGCTGAAGGCCGCGGGGACCTCGCCAACCGGGCCGACCCAGCGGATGCGGCCCTCTTCCACCGCAATGGCGCCGCTTTCCAGTGCGCCCAATCCGGGCAGGGCCGGATCGAGCGTGGCAAGGCGTGCATTGGTCCACAGGGTCTTCATGGCCGATTGTCCTTTTTCTTCTGGCTGCCGCGCATCCTATGCCAGCCGCCCTGCTTTCGTCAGCCCGGGAAACCGGCTTCCAGCAACCCGGCAGCGGCCCGAATGTCTCCTGCCAGTGGCCTGTCATCGGCGTAACGGGCGATCCGGGCCCTGACGGCACCATGAAGCGCATCGGTTGCCGGTGCGCGCCGGTGGGCCGGATCCTGCAGATCATAGGCCTGCGCTGCCGCCAGCAGTTCGATGGCGAGGATCTGGCGGCTGTTAGCCAGAATGGCCAGAGCCTTCAGCGCTGCCGGGGTGGCGTGGCAGAGATGGTCTTCCTGAAGCGCGGAGGTAATGCCGCCATCAAGGCTTGCCGGTGCGGCGAGGCGGCGGTTCTCGGCAACCAGAGACACGGCGGTGTACTGCGCAATCATGAAACCGGAGCCGACACCGCTGCCTTCGGCAAGGAACGCCGGCAGGTTGCTCACCAGCGGGTTCACCAGCCGGTCGGTCCGCCGCTCCGACATCGCCGCCACCTCGGCAAGCGCGATGGCGAGATTGTCCATGGCAAGGCCGATGGCCGCGCCGACGGCATGGGCCTGCGAATAAACCAGCGGGGCGTCCTCGCTGCCGGCAATCGCCGGATTGTCGGTAACGGAAGCCAGTTCCCGATCGAGCACCGCGCTAACCTCGGCCAGCACATCGCGCGCGGCGCCATGCACATGGGGCACCGTGCGCAGGCTCAAGGGATCCTGCGTGCGCTCGCCGGGTTTGCCGGTAAGGCCGCTGCCCGTTATCAGATCGCGCAGCCGCTTGCCCACAGCCTGCAGGCCGGGTGAGTGCCGCAGGGCAAGCGACGCAGCGTCAAAGGCCGCCGGCTGGCCATGCAGGTTTTCAAAGCTCATGGCCGCGATGGCATCGGCGCTATCCAGCAGGCCTTCCGCCCGCGCTAGCGCCAGAGCGCCGAGGCCGGTCACGCAGGGCGTGCCGTTGACGAGGCTGAGGCCTTCCTTGGCTTCCAGCATCGCCGGGGCAAACCCGGCTCTGGCCAGTGCGGCTTTCCCGTCGAGTTGGTCATCGCCTGCCGTTGCCTGTCCGTGGCCGATCAGTACCAGCGCGATATGGGCCATGTGGCTGAGATAACCGACGGACCCCTGGGCCGGCACCACCGGGGTGATGCCGGCATTGAGGAGCGCGATCAGCCGCTCGACCAGTTCCAGCCGAAGGCCGGAATGGCCATGGGCATAGTTGTTGATGGCCGCCGCCATGATGGCGCGTACCTCGGCGGCCCCGAGCGGCGCGCCCACACCCACGGCGTGGCTCATCAGCAGGTTGCGGGAGAGCTGGCGCTGCTGCTCCGGCGGCACGATGACATCGCAGAGCGCGCCGACGCCGGTATTGACGCCATAGGCGCGGATGCCGAGGCGGGAAATCGCCTCGACGATGCGCCGCGCCCTGGCAATCCGCTCCGCGGCGGCAGGCGAGAGTTCCAGCCGGGCGCCGTTTGCAACGGCCACGACATCACGCCAGCCAAGCGGCTGGTCAAGCATTACGACGGACACCTGGATGATGCTCCCCCGCGCCTTGCGGTCAGCGGATGGTGTTGCTGATGAACTGGCGGAACCGCTCCGAGCCGCCATCGCCGAACATTTCCTGCGGCGTGCCCTCGGCATCCACCTTGCCCTGATGCAGGAACATGACGCGGGAAGAAACGTCGCGGGCAAAGCCCATTTCGTGGGTCACCACCAGCATGGTGCGGCCTTCTTCGGCGAGCGTGCGCATCACCTTCAGCACTTCACCCACCAGCTCGGGGTCGAGCGCGGAGGTCGGCTCGTCGAAGAGCATGGCCTTGGGTTTCATGGCGAGCGCCCGGGCAATCGCCGCACGCTGCTGCTGGCCGCCGGAAAGATGGGCCGGATAGTGGTTGCGCTTGTCGGCAATGCCGACTTTTTCCAGCAGGGCCTCGGCTTCCAGAATGCACTCGGCGCGCGGGCGCTTTTGCACATGCACCGGCGCTTCGATCAGGTTTTCCAGGATGGTGCGGTGGGACCAGAGATTGAAGCTCTGGAACACCATGGCAAGCTCGGAGCGGATGCGATCCACCTGCTTGCGGTCGGAAGGCTGCAGATGCCCGTCCCCCGTGCGGCGCAGCTTCACCTGTTCGCCGGCCACCGTGATGTCGCCATCATCCGGGGTTTCCAGCAGGTTGATGCAGCGCAGGAATGTGCTCTTGCCGGAGCCGGAGGAGCCGAGGATGGAGATCACATCGCCTTCATGCGCATCAAGCGAGATGCCCTTCAGCACCTGATGCTGGCCGAAACTCTTGTGGATGCCCTTCACGGACAGGGCGAGCGGCGCGACGCCGCGGGCGGATTTGCGGGCGGTATCAGCCATGGGAGGCATCTCCTGCGGCAGGCGGGGGAAGCGGGCGGAGGCCGGCGGAAAGGCTGGTCGGCCGCGCGCGCAAATGCGGGGTGAGGTAATATTCAAGGCCGCCGGTCAGTTTCACGAGCACAAAATTGAGCACGAGATAGATGGCGGCCGCGCACAGGAACACGTCCATGGCGCGATAGGTCTGCGAGATGATGCGCTGGGCAACGCCGGTTACTTCCCACACCGTCACCAGGCTCGCGAGCGCTGTCGACTTCATCATCAGGATGATTTCGGTGGAATAGGCCGGCAGGGCCTGGCGGATGGCGATGGGGGCGATGACCCGGCGCAGGAGCAGGAGGCCCGACATGCCGCAGGCCCGCGCCGCCTCGATCTGCTGCGCCGGCACGGCAATCAGCCCGCCGCGCAGGATTTCGGCGGTGTATCCGGCCGTGCAGAGAGCAAGGCCCAGCACCGCGCAGACAAAGGGTTCGCGCAGCACCGGCCAGAAGATGCTGTGGCGCACCACGGCGAACTGGCCGAGCCCGTAATAGACGAGGAACATCTGGATCAGCAGCGGCGAGCCGCGGAAGACGAAGATGTACCCGCGTGCCGGCAGGCTCAGCAGCTTGTAGGGGCTGATGCGCGCCCAGGTGATGAAACAGGCGAGCACGCCGCCGACACTGATGGAGAGGATGAAGAGTTCGAGCGTGGTGGGCAGCGCTGCCAGCAGCTTGCCCATGGTGTCGAAGATGAAGGGGAAATCCGGCATGGCCTTGTCGTTCCTCCCTCAGCCGCGACCGAGGCCGCCGCGGAAGCTGCGCGCCACGCGCGCCTCTGCCCGGTCGAACACCTGGTTGGAAAGGCTGGTCATCACCAGATAGAGTACCCCGCCGGCGATATAGAAGAGGAAGTACTGGCGGGTGGAGCCGGCGGCGACCTGCGAGGTGCGCATCAGTTCGGCAAGGCCGGTCACCGAAACCAGCGCCGAGTCCTTGAGTGACAGCTGCCAGACATTGCCGAGCCCGGGCAGGGCAAAGCGCATGACCTGCGGCGCGATGATGCGGCGAAAGCGCATCAGGGTTGGCATGCCGACGGAGCGCGCTGCCTCGATCTCGCCGCGCGCCACCGCCTGGAAGGCACCACGATAGACTTCGGCCTGATAGGAGCCGGAGATCACCCCCACCGCCAGCGCACCGGCAATGAAGGAGGGAAAGCCGATAAAACCTTCGGCACCCAGCAGCTGTCCGACACTGGTCACGACCGTGGAGCCGCCGAAATAGACGACGTAGATGACGAGCAGTTCCGGCACGCCGCGAAAGACGGTGGTGTAGGCCTCGCCGCCAAACCGGGCGAGCCGGCTGCGCGACAGCCTTGCCCAGGCAACAAGCGCACCGAGCACGGCGCCGATGGCAAGTGCGGTAAAGGTCACCAGGAACGTCATCACCATGCCGAGCAGCAGCATGCCGCCCCAGCCCTTGGTGCCGAATCCCAGCAGCATGATCTGGTCCATTTCAGCCCTCCCGCAACAGGGAACGCCCCGCCCTGAGCCACACCCGGCGCGTCATGCGCAGGGGGCAACTCCGGGCGGGGCCGCTTCACATCAGGGCGAAACGTCGACCTTGAACCACTTGAGGCTCAGCTTCTTGACGGTGCCGTCAGCCAGGGCGGCCGCAATGGCAACATCGAACATGGCCTTGAGGTCGGTGTCGGACTGGCGCACGCCGAAGGCTTCGCCTTCACCCCAGACCGGG
Organism: Radicibacter daui; assembly: GCA_030657355.1. Classification (GTDB taxonomy): domain Bacteria; phylum Pseudomonadota; class Alphaproteobacteria; order Radicibacterales; family Radicibacteraceae; genus Radicibacter; species Radicibacter daui. The sequence goes on from CP131056.1 coordinate 354,618, forward strand.
CCGCCGATCTTCGGGCCAGCCAGCGTCAGGTCTTTGTTTTCCGGGCTTTCAAACGCGGAAAGGAAGTAGGTCGCATCGTCGAACGCGGCGTCGATGCGGCCGGTCACCACGTCAAGGTCATGCTCGGCCGCGGTCTTGTACTCGCGGATATCGGCAATGTCCTTGAAGTTGTCATAGATGAACTTGGAGTAGATGGTCGCGGCCTGGATGCCGATGGCCTTGCCCTTCAGCAGCGGGCGCAGCTTCTCGACCACATCCTTGTCGTGGGTGGCATCGCCGGTCAGCTTCACTTCTTCGCCATTCATCGGCAGCTGCTTGGCAAGCTCGCTGTCCTTCAGCACGGCGAAGGAAGCCGGCGTGGCAGCGTAGGGATCGGTAAAGCCGATCACCTGCTTGCGCTCGTCGCTGATGGAGAGCGCGTCCATGATGACGTCGAACTTGCCGGCATTGAGGCTCGGAATCATGCTGTCCCAGTCATGGGTGATCAGCTTGCATTCCACCTTCATGCGGGCGCACAGGTCCTTGACCAGCTCGACCTCGAAACCGTCGAGCGAGCCGTCGGCGGCGGTGAGGTTCCACGGGGCATAACCGCCCTCGGTGCCGATCACCACGGTCTTCCAGTCCTTGGCGCTGGCCGGAAGGGCCGCGACGGTAAGGGCCGCGGCGGTCAGAACGCCAACGGCAATGCCGGTGAGTGCCTTCATTTTTCTCAATCTCCTGGACCGTTGTTGCCTCGTGAGAGCCCGCTTGTTGTTCTAGTTGCGGGCCAGCCTGTTCATCGCCGTGCTGAACGCGCGGTCGATTTCTTCTTCTGCCTTGTGGCGCCCGTTCGTGAGGCGCCATTCACCGGCCACCATGACATCGCGCACGGCACTGTCGCCGAGAGCAAATATCCAGCGGTCGAGAATCTGATCATCTTTTGCTGTCTGGATGAAGGGATTATTGCCGTCCAGCACGACGAGGCTGGCGATAGCTCCGGCTTCCAGCACACCCAGCTTCTGCCCTAGCGCCTGGGCGCCGCCGGCTGCCGCATCCCGGAAGAGGGCGCCGCCGTTGGAGCGGCCGGGGCCGCCGGCAAGACGCACACGCCGCTCGTCCCGCAGGCGCTGGCCATATTCCAGCAGCCGCAGTTCTTCAGTCAGGCTTACCGACACATGGCTGTCGGAGCCGACACCGTAGCGTCCGCCCAGTTGCTGGAAGCGGGTGGCCGGAAAGATGCCGTCGCCAAGGCTGGCTTCTGTCGTGGGGCACAGGCCGGCAACGGCGCCGCTAGCGGCAATACCCGCCACTTCGCCGTCATCGGCGTGCGTTGCGTGGATCAGGCACCAGCGCTCATTCACCGGCATTTCATCAAGCAGCCAGCGGATCGGGCGCCGCCTGCTCCAGGCAAGGCAGTCATCCACCTCACGCTGCTGTTCGGCGATATGGATATGGAGCGGCCCCTGCTGCGGCCCTTCCGCCAGCAGGCGGCGCATTTCTTCCGGCGTTGCCGCGCGCAGGGAATGGAAGGCGTAACCGAGCGTGGCACCTGCCTCGCGGCAGGCCGGCTCCAGCCCGGCGAGCAGCGACAGGAAGCCGTCGGTATCATGGATGAAGCGCCGCTGGCCCGGGCTTGGCGGCTGACCACCGAAATTGGCGTGAGCGTAGAATACCGGCAGCAGCGTCATGCCGATGCCGGCCTTGTTCGCGGCGGCCAAAATGCGGTTTGCCATCTCGCCATGGGCGGCGTGCCGGCTGCCGTCGGCGGCGTGGTGCAGGTAGTGGAATTCCGCCACCGCGCCATAACCGGTCTTCAGCATGTCGAGATAAAGTCTGGCGGCAACGGCCTCTACATCCTCCGGCGTCATCAGCCCGACGATGCGGTACATCTCCTCGCGCCAGGTCCAGAAGCTGTCATCACCGCTGCCGGCCACTTCGGTCAGGCCGGCCATCGCGCGCTGAAAGGCATGGGAATGCAAGTTGCCGAGGGCGGGCACCACCGGTCCGGATGCGATCTCGTCGCCGGCCTGCGCCGGCACGCCGGCAGTCACCGAAAGCAGGGTGCCATCCGCGCCGATCTCCAGCGCCACATCCGGGGCCCAACCGGCGCCGGTCAGGGCGCGTGCGGCATGAAGGCGGCGGCTGGCAGGAGAGGGCATCGGCAATTCATCCTGTATGATGTTGTATAGGCAACATTGGATAATTTCACTTGCCGTGCAAGCAAAAAAACGTCGAAGAATTGGGCAGGCGGCGCCGGTGATGAAAGCCTGAGCTTGATGCCGAAATTGCAGCTTGGGCAAGAGGCCCCGTGGGGGAGACGTGGTTATGGATGAAAAGGACGCTCTGCGGCAGGGGCCCGGCGGGCGCAAACCAGCCGGGGGCCTTGGCTCCCGCAGCGGGCGCGGCAGGGCGCCGCACCCGGCATTGCCCGGTGCCGGCACGCCTCCGGCCCCGCTTTATGCCGGCGTGAAGCAGATGATTCTGGACCGCATTGCCAGCGGCGAGTGGCCGCCCCACACGCGCGTGCCGTCAGAGAACGAGCTGGTTGCCGATATGGGCGTCAGCCGTATGACGGCCAACCGCGCCCTGCGCGAACTGGCGGCGGAAGGGGTGCTGGTGCGAATCCAGGGCGTCGGCTCCTTCGTGGCGGAAAGCAAGGCGCATTCCGCGCTTTTTGAAGTGCGCAACATCGCCGAGGAGATTGTCGAGCGCGGCCATGCGCACACCGCCCAGGTGGTGTTACTGCAGGAAGAAACCGCGACTCCGGAAGTTTCCGATGCGCTCGATATCCCGATTTCGGCGCCGGTCTTTCACAGCGTCGTCGTGCATTATGAGAACGACCTGCCGGTGCAGATCGAGGATCGTTTCGTTAATCCAGCCGCTGCACCGGACTATCTGACGCAGGATTTCAGCGGCTTTACGCCCAACGCCTATCTGACGGCGGTCGCCCCGCTGGCCGAAGCCGAGCATGTGGTGGAAGCTGCGCTGCCGCAGCCTTGGGAATGCAAGCTGCTCGCCATCTCCCGCACCGAACCCTGCCTGCTGATCCGCCGGCGCACCTGGTCGGGCATCACCTCCGTCAGCGCGGCGCGATTGCTTTGCCCGGGCAGCCGCTATCGGCTGGAAGGTCGCTTCAGCCCGCGGGCAGCCGGCTGATCCTGCGGGTTTGCGTGGTGCTTTGTGCCCCGCCGGCAGGTGCTGCTGCTTTTCAGTTGCCGACAGGGCCGGCTTTGAGTAGCGTCTCGCTTGTATCGACTTGTATAGACAAATGGGGTTCTGGCGATGATCAGCAATACGCGTTTCCGCGATGTCGAAATCCGCGCCCCGCGCGGCACCAAGCTCAATGCCCGCAGCTGGCAGACGGAAGCGCCGCTGCGCATGCTGATGAACAATCTCGACCCGGACGTGGCCGAGAACCCCAAGGAACTGGTGGTTTATGGCGGCATCGGCCGCGCCGCGCGCGACTGGAACGCCTTTGACCGCATTACCGAGACGCTGAAGCGGCTGGAAGAAGACCAGACCCTTTTGGTTCAGTCCGGCAAGCCGGTCGGCGTGTTTCGCACCCACAGCGATGCCCCGCGTGTGCTGATCGCCAACTCCAACCTCGTGCCGCACTGGGCCACGTGGGAGAAGTTCAACGAGCTCGATCGCCAGGGCCTGATGATGTACGGCCAGATGACCGCCGGTTCCTGGATCTATATCGGCAGCCAGGGCATCGTTCAGGGCACCTATGAAACCTTCGTCGAAGCCGGGCGCCAGCATTATGGCGGTGATCTTGGCGGGCGCTGGGTGCTGACGGCCGGCCTCGGCGGCATGGGCGGTGCGCAGCCGCTGGCCGCTTCGATGGCCGGTGCGGCTTCGCTCAACATCGAGTGCCAGCAGTCGCGCATCGATTTCCGCCTGCGCACCCGCTATGTGGACGTACAGGCCGCCGATCTCGATGAAGCGCTGGCGATGATCGATGACGCGGTCAAGAATCGCCGCGCCACCTCCATCGCCCTGCTCGGCAATGCCGCTGAAATCCTGCCGGAGCTGGTCGCCCGTGGCGTGCGCCCCGACATGGTGACGGACCAGACCTCCGCCCACGATCCGCTCAACGGCTATCTGCCCATCGGCTGGAGCTGGGACGAATATCGCGCCCGCGCCGCCAGCGACGCCGCCGGCACCGTCAAGGCGGCCAAGGCCTCGATGGCCAAGCATGTCGAAGCCATGCTCGCGTTCCACGTGGCGGGCGTGCCGACCTTCGACTATGGCAACAACATCCGCCAGATGGCCCAGGAAGAAGGCGTCAAGGACGCGTTCGCCTTCCCGGGCTTCGTGCCGGCCTATATCCGCCCGCTCTTCTGCCGCGGCGTTGGCCCGTTCCGCTGGGCGGCCCTTTCCGGCAATCCGGAGGACATCGCCAGGACGGACGCCAAGGTCAAGGAGCTGCTGCCGGACGACAAGCACCTGCACCGCTGGCTCGACATGGCGGGCTCGCGCATTTCCTTCCAGGGTCTGCCGGCGCGTATCTGCTGGGTCGGTCTCGGGGACCGTCACCGTCTTGGCCTTGCTTTCAATGAAATGGTGGCAAAAGGCGAGCTTGAGGCGCCGGTGGTCATCGGCCGCGACCATCTCGACAGCGGGTCGGTGTCTTCGCCCAACCGTGAGACCGAATCGATGATGGACGGCTCCGACGCCGTCTCCGACTGGCCGCTGCTCAACGCCATGCTGAATGTCGCCTCCGGCGCCACCTGGGTGTCGCTGCATCATGGTGGCGGCGTGGGCATGGGTTTCTCGCAGCATTCCGGCATGGTCATCCTGTGCGACGGCACCGAGGCTGCCGCCCGGCGCGTTGGCCGTGTGCTGTGGAACGACCCGGCAACCGGCGTCATGCGCCATGCCGATGCCGGTTATGCCGGTGCCATCGAGTGGGCAAAGAAGCAGGGTCTCGACCTGCCGAGCCTCGGCTGAGGCTGGGCCGGTCATGGCGCAGCGCCTCGTAAAACCGTCGGATTTCGTGTCCATGCCCTGGGCCAATGGCAAGGGCGTGACGGTCGAACTGGCACGGGAGGACCGCCCCGAGGGCGGCCTCCTGTGGCGCCTCTCCTTGGCCGATGTGGTTGAGGATGGTGATTTTTCCCGCCTGCCCGGTATCGACCGCATCCTGACGCTGGTCGAGGGATCCGGTTTCGAGCTGGAATTCGGTGAGTTTGGGGCGTCCAGCGTGCGGGAGCCGCTGATGCCGGTTTCCTTCTCCGGCGACTGGCCCGCCCGGGCTACCGGCGTTACTGGCCCCTCGAAGGACCTCAACGTCATGACCGCGCGTGGCAGAGCCACGGCCGCCGTCTCGGTTCACCGTAGCGGCAAGGTCAGTTTTGCGGCCGCCCAACCGCTCTTGCTGCTGGCGCTTGCCGGCAGCTGGAAAGGGGCCGGACAGATAGTCTCCGCCGGTGAGTTGCTGGTAATTTCCGGCGAAGCGACGGTGTTTGAGGGCGAAGGCGTGCTTTTTGCCGCGGCGATCGAGCGGGTCTAGGCCGGCTTATCCAGCGCCGCCCCGGGCCTGTTCTTGCCTGACCTCGGTTTCCAGCATCTCAAGATCGGCATCCGGAATGCCGTTGAGCCGCAGGCCGTCGCAGGTCTGGTAGAGATAGTCGGCCGCGCTGCCGAGAGTGCCGGCGGCCGTGGCAAGGCGCCGGATGATCTCTGCCCGTTCAAGGCAGCCGGCATATTGCTCACTGTCATGATTCATGATGAAGGCCAGCACATGCCCGGCGGGGTTGCCCCCGGCATCCTCCGCCTCCAGCCAGCTCGGGATATAGGAGCCGGCCACCATCTCGCGCCGCCACAGCAATTCTAGCTCGGCTTCCAGAATCTCTTCCGCCACCCGGTAGGCAACGCCGGTGCAGGCGCCACCTTCATCAAGGCCCAGCACCAGCCCGGGATTGTCCGGGCTGCCACGGCCGGCGCGGGTGGAAAGGCAAAAGGCGCGGTGCCATCCGCGCACATGGACCACCCGGCTCTCAAGGCTCTGGATGGTCGGGTTCCAGATCAGCGATCCATAGGCAAACAGCCAGACAGGGCCTTCCGGGCGGCAGGCGAGTGTCTCGGCCAGCGAGGCTGCCCGCTCTTCATCGCTCAGAATGCGCATGCCCGGCGCTTCGCGCGCAATCATGGCGGCAATGCCGCCCGTTGCCATCAGCTCCCGCGTCAGCTCATGTTTGTTGCTCATACGCTTGTGCTCGCCCTGCCATCGGGTCGGGCCTCCGGCTTTGCGAAAGCCCCTTCTTGCATATAAAGGCAGGTTGGGGGCGGATACCAGTTCCGCTGTCGGCAACAGCCCGTTGCCAATCAGGACCAGATCACCGGGAAGCCATGTCCAAGACCACCCGCGCCACCCAGATGCTGCAAAAAGCCGGCATCGCTTTCACCACGGTCACCTATGAGTACGACCCCTCAGCCGACCGTATCGGCTTGCAGGCGGCCGAGGCCATCGGCGCCGAGCCGCACCGAGTGCTGAAGACCTTGATGGCCGAGGTGGATGGCAAGCCGGTTTGCGTCGTCGTGCCGTCGGACAAGGAAGTGAGCATGAAGAAGCTGGCAGCGGCCTTCGGCGGCAAGTCGGCCCAGATGATGAAGCCCGCGGATGCCGAGCGCCTGACCGGTTACCATGTCGGTGGCATCAGCCCCTTCGGGCAGAAACGCAAGGTGCCGACGGCGATGGAAGAAGCGGCGCTGGTTGAAGACACCGTCTTCATCAATGGCGGCCAGCGCGGGCTGCAGGTGAACCTCAAGCCCGCCGATGCGCTGAAGGCACTGGATGCCAAAGCGGTGCCGCTGGTGGCGGCGTAAGGCCGCTCTACCGGTTGAGGGCCAGATAGGCGCTGGCAACGGCAGCGTCGATATCGGCCGGCACGGGCACGACGCAGGCTTCGGCACCAAGGTTGCCCCGTGCCACCCGTTCCAGGCAGCGTGCCTGCAGGGTGAAGCCGAGATCCATGGATTCGATGGAATTGCCGAGCGGGCGTGGCCCGGCAAGGTTGGCCATGTGCCCTTCCCCCAGCAGGTGAAAACACCGTCCATCCGCCAGCACACCGGTCGTGATCTGCTCCTGCGGGTAGTTGCGGATTTCTGCAGCGGTAGCCAGCAGTGCGCCGGCATCAATTTCCTGCGGAAAATGGCCGCCATTCATCAGGATAACGCCGTCCTTGAGCAGCGGCAGATCATCCGTTGTCAGGATATTCGCCGCGCCGGTTACGGTCACGATAACGTCGGCCGAGGCGATGGCGGTCTCCCGCAGCGGTGTCGCAAAACCATCGAGATGGGCTTCCAGCGTGGTGACCGGGTCGATATCAACGACACTTACCTGCGCAAAGGCGGCCTTGAAGCAGGCGGCGGTGCCGCGCCCGCAAGCCCCGTAGCCGAAGACCGTCACCCGCTTGCCGCCGGTCGAGCGGTTGGTAAAGCGCATGTAGCTTTCAAACAGGCTCTGGCCCACGGCGTGGCGGTTCTCGGCAAATTGCTTGATCGGGCTGTCATTGATGACCAGTACCGGCAGGTTGATCTGGCTGCGCAGCGGCATCAGCCGCGTCCGGCCGGAGGTCGTTTCTTCCGTGCCGCCCCGCAGGCGCCGATAGGGGTGCTGCGCCACGCGGGCAAACAGGTCGCCGCCATTATCCAGCAGCAGGTCGGGCTCATGAGCCAGCAAGGCATCGAGATAAGCTCCCTGTGCGGCGGCGTCGCGGGTCTGGCCGCCAATCACCTCGATGCCGCGGGCCTCCAGCCAGGCGATGGTCTCCGGCTGCGTGCTGCTGAGATTGCCGGTGGCAACCAGCCTCGCACCGCCGGCGGCCAGTGTAGCGAGCAGGGCGGCGGTCTTGGGCTCCAGATGGATCGCGGTGCCGATGGTCAGGCCGGCAAAGGGGCGGGTGACGGCAAACTCGGCTGCCGTTGCCTGCAAGAGCCTGCAACTCGACGCGACCCAGTCGATCCGTGACAAATCCCCGGTTGTTGCTGTGGTCATGGCCTTGCTTGCCCCCCGATGTTTCCCGGCCTGATGCCGTTGGGGCAAAGCTAGGGCGCGCTATTGGGCAGCACAAATGACGATAAATGGCGCTTACGGCAGTTTTTCTGCCTTCATGCCAGGGCGGCCCCTGCCTCTTCCAGCCATTGCCGTACCTGGCGGAAGGCCGGCAGGTTCTGGTCACCGGCCCGGCAGCAGAAATGATAACCTCCGGGGCGTTCGATAAAACCGAAGGGCGCCGCCAGAAGCCCGGTTGCCAGCTCTTGCCCGATGAGGGCGCGCGGGGCCATCACGATTCCCAGACCGGCGCGGGCGGCGCTCAGCGCCAGTGTCATGCCTTCAAACTCCAGCCTTCTGGCAAAACGCACCGGCCTTGTGCCGCTTTCATGAAACCACGCTGTCCAGAGGCCGCGCGGTGTGCGTGCCGCAAGTGCCGTAGCGCCCCGTAGCCCCTCCGGGCCCTGCGCAAGATCGAGCCCGGCGAGGACGGCCGGTGTGGCAACGGGGCCGAACTCGTCCTTCAGGAAGCGGAAACCCGCAATCTCGGGGCGCGGCTCATATTCCCCGCCCACGATTACGCCGTCGAGGTCGGTATCCTCCAGATTACGCGGCACGGCCACGGGCACGATATCAAGGTCGAATCCCGGCGCCATCGCCAGAAAGGCCGGCAGGCGGGGGATGAGCCACAGTGCGGCCCAGCTGTCTGTCGCGCCAAGGCGGAAACGCCGCCGCCCGCCTGTTGGTGCCACCTCCTGTGCCGCACGGCTGATCACGGCAAAGGCTGCACTGACCGCGCCCGCAAAACGCTCCCCCGCCTCCGAGAGCACAAGCCGCCGCCCCTGCCGGGTAAAAAGAGAGATGCCCAGATGTTGCTCCAGCAAGCGCAGCTGCTGGCCAATGGCGCCGCGCACCACATGCAGTTCATCGGCCGCCGCCTGAATGGTGCCGCGGCGGGCAACCGCCTCGAAGGCGCGCAAGGCCGTGAGCGGGGGAAGGTCGGTCGTCATCGGGCAGGGCTTTCCGGGCAGGAAAAAGGGCGGCCAGTGGCAGAAGGTGGCCGCCCTCGATCCAGTGCGCAATCGGTGTTGCGCTTGCGTCCCCTTCGATCTCAGGCCTTGTGGTGGCGCCCCTCCACCAGCCAGGCGAAGAGGTCGAGCGCCAGCGTCAGCACCATGGCGGCGACGCCGCAGGCATAGATTGCGGCATGGCTGCCGCCGGTGGCGGTGAAGAGCCAGGAATAAAAATAGGCGGAGGCGGCTTGCAGCAGCGCAAAGGCCGTCGTCGCCCGGCTCCAGGCCACACCCTGCGCGGCATGGTCCCCCGGCAGCAGGTCATGCACGCGGGCAAGCGCCACCGGCACGATGCCCGGCGTCAGCGCGCCCATAACGAAACTGGCAATCGCAATGGCCGGCAGGTTGGTTGTCAGGGCCGGGATCGTCAGAAAAATCGCCTGTGTGAGAAGCGACAGGCGCAGCGAGGTGGCGGAGCCGAGGCGGTCGGTCACCATGCCGGTGGCAATGGGGCCGACGATGGCACCGAGGCCGTACAGTACCCAGAAGAAGGCGCCGACGGCGGCACTCTGGCCAAGGCCGCGCTGAATGAAATCAACGAGGAAGACGATCATCGGCACAAGGCCGGCGGCGTTCAGCGCGTACTGGCCGTAAAGCGCCTTCAGCGTCAGGCTGCGGCCCTGATGATGGGCGCCATGCTCGCGGGACGCATGGGCGGCAAAGGGGCCGGCCAGATGCGGGTTATGTTTCGGCCAGCAAAACCACGCGGCGACCGTCAATACCGCAGAGGCGATGCCAAGCCCGATCCAGGTGGCCGCCAGCCCGAGCCCGATCAGTGCCGGGATCAGCGTGCCGGAGGCGGCAACACCAACGCCTGCGCCCATGAAGATGGCGCCGCTGGCAAAACCGCGCCGGTTCACCGGCACATGCGGCAGCACGGTTGCGGCCACCAGCACCATGATGGCGCCGCCCCCGAGGCCGGAGGCAAAGCGCCACACAAAGAACCAGGTGACCGAGAGCGGCAGGGCGCAGGCGAAGAAGGCGAGGGTGACCACCAGCATCATCAGCTTGAGGGTGCCGGTATTGCCAAGGCCGCGGGCGATGGGCCGCCCGGTCAGTGCGCCCGCCAGATAACCGGCAAGGTTGGCCGCGCCGAGATAGACCACGTCACTGGCCGAAAACCAGTGCGCGGCAATCAGCGGCGGGATCAGCGGTGTATAGGCAAAACGCGAGAGGCCGATACCCACCAGGCTGGCGGCAAGGCCGGCAAAGGTAGCGGCCCAGGCCGTTGCCGGCATGGGGCTGCGGGCCTTGCCGGCAGCGCCTTCGGCGGTGGGGGAGAGCGAACTCATGGCAATGCTCCTTGGGCACTAGCGGCTGGCCGGTGCCCGTTTCCTTGTGAGGAGAAGGGTCGTCAACGGGTGGGCCCGTTGCTATATTTGACAAAGGTGTCAAACTTGACAGTGCTGTCAAGGATGCGTGTGGAGGCCGCCATGGCGGGTGTGAAGCAGTTCAATGAGGAAGAGGCACTCGGCCGGGCGCTCGATCTCTTCTGGGCGCGGGGATACCGCGCTACCTCGATGCTCGATCTGGCGGAAGCGACCGGCGTCCAGCGCGGCTCGCTCTACAACGCTTATGGCGACAAGGAGGAAATCTTCCTCATTGTTCTGCAGCGTTATTCAGAGGCTTATCTGGCCCGCGTCAGCGCCGCCTTCAGCGGCGACGATGTGGCGGCGGCCCTCACACGTTATCTTGATGCCTGCATCGCCATCATGATGGCCGGTGACCCGCCACGCGGCTGCATGACAACCAAGACGGCAACCGACACCGCGCTGAATGGCGAGCGGGTCCACATCGCCCTCAAGGGCTTTCTGGACGAGGTGGAAAAGGCCATTGCCGGATATCTGGCGACTCCGGTCTTTGCTGCACGGCTTGCGTTGCCGCCGGCCGAAGCGGCCCGGCTGCTGGTCACCTTCACCCGTGGCATGGCCGTGCTGGAGCGGGTCTATCAGGATGAAAAACGCCTTCACGAGAGCGCACGCTCCCTCGTGAAGGCGTTGGTTCGTTAGCGGCGCGGGCCGTTCCTATGCGGCAGCGTCCCATTCCGGTGCCAGCCCGTCCGGGCTCACCAGCCGGCCATCCTGCCGGGCCAGGGCGTGAATTGCGGTCATCTCGGCTTCCGTCAGGCTGAAGTCGAAGATCGCTGCATTTTCTGCCGCCCGGGCAACGCTCACCGTCTTTGAAAGCGCAATGACACCCGGCTGCTGCACCAGCCAGCGCAGGGCAATTTGCGCGGCACTTTTGCCATGGCGGGCGCCGATATCGGCTAGCAACCCGTCTGCTGGCACCTTGCCATCAGCCATGCCGTAATAAGCGGTCACGCTCATGCCCAGCTCGCGGGCAGCCGCCAGCACCGGCTGCTGGCTCAGATAAGGGTGATATTCCACCTGGTTGGTTACCAGCGGCGCCGGGCTCAGGCGCGCGGCCTCTTCCATCATCGCCGTGTTGAAATTGCTGATGCCGATATGGCGGGCAAGGCCTGCCTTGTGCACGGCATTGAGATTCTCGATCTGCTCTTCCAGCGGCACCGCCTGGTTGGGCCAGTGCAGCAACAGCAGATCGACATGATCGCTGCCCAGCCGCTTCAGACTCTCCTCGACGGAGGGGCGGAAACGCCCGGTGCGATAGGTCTCGACCCATACCTTGGTGGTCAGGAACACATCCTGCCGCGGCACGCCCGCGGCAGCGAGGCCGGCGCCCACGGCGGCTTCGTTGCCATAGATCTGGGCCGTGTCGATGTGCCGGTAGCCGAGCCCCAGCACGTCCTTGACCATGCGGGCGGTATTCGCCTCGTCAATACGGAAGGTGCCGAAGCCGAGGGCCGGGATGCGGGCCCCGCGGGCCGTGACGAAATTGTCCATGATCGGAAAACTCCCTTGGTGAGGTCTGGCAGGGTTATTCGGCGGGGACGGCTACCGGCCGGGGCTGGCGGCGGTCGAGCTGGCCGCTCAGAAGCGTGAGGCCAAGAGCGCCTGCCACCAGCAGCGCGCCGATCCAGGGCGTGGCGGAAAGGCCAAGGCCGGGCGCCTCCACCACCTGCCCGCCAAGAGCGGAGCCGGCGGCGATGCCGAGATTGAAGGCGGCAATGTTGAGGGCGGAGGCAACATCCACCGCCTGCGGCCGATGGCGTTTGGCCAGCTGCACCACATAGAGCTGCAGCCCCGGCACATTGGCGAAGGAGAGGAAGCCCAGTGCCGCCAGCGTCACCAGCACCAGCGGCTTGGACGGCGCAGTGAAGGTGAGGACCAGCAGCACGGCGGCCTGCACGGCAAAGAGACCGATGAGTGCCCTGACCGGGTTACGGTCGGCGATGCGCCCGCCGGCAATGTTGCCGATGGCAATGGCACCGCCATAGAGCATCAGGATGAGGCTGACGGCCCCTGCCGGAAAGCCGGTGATCTGCTGCAGGAGCGGCGACAGGAAGGTGAAGGTGACAAAGGTGCCGCCATAACCGAGCGCGGTCATGGCGAAGGCCAGCAGCAGGCGCCCGCTGGAGAGCACACGCAGCTGCTCGCCAAGGCTGGCCGGGGCGGAGCGTGCCAGCCCGGCCGGCAGCAGCAGGGCAATACCGGCAACAGCGACGACGCCCAGCAGGCTCACGGCCCAGAAGGTGGCACGCCAGCCGAAGGCCTGGCCGATGAAGGTGCCGAGCGGCACGCCGGTCACGATGGCGACGGTGAGGCCGGCGAACATGAAGGCAATGGCCGAGGCACGTTTATCCTCCGGCACCAGCCCGGCGGCGATGGTGGCGCCGACAGAAAAGAAAACGCCATGGGCAAAGGCCGTCAGCACCCGGGCCACCAGCAGAGGGGCAAAGCTCGGGCTCAAGGCGGCAACGGCATTGCCGAGGATGAAGAGCCCCATCAGCCCGATGAGCAGGAGCTTGCGGTCGAGCCGGCCGGTGAGTGCCGTCAGCACCGGGGCGCCGATGGTGACGCCGAGGGCGTAGACGCTGACGATCATGCCGGCGAGCGGCAGGGTGATGCCGAGGTCATTTGCCACCGTGGGCAGCAGGCCCACGCTGACGAATTCGGTGGTGCCGATCGCGTAAGCCGCGATGGTGAGGGCAAACAGCGCCAGCGGCAGGCGGGATTTCGCGGCCATGGCGGTCTCCTTGACGGTCATAACAGGGCGGGCAGCAGGCCCGCGGGATAACCGGCATATAGGCCCGGCATCATTGCCGCGTGTAGCGGGTGGAATGGACATTCACTTGTGAAGTAAATTCAAAATATGAACGAGAGTATCAGGTGGAGCGGTCATGAATAACCGGGCGGGAGAGATGGAGGCTTTTGTCCAGGTGGCTGATTTCGGCGGCTTCAGTGCCGCCGGCCGGCGGCTTGGCCTTTCGCCCTCTGCAGTCAGCAAACTGATTTCCCGCATGGAAGAAAGGCTGGGCACGCGCCTCCTGGTGCGCTCCACCCGCCGCCTGTCGCTGACGCCGGAAGGGGAGAGTTACCTTGCCCGGGCGCGCGCTATCCTTGCCGAGATTGACGAGACCGAGCGCGAGGTGGCGCATGGAGCCCTTGCCGCGCCGCGCGGGTGCCTCCGGGTAAACACCTCGGTTCCCGTCGGCATGCGCTGCATTGCGCCGCTGATGCCCGCCTTCCTGCAGCGTTATCCCGAGGTTGAGGTCGACCTTTCACTGTCGGACGAGACGATCGACCTGATCGGCGAACGGGCGGATGTGGCGATCCGTGTTGGCCCCTTGCGCGATTCCGCCCTTATGGCCCGCCGGCTGGCCGAAAGCCCCTATGATGTCGTGGCCTCACCGGATTATCTCGCTCGCCTCGGCACCCCGCGGTTGCCCGCTGATCTCGCCGGCCATAACTGCCTTGGCTTTACCTTCCGGCGAACCTTCAGCGACTGGCCGTTCCGGGTGGTTAACGAAAAGGGTTTGCCGGGGGAGCGGATCGAGCGGCGCGCCATTGCCGGAAACTTTCAGGCCAACAATGGCGAGACGGTCCGGCAGATGGCGCTGGCTGGCCTCGGCATTGCCCGTCTTGCCAGCTTCCACGTGTTTGAGGATATCGCTGCCGGGCGGCTCGTCCGGCTGCTTGCAGCCTTCAACCCCGGGGATATCGAGCCGGTGCATGCCGTCTTTGTCGGCCATGCCCAGCTGGCGGCGCGTGTTCGCGCCTTTGTCGATTTTCTGGCGCTGACCCTGCCGCAATCCTTCGCCACAACCGGGTAGGCGTGCCGGTAATTGCCGGTTTTGTGACTTTTGAACAAGGAAACTGCGCGCCTGTCGCGTAACTGTAATCGTCGCTGACTAAGGTCCGCCCTTGGCCGGGTGGCTCGAACTGCCCGGCGCCAGCTATTAAGCGCGCGGGGCAGGCGATGAGCGGTATCTCCCGGCGGGCCGAAGCGGCCGAGGCCGTTACCGTCCGCAATGTCAGCCAGGATTACGGCACCAGCCGGGTCCTGAACGGCGTCGATTTTGCGCTGCCGACCGGCCAGGTCATGGCCCTGCTCGGGCCATCCGGCTGCGGCAAGACCACCCTGCTTCGCCTCGTTGCCGGTCTGCTTGCCCCGTCAATCGGGTCCGTGGGCATTGCCGGCAATCTGGTGGCGGACGCTTCCACCGGCTTTTTCCTGCCGCCGGAAAAACGCGGTCTCGGTATGGTGTTTCAGGACTATGCCCTCTGGCCGCACATGACCATCGGTGAAAATGTCGCCTTTCCGCTCGAGATGCGCGGCATCGGCCGCAGTGAGCGTGAAACCCGCGTGGAGGCTGCGCTTCAGCGGGTCGGCCTAGGCGGTTTCGGGGCGCGCCGTCCTTCCGATCTTTCCGGTGGCCAGCAGCAGCGTGTGGCCATTGCCCGCGCCATCGTTGCCGAGCCGGGCCTCGTGCTGTTCGACGAGCCGCTATCCAACCTTGACCGCGAACTGCGCGAGCAGCTGGTGGGCGAGATTGGCGAACTGGTGGCGACCCTTGGCCTTACCGCCCTCTATGTAACGCATGATCAGGCAGAGGCCTTTTCGCTCGCCGATAGTGTCGCCGTCATGCGCGGCGGCCACATCGTGCAGGCCGATAGTCCCGAACAGCTGGTGGCGCAGCCCGCCACGCCCGACGTCGCGGAGTTTCTGAAGCTCGGCACGGTGGTGGAGGTCGAGGCGCACGGCGATGGCTGGTGGTTGCCCGGTGCCGTCGAGGCGCTGCTGCCTCGTTCTCTGGGGCCCGCGGGTACGGACGATGCCGTGCTGCTGCTCACCCGGTCGGCCCTGCGCCCGGTTGCCAGCGGGGAAGGCCAGCTTCAGGCCGTTGTCCGCCGCTCGCAGTTCCGCGGTGACCATCATCTCCTCACCCTCGTCCTGCCGCGTGCCGGCGAGATCGAACTTTCCTTGACCAGTGATCGCCGGGCCCAGCCGGGTGAGCGGTTGGGCCTCGCCCTGGTGCCGGAAGCGCTGCGGTGGTTTGCCCGCTCACGGCCGGTGCCGGTGCGCCTGTCCGAGCCGGCGCTCTAGCAGCCGCGACCCTTTTTCAGCCGGATTTCCCGCCGGGAGGGGGAGGCGGGAAGATCCGGCCATTTCGATATCGCAACTTTTTGGCCAGAGGCCAGGCCCCCGAAGAAGGACAAGCTATCGCCATGCTCAAGAAATCGCTGCTTTCCACGCTCGTTATCGCCGGCTCGCTGGTGAGCGTTGCCGCCCATGCGGACATCACCATCTACACCGCCGGCCCGGCTGGCCTGATCAAGAAGCTGACCGACGGCTTCACCGCCGATACCGGCATCAAGACCGATGTGTTCCAGAGCACCACCGGCAAGGTCATGGCCCGTATCGAGGCCGAAGCCGCCAATCCGGTGGTCGATGTGCTGATCTCCGCCTCCTGGGATACCGCCAACGACTTTACCCAGCGCGGCCTGCTGCTGCCCTACACCAGCCCCAACGCCGCCAAGGTGCCGGACTTCCTGAAGAGCGAAACCGCCGTGGCGCAGGGCATCTCCGCCCTCGGCATCGTCTGGAACACCAAGAGCGGCACGCCGAAGCCGGCCGACTGGGCCGACCTCACCAGGCCGGAATACAAGGATCTGGTGAACATTCCCGATCCGGCCCAGTCCGGCTCCTCCTTCGAGCTCACCGCCTCGCTGGTGGCCAAGGATGGCTGGGACCTGTTCAAGAAGCTCAATGACAATGGTGCCATCATCGCCGGTGCCAATGCCGATGCGCTGAACCCGGTGCTGCAGGGCGCCAAGGCCGCCGTGTTCGGCGCCGTGGACTACATCGCCATGGGCAGCCAGGCCAAGGGCGAGTCGATCGAGGTGATCTTCCCGGCTTCCGGCACCGTCATCGCGCCGCGCCCGATGATGATCTTCAAGTCCTCCCAGCATCAGGACGAAGCCAGGAAGTTCATCGACTACGTGCTGTCGGAAAAGGGCCAGAAGGAAGTGGCCGCCACCTATCTGATGCCGGCCCGCACCGATATCCCGGCGGACCGTCCGCTGATCAGCGATCTCAAGATCCTGCCGGTCGACGCCGGTTCGATCTACCCGAAGCGTGACGAAACGCTGGCGACCTTCGCCAAGACCTTCGGCAAGTAAGCAACACCGGCACGGAGGTTCATGATGAAGGCGGGCGCGGCAACAGGGCGGATATCGGGTACCGGCCCGCTCTTCTGGGCGGTAACGGGGCTCCTGCTTCTGCTCGTTGCCTTTCCGCTCGCCTTCATCATCCTTCAGGCCATCTTTCCGGAAATCGGCCATGCCAGCCTGGCACGGCCTTTTTCCGGCATGGTGGCCGCGCTCGGCGACTGGAAGCTGCTGGGCATGGCGCGCAATACCGTCGCGCTCGGCATCATGGTTATGGCGGGGGCCGCGCTGCTGGCCATTCCGCTCGGTGTGTTCCGCGTCCTCTTCCGCCTGCCGCTCGGGCGCTTCTGGGACCTGTGTTTCCTCGTCCCCTTCATGATCCCGCCCTATATCGCCACGCTCGGCTGGATCATGACGCTGCAGCCACGCGGGTATCTGCAGCAGCTCACCGGCATCAATGGCGCCGGGTTTCTGTTCTCCATTCCCGGCGTTGCCTTCGTGATGGTGCTCAGCACCTTCCCGGTCGTCTATTTTGCCGTCTCGCGCACGCTGGAAGCCGTCGGCCAGCGTTACGGCGATGTGGCGCGCGTGTTCGGTGCCTCGCCGCTGCGGGCCTTCTGGCGCATCACCCTGCCGCTTGCCACCCCCGGCCTTGCCGCCAGCCTGCTGCTCGTCTTCGCCATGGCGATCGAGGAATATGGCACCCCTGCTGCGCTTGGCCGCCGCGCCGGCTTTGACGTGCTGGTAACCGGCGTCGATAATCGCATCTCCGACTGGCCGATCGATCTTTCCGGCGCTGCCGTCCTGTCGCTGCTGCTGGTCGGGCTTTCGCTCATCGCCTTCTTTACCCAGCTGCGCATCCTCTCCCGCCGTAATTATGAGACGACGGGCGGCAAGCCGCAGGCCATCGAGCGCCGGCCACTCGGCCTCTGGACGGTTCCTGTCCTGCTCTTCTTCGCTTTCGCAGCCTTCATCGCCTGCGCCGTGCCGCTGCTGGCCATTCTGGCAACCGCGCTTCAGCGCACGCTGTCCGGCGGCCTCGCCTTCGGTAATTTCGGCCTGCAGAATTTTACCGAGATCTGGTCGCAGGGCTCGGACGGCCTGACGGCGCTGATGAGCAGCCTGTCGCTAGGCGTCTCGACCGCGCTTATCACCGGCCTTCTCGGGGCGCTTGCGTCCTATTTTGTCGTGCGGGGTACCGGACGCGGCCGGGTGCTGCTGGATGCGCTCAGCGTTCTGCCCAATGCGCTGCCTGGCGTTGTGGTGGCCGTCGGCCTCATTCTGGCGTGGAACCAGCCATGGCTGCCGGTCTCACCCTACAACACGCCCTTTATCCTGCTGATTGCCTACTGCTGCATCCTGCTGCCGTTCCCGGTGCGTTATGCCAATGCAGCCTTCCGCCAGATCGGCACCAGCCTCGAGTCCGCGGCCCGGGTGGCGGGCGCCGGTCCCGTCGTGACCCTGCGGCGCATCCTCGGCCCGCTGGTGGCGCCGAGCATGGTCTCGGCCATGCTGCTGGTCTTTGCCGTCGCCTCGCGGGAACTGGTGGCCTCCATCCTCGTGGCGCCGGTCGGCATGACCACGGTTGCCACCTTCATCTGGCGTCAGTTCGAGCAGGGTTCGGTCGGGCTCGGCATGGCGATGGCCTTTACCGCCATTCTCATCACCACCGCGCTGCCGCTGATCGTGCTGATCGCCATGCGCCGCACCCGCATGGTGCTTTAGTCGGCCACTGGTAGTTCGCGGTCCCAGGGCGGCAGGGCGCCGCTGGCGGTGCCATAGGCCGCCATCAGGAAATTTACGAAGGCGGCGACCTTGGCGGTCTGTCGCCGCTCCGGATACAGCGCCATCACCCCGCTGATCACCCGGACCGGATGATCGAGGGTCAGTGCCACCAGCCGCCCGTCGCGCAGCGCATCGCCGACGATAAAGGTCGGCTGGTAGATGATGCCCAGCCCGGCAACCGCCCCTTCCATCAGCGCATCGCCGTTGCTGGCAATCAGCGATCCTGAAATGGCGGTGCGGATGTCGCCCTTGGTGCCAAACCACCATTCCCGCGCGCCCAGCGTGGGGGAGAGGGTGTAACCAAGGCACTCATGATCGGCGAGGTCCGCCACGGTCCGCGGCGCTCCCCGGCGCGCCAGATAGGCGGGCGCGGCGCACAGGGCGAGATTGCACGGCGCCAGCAGCCGGGCGGAAAGGCCGCGATTGTCCCGCTGGCTGACGCGGATGGCGAGATCCCAGCCCTCCTCCGTCAGGTCGATCACCCGGTCATTGAGGCCCAGCTCGACGCGCAGATGCGGATATTGTTCGGCAAAACCCGCCATCAGCGGGGCGATCTGGCGGGTGCCGAAACTGACCGGGGCATTGACCCGCAAATTGCCGCGCAGCTCCACCCGTTCGGCGCTTGCCGCCGCCTCCACCTCCTCTACCTCGGCCAGAATGCGTTCGGCACCATCGAGGAAACGTCGCCCGGCCTCGGTCAGGGTCAGGCGCCTTGTCGTGCGGTGCAGCAGCTTGACGCCCAGCCGTTCTTCCAGTGCCGCCAGATATTTGGTCGCCATGGTGGGCGACATGCGCAGCGAGCGGGCGGCGGCTGAAATGCCGCCGAGCGCGGCGACACGGGCAAAAACCTCCATGCCGAGAAACCGGTCAAGCATGTGCGCCGCCCTCCGTCATTTCACTCTGATGGTGTGAACTGTCGTTCCAACAAAGCGGATTATCATGATTTGAGTTTGAAGTCATGATGAGGGTCTCAAATGTTTTCCTCCCTCAGGAGAGTTTTGATGATCGACAACCGTACCGCCCCCTACGCCGCTCTCGTGCTGCGTCTCGTGCTCGGGGTGGCTTTCGTTGCCCATCTGGCGCTGAAGCTGTTTGTCTTCACGCCCGCCGGCACCGCCGGCTTCTTCGCCAGCCTCGGCCTGCCGCCGGCGCTGGCCTATCTCACCATGCTGGGTGAAGCGGTGGCCGCCGTCTCGCTGCTGCTGGGCATCTGGACCCGTATCGGCGCCCTGATCGGCGTGCCGATCCTGCTCGGTGCCATCGTCATGGTTCATGGCGCTGCCGGATTCTTCTTCAACAACCCGAATGGCGGGTGGGAATATCCGGCATTCTGGGCCGTCGCCCTGATCGTCCAGGCACTGCTGGGGGATGGCGCCCTTGCGCTGAAGCCGACCCCGGCGTTGCGCCGGGCCTGAGGCCGCCCCAAATCAAACCCTGCCGCACCCGGCGTCATCTGGCGCAAAGAGGCGGCAGGGTCCCGTCACTCAAGGAAACCGGATCATGGTCAATCAGGCTGCA
Organism: Radicibacter daui; assembly: GCA_030657355.1. Lineage (GTDB taxonomy): Bacteria > Pseudomonadota > Alphaproteobacteria > Radicibacterales > Radicibacteraceae > Radicibacter > Radicibacter daui. The sequence goes on from CP131056.1 coordinate 374,501, forward strand.
CGGGCACTCGAGGATGATCTTTCCTCTCCCGACCGGGTCAATCTCTATGCGCTGACAACGCCCTGGCATGTCGGGGCGGTCACGCTCACCGTGCGCGACCTGCAAACCGTCGCGGACTGGTATCGCCACGTACTGGGTTTCGAAACGCTTCGTAGCGATAATGGCGAAGTGGTGCTTGGTGCCGGCGGCAAGGCCCTGCTGGTGCTGCAGCGCGATGCCGCCGCCAAGCCGGCGACCCACCGTGAGGCCGGGCTTTTCCACACCGCTTTCCTGCTGCCGACCCGCGCTGACCTCGGCCGCTGGATTCTCCATGCTTCCGAGCAGCAGTTCCAGATACAGGGTGCCAGCGACCATCTGGTGAGCGAGGCAATCTATCTCGGCGATCCCGAAGGCAACGGCGTCGAGATCTATTGCGACCGCCCCCAGCCGGCGTGGGAGTGGCAGGGCGACAGGATCAAGATGGCAACCGAACGGCTGGATCTGCGCGCCATTGCGGACACGGCCGGCGCCTCGCGCTGGCAAGGCGTGCCTGCCGGCGCTGCGGTTGGCCATATCCACCTGCAGGTGGGTGATGTCCCGCAGTCCGAAGCGTTCTATCGCGAGATTTTCGGCCTCGATGTCACCTGCCACTACCCCGACGCCAATTTCTACAGCTCCGGCGGTTACCATCACCATGTCGGCGCCAATGTCTGGAACAGCCGCGGTGCCGGCCGCCGGCCGGAGGGCATTACCGGCCTTGCCGGCTTCGAGATGGTGGCGAAAAGCCCGGATGTGTTTGCCGCCCGGCTTGCCGCGCTCGATGCCAGGGGCGCGCCGCTTGCCGGCAGCGCCGAGCGGCCGGTGGTGGCTGATCCTTGGGGTAACCGCCTCTCGCTGACCGTTGCCTGACCGGCGAACGTTCCACGTGAAGCAAGGCCGCCTGTCTCAGGCGGCCTTGTTCTTTTCTGCCTCAAGGCAGCCAAAGGCGATCAGCGTCTGGCGTACGGCCTCCACCAGCGGTGTGTGCGGCTCTGCCCCCAGCAGGGCAACGAGGCGGCGGTTATCAAGCTGCACCGGCTGCTGCCAGAGGTAACGCATCTCCTGCATTTCATTGAGGAAGGTCATGAAGGGCGCGGCCAGCGTCAGCAGCGGCCAGGGCAGGCCACGGACCTTGAGCTTCGGCTGCCCGCTGGCCGCGCGGATGGCGGCGATCATCCGCGTGCCATCGTCATCCCAGTTCTCTCCCATGTGGAAGAGCTCGAACGGCTCCAGCCTTTCTTCGCGTTCAACCAGTTGCACCATGGTTTCGGCAACATCGGGCAGGTAGGCCCATTGATGCCCCATACCGGGCCTGCCGGGATAGGTGATGGCGCTGAGCGGTTTGCCGGCCTTGATCAGCCCTTGTGAAAACCAACTGTTGCCGGCGTCGGGGCCAAAGAAGTCTCCGGCCCGCACGATCAGGCTTTTGCCGCCCTGCCGGGCCGCTTCCAGCAGCCGTGCTTCCATGCGTACCCGGATGGCGCCCTTGCGGGTGAGCGGGCGCTGCGGCGCTGCTTCCTCGATCAGCGGAAAGGCATCCGGCCCGTAATTATAGACCGTGCCGGGCAGCAGAAGGCGTGCGCCTTCCCGTGCCGCCGCGGCAATGCTGTTTTCCAGCATCGGCATCACCAGCTTGTCCCAGTCGCGGTAACCGGGCGGGTTGACGGCATGGACGACGAGCCGGGCCCCTGCCGCCGCACGCTCGACGTCCCCGGCCACCATGGCATCGCCCGCCAGCCACAACGGAGTTCCGGCGGCACTGCGGCGGGGCGATGCCTGCCAGCGCGCGCCGGCGCTTTTGATATCCCGCACAAGGGCTGTTACCTGCCAGCCACGCTCCAGCAGCTTTGCCGCCACCGCGCCGCCGATGCCTCCGGTTACACCCAGCACCAGCGCCCGCTTTGTTTCGCCCGTACCCGTCATGACCCCATCTCCAGAATCAGAAAGTCGTGTCTGTGGCCAAAGGTGCGGCGATGGGCGGATAAACGGAATTGGCTATATCTGTTGATCGGCTAGTATAAAATATATGAACCAGCCTTTCACCGATTGGGAAAATCAGCGGGCTTTCCTCGCCGTCTGGCAGGAAGGCAGCCTCTCCGCCGCCGCGCGCCAGCTCGGCGTTGCCCAGCCGACCGTACGTCGCCGTCTGGAGGCGCTGGAAGCGGCGCTGGGCGTTACGCTTTTCACCCGCTCCCCCAGCGGGCTGACCCCGACCGCCGCCGCTCATGAGCTTGGCCATCATGCCGAGGCGATGGCCCATGCCGCCGAAGCCTTTAACCGCGCGGCTTCCGGCGGTGTCGAGGGTGTTACCGGCTCGGTGCGGATCAGTGCCAGCGATGTGGTGGGGGCGGAGGTGTTGCCGCCTATTCTCGCCCGCCTGCAAACCCGCCATCCCGGCCTCGCCATCGAATTGATGCTCAGCAACAAGGCACAGGACCTGCTCAGGCAGGAGGCGGATATTGCCGTGCGCATGTTTCGCCCCACCCAGGCGGCGATGGTGATCCGGCCCGTCGGCCGCATCCGGCTGGGTTTCTATGCCGCCCCTGCCTATCTGGCGGCCCACGGCACACCCGCCTCGCTCGGCGACCTCGCGCGCTTTGCCCTCATCGGTCCGGACCGGGACCGGCAGACGCTGGTGGCCCTGCAGGCGCTCGGCCTGCCGGCGACATCCGTCGACTTCCACCTCCGCACTGACAGCCAGCTCGCTCAGCTTGCCGCCATCCGCGCCGGCGGTGGCATCGGCATCTGCCAGTCCGGGCTTGCCCGCCGCAGCCCGGAACTGGTGGAAGTGCTGCCCGGCAGCTTTGATCTCGGCCTCGATACCTGGATCGTCATGCATGAGGATCTGCGCCGCGTCGCCCGCGTGCGGGCGGCCTTCGACCACTTGGCCGAGGAGCTGGCCGTTTACGCGCGGGGCGAGTGAACGGCCGGCAGATCTCAGATATTCGGGCTCAGCTGGCGGCGTACCTCGTCCGCCAGCGGGTGCAGCGCCGTTGCTGCCGCGCTGCCAACCAGACTGAAGCCGATACCATCCTTTGCCCAGCTGAAGCCGCGCAGGCTGTCAGTGTCGAGCGCGGTCATCGGCGCGTTCTGGTCTGCCGCCATCGGCCGTGACAGCAGGGCAAGGCGGTTGCCCTTGTCATCGTCATAGAGGAAAAGCACCGCGGCCCCATGCGGTGTCGCGACCATCCGCCCGCCCATGAAGCGATAACCGGAGGCGGCAAGGTCGGGCGCGGACACGGGGTGGCCGAGCCGTGCCGAAGCCCAGTTCTGCAGCTCGCTGCGGCTGTCCGCCCGTAATTCCACCGGGCGCTGCCGGTCGGCGGCGAAGACGGCATAGTTATAGGAGGCTTCCTGCGCCAGGGCGGCAATGCCTTCAGCCGGGGCTGTGCCACTCGCCGTCGGGAAAGCCGCCTGCGGTTGCAAGGCATGCAGGGACCATCCCCCTACTCCGCCGGCCAGCAGCAACAGCAAGGCCGCAGCAATCTGCATCCCGCGCTGCCAGTAAGCAGGCTGCGCCGGCGCGCGCTGGCGTTCGATCAGGTGAGCAAGCGTCAGCTCCGGCGGCAGCGGTTCCTCGGCAACCGGGGCAAAGGCGTCACGCAGTTCCTGGCGCTGGCGGCGATAATCCTCGACCCGCAGCGCCACTTCCGGGTGCCCTTCAAGATAAAGGGCAATCTCGTCCCGCCGCGCGCTGTCCAGGGCGCCATCGACATAGGCGTGCAGATCATCTTCAGTGACCGGTCGGCGGTTCATTTGACCCTCCGCAGAAAATCAGCCCGCCCCGGCAGGGTATCCCGGTCGGTGGTTCTGTTGGTGGCGGCGCGCAGCCTCTCCCGCGCCCGTGACAGGCGGGACATGACGGTGCCAATGGGAATGCCAAGCACCCGCGCCGTTTCGGCGTAGGACATATCCTCCACCGATACCAGCAGCAGCACGGATCGCAGCTCGTCAGGCAGTTCGTCCAGCGCGGCCATCAGTTCCTTGACCTGAAGCCGTTCTTCCTGCCTTGGCGGCGTTGCGAAAGCGGCGTCATCCACCGCCTCCACATCGACATGCCCGCCGCGCGCACCCTGCTGGCGCAGGCGGTTGACGGCAAGATTGTGCAGTATGGCAAAAAGCCAGGCCCGGGTGTCGCCTTCGTCCCGCTTGAGATGCCAGCGGCTGATGACGCGCTCCAGACAGTCCTGCACCAGATCGTCCGCCGCTTCGCGCTGGCGCATCAGGGCGCGGGCATAGCGGCGCAGCGCCGGAATAAGCGGCTCCACCTGCTGCATCATGCCCTTCATGGCCTTCTCCTGCGCGCTTCCCGCCAGCCGACTATTGCCTCCCTGTCCGGGGGTGACAAGCCGGCCGGTGGATTGCGGGGGCAGCCGGTTTGATCCCGGTTACCCCCGCGCTTTCCTTATTCGGCCTGAAGCTGGGCAATGGTGCCCGGCGCTTCCGCCGTACCGCTGGCGATCACCAGATAGCGGCGCTGGTCGGCACTGCCGGCCTCGACAATCTGGCGGATGGGCCCGACCGCGTTGACGATGGCGCCGCCCACGGGATTGGTGCGGAAGGCCGCCAGCGGCTCCAGCGTACCGCTGCCATCGGCATGGTCCGCCAGCGCCAGAACATAGGGCTGCTTGGGCTCAAGCCCGGTAACGGCAGCCTGCACCACCTGCACCAGCCCCTGATCGAACAGGCTCACGGTCGTGGGTTTGCCCTCGGCGGTCTTGTTGTTTTTGGCCGTCAGTTGCAGCTGGGCCGACTTGCCGGCAAGGCCAAGCGGCTGGAGGTTCTGCAGCCCGTCGCCTTCAGGCACGGCATTCGGCACATAGGTCAGCGCCTGCGGGGCCTGGCCGATGGGAACAGTAGCGACCACCTTGTTGCTCACCGTGTCGATGACGGCCAGCGCGTCGGCATTCTCGAGCCCGACATAGATGCGGCTGCCATCCCCCGACGGCCACAGGCCGTGCGGCAGGCTGCCGACCGGAATGGTCGCGACTTCGGAGAAGTCATCGGTGCGGAACACCTTCACCTGATTGAGACCGCCGATGGTCACATAGGCAAAGCTGCCCTTGGCGTTGGTGGCGAAATTGACGTGGTTGGTGATGGCGCCGGTATCGATGGTCTTGAGGAGATTGAAGGGCGGCCGGGCATTGAAGGCCTGCACCTTGCCCACATCCTTCAGCGTGAACCACACCTGGCTGCCATCCGGCGTTGCCGCGATGTTGGGGCAGAACGGGCTCTCCTGCTTTACCCGCGCAATGATCTTGTGATCGGCGACGGAGACGACATCGGTCTCCGGATTGAAGGAGGAGCAGACATAACCGTATTTGCCGTCGGGAGAGAAAATCTGCATGCCGGGGCCGGCGGGCGTCTTGATGCGGGTCTTTTCCTCAAAGCTGTGGGCGTCCAGCACTTCGACATAATCCTCACCGCGCACGGTCACCCACACTTCCTTGCCGTCAGGCGTAAAGAAGGCCTCGTGCGGCGAGCGGCCGACATAGGTGGTGTGCCTGACGCTGTTGGTGGCGGTGTCGATGAAGGTCACCGAGTTGGAGCCGATGGACACCACCGCCAGCGTCTTGTGGTCGGGGGAAAAGCCCATGCCGTGCACCAGCACCTGGCCGTGATAGAGCGGGCTGAAATTCCCCGGCTGCGGATCGCCGAGGCGGATGACGCCCAAGAGCTTGTTGTCGGCAGGGTCGGTCACCGAAACGGTGTTGGAAAACTGCTCGGCGGCATAGACGCGGTCATGATGGCTGATCGGCACGTCGGCGGCAGAGGCCGCCTCCGGTGCCTGGCCGGCAAAGGCCGGCGCGATGCCGGCAAGGGCGGTGCCGGCCAGCAGGGCAACGGCAAGCAGGGACGATTTCATCTTGGGAACACTCCGGAAAATTGACAAGGGAAGGGCTGGCCGCCTGCCGTGCAGGGCAGCCGGAAATGACGGGCGGTGTGGGAGGTTAAAAACGGATCAGGGCGCCGCGGGCGCAGGGGCTCCGGTGGGGGCCGGCGCGGAGGGCGGCGGCGGGTCGCCGATCGCCAGCCGCATGACGGCAATTTCCTGCAACTGGTCGACGATGATTTCCTGGGCAATGCGCCGCAGCGTTTCGTTGCTGCCGTAGCGCAGCTCCGCCTCGGCCATGTCGATGGCGCCTTGATGGTGCGGGATCATCATCAGGGCAAAGTCCCGGTCGATATCGCCGCTGGGCGTAACCGCCATGCCCTGCATCATCCGGGTCATGGCCGTATCATTGTCGGCAAGAAAGGGGGCTTCGGCCCCGGCTGCCGCGCTATCCGGGGCGGCGGTTTGCTCGCCATTGGCGCTGGCGACGCCAGAGGCGGCAAGGACCAGCAGGGCGGCAACACAGGCGGCGCTGCTGTGGCGGGCTGGAAAACGCATCGAAATCCTCGCTTCGACTGTCCGGGCTTCCGCCCGCCACCCGGTTTCAGACCGGGCAGCGGGGGTGGTTCATAAGGTCAGACAGCGGGCGAGGCGGTTTTATTCCCGGCGACCTGAAAAAAACTGGTGCCGGCTTTTGCCGTGGGGTCCCCGGATCAGGGGGTATTCTTCTGCGGGGTCTTGTTTTCTGCGGGTTTCCATCCGTCCGTCAGGGTGCCGAGAAAAACGACGACGTCCTTGATCTCCTGCGCGTCGAGCGCCGGTTTCTGGCCGGGCTTGCGGTCGAGCGGGGCGTCGATGACGTCGATGTTGGTGCGGTACCCGGCCGGCAGGTCGTCATATTTCTCGGGCTTGCCGTTCTTGCCCTTCGGGTAGAACTCAGCAGGGTTGGTGTCGCGCCGAACGTAGAACTTCACCACCTCTTCCAGTGTGGTGAAGCGGCCATTGTGGAAGAAGGCATGGCGCGTGGAGGCATTACGCAGCGTCGGGGTTTTGAAGAGGCCGCAATTCTGCGTCTGGCGCGAATAGGCATCGTCACGCAGCGGCCCGCAGATACCCAGATCATGCCAGGCCGGGTCGGCATTGGCGGAGATCTTCGGGTTCCGCGGCACACCCAGCGCCTCATATTCATAGTCGGTGAAGACCGGCGGGCGTCCCTCGGCATCGGTGGTGTCGAGATGGCAGGAGGAGCAGTTGCCCTTCTTCGGGTCGTCAAACAGCTTGAGACCGCGTGCTTCGGCCGGGCTGAGTTTGGCCTCTCCTTTGAGGTAATAATCATACTTGCTGGTAAAGGCATGGAAGCCGGGGGCCTCCATCTGGTAGCGCGCCAGCGCAAAGCTGGCTTCGGTCAGCGTCATTTCCGGATCATCCAGCACCTGATCGCCGAAAAGCTGACCAATCTGCCGGCCATACCCGTCCTTGATGCGCTGATAGACGGCGTGCCGATCGCTGTTCGCCATCTCGAAAGGCGAAAACAGCGGACCGCTCGCCTGGTCTTCCAGCGTGTCGGCCCGCCCGTCCCAGAAGAAGCCGCCTTCGGGCACGATGTCGGGCGCGGTGCTGGCCGCCTTCGGCTGGTTGCCGGCACTGCCAACCAGCGTGACCGGCGTTGCCGGGCCTTCCACCTCGTTCGGGCTTTCCGGCCCAATGGAAAAGGCATGGGACAGATATTTATAGGTCAGGCTGGGCACGGGGCGGATGCCCGGCTGGTCCAGCTTCGGCCCGCCCAGCTGCACGACCAGCCTGTTGGCGGGGGCATAGTGGTTTTCCGGGGCATGGCAGGAGCTGCAGGCCATCTGGCCGGAGGCTGACAGGCTCTTGTCGAAGAACAGCGCCTTGCCGAGTTTTGCCGCCGCGCTGAGGCCTGAATCGGCAGCATCGTCATAGGTCGCCGTGTCGTCAGCAGCGGCAGCAGAGGGAGCGGCGGAAGTGCTTGCGCCGGCGGGGCCCGCAGAAAGCCCCGCGTCGGCAACGCCCGAAAGCACAAGGCCTGCGAGCGTCGCCGCCGGAGCGATGCGAGCCAGAAGTTTTGTCACGGACATTCTTTCTGGCTCTTTTCGTCTTACATCTGGGTGCCGGTCTTCGGGTCCAGCATCAGCGCGCTGTTGCCGGGCTTCGACCAGTCGAACATGCCGTCGATGGAACCGGCGATGGCATCGAAGGAGCCGCCGCCGATGCGCTGGCCAGCCAGCCAGTTATCTTCCACGAAGCGGATGAGCGAGGTCTGGTCGGTCAGGGTGTGATCGACGAAGTTGCTCCTGGCATAGGGCGAGACCACCAGCATCGGCTGGCGGGTGCCGTAACCGCAGCGGCCTTCAGCCGGGGCGCCGGTCACGCCCGGCAGCGGCGTGCCGCTCAGGCACTGGTCGCCGTTCAGCACGTCATAGCCCTTAACCGGGATGTTGGACGGGTTGATCACGGCATGGGCATGGTCGTACCAGCCATCGCTGTCGTCATACATGATGACGATGGCGGTGTTCTTCCACTCCGGCGACTTCTCGATGCTGTTGACGGCGTTGGTCACGAATTCCTGTTCGTCCAGCGGGTCGGAATAACCGGCATGGCCGTCCTGGAAGCCCGAGGCCTTGAGGAAGCTGACGGCCGGCATGTTGCCGTTCTTCAGCGCGGCGAAGAAATCGTCGATGTCGTACTGGTGGTTGGCGCCGCCGTCATTGCCGGTGCCGATGGCATCGACCGAGCTCGGGCGGGTGTGCTGCGGGTTGGCGGTGGAGGCGTAGTACTGGAACGGCTGGTGGTGGGGGATGTAGTCCACCTCCGTCACATTGGTGACGGCCGAGGTGGTGGTGCGGGCGCAGCCGGTGGTGCCGTTGCCGTTGGTCTTCGTCAGGTCAAACCCGCCCTCGAAGAAACCCCAGCTGATGTTTTTCGCATTCAGCAGGTCGCCGATATTCTTGCCATAGAGCAGGCCAGTGAGGCCTTGCGAACACACGTCCCCGGTGGGGTCGAGGTCGCTGATCATGGTCCAGCCGCCATTGCCGTCGGGCACGACGCGGCCCTTGTCATAGGTGCCGTCCTTTTCCAGCGTATAGCCCGGCGGCAGGATCATGCCGTTGGTCTGGCCGGAAATCAGATTGATGGCGCCGGGGGTGGAGGGGCCGAAATTGGTCGAGAAGGAATTATCGTCCATCGCGAAGTGCTGGGCGTAGTTCCACATCGCGGTGACGGTGTTGCCGTCGTAATAGCCCATCACCTGGCCCCTGGTGCCGAACTCGCCGGCAGCGCCCTTGGTGCCGCGGCCGGTATGGGCCGGGAACAGGTCCATGGCGTAATTGTCATAGGCCGCCTGCTCGGCGGTGTAGCCGTGATCCTGCGACTGCGTTGCTGCCTGCGTGCGGTCAAGGCGGAAAGGGGCGGCTGCATCGGCGCCGTTGCCGGCAGCGGTCTGGTTCGGGTTGTCCTTGAGGAGACCCGCCTTTTCCAGCGTGTTAATGTCGGTCGGCGTGTTGGCGGCGGCGGTGAAGTTTGGCTCACCCTCCGGATTGGCCGCCTTCGGGTAAGTGGCGAAATAGTGATCGAAGGAGACATTCTCCTGGAAGATCACCACCAGATGCTTGATCGGGGTTGCCGTGTTGGGCGCAGCCGTTTCCGCGGCCATGGCCGGGAAGGAAGCGGCGGTCAGCAGCGCCAGCGTGCTGCAGGCGGCAAGGGCCGCCCGGCGGGTGTTTCGGGTCATCATCGTCCTCGTCTGTCGCTGTTTGGCTTATGTTCTGCTTGTTCCCCGGCTCACGGGGAGAAGCTGGCCTGCAGCGGCCCCCGGGGCGGGGCGTCCGGCTGTTTCGCCGGATCGGTTTCAGCGCTATCAGCGGCATATTGCAGAGGGATGACCGGGGGCAGTCGGGAAGGGCTTCTGCGTCAACTTGCGCCAGAGGCGAGACGTCGCAGGCCCCCGCCGCCCACCGGCAGCGGGGGCCTGCTGAACTGCTTTAACCCTTCAGGAACCGCCGGATGGCGGCAGCGATTTCCCCGGCATGCGTTTCCAGCGCAAAATGGCCGGTATCGAGCAACTGGACTTCGGCCTGCGGCAGGTCGCGCTTGTAGGCCTCGGCACCCGGCGGCAGGAAAAACGGGTCGTTCTTGCCCCAGATCGCCAGCAGCTTCGGCTGATGCTGGCGGAAATAGGCCTGGAAGGCCGGGTAGAGCTTCACGTTGCTGGCATAATCGAGAAAGAGATCGAGCTGGATGTCATCCACACCCGGCCGGCCGGTGTAGTACGCATCAAGCGCACTGCCGTCAGGCGAGACTTTCGAGACGTCCGGCACGCCATGTTCATATTGCCAGCGGATGGACGTGGGAGTGAGCATGGCACGCTGCGCTTCGCGGTTGGCGGCGGTCGGTTCGCGCCAGTAACGCTGGATGGGATCCCATCCTTCGCTGAGACCCTCGAGATAGGCATTGCCATTCTGCGAGATGATGCCGGTGATGCGCTCCGGATGCGCCATCGCCAGCCGGAAGCCGGTCGGTGCGCCATAGTCGAAGACATAGATCGCGAACTTCCTGAGCCCGATCACCTCGGTAAAGCGGCCGATCACCTCGGCCAGATGGTCGAAGCTGTAGGTAAATTCCTCGCGCGGCGGCAGGGCAGACTGGCCGAAGCCCGGCAGGTCGGGGGCTACCAGATGAAACTCGTCCGCCAGCAGCGGAATGAGGTCGCGGAACATGTGGCTGGAGCTCGGGAAGCCGTGCAGCAACAGCAGTGTTGGCTTCGCCGCATCACCGGCTTCGCGGTAAAAAACCTCATAACCATCGACATCGGCGGTGCGAAAGGAAACGGTGCTCATCGGGCAAAACTCCGGGGTTGCCGGGCACCATCGCGCCCGGTCGGGAAAGAGGATCGAATTGGGGGCGGGGTGCCGGAGGCTTTAGCCGGCCGCGCCGGCGAGCCGGGCCTTGAGGGCGGCGTTTTCCGCCTCCAGCACGGCAATACGCTCCTGCATCATCCGCGTGGCGGCACTCACTTCCTCGGCGGTAAAGCGCGGGATGATGTGCTGCGGGCAGTTCCAGTCAAAGGCTTCCAGCCGCAGGCGGAAAATGCGCTCCACCTTGGCCCGGTAACCCTCCGGTGCTACCAGCCGGGCAAGCTCCGGCTCATCTTCCGGCATTACGATCTCGGCATGGGCAAACAGCTTCAGCCGGGCGCGGCGGGCATAATCCATCAAGATCAGGCTTACCTTGTCATCGCTGCCGATATTGCCGGTGGAGATGTACTGGAGGTTGCCGCGATAGTCGGCAAAAGCCAGCGTCCGGTCGTCGACCAGCTTCAGGAAGCCGCGCGGGCCTCCGCGGTGCTGTACATAGGGCCAGCCGGTCTCGGACACGGTTGCCATGTAAAAGCTGTCGCGTTCGGCGATGAAGGCGGCTTCCGCCTCGGTAAAGCGCTCGAAGCGGCGGTTGCCCTTGAAGTCCTGCCAGTGCTGGTCCACGCCCATGCGGGCCTGCGCCGCCACGACGCCGGGCGTCAGGGCAATGTCGAGAAATCCGTAAGGCATGATCCGGCCTCCTTTTCTCTGCTCGTCTTGCTGCTGTCGTCCGGCGCCCGGCGGTATCTCAGGCGGCTTCGGCCCGGCGCACGACCGGGAAATCGATGTCGGTCTTCGCCGTTTCATTGAGGAAGTTGGTGAAGACATTGAGCGCCACGTGGGCGACGATCTCCACAATCTCCCCATCGCCGAAGCCTGCGGCACGCACCGCGGCGATATCGGCCTCGCTGACATGGCCGCGCTCACGGGCGACCTTGGCGGCGAAGGCAACGGCGGCCGCGGCCTTGCCATCCGCCGAACCGCCCTTGCGGTTCAGGGCGATTTCTTCGGCGCTCAGCTTGGCAAGGTTGGCGCCGAGATAGCTGTGGGCGGAAAGGCAATAGTCGCAGCCATTCACCTCGGCGACGGCAAGGGCAATACGCTCGCGCGTCTTGACGTCCAGCGAGCGGGTCAGGGCACCGTGAAAGCCGGTGAAAGCTTCAAGTGCCACCGGGCTGTTGGCAATGAGGCGGAAGAGGTTGGGTACGGCACCCAGCTGCTTCTGCACGGCAGTCAGCACAGGCTTCGAGGCTTCCAGGGCAGTGTCGAGCGTGGGGATGGCAAGGCGTGACATGGTTTGAACCTCCAGCTTTGTTGTTGAACGACCGCTTGGGCCGGCAAGGAGGAAGATGCTGTTTTTCACGTTTCGTGATAATTCCGTAAGTCAGAAAGGCATCTTTCCAAAATTTGAAAATATCGGAGCGCGCGGGTCATGGATCGGCTGGAGGCAATGACGCTGCTGCTGGCGGTGGTGGAAAAGGGCAGCCTGTCGGCGGCCGGCCGCGCGCTGCGGGTGCCGGTGCCGACACTCAGCCGCAAACTCTCTGACCTGGAAGCTCATATCGGCACCCAGCTTCTGCTGCGCACCACTCGCAAACTGACTCTGACCGAAGCAGGCGAGGCCTATCTGGCGGCCGCCCGCCGCATTCTCGATCAGGTGGAAGAAGCCGAGCGCGAGGCTGCCGGTGAATTTACCGCCCCGCGCGGTGAGCTGGTGATAACGGCTCCGCTCTTCTTTGGCCGGCTGCATGTGCTGCCGGTGGTGGGCGAATTTCTGGCACTCTATCCGGAAATCAACATCCGCCTGCTGTTGTCGGACCGGAATGTCCAGCTGGTGGAAGACCATGTGGATATGGCTGTGCGTATCGGCCGTCTGCCTGACAGCAGCATGATCGCCACGCGCGTCGGCGCCCTGCGCACGGTATTTTGCGCCAGCCCTGATTTCCTGGCGCTTCACGGTACGCCTGCGCGGCCGGAAGAGCTGGCCGGGTTGCCGGCCGTCTTGTTTGACGGGCCGACACCGACCCTTGGCTGGCGCTATGTGCCGCAAGGGGCGGCAGTGCCGGTTGATGTCCGGGCAACACCGCGCCTGGCGGTGTCATCGGCAGAAGCGGCCGCCGATGCCGCCATCAGCGGCCTCGGCATCACCCGCCTGCTGCATTATCAGGTCGCGGAGGCTGTGGCTGCGGGCCGCCTAAAATTGCTGCTGGAAGAATTCGAACCCGAGCCGGCACCGGTTAATCTGGTGCATGCCGCGCGCGGGCAGATGCCGCTCAAGATGCGGCGGTTTCTGGATTTCGCCACGCCAAGGCTCAGGCAGGCGCTTGGCCGGCTGATGCCCGGCGGGGAGGAATAAAAGGGATGGACGGGCAGGAGACGCAGCACAGCACCGGCGGGTTCATCGCTGTCCTTCTCGGCGCGACTTTTCTGATGGGCTCCAGCTTCATTGCCGGCAAGCTGCTGATGCAGGCGGGGGTGCCGGCATTCCTGCTGGTGGGCTGGCGCTTTCTGGTGGCGGCGCTGGCAACACTGCCGCTGGTCCTGCTCGAAGGCCGGTTCTGGCGGGCGCTGGTTCCGGCGGGCCTCACGCTGCGCCATGGCGGGACGGTTATCCTCATCGGGCTGCTGCAGACCGCCGCAGTGATGGGGCTGCTTTTCCTTGCCATGCGCACCATCTCGGCCTCCACAGCGGCCATCCTGCTCTTTACCAATCCGCTCTGGGTGGCGCTGCTGAGCCGCCTTTTCTTTGGCGAAAGCCTGTCAGCCGGCCGGCTGCTGGGGCTGGTACTCGGGCTTGCCGGCGTGTGCCTTGCCATCGGCGTGGGGCCGGATTTTCTGGCCGGCGGCGATGTTTTGCAGGGAGAGTTGACCGGGCTGGCCTCGGCCCTCTGCTGGTCGGTGGCCACCCTCGTCAACAAGCGCGCCCGGCTGCCCTTCGGCTCCTGGGCGCTCAGTTTCTGGCAGATGCTGCTGGGATCGCTGGTTATTCTGGCGCTTGCTCTCGCCCTGGGTCAGCGCTGGCCGGCCGAAACCAGCCTTGCCGACTGGGGCTGGTTCTTCTGGCTGGCGATCCCCGCTTCCACCGGTTCTTTCGGGCTCTGGTTCGTGGCGCTCAGGAAGGGGGGCGCCACCCGGGCGAGCAGCTTCCTCTTCGCCGCGCCGCTCTTCACGGTGGTGCTGTCTTTCCTCATTCTCGGGGCACCGCTTACCTGGCCGCAGGCCGTTGGCGGGGCGCTCATTGGCCTTTCGCTCTGGCTGGTAAACCGCAAGACCCTCGGCCAATCGCCGCAAAGCCGGATTGCGGAAGCCGAGGCGGAAGGGCAGCCCTGAGCGGGCACACCCCCTGCCTCGACCCGATGCCCTATTTGCCGTCCGCAGCCGCCTCGATGGCCGGCAGATCCAGCTTCACCATGCCCATCATGGCCTGCATGGCGCGCCCGGCGCGGGCCGGGTCCTTGTCCTTGAGGAGTGCCAGCAGGCGACGGGGCGTGACCTGCCAGGTCATGCCGTATTTGTCGGTAATCCAGCCGCATTGCATGGCCTCGCCGCCATCGGCGCCGAGTTTTTCCCACAGCGCATCGATCTCGTCCTGGCGCTCGCAATTGATCATCAGCGAAATGGCCGGGGTAAACTGAAACTCCGGCCCGCCATTGAGGGCGAGGAACTCCTGTCCCTCGATCTCGAACGAGACGGTCAGCACACTACCGGGCGTGCCGTGCCCCACCTCGCCCCAGCGCAGCATGTCGGTGATGCGGGCATCGGGAAACAGCGAGCAGTAGAAGTTGGCAGCTTCTTCCGCCTGACCGTTGAACCACAGGCAGGGAACGATCTTCTGCTTTGTCATGGGGTTTCCTCTGATCTTTCGGGGTTCAGCCCTGGTTGCGCTGGTTCATGGCCCACAGCACGCCGAACGGATCGACAAGCTGGCAGTAGCGATCGCCCCAGAACATGTCGGTAGGCGGCATCTTCACTTCGGCGCCGGTAGCCACCGCCCGCTCGAAGCGGGCATCGATGTTGTCCACCATCAGCGTCATGGTGAAACCCTGCGGCTTTTCCACCGGGCAGCCATGCTCGGGAAAACCGTCGCTCAGCATCACCGAGCTGCCGTTGATATAGAGATGCACATGCATGGTACGGCCCCGCTCGTCGGGTGGATAGGCGAAGGCAAGTTCCGCCCCGAAGGCCTGCTTGTAGAACTCGGCCGCCTTGAAGGCGCCGTCCACCTGCAGATAGGCGACGACGCCGCCCTTTGTTTCCACCGGCGCTGCGGGGGCCGTGTTTTCCTGAATCTTGTCCATGGTTGTTCCTCCGGTTCTGTCTGCTCTGGTTAAAGTCCGGGCCGCCGGGAGGACGGCCTCAGGGCGTGAGGTCGGTGGCCGCGCGCACGCTGCCATCCATGTAAAAAGGCGTGGAGATGTGGTCGTGGGTGATGCGCCAGCCGCCGTCGCGGCGGCCAAACACCACAGTGCGGCGGGTCCACACGGCAACCGTCTCCCCCGCCTTTTTGGTGCCGCTGATGCGCAGGAAGCCGTGCGCCACAGCCAGCGGCCCGCTGGAGGTCACCTCGATATCCTTCAGCTCATATCCGATCGGCCCGTCCCAGGTGGCAAACCAGGCTTCGATACCGGCCCGGTCTGCTCTGGCATCGCTGCGATAGGCCAGCGGCGGGGCAAGATCGTAGACGACCGAGCCCGGGGCATAGGGTGCCAGCGCCTGTTCGGCGTCCTTCAGGCGGATGGCATTGGCATGCACCTCCAGCAAGGTGCGGATCGCCGCTTCATCGAGCGTCATGGCTGACCTCCTCTTGTCCGGGCGGCCCTTCAGGGCGGGCTCATGCCCTTAAGGACGCGCGGGAGAAGGTGAGGCCGACAGGGCCCTTAAAATTTTTTCCGAAAAATCTTCAGCCGGGGATGCCGGCTTCCTCCCCCAGCTTGTCGAGGTGCTGGCGGATCAGCGCGGCTTCGGCCGGTGTGTTGGCAAGACAGATGGCCTGATTGAAGGCGGCGCGCGCTTCCGCCTTGCGGCCGAGCTGGAGCAGGAAGTGCCCGCGCGCGCCATGGTAGGGGAAATAGGCGCCGAGCCTTTCCGCCAGCGGCTCGATGAGCGCCAGCGCCTCTGCGGGGCCCAGCACCTTGGATATGGCGACCGCCCGGTTGAGGGTAATGACCGGTGAGGGCTGCATGCGCTCCAGCGCGGCATAAAGCGCGGCGATGGAGCCCCAGTCGGTCTCGCCGGCGCGGGCACTGCGGGAATGTTCGGCAGCAATCGCGGCCTGCACCTGATAGGGGCCGGGGCGCTGGTGGCGCACCGCCTTGTCGATGAGCGCCAGCCCCTCGCCGATCAGCTTGCGGTTCCAGAGCGTCCGGTCCTGTTCTTCCAGCAGGACGATTTCGCCTGCCGCATTGAACCGGGCCGGTGCCCGGGCGTGCTGCAGCAGCATCAGCCCCAGCAGCCCCATGATCTCCGGCTCGGCCGGAAACAGCCGGAGCAGCAGCCGGGCAAGGCGGATCGCCTCCTCACACAGGTCCGCATCCCCCGCCAGCTGCGGTTCGCGTACGGAATACCCTTCGTTGAAGACCAGATAGGCCATCGCCGCCACGGCGGCGAGGCGCTCGGACCGTTCCACCGCTCCCGGCGCCTCGAACGGCACGTCGGCTTTGGCGATGCGGGCCTTGGCGCGGGTAATGCGCTGTTCCATTGCCGCTTCGCCCACCACAAAGGCGCGGGCGATCTGACGCACGCCAAGGCCGCAGACAATGCGCAGGGCAAGGGCGATCTGCTGGGTTGCCGGCAGGTCCGGATGGCAGCAGATGAAGAGCAGTCTCAGCACATCGTCGCGGTATTGCGCCCCGTCCAGCCGTTCGGCCAGCGGCGCTTCGGCGTCTTCAAGGTCAGACAGCACGGCTTCTTCAGGCAGGGCCTCCTGCCGGCTCATCCGGCGGGCACCATCAAGGGCGGCATTGCGCCCGACCATGATCAGCCAGGCCGCCGCATCGCGTGGCGGCCCGTTGACCGGCCAGTGCTTCAGCGCACGCAGGCAGGCCTCCTGAAACGCCTCTTCCGCAGTGTCCAGATCGCGGAAATAGCGCAGCAGCGCCCCAACGGCCCGCGGGCGGGCGCCAGTCAGCGCTGCATTGATCCAGCTCTCCTCGCTCATGATCCAGCGGCCCTAGACGGCGGTGCGCGGGTCGGCGTTATAAAGTCCGACGGGGCGGATTTCATAAGCGCCGCCCGGATTGGCGGCAGCAAGCTCGCGGGCAAAGGCCAGTGCCTCTTCGAGCCCTTCCACATCGATGATGTAGAAGCCGAGCAGCTGTTCCTTGGTCTCGGCAAAGGGCCCGTCCAGCACCAGCGGCGGGTCTTCGCTCTTGCGCAATGTGGTGGCCGCCGTCGTCGGCAGCAGGCGCAGCGACGGGCCGAGTTTGCCGGCTTTCACCCATTTTTCCTGCACCTGGCCAAGCCGCGCCATCACGGCATCGTCCTCTTCCTTGCTCCAGGACCAGACGACATCCTCATCGTGATAACAAAGCAGGGCATAGAGCATGGGGTTCCTCCGGTCGCATTTCTTTTTAGAAGACGTGCCACTATGCCCGCAGCCGACAGGGCTGTTCCGGAAAATTTTTAAACTCCGGGTGTCGGCATTGCCCGAAGCCGGGCGTCCTCAGGGGGAACGTCACCTGAGCCAATAAAAGGGAGGACCTCATGGCCACCAAGCTCGACATCGCGCCCGCTTCCGACCGCGAACTGGTACTGCGCCGCCTCGTTGACGCGCCGCGCGAGAAGATCTGGCGCTGCTGGACGGAGCCGGAACTGATGAAGAAATGGTTCTGCCCGCGCCCGTGGACCACGCCGCTGGTGGAGATGGATGTACGCCCCGGCGGCAGTCATCACATGGTGATGAAGGGGCCGAACCCGGGTGAAGAGCATGATCTGCGCGGCGTCTTTCTTGCGGTGGAACCGCTGGAGCGCCTGACCTTTACCGATGCCTTCGTCAGCGCCTGGCAGCCGTCGTTGAAGCCCTTCATGGTGGCGACGCTGGAGCTGGAGGCCCAGGGCGACATGACCGTCTATACCGCCCGCGTCTGGCACTGGAGCGTGGCGGACCGCGAAGAACACGAGAAGATGGGCTTCCACGAAGGTTGGGGCATTTGTGTGGAGCAGCTGGAAGAGGTGGCAAAGGGGCTCTAGCAGCCCCCCGGCCCTGTCAGGCTGTTCTTGCCGGCCTAGAAGAGCGCATCCGCCAGCATCCACAGCACGGAGACGGCAAGCAGGGCCGCCATGGCAAGGTTGAAGCGCCGGGCAAACCGGCGCGCCAGCACCGCGCCGGCATAGGCCCAGAGCGCCAGCGACAGCCAGCAGATGATGAAGTAGAGCCCGCAGAACACCGCAAGCCCGGTGCCCTTCTGCTCCAGCGGCAGGATGAAGGTGCCGATGGCGGAAAGGATGGCGAGCCACGCCTTGGGATTGAGGCCTTGCACGGTAACGCCCGCCCAGAAACCCGGCAGGTCCGCTTCAGCCGGCGACAGGCTGGCGAGCGGGCCGCTGCGGGCGATTTTCCAGGCAAGCCACAGCAGATAGGCCGACCCTGCCAGCGTCATCGGCAGCGAAAAGCGCTCCAGCCAGAGTGCACCTGTTACCGCGCCGGCCCCAAGCGCGCCAAAGGCCAGGATGAAGCACACCGTCGCTCCGGTGACGTAAGGCAGCACCCGCGCCCCGCCAAAGCGCGCCCCGGCCATGGCGCCGATGAAATTCACCGGGCCGGGCGTGGCGGAGGCCGCAAGGGCAAAAAGGCACATGGCACCGAGGACGGGCAAGGAAGGCATGGTTGCGATCTCGAAACAAAATAACGATTTCGAGATCTGCCACGCCGTGACCGGCTCCGGATTGGACGAACTTAACCTTCACCCGCTCCTCCGGGCCCGCCCGGCGCAGCCCGGATCAGTGGGTGATGAGGGAGGTGGGTGTTACGCCCAGATGGCGGCGGAACTGGCGGATCATGTGGGACTGATCGCAGAAGCCTGCTTCCAGCGCGGCCTCTGCCGCGCTTTTTCCGGCCACCAACGCTGTTTTGGCGCGGGCAACCCGGCGCTGAAGCGCATAGGCGTGGGGCGAAAGCCCGAGCGCGCGGGAAAAGCACCGCACCAGATAATTGGGGTGCAGGCCAACCAGTGCGCCGAGGCCGGCAAGCGAAAGGTCGCCTGTTTCCGCCTCCACCCCGGCGGCGATGGCTTCCCGGACGCGGGCAATCGCCAGATTTTCCCGGCCTGCCGGGCGCAGTTCGGCGCCGCCATGGCTCTCGAACACGGTGCCGAGTACCTGCTGCACCGCCTCTTCGACTCCAAGCCGCCAGTCACCGGCCTGCTGCGCAAGGCAGAGGCGCTCAGCCAGTGTCTCCAGTGCGCGGGTCAGCTCAAGGCCGCGGTCCTGCGGCGTTACTTCACGAAAGCCCCGAAGCTGCGGCAGGTCCAGCAGCGCTTTGACCGCGGCCTCGTCGGCATAGAGCATCTTGTAGCGCAGGCGCCCGGCATTGGAGTGGCCGGTATGCGGCTCCTCCGGGTTCATCAGCGAGAGCGAGCCGCTGGGCAGCACCATGGTTTCGCCCCGGCACTGATACCCGCCCACCCCCGCCGAGATCGCCCCGATGGCAAAACCCTCATGGGAGTGCCGGCCGAAGGTCTGGTTATGAAAATCCGCCTCGAACAGCTCGATGCCGTTCAGCCAGGTCAGGTGGTGATAGCGGTTCTTCTGCATCTGCCCGGTCCGGAGCCTGAAGGTGCCGGTATCCTACAGGGTAACGTCGGGGCCTGACAGCGGGCACACGGTTCGCCGGAGTTGATGCCGGGTGGCCGGCCCTCCTTGCCATTTGGCGCCCTTCCCGGTCGAATCCATCAAGTCCGGGTGCAGAGACAATAACGTCCCGCTCTTTGCTGCTAACGGTGGATGCTTCGGCCGGCACCAGGATGTCTCCCTGAAGAAGACCGGCTGCGCCATATCCATGTTGCTGCCTGAAAGGGACAGGAAATGCTGCTTCACGCGCCTCGCCGGTTCATCTTCGCTTTCTGCCTGATGATTCTGACGGGAGGCGCGGCGACCGGCGCGCGGTCGGCGGTTCCTGATTTTCCTGCCAGTTTCCGTGTCCTCGATATTTCTGCCAATGGCACCACAATTCATGTGCGCGTCGGCGGCAGCGGGCCTGCCGTCGTGCTGCTGCACGGCTATGGCGAAACCGGGGACATGTGGGCGCCGCTCGCCGCGGATCTCGTCCGGGATCACACCGTCATCGTGCCTGATCTTCGGGGTCTCGGCCTTTCTGCGCAGGTCGCCGAAGGTTTCACCAAGGCCAACCAGGCAAAGGATGTGGCTGCGGTTCTGGATAGTCTCGGGGTCGGCCCCGTCGATGTGGTGGCTCACGATATCGGAAACATGGTGGCCTTTGCCTTCGCGGCCGCATACCGCCAGCGCACCACGCGCCTTGTCATGATGGACGCGCCGGTGCCCGGCATTGGCCCGTGGGAGGAAATCCTCAAGAGCCCGTTGCTTTGGCACTTCCGCTTCGGAGGCGCCGACATGGAGCGGCTGGTTGCCGGGCGGGAGCGGATTTATCTCGACCGGTTCTGGAATGATTTTTCTGCCGATCCGGCAAAATTCGACGAAGCCTCGCGTCAGCACTACGCCGCGCTTTATGCCCGGCCCGGCGCGATGCATGCCGGATTCTCCAACTTCGCCGCCTTCGATCAGGACGCCGTTGATGACCGCAAGGATCTGGAGGCTGGCAAACTCACCATGCCGGTGCTTGCCATTGGCGGGGCCGCCTCGTTCGGGTCGACCATGGCAGTTGTGATGCGGGCGGCGGCAACCAATGTGCAGGAACTGGTGATCCCGGCATCCGGGCACTGGATCATGGAAGAAAATCCGGCCCCGGCCGTCAGCGGCATCAGGGCCTTTATCGATCAGCCGGTGTGAGAGGCGGCTAGCCAGAGCCAGAAATGAAAAAAGCGCCTCAAAAGGCGCCCGGAAACAATCGATTCTGATCTGGAAAACTGGAGCGGGCGAAGGGATTCGAACCCTCGACCCCAACCTTGGCAAGGTTGTGCTCTACCCCTGAGCTACGCCCGCTCGGCGCTGGAAAGGCTGGCTTATTTGCTGGCATTTCCATGTTTGGGACGGTCGCTGCTGCGTCCGTGGCGGGGTTATTAGACGCTGGCTTTTGGCCGTGCAAGCACTTTTTTAAAGCTTTTTGTTTCCGGCATCGTTTTTCCCGGTGCCGGGGGCACCGCCCCCCGCGGCCTTGCTGGCCTGCTGCCCCGTGCCAGCCGGCCGGGCCCGGTAGCACAGCTTCCGGCTTTACGTTAAAAGCCTTTCCCATGATGACTGAAGACGCCGCCACCCCCGCCCTTGCCGGTGGAAGTGATTCCGCCGCCCCTGCCGATCTTGCCGCCGCGCGTGCCGTGCCGCCGGTCACCAGCGATGCGTTGCTGGCGCGTCTGGCCGACCTGGGTATCGCGGCGCCGACGGTGGAGCACCCGCCGGTCTTTACCGTTGCCGAAGCGCAGGAGCACCGCGCCGGCATCGAGGACGGCGGCCATAGCAAGAACCTCTTTCTCAAGGACAAGAAGGGCGCGCTCTTCCTTGTCGTTTGTCATGAGGAAACGCCGGTCGATCTCAAGGCTCTGCATCCGGTGCTGGGCAGCGGCCGGCTTTCCTTCTGCTCGGCCGAGCGGTTGATGGAATATCTGGGCGTCATCCCCGGATCGGTCACGCCCTTCGCGCTCATCAACGATACCGCGCTTGCCGTGCAGCCGGTCTTCGAGCGGCGTTTGCTGGAGATGGAGCCGCTGCACTTTCACCCGCTTACCAACACCCGCACCACGTCGGTGAGCCGGGAAGGGCTGCTGCGATTCGTCGAGGCATGCGGCCACAAACCGATGGTGGTCGACCTGCCGGAGCGCCCGGCGGACGCCGGCGAGGGCGCCTGAGCATCCTTCCCTCGCTTTTAAGCTGACGGCGGGGCTTGAGCTTCGGCGCCGGCCGCCGCATCTATAGGGCCAAGTTTGGATAAGGAGGCCTGCTGCCGGCCAACAGGACTGGTGGCGGCGATGCTCCCCGCGAAAAGGACGGATAAAGACGATGAGCCTCTTCGGCATGGGTTCCGGCAACCCCAATGGCGCGGCCCCCGCTGCGGCCCCGCAGGCCGCGGCTGCTCCGGCAGGCGCCCTGATCAAGGACACCGACATCCGCAGCTTTGCCGCCGATGTGCTGGATGTCTCGCGCAGCGTGCCGGTGATCGTGGAGTTCTGGGCCACCTGGTGCGGCCCCTGCAAGCAGCTGATGCCGACGCTGGAAAAGCTGGTGACACAGGCCGGCGGCGCCGTGCGCATGGTCAAGGTCGATATCGACAAGAACCAGCAACTCGCCGCCCAGCTGCGCATCCAGTCCGTGCCCACCGTCTACGCCTTCTATCAGGGCCAGCCGGTCGATGCCTTCCAGGGGGCGCTGCCGGAATCGCAGGTGAAGCAGTGGATCGACCACCTGATCAAGTCCACCTCCGGCGCCGGCCCCGCCGCCGCCATCGAGGAAGCGCTGGCCGCGGCCAAACAGGCGCTGGATGAAGGCGATATCCAGACCGCCGGCGGCATCTATCAGCAGATCGTGCAGGCCGACCCCGAGAATGCGCCCGCTTATGCCGGCATGATCCGCTGCCTGATGGCAGCGGGCCAAACCGAGCAGGCTGCCGGCCTTCTGGCTGACCTGCCGCCGGAAATCGCCGGCCATGCCGAGGTAAAGGCTGCTGCAACCGCCCTGGCGCTTGCCGAACAGGCCGGCGCCGCGCGCGGAGCGACGGGCGGGCTGGAAGCGCGCCTTGCTGCCGATGCCAACGATCATCAGGCCCGCTTCGATCTGGCGATGGCGCTTTATGCCGAAGGCCGCAATGAAGAGGCCGCCGAGGCGCTGATCGAGATCGTGCGCCGCGACCGGACCTGGAACGAGGACGCCGCCCGCGCCCAGCTCGTGAAGTTCTTCGAGGCCTGGGGTGCGGCGGACAAGCTGACGCTGCGCATGCGCCGCCGCCTCAGCTCGGTGATGTTCTCCTGACCGTCTGAAGCCGGCAGGTATCATGTCTTTAAGGGCGTGCCGGGCTTTGCGCCGGGCCCGCCCGTCCTATCTTTGAAGTCATGAGCTCCCGCAACTTTCCCGACCTTGCCACCCTGCCCGACACGTTGCCGGTATTTCCGCTTATGGGCTGCCTGCTGCTCCCGGGGGGGCGGTTGCCGCTCAACATCTTCGAGCCGCGTTATCTTGCCATGCTGGATGATGCGCTGAAGGGCAGCCGCCTGATCGGCATGATCCAGCCGCGGGAGGAAGAGACGGTGAGCGAGGACGGCCATCGCTCGCCTGCACGCCTGCATCCCGTCGGCTGTGCCGGCCGGGTCATCGCCTTCAGCGAAACCGACGACGGGCGCTATCTCATCACCCTCGCCGGCATTATCCGCTTCGGCATCGCGGAAGAACTGGCGGCGGCGCCCGGCGGTTACCGGCTGGTGCGTCCCGACTGGGCCCCCTGGCAGGCCGATCTGGCACGCGACGGTTCGGGCGGGGAAGCGCTTATTGACCGGTCGCGCCTTGTCAGCCTGCTGAAGCGTTTCCTTAGCGAGCGCAACCTTTCGGCAGACTGGGATGCCTTCAAGGATGCGCCGGAGGAGGCGCTGGTGACGGTGCTGGCAATGAACTGCCCGTTCTCGCCGCTGGAAAAGCAGGCGCTCCTGGAAGCGCCGGACCTTGCCGAACAGGGCCGCATCCTGATGGCCCTGCTGGAGCTTGCCTGCGCCGAGGCGAGCGGAGAAAGCCGCCGCCATTAATACCGTTCTCCCGGCGGCTATCCCTGCCGGGCAAACGTGCTACTGTCCCGCCAATACTACGAGCTTACCGGAAGTCAGGACCCATGAGCGCCACCGTCGATCCCAAGCTGCTTGAGCTGCTGGTCTGCCCGCTGACCAAGGCGCCGCTGCGCTATGACCGCGAAAAGCAGGAGCTGATCAGCGATCAGGCCCAGCTGGCTTTCCCCATCCGCGATGGCATTCCCATCATGCTGGTGGATGAAGCCCGCCCGCTCGATTGAGCCACCCTGTTTTCCCGTCTGTCTGCTTGAGTTTATCCGATGCCTGATGTGTTGGCCGCCGCGCGCGAAGGGTTCGAGACGCGCCACTGGCCGCTGGAAATCCGCCTGAAACGCGCCGAAAAACTGCTGGAGGTCGACTGGGACGACGGGGTGACCCACAGTCTGCCGGCCGAACTCCTGCGGGTCGAAAGCCCATCGGCTGAAATCCAGGGCCATGGCCAGGAAGAAAAGACCATCCTGCCGGGGCGGCGCCATGTCGGCATCCTTGGCGTCGATGCCGTCGGCCACTATGCCGTGCGCCTGCGGTTTGACGATCTGCACGATACCGGCCTTTACAGCTGGCGTTATCTGCGGGCGTTGGGCGAGCAGAAGGATGCCGTCTGGCAGGCCTATCTCGATGCGCTGAAGGGCAAGGGCCTGAGCCGCGATCCCTGAGACGCGAGCGCTTCGGTTCTGAGACTAAAAAAGCGGCGGTCCTCATAGGGGCCGCCACTTTTTGTTTTCCCGGAAGCTGCTGCCCTGCCTCAGGCGCCTTCCATGACCTCTTCCGCCTGCGTCCGGTTTTTGCGTTCCAGCAGCAGGCTGAGGGTGATGAGGGCCAGCGCACCGAGCGGAACCAGAGCGGCGACGTAAGTGACGGCGCCAAGGCCCGGTCCCCGTTCGATCACCACGCCGCCCAGCCACGCCCCGAGCGCATTGCCGATATTGAAGGCGGCAATGTTGAGGCTGGAGGCAAGGCTCTGGCCGGCGCCATGGGCCTTTTCCAGTACCCACATTTGCAGCGGCGGCACGGTGGCAAAACTGGCAAGCCCCAGCAGGGCGACAAAGAGCAGGGTAACAGGCTTGCTGGAGAAGAAGAGGCCCATCACCGCCAGCACCAGCGCAAGGGCAACCAGCGCGCCGATCAGGGTTGCGGTCAGCCTGCGGTCGGCAAACCGGCCGCCCATCAGGTTGCCCACCACCAGCCCGCCGCCAAACAGCAGCAGGATGGGGGAGACAGCCGCTTCGCCAAAGCCGGCAAGGCGCGTCAGGATGGGTTCGATATAGGTAAAGACGGTAAAGAGGCCGGCAAAACCCAGCGTGGTGATGCCAAGGCCCAGCAGCACCTGCAGCCGCACCATGGCTTTCAGGTCCTGCCGCCAGTCGGCTTTCTGCGGCGCTTCACGGTCTGCCGGTACAAAGGCGACGATCACCGCAAGGGCGATGAGGCCCACGACCGTCACGGCCCAGAAGGTGGCCCGCCAGCCGAGCTGCTGGCCAAGCCAGGTGCCGAAGGGCACGCCAAGGATGTTGGCGACGGTAAGGCCGGTGAACATCACCGCAATGGCAGACGCCCGGCGGTCCGCCGCGACCAGCCCGGTTGCCACCACCGAGCCGACACCGAAGAAAGTGCCGTGGGCAAAAGCCGTCAGCACGCGGGCGGCCAGCAGAAAGCCATAGCTGGGCGCCAGCGCGCAGGCGGCGTTGCCGAGGGTGAAGATCAGCATCAGCGCCAGCAGCACCCGTTTGCGCCGGCAGCCGGAGGTAAGCGCCGTCAGGAACGGCGCGCCGACGGCAACGCCAAGCGCGTAACCGGAAATCAGCAGGCCGGCGGTGGCGATGGAAACATCAAGCGACGCGCTTACCGGCGTCAGCAGGCCCATCAGCACAAATTCGGTAACGCCGATGCCGAAGGCGCCGATGGTCAGCGCATAAAGGGCGAGAGGCATGGAAGTAATCCTTGGCTCAAAGGGCAGCGGATCAGAAAGAAACCGTGGCGATGCCCATCTTGGCGAGCAGCGTCAGATTGTCCTCGATGTGCCAGTTGTCGGTGATGTGGCCGTCGGTGATCTTGATGAGATCGGTCGCAATAAAGTCGATCGACTGGCCCTTGCCTTCGGCCTTGCCGAAGCTGCCGGTGAAGTGGCCGGTAAAGAGCATGTGCACCGTCACATAGTCGCCGGCGACGATCATCTTCTTCACCTCTACCTTCAGGTCCGGCACCGCCTTGCGGAAGGTGCGCGAGGCAAAGGCCGGGCCTTCCGGCCCTTGCGGCCGGCCGGCGGGCAGCGTGTGGTCGGTGAAGGTGGGGGCAATGGCGCGCGTCAGCGTGGTTTCATCGCCATCGTTCCAGAACTGGTAGAAGGCCTTGGCCGCCGCGAGGGTCTCGTCGGTTCTGGCGGCCGGCTCGCTACCGGCAAGGATGATCTCGTCGATCTTCACCGGGTCCGCGTGCGCGGCGCCTTGCACGGCAGCAGTCATCAGCACGCCGAGAGCGGCGGCCATCAAAAGGGTCTTGCGCATGTTGTGGGTCCTTAGAGAGAGCCGGCGGCAGTGTGTTCGCCTGCAGGGGGATCGCGAAAAACCAGTTCGAGCAGGATGCCGCCGGGCGTGCGGATGAAGAGGCGGCGTTCGCCGAGTTCGGGCAGTTCCATCGGGCTCCAGGGGATGCCGAGAGCGCTCAGCCGGTCGGCCCACTTGTCCCGCCCATCCAGCCGCAGCCCCACATGGTCCAGCGTCTCGCCCTGCCGGTCGACCGGGCCGCCCCGGCCCGGGATCAGATGGAAAAGCGGCTGGCCATCGGCATAGAGCCAGTAACCGGGAAAACCGAAATCCGGCCTCGGTCCGACCGTCAGCCCCAGCACCTCCTCCAGGAAGCGCCGGGTGCCTTCAAGGTCTGCCGTACGGATGGTGGCATGGTCGATCAGCATGATCGGAGCTCCTTTCACGGGGTGCCCGGCAGGGGAAGGTACAGGCTGTTCCTCGGGCAAATCCTCCCCAACTCGGGGGGTGGCCCGCAGGGCCGGTGGGGGTAATGACGCTGCTATCAAGCGAGGGCCTCTACCCGGTCTCGGCTCATTACCCCCATCCGGGCTGCGCCCACCTTCCCCATCCAGGATGGGGAAGGATAATCGGCGCCTCAGGCGATGGCGCCGCCGCCATCCACCCGTACCGTGCTGCCGGTGGCAAACGGTGTGGTGGCAAGGAAGAGAACGGCGTTGGCGATATCCTCCGGCTGGCCGATGCGGCGTGCCGGCAGGCGCTGGGCGGCGCCGGCAAACATCGCCTCGCGCTTTTCATCCGGCAGGCCGCCCCAGATCGGGGTGTCGATGAGGCCGGGGGAGACGGCATTGACGCGCACCGGTGCCAGTTCCAGCGCCAACCCGCGGGCCAGCGCTTCGAGCGCGGCGTTGATGGCGCCCTGCAGCACCGAGGTGGCGGAGGGCCGCACACTCAGGAAGCCGGAGATGAAGGTCAGCGAACCGCCGGGAGTGATCTGCGCTGCCCGGGCGACCCGGTAGGCACCCCAGAACTTGCTCTCCATCGCCGCTTTGGCATCGGCAAGGTCAAGGCCGCGTACCGGGCCGCCCTTGGTCTGGGCGGCGGAGATCACGACGTGATTAAAACTGCCCTGCGCGGCAAAAAACGCGGCGATGGCGGCTTCGTCGCCGGTATCGAGGGTGGCGACCTTGACGTTGTGGCCGATGCTGGCGGCGGCGGCTTTCAGCTTGTCTTCAGAGCGCGAGGCGATGGTGACCTCGGCGCCGCTTGCGGCGGCAAGCGCGGCGGTGGCAAGGCCGATGCCCGAACTGCCGCCGAGAATGAGGAAACGCTGGCCGGAGAGGCTGGCAAGCTGCGGATTGCTCATTTGATTTCTCCTTCGTTGGCGAGGGTCTCAACGCCTTATGCGGTGGGGCGGTCCTTCGTCTTGAACAGAAGGTGGCATATCCATCTTTCTTGCTGTATCTCTCTAGTTGTCGAAGCTTCCTTGTCGTTTCAGCAAGAATATGGCGGACAATCTCCTCGACATGATCGTGTTTGTGCGGGTGGTGGAGGAGGGCAGCCTCTCCGCGGCCGCCCGCGCGCTTGGCCAGTCGCTTGCTGTTGTCAGCCGCAAGCTGTCACGGCTGGAGCAGCGCCTTGGCGTGCGCCTCATCAACCGCACCACCCGGACACTGGCGCTGACAGAGGAAGGGTCGGCCTTCCATGCCCGCTGCGCCCGTATTCTTGCCGAGATCGATCTTGCAGAGGCGGAGGTCACACGCGGGCTCAAGAGCGCAACCGGTCTTCTCCGCATCACCTCGGCGGTTGCCTTCAGCCGCCGCTGGCTCGGGCCGCAATTGCAGGAGTTCCGCCGGCTGCATCCGGGGCTGCAAATCCAGCTCCATGCCAGCGATGCCCTCGTCTCCCTGGTCGAGGGCGGGTTCGATCTTGCCATCCGTTTCGGCGCGCTTGCCGATTCAAGCCTTGTCGCCCGCCAGCTTGCCCACAACTACCGCGTCATCTGCGCGGCGCCGGCCTATCTCGATTCCCGTCCGCCAATCCGGCAGCCGGAAGATCTGCAGGCCCATGACTGCATTCTCTATGGCGATCCGCTGCAGGATCACTGGCGACTGGCAGAAGGGCGCTCGGTGCGCGTCAGGGGCGCGCTCAGCACCAATGACGGCGAACTGGCCCATGCCTGGGCGCTCGCCGGGGCGGGCCTTGTCTTCAAATCCATCTGGGATGTGCAGGGCGATATCGCCGCTGGCCGGCTGAGAGTGGTGTTGCCGGAGTTCAAGCCGCCGGCCGCGCCCATCCACGCGGTCTACCCGCACAGCCAGCACACGGCGCGCGTGCGCCTATGTGTGGAATTCCTGGCGAGCCGCCTGAAGGAGAGAAGCCTTCAGGGGGCGCCGGCGGGGGCATAACGGGTTTGACGTGCCTTATGGTGAAAACCATCACGTTTGGCTGCGATATAATCCCCTTATTATATGTGAAACATTGCGGACCTACATGCCCGTGCGCTAGAACGGCGGGGTTGGCGTTCGATTGAACGAATCGGGAATCGGCTTTTATGGCGGAAGCGCAGGATAAGGGGCGGATCGGGCTGCTTGCGGGTAAGCGCATCCTGCTCATTATTGGAGGCGGGATTGCCGCTTACAAGGCGCTGGAGCTGATCCGTCGCCTGCGCGAGCGCGGGGCTTCCGTGCGCTGCGTGATGACGAAGGCCGCTCATGAATTCGTGACCCCGCTCTCCGTTGCCTCGCTTTCCGGCGAACCGGTCAATGAAGAGCTGTTCTCGCTGACGGACGAAGCGGAGATGGGCCATATCCAGCTCTCCCGCGCGGCCGATCTGCTGGTCGTTGCCCCTGCCACTGCCAATCTTCTGGCACGCATGGCCGGCGGTCTGGCTGACGATCTTGCCACCACCCTGCTGCTCGCCACCGACAAGCCGGTGCTGGCCGCTCCGGCGATGAATGTGCGCATGTGGTTGCATCCGGCCACCACCGCCAATGTGGCGCTGCTGCGCCAGCGCGGCGTGCTGTTTGTCGGCCCGGAAGATGGCGACATGGCCTGCGGCGAATATGGCCCGGGCCGCCTTTCCGAGCCGATGGATATCCTGCACGCCGTCGAGGATTTTTTTGCCGTTACCCCGGCCCCGGGTGTGCTGGCCGGCCGCCGGGTTCTGGTGACTTCCGGCCCCACGCACGAGCCGATCGACCCGGTGCGTTATCTTGCCAACCGCTCCTCCGGCAAGCAGGGCCATGCCATTGCTGCGGCGTTGCAGGCAGCGGGCGCCGAGGTGACGCTGGTGACCGGGCCGGTCACCCTGCCCGATCCGGTCGGGGTCACGGTGCTCAGGGTGGAGACGGCGCAGCAGATGGCCGATGCCTGCCGGCGTGTAGCTGCCGAAGGCGGCGCGCGTGATGCCGCCATCTGCGCTGCCGCCGTTGCCGACTGGCATGTCGTGCCGGCGGACGAGAAGCTCAAGAAGGACGGCAGCGGCACGCCGCCTGCCCTTCGGCTTCAGGAAAATCCTGACATTCTGTCGGGCCTGTCGGCGCCCGGCCCCGGCCGGCCGGCGCTTGTCGTCGGCTTTGCCGCCGAGACGGAAAAGGTGGCCGAGCATGGCCGCGCCAAGCGCCTGCGCAAGGGCTGCGACTGGCTGCTGGCCAATGATGTTTCCACCGGCTCCGGCACTTTTGGCGGCGAAGAGAACGCCGTGCTGCTGATCGCGGCCGACGGAGAAGAAGCCTGGCCGCGCATGAGCAAGGTCGCGCTTGCCACCCGCCTTGCCCGCCGCATTGCCGATCATTTTACCGGTGAGGCAAGCGCTGCCGAATAGGGAGTGCCTGCCCTTGCCGGAAACTCCGACTGACCAGAACGACCATAACATTCGAGACGAGAGCCGATGACCGCGACCATCACCGTTCCCATCCTGCAGCTGGACCATGCCCGTGACCTGCCCCTGCCCGCCTTTGCCACCGAGCATTCTGCCGGTCAGGACCTGCTGGCGGCGGTGGACGCACCGGTAACGCTGCAGCCGGGCGAGCGCGCGCTCATCCCCACCGGCATCGCCATTGCCCTGCCGGAAGGTTTTGAGGCGCAGGTTCGCCCGCGCTCCGGCCTTGCCGCCAAGAACGGTGTCACCACCCTCAACGCGCCCGGCACCATCGATGCCGATTATCGCGGTGAGGTTAAGGTTATCCTCATCAATCACGGGCAGGAGCCCTTCACCGTCGAGCGCGGCATGCGTGTCGCCCAGATGGTGATCGCCGCTTATGCCCGCGTCAGCTGGCTGCCGAGCGCCTCGCTCGAGGAGACGGCCCGCGGCGCCGGGGGCTTCGGCTCCACCGGTACCGCCGTGCCGGCCCGCTGAGCCGACCCCTGGAAACCCCAAAGGGAGAAGGAGGCAGATAAGGCCATGCTGCGCGTCTCCAAGAAACTGATGTTCACCATCGAGGCGGTGCTGGACATCGCCTACAACGCCGGCACCGAGCCGGTGCAGTCCGGCGAGATCACCCGCCGCCAGGGTATTCCCAAGCGCTATCTCGAGCAGGTGCTGCAGCATCTGGTGCGGGCCGGCATCCTGTCCGGCGTGCGCGGCCCCCGGGGCGGCTATCGCCTCGCGCGCGAGCGCCGGCGCATCACGCTGGGCGAACTGGTGCGGGTGGTGCGCGGCATGGAAACCGCGCTCGACCCCATTGAGGATCCGGCCGGCAGTGTGCTTGGCCGGGACGTGGTGCGGCCGATCTGGATCGACATGCAGGACGAGTGCCTCAAGAAACTCGATGACATCACCATCGAGGATCTGTGCGTGAAGGCACATCAGGCCGGCATCGCCAGCGAAACCCAGCAGGTTCTCGACTACACGATCTGACCCTGGCGGCGGCGCCAGCCGCCGCCCTGACAGAAAAACCGGGAAATCACCATCATGATGACAGCCCAGACCCCCTATCGCGGCCGTGTCTACAACAACATCACCGAAACCATCGGTGCCACGCCGCTGGTGCGTCTCAACCGGCTGCCCGTGCAGGCCGGTGCGAAGGCGACGGTGCTCGGCAAGTGCGAGTTCTTCAACCCGCTCAACAGCGTGAAGGACCGTATCGGCCTTGCCATGATCGAGGCGGCGGAAAAGGAAGGGCGCATCGCCCCCGGCCGGACCACGCTGATCGAGCCGACCTCGGGCAATACCGGTATCGCGCTTGCCTTCGTGGCGGCCGCCAAGGGCTACAAGCTCATCCTCACCATGCCGGAGAGCATGTCGGTCGAGCGGCGCAAGATGCTGCGCCTTCTGGGCGCGCAGATCGAGCTGACGCCGGCCGGCATGGGCATGAAAGGCGCCATCGAGCGGGCGGAGACCATGATCCGCGAAACCGGCGATGCCATCATGCTCCAGCAGTTCAAGAATCCCGCCAACCCGGACGCCCATGCCAAATCCACGGCAGAGGAAATCTGGGCCGATACCAGTGGCGAGGTGGATGTGCTGATCTCCGGTGTCGGCACCGGCGGCACTCTGACCGGCGTCGGCCGGGTGCTGAAGGAACGCCGCCCCGGCTTCAAGGTCATTGCGGTGGAGCCCGAGGATAGCCCGGTGCTTTCCGGCGGCCTGCCCGGCCCGCACAAGATTCAGGGTATAGGCGCCGGCTTCGTGCCCGACATCCTTGACCGTGACCTCATCGACGAGGTGGTGCGCATCGGCAATGAGCGTGCCTTCGCCACTGCCCGCGCGGCAGCAGCGGAAGAAGCCTTGCCGGTCGGTATCTCCTCCGGCGCGGCCATCGCGGCAGCACTGGAAGTGGCGGCCCGGCCGGAGATGGCCGGCAAGACCATCGTCACCATCCTGCCGAGCTTTGCCGAACGTTACCTCTCCACCCCGCTCTTCGACGGCCTCGACAACTGAGGCCCGGACCGCGCACGCTCTGACCCTGCTGCCAGCCGGCGGCAGGGCAGCGAGGACGTCGATGGATTTCAGCGAGCAGCAGATCGAGCGTTATTCCCGGCACATCCTGCTGCCGGAAGTGGGCGGTACGGGGCAGGAAAAGCTGCTCGGCGCCCGCGTTCTGGTGGTGGGGGCCGGCGGGCTCGGCGCGCCGCTGCTGCTTTATCTGGCGGCAGCCGGTATCGGCACGCTCGGCATTGTCGATGCCGATACCGTCGATCTCAGCAATCTCCAGCGCCAGGTCGTGCATGACATGGCCTCGCTCGGCCGGCCCAAGGTGGAGAGTGCCGCGGCTCGCATCGCCGCACTCAACCCGGATGTGCAGGTCGTCCAGCATGCCGAGAAGCTGACGGCTGCCAATGCCGGGACCATCCTTTCCGGCTACGACATCATTGCCGACGGCACCGACAATTTCGCCGCGCGCTATCTGCTGAACGATGCCTGTTTTCTCCTGAAGAAGACGCTGGTGACGGCGGCGATGTACAGGTTTGATGGTCAGCTGACGGTGCTGAAGGCGCATGAGCCCGGTTGCCCCTGCTGGCGCTGCCTGTTTCCCGAACCGCCGCCGCCGGGCCTGATCCCGAGCTGCAGCGAAGCCGGCGTGCTGGGTGTGCTGGCTGGCACGCTCGGCAGCTTGCAGGCAAGCGAAGTGCTCAAGGAAGTGCTGGGCATCGGGGAGAGCCTTGCCGGCACGCTGCTGCTCTATGAGGCACTGCCGCAGCGCTTCCAGCGCATTGTTGTGCCCAAGGATCCGGCCTGCCCGCTCTGCGGCAGCCAGCCCTCGATCACCGATCTTTCCGGGCACCTTGCTGCATGAACCCGCCGCTCGCTCTCTGCCTGCACAGCGCAGCCATCGACCGGGTGCATTATGCGTTGACCCTCATGGCCTCGGCACTCGCCACCGGCAGCAAGGCCACGCTCTTCGTCGCCGGCCCTGCCGTCTGGCTGCTGGCGAAATCCGGACCCGTTGGTGGCCCTGGCTGGCATGGGTTGTCGCCGGATGCCGGCGGGCTTGAACCAGCCGCCTTTGAGGCCCGGCTGGCAGAGAAGGGAATCGGCACCCTCACGATTCTGGCGGAAGCGATCGCCGAGCTTGGCGGCGAGGTGCTGGTGTGCGAAATGGCGCTGCGGCTTGCCGGCCTTGCGGCGGCAGACCTTTCTCCCCAGTTAAAGCCGCAGCCGAGCGGGGCCGTTACCTACCTGTCCCGTGCCGCCGGGGCTACCAGCCTCTTTATCTGACGCCTGTCTCACCTGCCGGACGAACAAACGATGCCTGAACTGCCCGAAGTCGAGACCGTGCGCCGTGGTCTGGCGCCGATCATGGAAGGCCAGCGCATCACCCGCGTACTGCAACGCCGGCCCAATCTGCGTTTCCCCTTTCCGGACGATCTGGAAGGCCGGCTGACCGGCCGCCTTATCGAGCGGCTGTCACGCCGGGCGAAATATTTGCTCTGGCATCTGGAAGGCGGGCAGGTGTTGATCGGCCATCTCGGCATGTCGGGCCGCATGGTCACGCACCGGGGCTGGCCGGAGAGTTTCGCCACTCACGATCATCTGGTGCTGCAATTTTCCAATGGCTGGGTGCTGCGCTTCAACGATGCGCGGCGATTCGGCTTTCTGGTTGCCACCAGCCACAATGAACTCACCAGCCACCCGCTGCTCGCCGCCATCGGGCCGGAGCCGCTGTCGGAGGAGTTCAGTGGCGCGGTGCTGGCAGCGGCCCTTGCCGGCAAGCGCACGCCTATCAAGGCCGCTCTGCTTGACCAACATCTGGTGGCGGGACTCGGCAATATCTATGTGTGCGAGGCGCTGTGGCATGCCCGCATCTCGCCCGAGCGTGAGGCGCGGCAGGTAAGCGCGGCGGAGGCCGGGGTGCTGGCCGGGGCCATCAAGGATGTGCTGGGCCGGGCTATTGCCGCCGGCGGCTCCTCTTTACGTGACTATGTGCAGTCGGATGGCGAGCTCGGTTATTTCCAGAACAGCCATGTCGTCTATGGCCGCGAGGGGCAGGACTGCCCGGATTGTGCCGCCGGCAGGCCGCATCAGACCGCCTCAGGGAACAAAGGCTGCATCGAGCGTATTGTGCAATCGGGGCGCAGCAGCTTTTATTGCCCCGTCCGCCAGCGCTGAGGGGTGTTCCGGCACCTTCTCTGACCGGCGGAACAATGCGGGCGACTCGTCCCTCAAAAGACAGGTTCCCGTTCCTCATTCCCTTCCGCGCAGGAAGCCTGACCCGCCCATGCCGCGCCTTTCCCGCCTGCTTGCCGCTTTCCTTCTCTGCCTGCTGCCGCTGGCGGCCGGGGCTGCCGAGCGCTTTGTGCCGGGCATTGCCGATCTGCCGCTGATGGACGGGCTTGCCGTGCCGGATGCCGACGCGGATGCCGCCGTTGCCTTTGATGCGCCGGGCGGCCGGGTGGTCGATGTGGCCGCTGCCGGCAAGGTGAAATGGGCAGATGTCGTGCGCTTTTACAGCGATACGCTTGCCCAGCTCGGCTGGGTGCAGATCGGCCGCACCGACGAGGTGATGGTGTTCGAGCGTGAGGATGAGAAGCTGACGCTGGAACGCGCCAAGGTCGCTGCCGGGGAAACCACCGTGCGCTTCAATCTCGGCCCGCGCTGAAAACCAGCACCTGCCTCGGGCGCCACGGCCCGCCATTAGCAATAATCGTTGGGTTTTCCTTGACGAAAGCGGCTTGCCAGACCTATAAGCCGCGCTCACGCGAATTTTTGGTCTGGCTGCAAAGGGTGGCCGGGCCCGCTTTTACAGGTATCGGATAAACCATGGCGAACACCAAATCGGCCAAGAAGCGCATCCGCCAGATCGAAGCCCGCACCGAGATCAATGGCGCCCGCCGCAGCCGTATCCGCACCTTCATCAAGAAGGTCGAAGTTGCAATTGCTGCCGGTGACAAGACCGCGGCCCAGGAAGCCTTCAAGGCTGCCCAGCCGGAAATGCAGCGCGGCGTCAGCAAGGGCCTGCTCCACATCAACACCGTGGCGCGTAAGCTCTCCCGTCTGTCGGCCCGAATCAAGGCCATCTGATCCAGGTGAGTCGGCCCTTCCGGGGGCCTGCCATTGGAATTTGAAGAACCGCCCCGGCTCATGCTGCGGTGCGGTTCTTTGTTTTGGTCTTCCCGTAAGTTGGCGCCTGTGCGCCGCACCGGGACTCAGCTTCGGCCGGCAGGACTGCCCTTTCCGGCAGGCGCGGACGCAGGGAACATTTCACCTGCGCAATAGTCTGCGAACATGCGGCGGCGACTCGAAAACGGCGCAGATGTTCACATCTGTTCAGGTTGCGCCGGGGTCTGCTGCTGGGTACCGTCTTCCACGGTCGGGCAGTTTCCCGGCTCGTATCCGTGCTTAGCAGGGCAAAGTCCGTGAAGGACTGTCACCCGAGGGGCAAAGCAACAGGAACGGGCCACCGGGGTCTCCGGCCATCGGGGGGAGACTAGCCTTCCAGGAACAGTACGAGCCGGCATCCGGCCCTCTTGCGCGTGGCGTCATCGCGATGCCACCGGGCAGGAGGGTAGTTTCGATTGCCGGGCCCGTGTTTCTGGGTCGGGGGGCAACGCTTCCGTGAATGACGTCGCGAAGGTTCACCTGACCTCGTGCTGACGAGGCCGGGACGGGTTCTTGTTGTGTCTGGTCGAACCGTCGCGCTGGGCTAGGGCGCTTGGAAAGAAAAGGCGCCCGAGGGGCGGGTTAGATGCTGGTGATGAGCGAAGCAGGCGGGGCAAGAAAAACGACGATG
Source organism: Radicibacter daui (assembly GCA_030657355.1). GTDB lineage: Bacteria > Pseudomonadota > Alphaproteobacteria > Radicibacterales > Radicibacteraceae > Radicibacter > Radicibacter daui. The sequence continues at coordinate 410,279 of CP131056.1, forward strand.
TCCGACCGGGGTGCATTGGCAGATCAGTGGGAACGGGTGAAGGACAGGCTGCGCGCCGAGATCGGCGATGCCAGCTTCCGGCACTGGGTCCATGGTGCCGAGCCGGCCGGATTCGATGATGGCGAAGTGCAGCTGGTCGTGCCGAACCGCATGCAGCGTGACCGGGTGCGTAACCAGTATGCCGACCGGATTCGCGCCCTCTGGTCACGCGAGAACCCCGCCGTGGTCACCGTCGATGTCGTGGTAGCCAAGATTGCAACGCCGCCGGCGTTGCCGCCTGGAAACGACAGTAGCGATGCGCTGCCGGCCTTGCCCGGGGCGCTGGCGCTGGAAACCGTTACCCTGGAAGGCCCGGTTGATCCGCTCGGCGATGGCGGCCGGGGCGGCCAGGCTTTCGCGACCGTGATCGATGGCAAGGGCGATCCCTTTGCGGCCATCGCCGGTCAGCTCGATCCGCGTTTCACCTTCGATAATTTCGTCCAGGGCAAATCCAACGAACTGGCGCTGGCTGCTGCGCGCCGCGTAGCCGAATCGGCCACCGTCACCTTCAATCCGCTTTTCCTCTATGGCGGCGTCGGCCTCGGCAAGACGCACCTTATGCACGCCATTGCCCATGAAATCCGCCGCCGCACGCCGGGTCGCCGCGTGCTCTACATGTCGGCGGAAAAGTTCATGTACCAGTTCATCCGTGCCCTGCGTTTCAAGGACACCATGGCGTTCAAGGAGCTGTTCCGCTCCGTGGACGTGCTGATGATCGACGATGTGCAATTCATCAGCGGCAAGGATTCGACGCAGGAAGAGTTCTTCCACACCTTCAACGCGCTGGTGGACCAGAACCATCAGGTCATCATCAGCGCCGACAAGAGCCCGTCCGATCTGGACGGCATGGAAGACCGCCTGAAGTCGCGCCTTGGCTGGGGCCTCGTGGCCGATATCCATCCCACCAATTACGAGCTGCGCCTCGGCATCCTGCATGCGCGCTGCGACCAGGTGGGTCTCAGCGTGCCCGGCAAGGTGCTGGAGTTCCTCGCCCACAAGATCACCTCCAACGTGCGTGAGCTGGAAGGGGCGCTTAACCGCCTTGCCGCCCATGCCCAGCTGGTGGGCCGCGAGATCACCGTGGAAGTGGCGCAGGACCTGCTGACGGACCTTCTGCGCGCCAACGACCGCCGCGTGACCATCGAGGAAATCCAGAAGAAGGTGGCCGAGCACTACACCGTGCGCGTGTCGGACATGTATTCCAGCCGCCGCAGCCGCTCGGTTGCCCGGCCGCGCCAGGTGGCGATGTATCTCTCCAAGCGCCTGACCTCGAAGTCGCTGCCGGAGATCGGCAAGAAGTTCGGTGGGCGCGACCACACCACCGTCATGCATGCGGTCAAGAAGGTGGAAGAGCTGATCGGCGCCGATCCGGTGTTTGCCGAGGATGTCGATCTGCTGCGCCGCATGCTGGAGAGCTGAGGGTTCCTGGCTTCAGGCCCTCAATCGTCCAGCGGCCCGCCTTCGGGCACTTCAAATCCCAGTGACAGCAGGTTGGCGCGGGTGCTTTGCGTCAGCGTCAGGCGGTTCGCCAGCGCCGCTGCGGCAGCGGCTTCCACCACCCGGTCGAAATTGAGGAGCTGCGATTCGACACGCAGCCGCCCTTTGGCGTCGGTCAGATCCAGCTGCATCCAGCCACCCTGCCGGTCGCGCCGGGTGGAATAGTAGGCAAGCTTTAGCTTTTGCAGCGCTGCCCATTCCAGTCTTTTGCGCCCCAGCGGGCCCTTGACCTCGATTCCGGTGTCATCGAGCGCTACGACCGTCAATTGTCGCTGCGCCGTGCGCAGGGCAAAGATCGCGAACAGCAGCGCCGCGGCAATGAAGACCCAGCGCACCCAGGCCAGCATGTCGACGGCAACCAGCGGCACCAGCGTCAGCAGGAGGCCCGCGCCGGCACGCAGATAATCGCCGGTCAGGTCGGCAGCGGGATAGAGGAGGCGCTGGGGCGCGGGCATCGCTCTCACGGCTCCAGATCGACAATGACCGGCACGTGGTCGGAAGGTTTGGCGTCAATGCCGCGCCAGGCGCGCAGCGTCTCCGTCGCCTTGAGCGTGCCTTCGAGCGCGGGCGTCACCCAGATATGGTCAAGCCGGCGGCCACGGTCGGCGCTGTCCCAGTCCTTGGCCCGGTAGCTCCACCAGCTGTAGAGCTTCTGGTCGGCCGGCACGAAGTGGCGCACCGCGTCCACCCAGCCGATGGAGCGCTGCATGGCCCCCAGCTTCTCGACCTCGATCGGTGTGTGGGACACAACCTTGAGCAGCTGCTTGTGGGACCACACGTCATGTTCCAGCGGGGCGATGTTGAAGTCGCCCACCGCGATCATGCGCCGGCTTTTGGCATCGCCGCCGCCGGAGGTCAGCGCCTGCGGCCACCAGGCCGTCAGCTCATCCACGAAAGCCAGCTTGTGGGCGAACTTCTCGTTGATGGTGGTGTCCGGTTCGTCGCCGCCGGCGGGAATATAGAGGCAATGCAGGTCGATATCATGGTCCGCCAGCGTGGCGGAGATGTGCCGGCAATCCTGCTTGCCCGCACGGTCATGCGTCAGCGGCGCCGTCAGCGGCAGGCGGGAGAGAATGGCCACGCCGTTGTAGCTCTTCATGCCCTGGATGTGCTGGAAACCGTATCCCTTCTCGGCAAAGGCCGCGGCGGGGAAGAATTCGTCCGGCGTCTTCGTCTCCTGCAGGCACAGCACGTCGGGCTGGTAGCTCTCCAGAAAGCTCAGCACGAGGTCGAGGCGAAGGCGCACGGAATTGATGTTCCAGGTGGCGATGCGCATGGGGCTGGCAATCTCCGGGAGCCCGTGGCCGGCGGGGCCGGCCACGGGAAAGTCAGGGTAAAGGATCGGGTCAGGAGCGGGTGGTAACGGCAAGCTTCAGCGTGCCGACGGGGCCGACTGAGGCCTCCAGCCGGTCGCCGGGCCCGATGGCGGCCACCCCTTCCGGGGTGCCGGTGAAGATGAGGTCGCCCGGCGCCAGTTCCACCATCTGCGACAGCTGGGCGATGATGTCGGCCACCGGCCAGATCATGTCGGCAAGGTTACCCTGCTGGCGCGGGGTGCCATTGACGGAAAGGGTGATGCCGCCGGCTTCCAGCGTGCCAGTCTCGCTTACCGGATACAGCGGGCCGATGGGGGCGGAACGGTCAAAGGCCTTGCCCATCTCCCAGGGCTTGCCGCCCTTTTTGGCTTCGGCCTGCCGGTCACGGCGGGTGAGGTCGATGCCAACGGCATAACCCCAGATCAGGTCATTGGCCTGTTCCGGGCTGATGTTGAAGCCGGGCTTGCCGATGGCGACCACCAGCTCGACCTCGTGATGCAGGTCGTTGGTGGCGACGGGATAGGGATAGGTCAGCTCATCGCCTTCCGCCACCGGCACCAGCGCATCTGCAGGCTTGGCGAAGAAGAACGGCGGCTCACGATCATCAGCCCCCATCTCGCGCGCATGGGCGGCATAGTTGCGGCCCACGCACCACACGCGGCGCACAGGGAACAGGTCGCCCGTGTTGCCGGCAACGGGAATGGCGGCTTGGGCGGGCGGGGCAATCACGTAGGCCATGGAGCGTTTCCTGACGTCTTGTGGGCTGGATGGAAAGGCCGGCACCCATGGCCGGGCCCATCCCCTTACCATCACCTAGACCATTCCGGGCGCCCTGTGAATCGCCAGCGGTGCCGCGCCGGGCGCAAAAGAAACCCTCTGTAGCCCTGTTGCGAGGGCGGCAGTGGACCCGCCTTGAGGATAAAATTCTTAAAGGGCGGTCAACACCGGAAGGGCAGGATTTTGATCCGCCCGTCCCCGGAGGCGCTGCTGTCAGCGCCCGGACCGGCTTTCCACAGGGGTAGTGGTGACGACTGGAAGCAGGGGGACGGCGCCCGGCGCAGAGGGCGACTGGCACTGGTCGGAGCCCGCCGCCCCTGTTTATCAGGAAACGGCCTGACGGACCGCTTCACCAAACCGGGCAAAGAGGGCGGTGGAGAACGGGTCTTCCCAGAAACGCCATTCGGGGTGCCACTGAATGGCGACGGCGAAGGGATGATCCTCCACCCGAAACGCCTCGACGAGCCCGTCCGGCGCCCGCGCTTCAACGGCAAGCCCGCGTCCCAGGGTCTCTATGCCCTGCATATGGACAGAATTGACCTCAATCTGACCGGCACCACCGTTGATCTGCCGGAGCAGGCCGCCTTCGGTCAGGGTCACGCTGTGGGCCTTGCCGTACTGCACTTCCACCGGCTTGCTGTCGTCGGCGCGGTGATCGGCAAGGCCGGGAACGGTCTGTACCGACTGGTGCAGCGTGCCGCCCATGACCACATTCAGCTCCTGAAAGCCGCGGCAGATGCCCAGCATCGGGATGCCGCGCTCCAGTGCCCGGCGCATCAGCGGCAGGTTGGTAGCGTCGCGTTCCGGGTCGTGCAGGGTACCGGGTGCGGAGGCCGGGCCGCCATAATGCTGCGGCTCGACATTGGAGGGGCTGCCGGTCACCAGCAGGCCATCCACCCGGTCAAGCAGAGGATCCCATTCCCACCAGTCGCCCAGTGCCGGGATCAGCAGCGGCTGGCAATCCGCCCCTTCGGAAACGGCGCGGATATATTTGTCGCCCACCACATGAAAGGGGTGGGCACCGAGCATGCGGGTGCAGCAGGGAACGGCGACAAGCGGGCGGCGGCTCATGAAGGGGCTCACTGGCGAGGAGGCGACTGGCGAAAGCGGGCCTTGTGCCGGCCCGTTTCATCACCAGATAGGCCTTACGGGCCTTCGGCGGCAAGAGCGCCGCCGCTACGGGTTCCCCCTGCTTTCCCCCGTGAAGCAGGCCACGCTGGCGCCTGTGGCATTGCCGGGCCAGCGGGTGCATGATGAAAGCAAGGATCAATCATGAGAAGCGTGGGGACCGGCTGCCGGCGCCAGCGCTTCCCCGGAGCGGGTAAACCGCCTTCCGGCGATGAAGAGTTACAAGAGCCAGACGATGTTCATTCAGACCGAAGAGACGCCGAATCCGGCGACGATCAAGTTCCTGCCCGGCCGTGAAGTGCTGGCAGGGGCCACGCTGCAATTCGCTTCGGCCGCCGAGGCCGAGACGTCCCCGCTTGCCCGTCGCCTGTTTGCCATCGAGGGCATCGAGGCGGTGTTCTTCGGCGAGGACTTCGTCAGCGTCTCCAAGGGCGGCGATGCCCGCTGGATCATGATCAAGCCGCAGGTGCTGGGCGCGATCATGGAGCATTTCACCAGCGGCGACCCGCTGCTTGAAGGTGTTGCCGCCAGCCAGACCCACGAATCAGTGGGTTTTGACGAGGAAGACGCCGAGATCGTCGACAGCATCCGCGAGCTGCTCGATACCCGCGTGCGCCCGGCCGTTGCCCAGGATGGCGGCGACATCCTTTTCCACGGCTTCAGCAAGGGTGTGGTGTATCTGACCCTGCGCGGTGCCTGCTCCGGCTGCCCGAGCTCGACGGCGACCTTACGCGGCGGCATCGAAAACATGCTGAAGCATTATGTGCCGGAAGTGATGGAAGTGCGCGCCGTCGCCTGATGCGCTGGCCAGCCTTGTCCCTCCTGTCTTCCCCGACTTTTCAGGCCCCGCGCCAGCGGGCGGCCTTGCGGCTGTCCCTGCGCGGGGTTTTGTTTGCCGGCTTGCTGGCCCTGCTTTGTCCGTTGCTGGTCCTCGGTTCGCAGGCCCTTGCGGTCGAACCGGGAGAGATGCTGGCTGATCCGGTGCTGGAAGCCCGGGCCCGCGACATCTCGAAGGAACTGCGCTGCCTCGTCTGCCAGAACCAGTCCATCGACGACAGTAACGCCCCGCTTGCCCATGACCTGCGCGTACTGGTGCGCCAGCGGCTTGTCGCCGGTGATAGCAACGAGGCGGTAAAGCAGTATCTCGTCGCCCGCTATGGCGATTATGTGCTGATGAAGCCGCCGTTCAAACCGGAGACCTGGGTGCTCTGGCTCGGTCCGCCGGTGCTGCTACTGCTAGGCGGCGCCTTGGTCTGGAGCGTCTTGCGGGGTCGTGGACGCGCCTCCACAACTGCCGCCGAGGCAGCCCTGTCGCCCGAGGAAGAAAAGCGCCTCAGCGAGCTTGTCGATAGCTGACGGGTGCTTGGGCACTCGCGCCCAAAAGGTTAAAGAAAGCGCTTTGCAGCAGAGGGCCGCGACGCTACGGTCTCCAATCTGCTTATTAATTGAGCTATTCCGGCATGGCCTCTGAAAACGCCCGAAAAATACCCGCCATCGAGGTTGCCCAGCTGCACAAGAGCTTCGGTCAGCTTCAGGTGCTGAAGGGGGTGTCGCTGACGGCCCGGGAGGGAGATGTCATCTCCATCCTCGGCTCCTCCGGTTCGGGCAAGTCCACCTTTCTGCGCTGCCTCAACCTCCTGGAAATCCCTGATTCGGGCGATGTGATCATCGGCGGCGAGACCATCGAGATGCGATCTACCGGCGATGGTCGCCAGGTGCCGGCCAGGCGGGCACAGGTCGAGCGGATTCGCGCCAATCTCGGCATGGTGTTCCAGCAGTTCAATCTCTGGACCCATATGACCGTGCTGGAAAATGTCATCGAGGCCCCGGTGCATGTGCTGGGCCTTTCGAAGGCCGAGGCGACCGAGCGCGCGGATGCGCTGCTGCACAAGGTCGGACTTTATGAAAAGCGCGGTGTCTATCCCAGCCACCTGTCCGGTGGCCAGCAGCAGCGTGTGGCGATTGCCCGGGCGCTCGCCATGCAGCCCAAGGCGCTGCTCTTCGACGAGCCGACCTCCGCGCTTGATCCCGAGCTGGTGGGCGAGGTGCTGAAGGTCATGCGCGGCCTTGCCGAGGAAGGCACCACCATGCTGGTGGTGACCCACGAGATGGGTTTTGCGCGCGATGTCTCGTCCCGCGTCATGTTTCTCCATCAGGGACTGGTGGAGGAAGAGGGCGTGCCGCACGAGATGTTTGCCGAGCCGAAGACGGAGCGTTTCCGCGCTTTCCTCAGCCGCGCGCTGCATTAATATTCACCTTTCGGGAAAACCGGCTTCAGGTCGCCATGGCAGCCTGCGGCATTTTCCGGAAGATGATGCCAGACTGTCCGTTCAGGGTGGCCGTGAAAGGTCTCCCCTTGCGGACGGGACGGAGGCGGCAAAGCCGCTTTCGTTGAAGTAACTGAAAGAAAACATCGGGAAAAATCCCGGAAGCCTGAGACAGGAGGCACGAGCCTTGTTCAAGAAGACCCTTATGGCCGTGAGTGCGCTGGCCGCTCTCACGCTCGCCGGCGCTGCCAGCGCCGACACCCTTCGCATCGGTACCGAAGGCGCCTATCCGCCGTGGAACAGCACCGATAGCACCGGCGCCCTCGTCGGTTATGAAGTCGATCTCGCCCACGCCATCTGCGACACGCTCAAGATGGAGTGCGAAATCGTTGGGCAGGATTGGGACGGCATGATCCCGGCTCTGGTGAACGGCAAGTTCGACGGCATCATGGCCGGCATGTCGATCACCGAAGAGCGCAAGCAGACCATCGACTTCACCCAGGGCTATGCCACCGAGCCGGGCCTCTTCGTCGGCGCCAAGGACAGCGCCTTCGCCAAGGCCAGCTATCCGGCCGATGTGAAGGGCGGTGTTGCCGAGCTCAAGAAGCTGCTCAAGGGCAAGTCCATCGGCGTCCAGACCGGCACGATCCACTACAATTTCCTTGAGCAGGAGTTCAAGGACGTGGCGGATATCAAGGTCTACGACACCGTCGAACAGCAGAACTCCGACCTCGCGGCCGGCCGTGTCGATGCCATCCTGGCCGACATGTCCTCCTCCGATCCGTTCCTCGACAGCGCTGAAGGCAAGGGTTTTGCCACCTTCGGCCCGGGCCTGACCGGTGTTGACTATCCGGTTTATGGCGAAGGCGTCGGCATCGGTGTCCGCAAGGACGATACCGCCCTCAAGGCCAAGCTGAACGAGGCGCTGTGCACGCTGAAGGGCAATGGCAAGCTCTCCGAGCTGACCACCAAGTACTTCAAGCGCGACATCTCCATGCCGAAGTCGGCTGACTGCAAGTAACAGGTCTGCCTGTCGGGCCTGCACGAAGGGGGGCTGGCAGCCTTGCTGCCGGCCCCCTCTCGTAGCCGCACCGCCGGGCTTTCATAAGAAAAATCCGCCGAAAGGATGCCGATGCTGGAGATGCTGAAACCGCTGGCCTGGGGGCCGGATGGCTGGGGAGACGAACTTGCGAGCGGCGCGATGGTCACGCTGGGCCTCGCCATCAGCTCCTACCTCTTCGGCCTGGTTATCGGCATGCTCGTCGCCTGGGCCAAGCTCGGCGGCTCGCGGTGGGTGCGGATCGCCGGCGATGTCTACACCACCATCGTGCGCGGCGTGCCCGAGCTGCTCGTCATCTACCTGCTCTTCTTCGGCAGCGCCAACCTGCTGGGCCGTATCGCCCATCTCTTCGGCTACAAAGGCTTTATCAGCTTGCCGGAGTTTTTCGTCGGCACGCTGGCCGTCGGTTTCATCTCAGGTGCCTATTCGACGGAAGTTTTTCGCGGTGCCATCCAGGCACTGCCCAAGGGGCAGATCGAGGCGGCCAGAGCCGTCGGCATGTCGCCCTTCCTTGTCTTTCGCCGCATCATGCTGCCGCAGCTGCTGCGCTATGCGTTGCCGGGGCTCGGCAATGTCTGGCAGCTTTCGCTCAAGGATACCTCACTGGTCTCCGTCACCGGCCTTTACGAGCTGATGCGCACGGCCCACGTCGCTGGCGGCTCCACGCGCGACTATTTTCCCTTCCTGCTGGCGGCGGCGCTGCTGTTCCTGCTGTTCTCGACCGGCTCCAGCCAGCTGTTCCGGCGCGGGGAGCGCTGGGCCAATCGCGGCGTGCGGAGGGCCTGATCCATGGATTTCTCTCTCGCCCTTGCCTATCTGCCCGATCTGCTGCGCGCCGCGGTTACCACGCTCGGCCTCGTAGCGACCTCGCTTGTGCTGGGCATCATCATGGCAGGCGGCATTGCCGCCATGCGGCTTTCGGCGGTGCCTTGGCTCAAGGGGCCGGCCTCTTTCTACATCTTCTGCTTCCGCGGCACGCCGCTGCTCGTGCAGATCTTCATCATTTATTACGGCTTCGGTCAGTTCGAGTTCATCCGCCAGTCCATCGCCTGGGTGGTGCTGAAGGATGCTTGGTGGTGCGCGGTCATCGCCTTGATGTTGAATACTGCCGCCTATAGTGCGGAGATTGTCCGCGGCGGCATCGAATCCGTGCCCTATGGCCAGCTGGAAGCTGCAAAGGCCTGCGGCATGTCGCCGATAAAGCGCTTCCTGCGTATCACCGCCCCGCAGGCGCTGGCACAGGCGCTACCGGCCTATGGCAACGAGATGATCCTGATGGTGAAGGCCAGCTCGCTCGCCAGCGTCATCACCGTCGTCGAACTGACGCGGGTTGCGCGCACCATGCAGTCCAAGACCTTCGACCCCTATACGCCGTTCCTTACCGCCGGGCTCATCTACCTCATCATCAACTTCGCCATCACCCGCTTCATCAAGGTCGCCGAGTGGAAAGCGACCCCCTACCAGCGCCCGCCGGCCGGGGTTTCTGCGCCTGCGGCAGCGGTACAATCACAGGCGGACTGACTTTTTTAACCTTTTGGCGCCCGATTCACCGAACTGTTATCGGCTTGTAACGCTACATCGTTAGGCTGGCCCCGTCGCGAGCTCGGGCCAGTCAAACTCCATGTCGTTTCCACAGCGCCACACGCTGATCAGTCTTGGTTTCTGGATCACGCTTACCTGCGTCGCCGCGCTGACTATCATGGCGCGCGTGGAGCACAGCAGGCAGCGCGATGCCGCTGCCGGGGCGGAAGCCGATGCGCTTGCCGTTGCCCGCGACATGATGGTCGACCTCGGCCGTTTTGACAGCGCGGCCAATGTGCTGGCGGCAAGCCCGGAACTGGCAGAGCAGATCACCCGGCCGGACAATCCGGTGGCGCGGGCCCGCATGGCGCGCCTGCTGGATTCGGTGGCCGATGCTACCCAGCTTGCCAATGTCTTCGTGACCGACGAGACGGGCGTTATCGCCTTTGCCGGCGGCAAGAACCGCCGCCTGCTGGAAGGCCGGCCGGTCAACTCGCTCGATGCGGTGCGCGAGGTGCTCTATTTCAGCCGGCCGTCGCATTTCATCGGCCAGTCGTTGATCGGCGACGGCCAGTCCTATTTTGTCGGAGTGCCGCTGCGCCAGGGCGACAAGACCATGGGCGCCGTGGTGGTCGAGGTCTCCAGCACTGCCTTCCGCATCAACCCGGTCGATGCCGGCGATATCGTGCTGGTGCTGGACCCGACCGACTCCGTCGCCATGACGTCCGATCCGGCCTGGCGCTTTGCCATTCTCGGCCGCAATGCGCTTGATCTGCACCCCGTTGGTCTCAATGAACCTACGGCGCCGCAGCCCGACAGCCTGTCGGGCGAAAGCCAGCGCCACTCCTATCTGCGGGACAATGGGCCCGGCATGGCAACGCCGCGGCTCGCCCAGCTCAAGACAGGCGAGCGGGTGTTCGCCATGTCCGACCTTTTCGGGGGCTGGGCCGTTGCCATCCTGCGCCGGCCGGACGAGATCATCTTTGCGCAGCGGGCGGCGGGCGGCATTACCCTGCTGCTCGGCCTCCTTGGCTGGATGACCACCAACATGGTGCTCAATGGCCGGCGCCATTTGCGCCAGCTGCGGGAAAAGTCGATCCGCGACTCGATGACCGGCCTCTATAATCGCAGCTACATGAATGAAGCCATGCTGCCCATCATCGCCGCTACCGATCGCAGCCTGCTGCAGGGGTTGGCGATGGTGATGGTCGATATCGACAATTTCAAAAGCATCAACGACACCTTCGGCCACCACACCGGCGACATGGTGATCCAGAAGCTGGCCGACACCATCCGCCGTGAAGCGCGCAAGAGCGATGTCGCCATCCGTATGGGCGGAGAGGAGTTCGCCATCTTCCTGCCCGGCACCGATACGCGCGGCGCCCTTGTCTTTGCCGACCGGCTGCGTCAGGCCTTCAGCGGCGAGGTCGGGCCGCTGCCTGATGGCCGCCGGGCCACGCTGAGTGCCGGCGTCTCGCTTCATCGCAGCGGCGACACGCTGGAAGGGCTGATCAAGTCAGCCGACGATGCCCTTTATGACGCCAAGCGGACCGGCCGTGACCGTGTCGTCGAGGCGAAGCCTCTGTCTGCGATGTTGGAGCTGGCCTGATCCCCTGCCACTATTGCGGCCGGGCCCGTTACCGGGGCACCCGCAAATCAGCATGGCGGCTTTCCCGTCCCGGGTAAAAGCCGGCCCGGGGGAAATACCATGTCGGAAATCACCGCTGCCGCTGCGGATATGGACAGGCTGCTGCGTCTTGCAGCGCATGACCTGCGCGGGCCGCTCTTCGGCCTGCTGGGGCTTACCGAGCTTCTGGCAATGACCGCCGATGAAGCCCCGCGTGACCGGCTGACCGAGCAGGCCCGCCTTGCCCATGCGGCCGCCATGCAGCTTGCCGATCTGGCCGATGCCCTTTTCCTGCAGCTGAGGGCCAGCGCCGGCGGGCTGGAGCCGATCCATGCCCCGGTCGATCTCGAGGCGCTGACAGAGCGGGTTCTGGCGCTTTACGGGCCGAGCTGCGATGCCAAGTCGGTTACGCTTGAAGGGCCGGTCAATGCCGGGGCACTGCCACGCGTCGAAGGCGATCCCTTTCTGCTTGAGGCCATCCTGCGCAACCTTATCGCCAACGCGGTCAAGTTCTCGCCGCCCGGCACCACTGTCAGTCTGTCGGTTTCTGCCCAGCCTGATGCGGTGGTCATGATGGTGCAGGACGAGGCTGGCGGCATCGATCCACAGGTCATCGCCAATGCCAGTGCCGGCCGCACGGTGTCGGCACGCATCGGCACCGGCGGAGAGGCCGGCAGCGGCCAGGGGATGCGCCTTGCTTTCCAGCTGTGCGAAAAGCTGGGCCTCACCCTTACCTATCTGCCCGCCGGCAAGGGCACCCGCGCCCAGCTTTCCATTCCGCTGCACCGGCCGGGCTGACCCGGCACGGGCTGGTTAACCAGGCGGACCCAAACAAAAAGCCGTCCCGGAGGTGTCCGGGACGGCTTTTTGTCAGTGCTTTGCCGGCACGCCTTAGCGGCGGGCCACCATCAGGCGCTTGATCTCCGCAATTGCCTTGGCCGGGTTCAGACCCTTCGGGCAGGTGCGGGTGCAGTTCATGATGGTGTGGCAGCGATAGAGCCGGAACGGGTCTTCCAGCGCATCCAGACGCTCGCCGGTCGCCTCGTCGCGGCTGTCCGCGATCCAGCGATAGGCCTGCAGCAGGATGGCCGGGCCGAGGTAACGGTCACCGTTCCACCAGTAGCTGGGGCAGGAGGTCTGGCAGCAGAAGCACAGGATGCACTCATAGAGGCCATCCAGCTTCTCGCGGTCTTCCGGGCTCTGCAGGCGCTCGCGGCTCGGGGCCGGGCTGTGGCTTTTCATCCACGGCTCGATCGAGCTGAGCTGTGCGTAGGGCACGGAAAGGTCCGGCACCAGGTCCTTCACCACCGGCATGTGCGGCAGCGGGTAGATCTTCACCTCGCCATCGATGTCCTCGATGGCCTTGGTGCAGGCCAGCGTGTTGGTGCCATCGATGTTCATCGCGCAGGAGCCGCAGATGCCTTCACGGCAGGAGCGTCGGAAGGTGAGCGTCGGGTCGACCTCGTTCTTGATCTTGATGATCGCGTCGAGGACCATCGGCCCGCACTTGTCGAGGTCGATCGGGTAATAGTCGACGCGCGGGTTCTCGCCGTCGTCCGGGCTCCAGCGGTAAACCTTGAAGGTCTTTACCCGCTTGGCGCCTGCCGGTGCCGGCCAGCGCTTGCCTTCCCTGATCTTGGAATGTGCCGGAAGCGTCAGTTCAGCCATTTTCTAACAAGCCTTCTATCCGTCCAAGTCCATCAAACCCACGAGGAGAAACGCGCCTTAGTAGACGCGCTTCTTCGGGGGAATGGGCTCGATGTCGCTGGTCAGGGTGTAGAGGTGCACCGGGCGATAGCCGATCTGGGTCTCGCCGCTGTCCACATTCATGGACATGACGGTGTGCTTCATCCAGTCCTTGTCATCGCGCTCGGCGAAGTCCTCGCGCGCATGGGCGCCGCGGCTTTCCTGGCGGTTGGCAGCGGAACGCATGGTGACGACGGCCTGCGGCAGCAGGTTTTCCAGCTCGAGCGTTTCGACAAGGTCGCTGTTCCAGACCATCGAACGGTCGGAAACACCGATGTCGCCGCGCTGGGCGTAGATGTCGTCGAGCAGCTTGACGCCCTCGTCCAGCACCTCGCCGGTGCGGAACACGGCGCAGTTGTTCTGCATCACGCGCTGCATCTTGCCGCGCAGCGTTGCCGTCGGGGTTTCGCCCTTGGCGTAACGTAGCCCGTCGAGACGGCCGAGGATGGCGTCCGTCTTCTCCTCGGAAATCTTCTTGTGCGCGCTGCCCGGCTTCACCACTTCGGCGGCGCGGATGGCGGCCGCACGGCCGAACACCACGAGGTCGAGCAGCGAGTTGGAGCCGAGGCGGTTGGCACCGTGCACGGAAACGCACGCCGCTTCACCGATGGCCATCAGGCCCGGCACCACGCGGTCGGGATCGTCCGCCGTCGGGTTCAGCACTTCGGCGCGGTAATTGGTGGGAATGCCGCCCATGTTGTAGTGCACGGTCGGCAGCACCGGGATCGGCTGCTTGGTCACGTCGACACCGGCGAAGATCTTGGCGCTTTCGGCAATGCCGGGCAGGCGCTGGTGGATCAGGTTCGGGTCGAGGTGGGTGAGGTCGAGATGGATGTGGTCGGCATGCTCGCCGACACCGCGGCCTTCGCGAATTTCGATGGTCATCGAACGCGAGACGACGTCACGGCTGGCAAGGTCCTTGGCCGAGGGGGCGTAACGCTCCATGAAGCGCTCGCCATCCTTGTTGCGCAGGATGCCGCCTTCGCCGCGCACGCCCTCGGTAATGAGGCAGCCTGCGCCATAGATGCCGGTCGGGTGGAACTGCACGAACTCCATGTCCTGCAGCGGCAGGCCGGCACGGATCGCCATGCCGCCGCCGTCGCCGGTGCAGGTATGGGCCGAGGTGCAGGAGAAGTAGGCGCGGCCATAACCGCCGGTCGCCAGCACGGTCATCTGCGCGCGGAAGCGGTGCAGCGTGCCGTCATCGAGGTTCCACGCCATGGCACCGACGCAGGCGCCGTCATCGTCCATCAGCAGGTCGATGGCGAAATATTCGATGAAGAACTCGGCATCGTGCTTCAGGCTCTGCTGGTAGAGCGTGTGCAGGATGGCATGGCCGGTACGGTCGGCGGCAGCGCAGGTACGGTAGGCCTGGCCCTCGCCGAAGCGGGTGGTCATGCCGCCGAAGGCGCGCTGGTAAATCTTGCCTTCCGGGGTGCGCGAGAACGGCACGCCGTAATGTTCGAGCTCGATGATGGCGGGAATAGCCTCGCGCACCATGTATTCGATCGCGTCCTGGTCGCCGAGCCAGTCGGAACCCTTGACGGTGTCGTACATGTGGTAGCGCCAGTCATCCTCGCCCATGTTGCCGAGCGCGGCCGAGATGCCGCCCTGCGCCGCCACGGTGTGGCTGCGGGTCGGAAACACCTTGGTGATACAGGCGGTCTTCAGCCCCTTCTCGGCCATGCCGAAGGTGGCGCGCAGGCCGGCGCCGCCGGCGCCGATGACCAGAACATCATATTCATGGTCGACGATCTTGTAGGCATCGCCCTTGATAGCAGCCATGGCTTGCCTCAACCTCCAAACATCATTTTGAGCACGCTGATGATGCTCAGCGTGGCCAGGAAGAACGCCGCGAACTTGATCACGACGAGGCTGGCGATCTTGAGCCATTCGGTGTGGCAGTAATCTTCCACCACCACCTGCAGCCCGAGGCTGGAGTGGTAGAAGAGCGCCACCAGAAGCAGGATGGCGAGGGTGCCGGTGCAGGGGCCGGCGAGCCAGGCCTGCACGGACGCCTGATCGGCTCCGAGATGGGCGAGGACGCCGCCGACGAACCACAGGCCGAGCGGGATGATGGCAAGCGCGGTAAGGCGCTGGGCCCACCAGTGCTGCACGCCTTCCTTGGCCGCGCCGAGACCGCGCACGCGCCCGAGCGGCGTGCGCAGGGATTTGGTCTTGCTGCTCATGTCGTATGCTCCCCGCTTACCAGACAGTCGCGCCGATGACGATGGCGGCAAGGGTCAGAACCACCGCGCCGACAAAGACGGCGCGGCCGCTGGCATAGACCTGCGGCAGTTCAAAACCCCAGCCGGCATCCCACAGCAGGTGCCGGATGCCGTTCAGCAGGTGATAGAAGAAGCAGAAGCTCCAGCCCGCCAGGGCGATCACGCCGATCCACGAGCCAAGCACCGCGGAGACGAAATCGAAGTAGGGAGCTTCGCCGGCGGCGGCGGCAATCCACCACGCCAGTACGATCAGACCGACGCTGAGGGCGATGCCCGTGGCGCGGTGCAGGATGGACATTATGGAGGTGATTTGCGGCTTGTAGATCTGCAAATGCGGCGACAAGGGTCGCGGCCGTTGCGCCGGGGTGGCGTCCGCCATCGTTTTATCCTCGAATTCTACGCGGGCGTCCGGAAGGGGCCGCGTATAGGTCGGTGCCAGGGGGCTGGCAAAGATTTGTTCTTGTGCAATGCATCAAGCGTCGAGTGAGGCCAATATCGGCAAGATTGAGGCCGGAAGCAACAGCCTGTCGTTTGACTTCACGCCATTGCAACCGACCGTTCCGCCGCCTGCGGCCCCGGTCGCAGACGTCATGCGCTTCTTGCGCCGGAATGACAATCCGCCTCGGCCGGAAATTATGGGCGTGCCACATTTGCAACTTATTTTACGATTTTTTAATACATTTTGACGCTTAATCCCTTCGATAGGGAACACCCATGGGTGCGAAGAATCCCCCCGATTGTCGCCCAAGTGCGACAGCGCCCGTTCCCGCCAGCCATGCCCCGGCTGGGTCAATGTAAGAGACGGCCATCGCACCCCCCGGCGATGGCCGTTATTTTTTTGTCCGTTTCGCCCACTCTGTGGAGTGTCCACTGCTGGATTCCCCCCGGCGGCTGGCTTATAGCCGGTGGTGATGAGCCCTCCGAGCCCCTTTTCCCATCGCCTCGCCGCCCATGGACTCGCCTGCCTGCGCGGGCAGCGTCTGGTGTTTGCCGAGGTGGATTTTGCGCTCGGTCCCGGTGATGCGCTGCTCCTCACCGGCCCCAATGGCAGCGGCAAGTCCACCCTGCTGCGGGTGCTGGCCGGCCTGCTGCGCCCGCTCGCCGGCGATATCTCCTGGGATGGCGAAACGGCGCGGCCCGGCGACCTTGCGGGCCTCATTCATTATATAGGGCACCTCGATGCCCTGAAGCCGGTGCTGACGGCGGCGGAAAATGTCGCCTTCTGGGCCGGCCTTGCCGGACATCCCGAGCCTGCCGGTGCCGCCGCCCGGGCACTGGAGCGGGTCGGCGGCGGCAGTTTTGCCGCGCTGCCCGGCCGCCTGCTGTCCGCCGGCCAGCGCCGCCGTACCGCCCTCGCCCGCCTTCTGGCGCTGCCGCTGCCGCTCTGGTTGCTGGACGAACCGGCAACCAGCCTCGATGTCTCCGGTATTGTTCTGCTTGAAGAGATTATGGCCGCGCACCGTGCGGCAGGCGGCATCGTAATTGCCTCCACTCACAGTGCCCTTGCCCTGCCAGGCGCCATGGGCCTCGATCTTGGCGCCCTTGCCCGCCGCCGGGCACAGGAAGCGGAAGAAGCGCAGGACGGCGCCAGCGTCGATGAGGTGCCGGCATGAGAGGCTTCCTCGCCTTGCTGGTGCGCGATCTGCGCCTTGCCCTGCGTCAGGGATCGGACGCGGTGATGGCGGTCGCCTTCTTTGTGCTGGTCATCCTGCTGTTTCCCTTCGGCATCGGGCCGGAGCCGAACATGCTGGCGCGTATTGCTGCTGGCACGCTCTGGGTTGCCGCCCTGCTCGCCTCGCTGCTCGCGCTCGAGCGGCTGTTCCAGCATGATTATGAGGACGGCTCGCTGGATCTGCTGGTGCTGGGGCGTCTGCCGCTGGAGGTCGTGGTGCTGGCCAAGGTACTGGCCCACTGGCTTGTCACCGGCCTGCCGCTGCTGGTCGCGGCCCCGCTTGCCGGCGCCATGCTGAATTTCCCCGGCAGCGGGTTGCCGGTGCTGCTGGCAAGCCTTGCGCTGGGCACGCCCACCCTTTCGCTCATCGGTTCCATCGGTGCGGCGCTGACACTTGGAGCGCGCCGGGGCGGCGTGCTCATGTCGTTGCTCATCCTGCCGCTTTATATCCCGGTGCTGATCTTCGGCGCCGGCGCCGTCGAGGCAGCGGCGTCCGGCCTTGAGGTCGGGCCGCATCTGATGCTGCTGGGCGGTATGTGCGTCTTCAGTCTGGTGTTGGCTCCATTGGCCGCTGCTGCGGCACTTCGGCAGGCGCTGGGTTGAGCGTCATGACCCGGGCATGCCGGTCGCCGGCCGGGTCCGCCTCCCGCCCGCCGACGACGGGAGAGGGCATGGGTGCCGGGCTCAGCCGGTCCATCAACAGCATTGGCACCAGCACGGCCGAGAAGGCCGCCATCGTCAGGGCCGACGCCATGACCGCCTGCCGGCGTGGAATCCCGATGCGGCGGATGACCCAGAACAGCAGGGCGAATCCGGCAAGAAGTATCAGGCTGAGAATGAAACCCTGCATTGCCATCGGCCTTTTTTCCCGCGCCCCTTTATCCGCAAGTTGCCCAAACCCATGTGCAGGCTTGCCGGAAAATTGCGGTCAAACGGGGGGCCGCGACATGGCAACACGGGGGCGGGCCTTGCGCTCGTGGCCGACCTCGGTGACCATCCGCTCCCGATATTCTCCAGGGCCAGTCTGATGCATCAGTTCGCCAACCCCGCTCGCTTCATGCGCATCGCCGGCATGGCTTTGCCGTGGTTCAGCGTGGCCGCGGTGGTTCTTTTCGCTACCGGACTGTTTTTTGCCCTGTTCGACAGCCCGCCCGACTACCAGCAGTCCGAGACGGTGCGCATCATGTATGTGCATGTGCCGGCGGCCTGGATGGCGATGTTCGTCTATACGAGCCTTGCCGTGGCGGCGGCGAGTTCGCTGGTGTGGAAACACCCGCTGGCCGACCTTTGGGCACGCGCCAATGCGCCGCTCGGCGCCGGATTCACCGCTATCTGCCTTGTGACCGGCATGCTGTGGGGCAAGCCGATGTGGGGTGCCTGGTGGGCGTGGGATCCGCGCCTTACCTCGGTGCTGGTACTGTTCTTCCTTTATCTGGGCTACATCGCGCTCGTTGGCGCCTTTGACGATCCCGAGCGCGGGCTCAAGGCCGGCAATGTGCTGCTGCTGGTCGGCGCGGTGAACGTGCCCATCATCAAGTTCTCGGTCGACTGGTGGAACTCGCTGCACCAGCCGGCCTCCGTCCTGCGCATGGATGGCCCGGCCATTGATCCCTCCATGCTGCTGCCGCTGCTTTTGATGTGGGGGGCGTTCATGGCGCTGTTCGGGGCGCTCGCCATCCTGCGGCTCAGGAGCGAGCTGATGGAGCGCCGGCTCTCCGCCCTGCGCCTGACACTCGCCAGCCAACCGGCCGGTTCCCGGTCCTCCAGCAACGAACCGGGCCTGTCATGAGCCTCAAGACCGCGCGCAAACGCCGGCGCCTCTATGTGCTGCTGCTGGCTCTGACAGGCCTTGGCACCGCTACGGCGCTGGTACTCGCCAGCCTCGGCGACAACATCTCTTTCTTCCTCAGCCCCAGCCAGGTGCATGCCCAGCATTATGGCGCCCAGCGCCAGTTCCGCCTCGGCGGGCTGGTGGAAAATGGTTCGGTCGAGCGCAGCGGCACCACGACGCTCTTTACCGTTACCGATACGGTCGAGGAGGTGAGGGTTTCCTATACCGGCATCCTGCCGGACCTGTTCCGCGAAGGGCAGGGTGTGGTGGCCAATGGTCATCTCGATGCCGCGGGCGTGTTTGTCGCCGATGAGGTTCTGGCCAAGCACGACGAAAAATACATGCCGCCCGAAGTGCATGATGCGCTGAAGGCTGCCGGCGCCAGCATCGAGGCGGATGGCACCGTCGTCGGTGCCGACGGCAAGCGCTACCAGTATCAGCGCGGGTCCACCGCAAGCCCGGGGTCCTGAGGGCTCATGTCCTCTTCGGCGCGGGGTCTGCTTATTCTGGCGGCCGCGGGGCTCTCCTGCCTTGTGCTGCTGCCCTTTCCGGTCTTGCTGGTGATGATCATCGGCAGTGTTGCGAAGCTTGCGGAAGCCGGGCAAGCCACGGTGCCGGTGTGGCTCTACGCGGCCTACACGCTGCTGCATCCGGTGCCACTCTTTGCCTGTGTCGGGCTGGCCTGGGCGCGTTACCAGCGGGGGCGGCCTCTGGCGCTGTGGCTCTGGCTTTGGTTGGCGCAGGCCGTGTTTTATCTGTTCATGAGCTTCGGCCCGGTCGGGCTTGTCGCGCGGGCATGAAGGGCAGCAGGAGAGGGTTGATGGCCGGGCATTTCAACATGGCGCCCACACTCGACGATATCGAGGCGATGGCGAAAGCCGCCTTCGGCGAGATCCCCGCCGATTTGCGCCAGCACGTCACCAACCTCACCATCACCGTGCAGGATTTTGCCGAGGATGACGTGCTGGAGGAGATGGGCATCGAAAGCCCGTTCGAACTACTTGGTCTGTATCAGGGCGTCGATATGGTGCGCCGGTCCATCAGCGATCCGGTGCAGGAAACCGAGCGTGTTTTCCTCTACCGCCGGGCGCTGCTCGATGTGTGGTGCGAGGGCGAGGACAGCCTGCCCGACATCGTGCGCCATGTGCTGATCCATGAGATCGGGCACCATTTCGGCTATTCGGATGCGGATATGGAGGCGATCGAGGACGCTTACTGAGCGTCCTCTTCCCCGTCCTCGAAACCGTCGGCTTCCGGTTCGCCAGCGGCTTCCTGCGCCAGATCGGCGGCAAGACGCAGGCGGATGATGCCCTTGGCCTCCTGCGGGGTCACCGGCTTGCCCTTGCGCAGAATCTCGATGCGGCCGGAGCCGGCAAGACGCTTGGCAATTGCCCGCACGCGGCCCAGCAGCTCGCGCCAGCCTTCGGCGTCCAGCGCCTGCGCCACCTCGTTCGGGTCAACGCTGCCTTCAACGCCCCGGGCTGTTGCCAGCGCCATGATGGCGGCGGCGATCTGCCGGTCGGTTACAGGCTGCGGGCCCCCGGGCAGGGCCGCTTCCGGCAGGTCCTGCGGGGTTTCGATATAGTCTTCGTCGCTCATCCTTACCGCCTTCATCGGTTACGGGCCGCCGGGGCCGGCTGCCGGGCGGCAGGGTTTAGTCGTTTCGCGCCTTGGGGTCGAGGCCGAAAACCTGCTGCGGCTCTTCATACCCCTTGAAGGTGTGGCTGCCGAGCGGGAGATAGTTGCCGGGATAAATCTCGACAAACCGTTTCGACACCAGAATGGTCTCGTGCAGCACCTTGCAGAGGGACTCGACCCGGGCGGCATAGTTGGCGGCGGCGCCGGTCACGGTGAATTCGAGCCGCGAGGCGGTGCCGACATTGCCGTAGAGCACCCGGCCGACATGCAGGGCGATGCCGATTTCCAGTGCTTCCTCGCCGCTTTCGCGGCGCTCGTCATTGTAGGTCTCCAGCCGCTGGGCGGCATCTCGCGCCGCATCGAGGGCGGAGCGGAAGGAGGCCCGGCACTGCGGGCTGAGCGAGGTGCCGCAATCGACCTGGCTGTTCTGGATCGGGAAGATGGCCAGCATGGCGTCGCCGATGAAGCGCAGCACCTCGCCGCCATGGTCCATCACCGCGCCGGCCATGCAGTCGAAATAGCGGTTCAGCAGGTTGAGGAAGGCTTCCGGCGGCATGGATTCGGCAAGGCGCGTGGAAGCGCGCAGATCGCAGAACCAGATGACGGCGTCGATGGTGTCCACATCGCCGCGCCGCGTGCGCCCTTCGAACACCCGGTTGCCGGCCCATTTGCCGATATAGGTGGTCAAAAGCTCGCGTGACATCAGGCGCAGCTGGAAGGTCTCCAGGATGCGCGCCAGCGCCGGCAGCGCATCATAGACCAGCTTGAGGTCCGTGCCGCTAAAGCCACCCGGATGCTTGCTGGCGAGGGTGATCGCGTTCTTCTTGCGCCCGCCGGAGAAATGGATCGGCAGGGCGACATAGTCGGTATAGCCCTCGTCCCTCAGGTCCGCGAGGATCGGGAAATCCAGCAGCGGCGCGGGGATGTCGAGCCGGCGGCGCACGGCGGCGGCATTCTGCTCGAACAGCACCCGGTAGGGGCTTTCCAGATAAAGCGGTGTCTCCAGGAGCTCATGCGGCACGCCGTTGGAATCGACCTTGTCGCCATCGGCTTCCCACGACACGCCAAAGCCCACCACCGTCGGGTGCAGCGTGCGCATGGTCACGCGGATACGGTCAACCGCCACTCCGGCCTGCACCAGCCGGCGCCCCAGCTGGGCGACGAGGGTGGTGAAGTCGGGCAGGTTCCACCCTTCCAGCAGCAGCCACTCCACGATCTCGTTGGAGGTCCAGCTTTCCAGGATGGGGGCGGTATCTTCGAGGGGCATGTCGTTCATGGCCGGAGCCTGAAGCAGGGCGGATGAGGGGAACTTCATGGGCGGGGCGCCTTCGGCAAACGCTCCGGCAGCGTGACGGTCTGTGGCCCCCTAGCTGCGGCGGCGGGTTTGGCCGTGCCCGCTGGACGCGTCACGGCTTTGCGTAGAATTGGTGTTTGCGGCGCTGCGGCGCAAGGGTGGCGTGTGCATTTGTCTGTTGCGGCAGACGCCGGTATTCGCGCCCCTGAGGAGCAAAATATATAAGCGGACTTATAAATGTGCAGCTTGCCATATGTTGCCTGACCCGTTAGGCGAAAGGGCATGTTCAACTGCAGGGCGCGGTTTCGGCGCTGGTGGAGGTATTTGTGAATGACGGGTCATATCCGGCACGCAACATTTGAAGGTTCGGTGCTCGTGCTTGGCACGGGCAGTGTTGGCCAGGGGCTGCTGCCTCTTCTTCTGAGGCATCTTGATCTGCCGTCCGAGCGGGTCCGCTGCATTGGCGGCGACGGGCGCGGAGCGGAGATCGCCGCCAGCCTTGGCTTGAAGTTCGAAAAACTGCCGCTCACACAGGCCAATTATGCCGCCTTGCTCAAGGAGCGGCTGGCGGCCGGTGATTTCCTTGTCAACGCGTCGGTCGATGTCAGTTCCGTCTCCCTGATGGAGCTCTGCCAGGAGATCGGCTGTCTCTATATTGACACCTGCATCGAGCCATGGAAGGGCGCCTACACCGACCACAGCCTGCCGGCCGAGCGGCGCACCAATTATGCCATGCGGCATACCGCGCGTGAGCTGGCGAAGCGCTATCCCGGCGGCCATACCGCCGTCGTCGCCCATGGCGCCAATCCCGGCCTTGTCAGCCACTTTATCAAGCAGGCACTGATCGACATCGCCCGCGACACCGGCTTTAAGACCGACGTGCCGAAAGGCCGTGACGGCTGGGCACGGCTGATGCAAGAGCTCGGCATCCGGGCCGTGCATGTGGCCGAGCGCGATACCCAATATTCCGCCCGCATCAAGCAGCGCGGCGAATTCGTCAACACCTGGTCGGTCGACGGGTTCTATTCCGAAGGCGCGCAGCCGGCGGAGCTGGGCTGGGGCACGCATGAAAAGGCACTGCCGGCCGGGGCCAGCACCTTCACCTTCGGAGCGGGTGCGGCAATCTATCTCGACCAGCCGGGCGCGCTCAGCCGCGTACGCAGCTGGACACCGCTGGAGGGCTCCTATCACGGCTTTCTCATCACCCATAACGAGGCGATCTCCACCTCGGACTATTATACGGTGATGGAAAATGGAGAGGCGTCCTACCGGCCGACCTGCCACTACGCCTACCACCCGTGCGACGACGCCATCCTGTCGCTGCATGAGCTTGCCGGGCGCAATCTCCATCTCCAGCCGCGCCAGCGCATCATGATGGACGAGATCGATACCGGCGTTGACGAGCTGGGGGTGCTGCTGCTGGGCCATGCCCGCGGCGCCTACTGGTACGGCTCGCGGCTTTCCATCCAGGATGCCCGCAAGCTGGCACCGCATAACAATGCCACTTCCCTGCAGGTGGTGGCGGCGGTACTGGGCGGCATGGTGTGGGCGATCGAAAATCCGAAGGCCGGCATCGTCGAGGCCGAGCAGATGGATTACGACCGCGTGCTGGAGGTGGCCTTGCCCTATCTTGGCGAGATGGCCGGCGTCTATAGCGACTGGACGCCGATCAAGGGACGCAACCAGCTCTATGCCGAGGCCGTTGATGCGGAAGACCCGTGGCAGTTCTCCAACGTTCTGGTGAAATGATGCCTCGGTGACGCCACAAGGGGGGATTCTCATGCGAGCCATCATGCACCATCACGAACGTCCCCCCTTGCCGTCCCGTCTTCGCCTGCTTCTGCTGGCCGCCGCCTCGCTTGGCGCGCTTGCCGCAACCGGTGCTTCTGCCGCCACGGCAACAAGCGATCCGCTGCCTCCCTGGCAGGGCCTGTTCAACGCCTATGTGGCGGCTCACCCGGACCTTACCGGCGATCCGGCCTTCACCAGCAGCTTTGCCATGATGCAGAGCTGTACGCCGGCAAGCCCGCCCAATGCCGGCCGCCAGCAAATGGCGAGCCACGATCTGATGCAGCTTGGCGATCTGGCCGCTGGCAGCACGGTGCGCCTGCGCCTTGCCACCCATCTGGGGGTCGATCAGTCCGGCGTCGTCGATTTCAACCCGCTGCCGCCGGGCAGCATCATTCCGGTGACGGCACCCGATCCCGAGCCGGGCTGTGCCCCGGTTTCCGGTGAATGGCCGCAGCGTTTCTCGGTGCATCTCGCCAATGGCGCCGCCATCGGCGACATAGCGAGCCCCGAGGCCGCTTCTCTTGCCGGCCAGCCGGCCTGGGTCGAGATGGATGCCGTGGTCGATCATATGGGCGACACCGGCGCCAGCGTGCCGGTCGAGATGCATGTCGTCGGCGCGCGCGTGCTGCTGGCCAATGCGCGCCTGCTCAAGACCTATGATGCCGCCGAGCTTGCCGCTGGCGGTGCCGGGGGCACCCTTGCCAGCCCGTTTGCCAGCAATGACCAGAAGGTCGGCCTTGCCTGGTTTGCCTTCAACGGCATGTCGCCGCCTGCCGGTGCGCCGGTGGTGGCGGATCTCGCCGCCAACCCGATGGCAACCAACCAGACCATGGGGCTGGACAGCACGGTCTCCGCGGTTCCGGGCGGTGTCGCCATTACGGCGCTGGCTTCCGGCTGGAGTGTGCCGGTCCAGGCCTTCAACCAGAATTTCTCGCTCGGCTTCGTCAATGCCAGCGAGTTTCATATCGTGCCTGTGCCGGGTGATATGAGTTCGGCGGTGGCGGGCGGTGCGCCGGCAATGGTGGAGGTAACCTTCACCCCCGTTGGCGCAGCCCCGGCTCACGGTGATGCGCCCCGGCTGGTCATGGCTCATATCGAAACCGTAACGCTGACTGTGCGGCCTTTCGGCCAGCCGCCGATGATCCGCACCGTGCGGACCGCCAGCGTGGCTGCGCCCTGGCATCCGTCGGTCGACAGCCGCACGGCGATGGATTTCGATATCAGCGGCATGCGTCCCGGTCAGGATAGCGCTACGGCTATTGCGGCCGCCCGGCAGAATTTCAGTGTGCGCCTGACGCCGTCCGGCAGCCGTCTTGTGCCGCCAGCTGCAACCTGCCCGCTTGATGGCACCGGCCAGCCGATTCCGCGCGCGGCCGGAGATTACCGCTGTGTCGTGGCCGATCTGGATGCCGCCGGCCTTGTTCGGCGTGCTCAGGTGGTAAGTGCCGTTCCCGGCGACCAGAGCAATGCGCTCGTCAGCGTGCTGATGGACCGTTATGGCGAGCCGACAGCCCGCGGCGGCGAATTGCGGGTTAATGGCGAGCCCGTGCCGGGTATCGTATTGGGCTGGGGTGCCGTGGCGCCGGATGGCAGCACGCCGATGACCGCCAGGCTCTGGCAGGATGGCAGCTATACCTATGAAATGCTGACGGTCGCCGCCCCCTGACCGTGTCAGCCGGCAGCACCCTGCTGCCGGCGGAGCTGCCGGATGATGAAGCGCCCGGGCTGGAGCAGTGCCTGCTCCTCGCCCGGCAACGCTTCCGTGCCCCCGCAAATCTGGCCGGCCAGCATCTCGGCGAGCAGGGGCGCCACTGTCAGCCCCCGCGGCCCGAGCCCGGCCATGACATAGAGCCCCGGCAGCCAGCGTGCCGGCGGCAGTCCGCCCCGGTGGGCGTTTTTGGCAAGCGGCGCATAGTCTTCGAGCCAGCCGGCGTGGTCGGGAACGGGGCCGGCCAGCGGCAGATGGTCCGGCGTCACCGCTCTGAGGGCAGCCCTGCCTTGCAGCGCCTCTTCCGGTTGGTCCGGCAGAATATCCCCCAGGGCTTCGCTCAGCGTTGCGAGATTGCGCCGGTGATCGGCGGCTTCGACCGTTTGCGGCCCGCCAGCCGAGTGATCGAAGGTTGCCCCCACAGCATGGCGCCCCTCCACCAGCGGCGTCATATAACCGCCAAAGACCAGCGCTGCCTGCAACCGGGCGCTCTGTGTCCCCGGCGGGGTCAGGGTTATCTGCCCGCGCCGGGCGGCCAGCGGCAGCCAGGCCGTTACCTCAAACCGTGCCGCTTCAAGCGCACTGGCAATCACGACGGTTTCGCTTTCCAGCGTTTCGCCATTGGCAAGGCTAATGCGCCAGCCAGTGGCGGTCCGGCTCAGCGCTGTTGCTTCCTGCCCCAGCATCAGCCGGTCTATGCCCGCCGTCAGCCGTGCGCAGGCACGGCGTGGCCGCAGCAGTCCGCCGTCTGCGCTCCATAGTCCGCCGGCGGGCAGTCTCGCCCCTGTCAGTCCTTGCGCTTCATCGCGGCCTACCATCCGGCCCTCGGCTGTTTCCAGCAGGCCAAGGGCGAGAAAGGCGGCGAGGCGCCGCTCCTCTTTTCCGGTCAAGGCGAGTTGCAGCACGCCGCAGGCGGAAAAGGCGTCTTCCGTCAGCTCTTCGTAAGTCGCAAGGGCACGGCGAAAGGCGCGGGCAAAAAACCGGGTTTCGGCATCGTTGCGCGCGGCAGGGCGCGGCATGACGATCCCGGCGGGATTGCCGCTGCCTTCCTGGGCCAATGCCGGGTGGCGCTCGATGAGCACCACCTCGCGCCCCCGCTTGAGAAGCGCGGCCGCAAGGGTTGCCGCCGCAATGCCGCCGCCGATCACCGTCACCCGTCCGGGCCGTGTTTCCGGCGGCACTTCCCAGGGTTGCCGCAGGTTTGTATGCAATTCAATGGTCAAGAGAGCGGTTTCATCCCGTATGTCCGCCATTAATTCGTGGCGCGATCAAATTACCTTGAGGCGTAAGTATAGTTCTTTTGGCGGCTTAACTTATCTCTCCGGATAGTGTCGCTGCGCATCGGTGGATGTTATCTATTTGTTGTTGGTAGATTTCTGCCATTATTCTCTAATCTTCGTGACCAAATCACTGCGGGGCGCTGAATGGGTCGTTCTCTGGCAGGTTCTGATGTCCCGACGCGCGGTTTGGGCGAGCGCATCCTGATCGTGGATGACGAGCCCGAGATCCGCTCCTTGCTGGACCGTTATCTCAGCGGCGAGGGGTTTGAGGTTATCTCTGTTTCCGGCGCGGTCGCCTGCAAGCAGTTTCTCGAACAGCAGACGGTTGAACTCGCCATCGTCGATCTCGGCCTTGGGGGCGGGGAAGACGGCCTGGCGCTGACCCGCTGGCTGCGTGAGCGTTTCAGCTTCGGCATCATCATCCTCACCGGCAAGAACGATGCGCTCGACCGTGTCATCGGGCTGGAGATGGGAGCTGACGACTATGTCGGCAAACCCTTCCTGCCGCGCGAGTTGCTGGCGCGCATGCGCAGCGTCCTGCGCCGGGTGCAGGAGGTGGAGCCCAGCCATGCGCTCGAACAGATGTGCTTCCGCGTCGATGGCATTACCGTCGACCTGCAGGCGCGCAAGGTCACCGGCCGTCAGGGCAGTCAGGTGCATCTCACCTCCACCGAATTCGAGTTGCTGGCCACATTGATGCGGGGTCGTAACAATCCGATTAGCCGTGATCAGTTGCTGGAAGGTGTGTTTGGCCGCGGCTGGTCGCCCTTCGACCGCTCGATCGATGTTCACGTCGCCAATCTGCGCCGCAAGATCGAGATCGATCCGAAGAACCCGGAAATCATCAAGACGGTGCGCGGCACCGGTTATGTGCTGGTTGGCCCGGTCGAGGTGATGAGCCAGCCGCTGCCCGCCTGACAGCCGCGCGGGAGCGGTGGCTCAGGCGTGGCCGGCATCGCTGGTGAGCATGCGCGGGTCGATGCCGATCTTGGCCATCGCCCGTTCCCATTTGCTTTCCAGATTTTCATCCCACAGCAGATCGGCATCGGCGGCAACCGTCAGCCAGCCATTGGCCTGCAACTCGTCATCCAGCTGTCCGGCCGACCAGCCGGCATACCCCAGCGCCATCATCGCCCGCGCAGGGCCTGCGCCGGCGGCAATCGCCCGTAGCACGTCGAAGGTGGCCGTCAGTGCCACGCCGCCATCCACCAGCATGGTGCCCTCATGCTGGTAATCGGCGCTGTGCAGCACGAAACCCCGCCCCGGCTCCACCGGGCCGCCATAATGCACCGGCTTGTCGGAGGGCATGTGCTCGCCGGTGACATCCAGCTGCGACATGAGGTCGGAGAAGTTGACGCTGCCGAACAGCCGGTTGACCACCAGACCCATCGCCCCCTCGGCATTGTGGGCGCACATGTAGATGACGGTCTTTTCGAAACGCGGGTCGGACATGCCGGGCATGGCGATCAGACACTGGCCGGTCAGGTAGCCATTGGCGGCTTGTTTGTCAGTCATCGGCGTTCACCCGTCATCCTTGCGCGGCCTGTTATTCCGGTCCCTGTCCGCTCGCAGACGATAAATTCTTCGTGTTGGTGGGTCCGTGCGGCTATCACCACCCTTGAAACTATCACCGCGCATCGCCTTTCTTGAAGTGCGCTTTAGAGCCTCATCTGGCCGTGGAGCGCAGAAATTCAACAGGAGCTGCCGAATTTGTCCTCCCGCGCCCCCTGGCCATGGCGTCTTGCCGCCTGCCTCATCCTCGCCCTTGCCGCCATCCCTGCGCTGGCCCGGGCCGAGGCAGGGCCGTGGGGCAGCGGGCCGCATACCAAGGCGCGGCTGGTCTCCGCGGTTACGGCGACCGGCGACCTCGCCAGTCTGCCCCTGGGGCTTGAAGTAGAGCTTGATCCCGGCTGGAAAACCTACTGGCGTTCACCGGGCGATGCCGGCCTGCCGCCGGGCCTGACCTTCAAGGGGCCGATCCGGGAAAATGGCTGGCAGCTTTCCTATCCGGCGCCCATGCGCTTCAGCCTCTTCGGGCTCGAGACTTTCGGCTATCACGACACGGTGTTGTTCCCGCTGACAGTCGAACCGGCCCGGCCGGGAGCACCGCTGGCGCTGTCCGTCGACGTCAATCTGCTGGTCTGTGCGGAAATCTGCATACCCGTCGACCTGCCGCTTTCCATCGATCTGCCGGCCGGACCGGCGACCCCTTCGGCCGATGCGCAGCGTCTGGCGATCTGGCGGGCGCGGGTGCCCGGCAATGGACGGATGGCCGGCCTTGCCATCAACAGCGTCGCGGTTGGTGCTGACGCCCTGACGGTCAATCTTTCCAGCAGCGATGGCACGTTTCGGACGCCGGACGTGATCGTCGAGGCTCCTTCAGGCTGGGCATTCGGTCCGCCGGAACGCCAGCTTGCTGCCGATGGCCGGCAAGCGACCTTGCGCCTGCCCTATACCGGCAGGCCCGATGCCGGGGCGAGCCTTGCCGGTGCTGCCCTTACCCTTACCGTGACCGACGGTGACCGGGCGATGGAAGAGGCGGTGACTGCCGGTGCGAGCGGCGGGGCCGCTGCGCCCATGGCGGCCGGTGCCCTGGCCCCGGCAGGGCTGTTCTCGATGCTGCTGGTGGCGCTGCTCGGGGGCTTTATCCTCAATTTCATGCCCTGCGTGCTACCGGTGCTCTCGCTCAAGGTGGCAAGCCTTGCCCGTCTGCAGGGGGCGGCGCCAGCCAAGGTGCGCAGCGGCTTTCTGGCAACGGCTGCCGGCATCATCGTCTCCTTCCTCGCGCTCGGGGCGGGGCTTGCCGGTCTCAAGTCGGCCGGGGCCGCCATTGGATGGGGCATCCAGTTCCAGCAGCCGCTTTTCCTGGCCTTCATGGCAGTGGTGGTCTCGCTTTTTGCCTGCAACCTTGCCGGCTTCTTCGAGATCCTGCTGCCGCGCCGCATTGTCGATGCCGTAAGCGGCCCGCTGCCGGTCACGGGCCGTGAACCGGGGCTTGCCGGCAGTTTTGCCGCCGGCGTCTTTGCCACGCTGCTGGCGACGCCCTGCTCCGCGCCCTTTCTCGGTACTGCTCTCGGCTTTGCGCTCTCGCGCGGCTGGAGCGAGATCATGGCCATCTTTGCCGTTCTGGGCATCGGCCTTGCCCTGCCCTACCTCGCGGTGGCGGCCGTGCCGGCTGTTGCGCGTCTTCTGCCTCGGCCGGGAGCATGGATGCTGTGGCTGAAGCGTGTGCTGGCGCTGGCCCTTGCCGGCACAGCCTTGTGGCTGCTCAGCGTGCTGGCGAGCCAGATCGGGTTTCTGCCCGTTCTGCTGGCCGGCGGGCTCCTTGTTCTCGGTGCGATCCTGTTCGCCCTGGCCCGCCGCCGGCAGCGCCTCGCCCTGCCGGCACTCCTTGCGATGCTGGCCATCCTGCCGCTGGCCTTCTTTGCGGCGTCAGGGGATCGGGGAGCAAACGCGCCGGCTCAGGGCGGCCCGTGGCTGCCCTTCTCCACCGAAGCGGTGGCCGGGGATGTTGCCGCCGGCAAGGTCGTTCTGGTGGATGTGACCGCCGACTGGTGCCTGACCTGCAAGGTCAACCGCAAGCTGGTGCTGGATGCCCAGCCGATTGCCGGGCTGCTGGCAAGCGGCGCCGTCACCGGCCGCCTTGCCGACTGGACCAACCCGGATGATGGCATTGCGGCCTATCTGGCGAGTTTCGGCCGCTACGGCATACCGTTTTACGCAGTCTACGGCCCCTCGGCGCCGCAAGGCATTGCCCTGCCGGAGCTGGTAACGGCCGAGACCATCCAGCAGGCCCTTGCCAAGGCTAGATAAAGCCCGGTCAATGGCGCATATCAGAGCGGCCAACCGTCAAGACGAGCCAGAAGGGCCCCAAGCGATGACCATCAAGGTTAATGACAGTTTCCCCGCGGTGACGTTGAAGCACCTGACCGAAAACGGCATGCAGGAACTGGATGTCGGCGCCTTCCTCAAGGGCAAGAAGATCGTGCTGTTTGCCGTGCCGGGTGCCTTCACCCCGACCTGCTCGGCCCGCCATCTGCCGGGTTATGTCGACCGTGCCAGGGATTTCGCCGCCAAGGGCGTGGATGCCATCTGCTGCATGGCCGTCAACGACCCCTTCGTGATGAAGGCCTGGGCCGAAGCCGGCAACGCCGCCGAAGCCATCACCATGCTGCCGGATGGCAATGGCGAGCTGACCGGCAAGCTGGGCCTTGAGCTCGATGCCCGCGCCAACGGCCTTGGCATGCGCTCCAAGCGCTTTGCCATGCTGATCGAGGATGGCGTGGTCAAGGATGTGCAGGTTGAGGCGCCGGGCGCCTTCGAAGTTTCCAGCGCCGATTTCATGCTGGGCCGCGTCTGATCCGGCAAGCGGCTGCCGGCCCTCGCGGGCGGCAGCCGCTTTTCCTCAGCTTTCGCAAAACTCCACCACGGTGCCGCAGGCGAATTGCGGCAGCACGACAAGGCGCTTGCCCTTTGCCGGGCTCGTCATAATGCCGGCGCCGGCCAGATAACGCCCGGTCGCCGTCAGATCCTTTACCAGCACACTCATGACGAACGGGGCGGGCAGGTGCGCCGGCAGCTTCAGCTCCGGATAGCGCTTGGCAGCCCGGGCCGGGTCAAGGAAGCGCAGATCATGCCGGCCAAGGGCGATGTCGAGCCGCCCCTTGCCAGTAAAGACGGCGTCCTTGCCCACGAGACGGCGCCACTGGGTTTCGAGGGCCAGCGGGTCCTCGACAATGAAGGTCAACCCCTCGAGGCCGATGGCGCCGTTGGCGTGTTTCAGCCATTCAGGCTCGCGCAGCAGCTCTGGCGTCAGATGTTCGCAGAAGAAGGTATTGCCGATGCCGGGCAGCAGGCCGGGTGGCGGTGGCAGCAGGCGGAAGGCCGGCTCCCGCATGCCTTCCGGGGCTTCCAGCAGGCGTGAGAGCGAGCTGGGCACCGGCGCCTCGAACCCCAGCGCAGCAAGGCGGGCCGCTGCAGCCATCGCGCCGCCGGCACCGGGGGCCAGCGCCAGCGTCATCAGCCCTTCGCCGCGGGTTGCCAGAAACTCTTCCAGCCCGTTGCTGGGTTGGGAGGCATCGACCAGCCCCAGAATCTCGACATAGTCCTCCGGAAACATCACGCAGTAATTGGCCGTGCCCCAGCCTTTGTGGCGCCCGCGCGGGCTCAGGGTGAACCCCATCGCGGCAAAGGCGGCGCGCGCCTTTTCAAGGTCGGCGGCGGCAACAAGCGGATGGTCAATGCCGGTCGCGATCAAAAGCTCAATCCTCCCTTTTCCATGTAAGCGGCCTCTTTGTCTGTCGGCATGCGCCCGAGCACGGCATTGCGGTGCGGAAAACGTCCGAACCGCTCGATGACGGCATGGTGCAAGCGGGCAAAATAAAGCCCTTCCTCATTGCCGAGCTTGGCCATCAGCGCGCAGCACATCGCCTGGTGACCCAGCTCCTCGCTATGCATCAACGGCATATAGAAGAAGTAGCGTTGAGCGGGGGTGAGGCCAGTGTCAAGGCAGCGTGCAACGCTGTGCATCACGAGTGCCGCCGACCGGCCATCTGCCGCGAAGGCTCTGGCATCGCCGCGATAGAGGTTCCGGCTGACCTGGTCCAGCAGCAGCAACAGCGCCAGCATGCCTTCCGGTGTTTCCTGCCAGTGATCGAGCTGGCCGGCAGACGCCTGCCCGTGCAGTGCGCCCAGCTCCTCCCGCACGCGCCGGTCGAAACCGGCATCCTTGTCGAACCAAAAGGGCTCGCTCTCCGGCGCGAACCAGAAGGCAAGAACACCGGCGGTATCATGGGCCATTCGAAGAAAACCTTTGTGCTGGGAGCAAAGAAAAAGGGGCATCCCGCAAGATGCCCCTTTCATCGTTCCGGCAGACGGTGCCGGGGGCGATGGGCTCAGTGCTTCACGTCGCGCCACACACGGCGTTTGGTGACGTAGAGGATGCCGGCAAAGATGACGAGGAAGATGATTACCTTCACGCCTGTCTGCTTGCGGGCTTCCAGCTTGGGCTCGGCGGCCCACATCAGGAAGTTGGCAACGTCGCTCGCCATCTGCCCGCGGGTCGCCTCGGTGCCGTCGCCATAGGTCACCAGCCCGTCGGAGGCGAGCGGCGGCGGCATGGCAATGACATGGCCGGGGAAGTACTTGTTGTAGTACTGGCTGCCGGTCAGATGCACATCGGCCGGCGGTTCCTCATAGCCGGTCAGCAGGGAATGGACATAGTTGGGTCCATCCTCGCGGGCCTTGGCGATCAGGCTGAGATCGGGCGGAGCCTTGCCATTGGCATAGGCGGCCGCCTTCTCGTTCGGGAACGGGTTGGGGATCGGGTCCGCCGGCAGCGCCTTGCGGGTGAACATCTTGCCCTCGTCATCGGGGCCGTCTGTCACCTCGTATTCCATCGCGATCACCTTCACCTCGTCATTGGTGAAGCCGAGATCGGTCAGGTCGCGGAAATGCAGATGGTCGAGCCCGTGACAGGCCTGGCAGATACCCTGATAGACCTGGAAACCACGCTGGACGGCGGCCTTGTCATAGGTGCCGAACGGTCCTTCGAAGCTCCATTGCATCTGCTTGGGCTCTTCCGTGGTGCCGGAGGCGAATGCCGTACCGGTGGAAGCAGCGCCGAGGCCAAGGGCGAAAGCGGCAAGCGCGGCAGATTTGATGAGGGCGCGCATCATGCACTCTCCTTCGCGCCGAGAACCGGTTCGCTGATGCTCTTGGGCAGGGGCAATGGTTTCTCGATCTTGCCGAGCAGGGGCAGGATCACCAGGAAGTGGAGGAAGTAGTAAGCGGTGCAGATCTGGCCGATCAGGATGTAGGGCTGCTCCGCCGGGCTGCCGCCCACATAGGTAAGCCCCACCAGATCGATCACCAGCAGCCAGAAGAACCACTTGTAGATCGGCCGGTAGCGTGCGGACTTGACCTTGGAGGTGTCGAGCCACGGCAGCAGCGCCAGCAGGGCGATGGAGCCAAACATGCAGATCACGCCGCCCAGCTTGGCGGGCACGATCCAGAAGAACTTGAACGTGATGGAGCGCAGGATCGCGTAGAAGGGCAGGAAGTACCATTCCGGCACGATGTGCGTGGGTGTCACCAGCGGGTTGGCCGGGATGTAGTTGTCCGCATGGCCCAGCGCGTTGGGATTGAAGAACACCCAGTAGCTGTAGAAGATCAGGAAGCAGGTGAGCGCAAAGGCGTCCTTGGACGTCATGTAGGGATGGAAGCGCACCGTGTCCTGCGGCCCCTTGACGTCGATGCCGGCCGGGTTGTTGGACCCCACCTCGTGCAGCGCCACCACATGCAGGATGACGACGCCGAAAATGACGAACGGCAGCAGGTAGTGCAGGGCGAAGAAGCGGTTGAGCGTCGGGTTGTCGACCGAGAAACCGCCCCACAGCCAGGTCACGATGTGCTCGCCGATGATGGGCAGCGCCGAGAACAGGTTGGTGATGACGGTGGCACCCCAGAAGCTCATCTGGCCCCAGGGCAGCACATACCCCATGAAGGCGGTTGCCATCATGAGCAGCATGATGACCACGCCGAGGATCCACAGCAGTTCACGCGGCGCCTTGTAGGAGCCGTAGTACATGCCGCGGGCCATGTGCACATAAACCGCGATGAAGAACATCGAGGCGCCGTTGGCGTGCAGGTAGCGCAGCAACCAGCCGCTGTTCACGTCGCGCATGATGCGTTCGACGCTGTTGAAGGCCATGTGCACATTGGGCGTGTACTGCATGGCCAGCAGCACGCCGGTCACGATCATGGCCACCAGCATGAAGCCGGCAATACCGCCGAACGACCAAAGATAATTGGCGTTCTTCGGCATCGGATATTCGTTGTACTCGGCGTTCATGTAGGAAAAGACGGGCAGTCGCTCGTCCACCCACCGGATCACCGGGTTATTCCATTGCACCTTTTTCATTCGCGCAACGCCCCCCTTTGATCTTGTTGTCGGCGTTCAGGGTTCCAGGTCGAGATCGTCTTCAGCCGATACGGATCGTCGTATCGGTAAGGAACTCGTAAGGCGGCACCACGAGGTTGGCCGGAGCCGGGCCCTTGCGGATACGACCGGACGTGTCGTACTGCGAGCCGTGGCACGGGCAGAACCAGCCGTTGAACTCACCCTTGTTGTCGCCCTCTTTCTGTCCCAGCGGCACGCAGCCGAGATGGGTACAGATGCCGACCATCACCAGCCAGTCCGGCTTGATCACACGCTCGGAATCCGGCTGCGGATCGGGCAGGTCATCCAGCTTCACGCTGTCCGCCTGGGCAATCTCGTCCGCCGTGCGGTGGCGGATGAAAACCGGCTTGCCGCGCCAGGTAACAGTGATCGCCTGCCCGACATCAATGCCGGCCAGGTTCACGTCGATCGATGCCAGCGCCAGCGTATCCGCGGCGGGATTCATGGAATTGATAAAGGGCCAGATCACCGAACCTGCGCCCACAGCGCCCATGGCGCCGGCCGTCAGGTAAATGAACTCCCGTCGCGTTACCCCATCTGCATGCGCTTCTTCATGGCGCTCATCCATCCCTGGGGTCGGGGTCGTTTCTGCCATCGCCAGATCGCTCCTTCGCGAACGTCATCGTCCTACGTCTAATAGGCGTTGTTCACTCAAAGGCATTTCGCCTTGCCTCGTCAGGCCGGCACGGGGGCAGGCCTGGGGCGGAAAAGAGATGGCGCGCACCCGCGAGAGTACGATTCTGTTATTTCTGCTTCCAGGGATACGCCTCTTTCGGGCCTCTCCTGAATGCGTCTCGCGGTTGTCATTTCCTCCCCGCTTCACCTTGTCCTATACAGGGACTCTATCGCAAATGCCAAGTATAGAAGATTTCCCGGTACCTTATGCCCAATTGCATCCCCTCGGATGACCCGTTTCCGGCTGCGCCGGACCCGGTGGATTTGCCGCACCGGACGGCCGGCACCGCTGCCGTTTTTGCCGGCGAAGCGCCGCTGCGGCACGGTGGCCTCGCGGAAAGGCGGCAGGTTGCCGGTGCGCCGGTACGCCTTGCGCTGTTCGAGCCCGACATCCCGCAGAACACCGGTACGCTCATGCGCACCGCGGCCTGCCTTGACGTTGCGCTCGACCTTGTGGAGCCCTGCGGCTTCCTGCTGGACGACAAGCGTCTGCGCCGGGCGGCAATGGATTACTGGGAACATCTGGACCTTGCCCGCCACCGTTCCTTCGCCAGCTTCGAGCGCTGGCGCCGTGCAGCCGGCCACCGGCTGGTGCTGGTGGAAACGGACGGCGCCGTGCCGCATCACCACTTTACCTTCCAGCGCGGCGACATCCTCATGATGGGGCGCGAAAGTGCCGGGGTGACGCCGCAGGTCTATGCGGCGGCCGAGGCCAGCGTCTTTATTCCCCAGCGTGCAGAATTGCGCTCGCTCAATGTCGCCGTCGCCGGTGCCATGTTACTTGGCGAGGCATTGAGACAACTTGGCGGCTTTGCAGAAGCAGGCGCGGCTGGTTGATCTCGGTGCCATGGGCCGCGTGCCGCCAATCCGGGCGGCCAGCGCGGCAGATCAGGTGGGCGCATCATGGCGTCCCAAGGAGATAGAATGGGTTTCGAGAAGCTTGCTCCCGGCCAGATTCCTGACGGTTCGCTGCCGGATGCCGAGATGAAGATTGCGGCCGAGACCTGGTTCCGCGGCCTGCGCGATCGCATCTGCGCCGATTTCGAGCGGCTTGAGGATCAGTTGACGGGCACCCGCCATGCCGCACTTCCCGCTGGCCGCTTCGAGCGCAAGGGCTGGGAACGGTCCAATGCCGACGGTACGCCGGGCGGTGGCGGCACCATGTCGATCATGCGCGGGCGGGTGTTCGAGAAGGTGGGGGTTAATATCTCCACCACGTTCGGCACCTTCTCCGAGGAGTTCCGCAAGCAGATTCCCGGTGCGGCCGAAACCGGTGCCTTCTGGGCCTCGGGCATTTCGCTGGTGGCGCACATGCGCTCGCCGCTGGTACCGGCCGTGCACATGAACACGCGCATGATCGTGACCGGCAAGCGCTGGTTCGGTGGTGGCGGCGACCTCAACCCGATGTTTCCGCTGGAGGAGGATACTGCCGCCTTCCATGCGGCCTACAAGGCTGCCTGCGATAAGGCCGATCCGACCTATTACGAGCGCTTCAAGGCCTGGTGCGACGAGTATTTCTATATCCCCCACCGGGGTGAAGCGCGCGGTGTCGGCGGCATCTTCTTCGACTATCTCAACACCGGCGATTTCGAGGCTGACTTCGCCTTCACCCGCGATGTGGGTGAGGCCTTCCGCAAGGCCTATGTGCCGCTGGTCGAAAAGCACCTCAACGAGGACTGGACCGAGGAGCAGCGCGAGCACCAGCTCTTCAAGCGCGGCCGTTATGCCGAGTTCAATCTCATCTATGACCGCGGCACCGTGTTCGGCCTCAAGACCGGCGGCAATACCGAAGCGATCCTGATGTCGCTGCCGCCGGAAGCCAAATGGCCCTGAGAGACTGAGCCTGGATCAGGAGGCGGCGGCCTGCGCAAGCAGGCTGCGTGCCTCTGCTTCCAGTTGTTCGCGCTCCAGCGTGCAGCCGGAGGCAAGCCACAGCTCCTCCAGCTGGCCGATTGTATCGCCAAGGCCCGGCCCCGGCAGGGCGCCGAGGGCGATGAGGTCGCGCCCGCGGAACGGAAAGTCCGGCACCGGCAGCTCTGCGTGGGC
Source organism: Radicibacter daui (assembly GCA_030657355.1). Taxonomy (GTDB): domain Bacteria; phylum Pseudomonadota; class Alphaproteobacteria; order Radicibacterales; family Radicibacteraceae; genus Radicibacter; species Radicibacter daui. The sequence goes on from CP131056.1 coordinate 447,380, forward strand.
AAGGCGCCCGACCGCCTCTGCGGCTGAAAGTTCGGGCTCCCGGCGGGCGAGGGAAAGCGCCGTCATCTCCCGGTAAGCCGGACCGTAACGATAAAGCCGGGTACGCGCGGTAGCGGCCGTTGCCGGCACTTCCTCCGGCGTCAGCGCGGCGACGAGGCCGCCTTTTTCGACATTGGAAAGACGCAGGCGTTTTGCCAGCGGCGCCACGCTCTGCAGGCCGCCATCGACAACGGCGGCAAGGCGTGTCTCGGCGAGGCCGCGGCCCCAGCGCACCAGCGCGGCAAGGCGCCGGTTGTCATGCCAGATGATTTCCGGCACCAGCAGGGCAGGGATGCTCGCCTCGTAAAGCATCTGCCAGACTTCGGCGGCAAGGGGCGCCAGTAGCAGCTTGCGCAGTTCCTGCCAGATACGCTCCCCGGAAAGGGCCGGCAGCAGGGCCGCTTCGGCAAGGCAGGCGGCAAGGCCGTCCGCATCCGGCTGCCCATGGCCATACTGGGCGTGGAAACGGAAGAACCGCAGCAGCCGGAGCGCATCTTCGCGCAGCCGCTCCCGCGCATCGCCGACAAAACGCACCTGCCGCGCCCTGGCGTCGCCAACGCCCTTGCCGGTCGGGTCATAGAGCGTGCCGTCGCCGTCGAGATAAAGCGCGTTCATGGTGAAGTCGCGCCGGGCAGCGTCCTCGGCCCAATCAGCTGTGAAGGCAACGGTTGCCCGCCGCCCGTCGGTGCTGACATCGCGCCGCAGCGTCGTCACCTCGAACAGGGACTTTTGCCTGCTGCCCTCCGGGCCCTCGACAACAGCCGTTACCGTGCCGTGCTCGATGCCGGTCGGGATCGCCTTGAGGCCGGCGGCCTTAAGCCTGGTTATTACCTCCGCCGGCTCCAGCGGAGTGGCGATGTCGATATCGCTTGCCGGCAGGCCGAGCAGCGCGTTGCGCACGCAGCCGCCCACGAAACGGGCTTCGCCCTCAAGTGCTGCCAGCAGCGCTCGGGAGGCGGGAGCGGTCAGCCAGTCCGGCGTCAGGCGCTCAGCGCTGGGGTTGGCCATTCGCCACCCAGCGGCCCATCAGATCGACCAGATTGACCAGCATGCCCGCCGTTGCTCCCCAGATGTAATAATGCTGCCAGCGATAGGCGTAGAACAGCCGTTCTACGCCCTCGAACAGGCGTTTTTCCAGCGCCCGGTTGGCCGGATCGAGCAGAAAGGCGAGCGGCACCTCGAAAACGGCGTCCACCTCCTCGGGATTGGGTCTGAGCTCGAAGGGGGGGCGCACATGACCGACCACCGGGGTCACGGAAAAGCCGGTGCGGGTCACGTAGGTGTCGAGCCGCCCCAGAAGCTCGATATGGGTGGGGTCGAGGCCGATTTCCTCCTGCGTCTCGCGCAGGGCGGTAAATTCCTCGTCGCGGTCCCCTGCATCCATGCGGCCGCCGGGAAAACTCACCTGGCCGGCATGGGTGGAGAGGCTGTCGGTACGGCGGGTCAGCAGCACCGTGGTGCCTTCCGGCCGGCCGACCAGCGGCACAAGCACGGCAGCGCGAACCGGATCGGGCGCGTCCGGTGCCCGATCGTCGCGTATCCCCGTGCCCGGCCGGGCCGTCTTGGCGCCGGCCGGCAGGATGCCGGGGCTATCCCCGGCCAGGATCCGGCGTACCGTTTCGAGCTCGTCCGCGCTCAACTCTGTTGTTCCCCCGGAAGCCGCCGCCGTCATGGCAGCGCTCCAAATCGCCTGTCTTGCCTGTTACTCGATGGCGCCAAGGCGGAAATACCGTCCGGCGCTCATAACCTGCAGCACGGGTCCGGCCGGCCCCCCGGCCGCCTCGCCCTCTGCTACAGTGTTATCCGTGCCGGCGGTCTCGGCAAGGGCGACGAGATCATAGAAGACCGACCGGCTGAGCCGGGCCTCGATGCCGTCTTCTACCAGTATGTAGGGAGCCGGCTGGCCCTTTTCATCCTCTGCCACGCGTAGCGGGTGCGCCTCATCCAGCGTTACCCACGCGTCGATATTTGTGCGAAATCGCAGGGTTTGCGCCCCGGTGCCGGCTGCTTCCACCGCCATCTCCACCGCGATGAAAGGCACGTCCTCCACCTCGATACGTCCGCGTTCCACCGGGGTCTGCAGCCAGTAATCCCCCTGCTCGTCCCGGCGCAGCACGGTTGCGAACAGCTTGACCAGAGCCATGCGCCCGATGGGGGTGCCCTCATGGTACCAGGTGCCGTCGCGGGCAATGCGCATGCCGAATCCGCCGGCACATTCCGGGGGCAGACGGTCAGATGTCCTGCGCGGGGGCTTGTCTGCTTGCGGGCCGGGCTTCATCTTCATTTATCAGGGTTGTCGTGCGGGCAGCGTCACGTCCAAGGGTGTTGTCAGCCTTGGACGAGATCAAGCCGAAAGCGTGGCGCTGTTCGAACTTGCGGTTTCCCGGCGGCTGTCCGGCAAGCCATATCTTTGACGCGGTTGCCTGTTTTGTTGTTTGCCTGTTCGTCCCGCCTTGTTTACCCCGCCAGGGAGGTTCCGCCCCATGTCCTTCACCGACTCCGCCAGCCCCGGCACCGGCCGCAGCCCTGATGCAGCCGCGCTTGCCGAGCGCGAGGTGATGGAAGCGATCGAGCGTACCGGCAGCGAACTCAAGGCCGTGCGCCAGCAGATCGGCCGAGTGATCTTCGGCCAGCAGGAAGTGGTGGACGATACTCTCGTGGTGCTGCTGGCCGGGGGCCATGCCCTGCTGCATGGCGTGCCCGGCCTTGCCAAGACCCGCCTTGTGGAAACGCTCGGCCGTGTGCTTGGGCTTGATGCCCGCCGCGTGCAATGTACGCCCGACCTGATGCCGGCCGATATTCTCGGCGCCGAGGTGCTGGAGGAGGATGAACATGGCAAGCGCCGGTTCCGCTTCCTGCCGGGGCCGATCTTCTCCCAGGTGCTGATGGCGGACGAGATCAACCGCGCCAGCCCCCGCACCCAGTCGGCGCTCCTGCAGGCGATGCAGGAGAGCAAGGTTTCCATCGCCGGCAGCAATCACCAGCTGCCGCGCCCCTTCCATGTGCTGGCCACGCAAAACCCCATCGAGCAGGAAGGCACCTACCCGCTGCCCGAAGCCCAGCTCGACCGGTTTCTCATGCGTATCGATGTCGGTTACCCCGACCGTGATGCCGAGCGGCGCATGCTGATCGCCACCACCGGCGCGGCTGAGGAAGTGCCGGAAGCGGTGATGGATGCCACCCGTCTCATCACAGCGCAGGCGCTGGTGCGCCGCATGCCGGTGGGGGAAAAGGTGGTGGAAGCGGTGCTTGACCTCGTCACCGCCGCCCGGCCGGAGGGCAGCAAGGAGGCGTCCGTGCGCCAGCATGTGGCCTGGGGGCCGGGCCCGCGCGCCAGTCAGGCGCTGCTGATGGCGGCCAAGGCCCGCGCCCTGCTCGACGGCCGCCTGTCGCCCTCGCTGGATGATCTTGCCGCCCTTGCCGGCCCCGTGCTGCATCATCGCATGGCGCTTTCCTTCGCCGCCCGGGCGGAGGGCATTTCGATTGGTGACATCATCTCGCGGCTTGCCGCGCGGCTTGGCTGAGGAGAGCCGCGCTGGCCCCCCGTTTCTTCCGTCCGGATAACAAGGCGCCGGCCGCTGGCGGTGCCCTGCAACGCCGCCATGAGGCGGAGGCTGCGGCTGCGTCGCTGCCAGCACTGATGGTGGCTGCCGGCCATCTGGCGGATTCGGTGGTGCATGGCCTGCATGGCCGCCGCCGCGCCGGTCCGGGGGATGGTTTCTGGCAATACCGCCCCTATGAAGCCGGAGAGCCGGCGCACCGCATCGACTGGCGCCGCTCCGCCCGTTCGCAGGGGCTCTATGTGCGCCAGCGCGAGAACGAGATCGCCCAGGGTGTCTGGCTCTGGCGTAGCGCCGATGCCGGCATGGACTGGCAGAGCGCTCCGGAGCTACCGGCCAAGCGGTCGGCTGCCGATCTGCTGCTGCTGGCCCTCGCCAGCCTGCTGGTGCGCGGCGGCGAGCGTGTGGCGCTGGCGGGCAGCGGCGAGCGGCCGGGTATTGGCCGCACCGCGCTTGACCGGGTGGCGCTCGGGCTTGAGCACGGGCTTGCCACCTCTGCCCCCTTCGCCCTCGGCCATCTGCCGCGCGGGGCCGATCTGGTGCTGGTCAGCGATTTTCTGGCGCCGTGGGAGGAAACGCAGGCGCTGCTGGATACGCTGCGCGCTTCGGGCGTGCGCGTCCATCTGCTCCAGTTGCTGGACCCGGCGGAAGAGACGCTGCCCTATGAAGGGCGTATCGAGTTTCTCTCCGCCACCGGAGCCGGCGATCATCTGACGGTGCCGCGCGTCGAGGCGGTGCGGGAGGGGTACCTCCAGCGCCTTGCTGCCCTGCGCGGCAGCCTTGCCGATTTCTGTGCCCGCTGCGGCTGGAGCTATCTGCAGCACCGCACCGACCGGCCGGCGACCATCGCGCTGATGGCCCTCTGGGCTTCGCTCAGCGGCCGCAGCCTTGAGGAGGCGGTGTGATGGGCAGCCTTCTCGGTTTCATCGGTTTTACCTCGCCCTGGCTCTTGCTCGGCTTGTTGTCGCTGCCGGTGCTGTGGCTGCTGATGCGGCTTACCCCGCCGGCTCCGCGGCAGGTGGTGTTTCCCGCCCTCAGGCTGTTGATCGGCCTCAAGGCGGAGGAAGAGACACCCGCCCGACTGCCCTGGTGGCTGGTTCTTCTGCGCATGGCGGCGGTTTTCCTGCTGGTGCTGGGGCTCTCCGGCCCGGTGCTTGACCCCAATGCCGCCATTTCCGGCAAGGGGCCACTGGTCCTGGTCATCGACAACGACTGGTCGGTAACCGCGAGCTGGAACGAGCGCCGCACCGCCGCGCTGCAGCTGGTCTCCCAGGCGGAGCGGGAAGAAAGGCCGGTGCTGCTGCTCTGGACCGCTCCCGACCCCCAGCTTCTTGCCCGTGGCGAATCCCGGCTGGCCGATGCCGCCCCTGCTCCGGTGCCGGCCCAGATCGCCCGCCAGACGCTTGAAACCCTTGCCCCCCGGCCATGGCCGGCAGACCGCGCCCTGCTCGCGCGCGAGGTCGAGAGGCTCTCCCTCCACGGCGTGCCGGTGGTGTGGATCGCGTCCAGCGTGGTCTCGGGCAAGGATGATCAGACCGGCACGACCCGCTTGATGGAGGCCTTGCGCCGGCTCGGCGGGCTCGCCGTGCTGCGCGCGCCTGTTCCCGATGCGCCGGTGGCGCTTACGGGCATAGAGGAGGATGACGGTGCCCTTGCCGTCAGCCTCGTATGGGCGGGCGGTGGGCCGCAGCAACATCTCACCGTCAGGGCGCGTGATGCCAGCGGGCGCCTGCTGGAAGAGCAGGGGGTCGATTATGCCGCCGGCCAGCGTGCCGCCGAGGCACGGTTTACCCTGCCACTGGAGCTGCGCAACCGTGTTGCCCGCATCGACGCTTCCGCTTCGGCGGCAGAGGGCAGCGCCGCGTCGGTGATGCTGCTGGACAGCCGCCACCGCCAGCCGCTGCTCGGCCTCATCGAAGCCCCCGGCTCCGAAGCGCAGCCGCTGCTGGACGATGCCTTTTATCTCGAGCGCGCTCTGGAGCCCTACGGGCAGATGCGCAAGGGCGGGCTGCAGCAGCTTATTGGCGCCGGCGTCAACGTTCTGGTCATGGGCGATGCCCCGAACCCGCCGGAAGCCGAGACGGCAAGCCTTACCCGCTGGGTCGAGGCCGGCGGAGTTCTGGTGCGGTTTGCCGGCTCTGCCCTGGCCAATGCGGAGGATCCGCTGGTGCCGGTGCGCCTGCGCCATGGCGAACGTCAGCTCTCCGGCGCCCTCTCCTGGTCCGAGCCGGAAAAACTGGCTCCCTTTTCAGAGAACAGTCCGTTTTATGGCCTGCCGGTGCCCCCGGACGTCACGGTTTCCCGTCAGGTGCTGGCGGAGCCTTCCATTGATCTTGATGATCACACCTGGGCCCGCCTTGTCGACGGCACGCCGCTGGTTACCGCCGCTCATCGCGGCAAGGGACTGCTGGTGCTGGTGCACACCACGGCCGAACCGGGCTGGTCCAACCTTGCCCTGTCCGGCCTCTTCGTCGACATGCTGCGCCGGGTGGTGACATTGGCGGAGGGATCGTCAGTGGCGCCGCCGGACAAGCCACTGGCCCCGGCAGCGCTCATGGATGCTTACGGTCACCTCTCCAGCAGCGACGACGCCATGCCCATTGACGGCAAGACCTTTGCCGAAACTGTGGCCGGGCCCCGCCATCCTCCCGGTTATTACGGTGATGAAACGGAGCGTTTTGCCCTCAATCTCGGCCCTGCCCTTGCCGGCGTCGCGCTATTCCCGGCCCTGCCGGCCGGTGTTGCCACCGGCGGGCTCGTCGCTCATGCCGAACGGGCAATCGGGCCGCTGGCATTGACGCTGGCGCTGGCTCTTGCCCTTATCGATTTTGCGCTGTCGGTGCTGATGCGTGGCGCTTCCGGCCGGTTGCGTCGCCGGGCCGCCAGCACTGTGGCCCTGCTCGGCCTGCTGCTGGCAGGTGGCGGGGCGTTCCTGCCCGGTGCGGCCCGCGCCGATGCGGCGCTGAGCCCGGCGGAAGAAGAATTCGCCCTCAAGGCGACCGGCGATACCCAGCTTGCCTGGGTGCGTACCGGCGATGAGGAAACCGACCGTGTGGTGGAGGCCGGACTCAAGTCGCTTGCCGGCGTGCTGCGCCAGCGCACCGCGCTTGACGATGTCGGCACCATGGCGGTCGATCCGGAGAAGGACGAGCTTTCCTTCTTCCCGCTCCTCTACTGGGCGATTACCGACGATGCCGCTCCGCCCAGCCAGCAGGCGATCGAGAAACTGGAAGATTATATCCGTCTCGGCGGGACCATCTTCTTCGATACCCGCGATGCCGATGCCACCTTCTCCGGCCCGCGCGGACAGGCGCTGCGCCGTGTTGCCGCCGATCTTTCCTTGCCGCCGCTGGGGCCGATGCCCACCCAGCATGTGATGACCAAGGCCTTTTACCTGCTGCAGGATTTCCCCGGCCGTTATTCCGGCGGCGCACTCTGGGTCGAGGCGCGCGATGAAGGGGACCAGGACGGGGTTTCCTCCGTCATCGTTGGCTCCAACGACTATGTCGGTGCGTGGGCGACGGACGAATTCGGCCGGCCGCTCTACGCCGCCGTGCCGGGCGGCGAGCAGCAGCGCGAAATGGCGTTTCGCACCGGCATCAATCTTGTCATGTACACGCTCACCGGTAACTACAAGGCCGATCAGGTGCATGTGCCCGCCATTCTTGAGCGTCTGGGGCAATAGACGATGACGCTCGATCTCTTCAACGGTTGGGGCATCGCCTTTACGCCTTATGTCGGCTGGCCGCTGCTGGCCGTGCTGGGCGGGCTTGGTCTCATCATCTGCCTCGTCGCTTTCTGGCGTCGCCTGCGCGGTGCCGGCTGGCGGGCGGGGTTGCTGGTCCTCATGCTGCTGCTGCTGGCCAATCCCGGCCTTATCAAGCAGGAGCGCCAGCCCATTCATGACGTGGCGGTGGCGGTGGTCGATACCAGCCCCAGCCAGCAGGTGGGTAAGCGGCGGGCGCGCAGCGAGCGGGCGCTCGCCAGCCTGCAGCGCCAGGCTGAGGCCGCCGGCAATCTTGATCTCAGGGTTATTCGTGCGCCGGCCGGCGGCGATGCGGTGCTGGCGGACAAGACACAGCTTTTCGGCCCGCTCATGGAAGCCTTCGCCGATGTACCGCCGGCCCGCCGGGCCGGGGCCGTCATCATCAGCGATGGCCAGATTCACGATGTGCCCGCTCCGGGCGACCTGCCGCGCATCGGCCCGGTGCATCTGCTGCTGACCGGCGATCATGATGAGGTGGACCGGCGCCTTACCGTCGTGCGGGCTCCCAGTTTCGCGCTGGTGGGCAAGCCGGTCGAGTTCACCATCCGGGTGGATGATCAGGCGCGGGGGGATCAGGGCTCTGCCCGCGTCGTTGTCCGGCAGGACGGACAGGTGGTGGGCACGCTGGAAGTGCAGCCGGGTGTCGACCAGACCCTGACCTACACGCTGGGCCATGCCGGCAGCACCGCCTTTGAGATCGAGGCCGATGCGCTGCCCGGAGAGCTGACCGAAGCCAATAACCGGGCGGCCATCGTGGTCAACGGCGTGCGCGACCGGCTGCGCGTGCTGCTGGTCTCCGGTGAGCCGCATCCCGGCGAGCGGACATGGCGCAGTCTGCTGAAGTCCGATCCGGCAGTCGATCTGGTGCATTTCACCATCCTGCGCCCGCCGGAAAAGAATGACGGCACCCCCATCCGCGAACTGTCGCTGATCGCCTTTCCCATTCTGGAACTGTTCGAGGTCAAGCTCGATGAGTTCGATCTGGTGATCTTTGACCGTTATCGCCGGCGCGGTGTGCTCCCCGGCGTCTATCTGGAGAATATCGCCCGCTATGTGCGGAATGGCGGTGCGCTGCTGGTCTCCTCCGGGCCCAGTTTTGCCGGCCCTTTCAGCCTTTATGGCACCGAGCTTGGCGCCGTGCTGCCGGCCGGGCCGACTGGCCGTATGCTGGAAGGCCCCTTCAAACCCGAAGTGACCGAGGTCGGTGCGCGGCATCCGGTCACCGAAACATTGCAGCCGCCGGGTGCGGATCGGGCAAACCCGGCCTGGGGCCACTGGTTCCGCCAGGTGGAGGCGGAGGTGCATAGCGGCTCTGTCGTGATGCAGGGAGAGGACGGCAAGCCGCTGGTCGTACTGGACCATGTCGGCGAAGGCCGGGTGGCGCAGGTGCTCTCCGACCAGCTCTGGCTGTGGGCGCGCGGTTATGATGGTGGCGGCCCGCAGGCCGAGCTGCTGCGCCGTCTCGCTCACTGGCTGATGAAGGAACCGGAGCTGGAGGAAGAAGCGTTGCGCGCCACTGTTGAGGGCCGGCGTGTTTCCGTTGAGCGGCAGAGCATGAAGCCCGCAGCCGGGCCGGTGGAGGTCACCAGCCCGTCGGGTCAGAAAACGACGCTTCAGCTGGAGCCGGGGCCGGACGGCCTTACTCACGGGGCCCTGATGGCCGATGAAGCCGGCCTCTGGCAGTTTGTCGACAACCGCGATGGCACCGAGCGGCGCGCCGTGGCGGTGGTCGGGTCAGTCAACCCGCCCGAGCGTGCCGATCTGCGCACGACTTCCGAGCTGATGGCGCCGGTGCTGTCGGCCACGGGCGGCGGAGCTCTCTGGCTGGCCGATACGCCGGAGCCGGAGTTGCGTCGCCCCAGTCCGCACCAGAGCAAGGCCGGGCGCAGCTGGATCGGCCTTACCGCCAATGGCGATTATGTCGTGACGGGCAGTTCGCGCCGGCCGGCGCTGCCGCTTGCTCCGGCACTCATCGCTGCCCTCTTGCTGTTTGCCGCCGCCTGGCGGCGGGAGTCTCGCTGAGATGACGCAGGACCCGGCCTCCTTCGCCACGGTGCGTCCGTCGCTGATCCTCGATACGGTCGGCTTCGAACCCGGGCAGCGCATTTTCGCCGTCGGCGAGACTGTGGGCGCCACCTTCCTGGTGCGGTCGGGTGATGCCTTGCTGTGGGCGCAGGGCACGCCGCGCGAAGCGGCGCTCGTCTTCCATGAAGGGCAGATTTTCGGCGGCGAGATGCTGGGGGAAGACCCCAAGGCCCGTTTTCATGCCGAGGCCGGACCGTCCGGCTGCCAGCTGGTGCGGGTGGAGCGCAGTCAGATAACCCAGCGCCTGAGTGCGGGCGACGCGCTGATCCGCACAGTGCTGCGGCTGCTGGCAGAAAACTCCGGCCGCATGTCGGCACGCACCGTTGCCCTTGCGGCAGAGGTTACCCAGCTTGCGGCAGATCAGGGGGCACTTGCGGCAACCATCGAAGAGGCTCGCGCGCAAGAAGAACGCGCCGCCGGCAACGCCGTGCGGCTTGCCGCCGAAAATGCCCAGCTTGCAGAGCTTATCGAGAAGCGCAGCGCAGCCGGCCGCCGGCCGGCAACACCCTGATTCTGCGGCTTAGCTGAACAGACGCTCGCGCGCCGCCAGATAGGCGCTGTCCGTCACCGTGCTCCAGCGGTTGGCCTGCTTCAGGAACTTGTTGAAGCTTTCCAGCACCTTCAGCGCAAAACTGTCGCCGCTCATGATGTCGGCGATGACGCTCTGGCTGGTCTTGGCAAAGGCATCCAGCATTTCCGGCGAAAAGGCAGCCAGGGTGACGCCGCCGCCATGCTCCATCTGATCCAGCACGACCGGATTATTGAAGTCGTAGTAGCTCAGCACATAGGCATTGCTCTCGCGTGTGGCGAAAGCCAGCAGTTCCTGGTCGACCGGGTCGAGCGAATGCCAGACGTCGAGATTGATGCCGAGGCTGGTGACCCCGCCGGCTTCATGCCAGCCGGGATAGACATAGTAGGGCGCGATGCTCTGGAAGCCGAGCGACAGGTCCGAGGCCGGGCCCACCCACTCGACGGCATCGAGCGCACCTGCCTGCAGCGCCGGCAGGATGTCGGAGGCGGGCAGGTTCACGGTAATGACGCCGAACTTCTCCAGCACCTGCGAGGCAAGGCCCGGAATGCGGTATCTGAGACCGCGCAGATCTTCCATGCTCTGCGGCGGTTTCTTGAACCACCCGCCCATCTGGATGCCGGCATTGGCGATGTAGAAGGGCTTGATGTTGAAGCGCGCCGCCAGCTGGTCCCACAGCGCCTGCCCGTCACCGAAGTCGATCCAGGCACACATTTCGCGTGCCGTCAGGCCGAAGGGCACGCTGGTGAAGAAGTGATAGGCGGGGCTGCGGCCTTCGGCATAATAGAACTCGGCCGACACATACATGTCGGCAAGGCCCTTGGCCACGGCGTCGAAGGATTCGAAGGCGCGCACAAACTGGCCGGCGCCATGGGCCTCGATCCTGAGCCGTCCGGCCGACAGGCGGGACACCAGATCGGCAAAACGTTTGGTTGCCCTGAACGAGCTCGACTTTTCCGGGTAGTCGCTGACCAGCTTCAGCACGCGGGTTTTGCCCGCGGCGCTTTCCTGGGCGGCAGCGCTGCCGACGGGCAGCAGCGTCGCACCGGCGAGACCTGCACCGGCCTGGCCCAGGATCTGGCGTCGTTTCAGCTTCACTTTTTCATCCTCGGCAATTCCCCGGTCTTTCCTTCCATTCCAGTCCCTAAAGCCTCTGGAGCCGAAGAGGCCCGATGCCCGGGAGATGGATGGTGGACGCCTGTTTGTTGGTTGCGTGCGGATACGGACTTCCGGCACAGTACAACGTTTTTTACTTTTTCCTGAGATTCATCGTGCCTTTGGGCAGGCAGGACTGGCCCATTGGAAAACTGACCATATAATAGAGCCTATCAGACAAAAGGTGTAGGCGTGAAAAGTATGGGGCCTGCGGGACAGGGGGAAAAACGTCGCTGGTCCAAGCGTATCGCGGGCCGGCTCATCATTGCTTTCGTGGCCACCAGCCTGCTGACCGGATTTGCGGCTGTAACCGGTATCATTGCCATCAACAATGTTGGCCGCGTGCTGGACGAGACGACCTCGCAGCAGCTGCCGGCCATGCTCAATGCCCTTAGCCTCTCCCGTCAGGTCGAGCGGGTCACCTCACTCGCGCCCGCCCTCTTTGCCGCCCCCGATGCGGACAGCCAGCAGGCGGTCCGCCGCCGCGTCGAGCCCGAGCTCACCCGGATGCGCACCGAGCTGGAGATGCTGCGCAAATGGGCGCCGGATCCCAATGTGGTGGATGCACTGCAAGCGGATGTGACCGAGCTGGAGCGGTTGATCGACGAAAGTTTCGATCTGATCCGTCAGCGTCGTGAGCTTTCCGTTCGCCGGGACGTGCTGCGCGACCGCATCTTTGCCTTTCGCAGCCGGCTGGAAAACCTGATCGAACCCTGGCTTCAGGTGGCCGGCAAAGGGCTCGACCTTCTGGATGGCAACCCGGCCCCGTCGGGCGGCACGGCGGCTCAACCTTCCGGTGAGAGCGCGCTCTCCGCGATGGCCGCCCGCTCGCTGACGATCTCGCGGACCCGCGACCGCGCCGGTGAGCTGGTAGACAGGCTGCTGCAAGCCGACAGCGTCAGCGATGCCGACAAGCTGGATGTGCTCTCCTTCCAGGCTGATCGCGCTGCCGACGGCCTCAAGGGTCTCGCCCGCGAGGTAAGTCCGGAGCTCGGCGCGGTTGTGGCGCAGGAGGTGGATCAGTTTGCGCCGGTTCTCTCGCCGTCACAGGGGCTCATTGCCCTGCGCAAGTCCGAGCTGGCGCTCGATCGCCGCGCTTCCGATCTGGTCGAGGAGACCCGGCAGCTTTCCAGTGCGCTTTCCCACGCCGTCGACACCATGCTGGATGATCGCAATGGCCGCCTCGATAGCGCGCTCGCCAAGACTGGCGCGGTGCGTGGCGGTGCATTCCTCGCCCTGGCGCTGGCCGGCGGCGCCAGCATCCTCGGCACGCTCTGCATCGTTGTCTTCTACGTCATGCGGCGGGTGCTTTCCCGCCTCAATGGTCTCACCCAGGCAATGGGTTCGCTCGCGGCCGGCGATCTGGCCACCAACATCCCTTACGGCGGCGATACCGACGAGATCGGCGATCTGGCCGGTGCGCTGGAGACCTTCCGGGGCGCCATGCGTGAGCGTGCGGAGCTGGCCGCCAGCATGGAGCAGGTCAACGAGCAGCTTGAGCACAAGGTGGCGATCCGTACCCGCGAGCTGGCAGAGGCCAACGCCGCCAAATCCATGTTCCTTGCCTCCATGACGCATGAAATCCGCACGCCTCTCAGCGGCATCGTCGGCATGGCCGAGCTGGCGCAGGATGCGGGCGGTAGTTCGGAACAGGGCAGCTACCTCAAGGTGATGCGGGAATCAGCGCAAAGCCTGCTCACTGTCGTCAATGACATGCTGGACTTCTCACGACTGGAAGCCGGGGCGCTCGAGTATGAAATGGCGCCCTTCAATCCGCGTGATGTCATCACCAGCGTGATGACGCTGCTGGGCCCGAGTGCCAACGACAAGCGGCTTGACCTCGACTTCCAGGAAGAGGCGGGTGTGCCCACTCTCGTGGAGGGCGATAGCGCCCGTTACCGCCAGGTGCTGCTGAACCTGATCGGCAATGCGGTGAAATTTACTGACAAGGGCAAGGTGACGGTCGCGCTTTCCATCGTCGAGCGCGACCAGATTCCCCATGTGCGCACACAGATAACCGACACCGGTATCGGCATCGCCCCGGCAGCGCGCTCGCGCCTGTTCCGCAGTTACGGTCAGGCTGATGCGACCATCGTGCGGCGCTTCGGCGGCAGTGGCCTCGGGCTTTCCATCTGCCGGCAGATCGTCGAGCAGCAGGCTGGCCGTATCGACTTTTCCTCGGTTGAGGGTGAAGGCAGCCGCTTCTGGTTCGATCTGCCTCTACGCGAGGCCGGGGCCGCCACTCCGGCGCCGACTGTCGCCTCACCGGTTGCCATTCCGGCCAATCTCAATGTGCTGCTGTGCGAGGATACGCCGGTCAACCGCACCGTTGCACTCGGCTTTCTGCGCCGCTGGGGCCACAAGGTCGATGTCGCCGAAGACGGACGGGTGGCGGTCGAGATGGCGGCGCGCGGCGGATATGACGTGATCCTGATGGACATCCATATGCCGGAACTGGATGGCATTGCCGCAACACGGCTCATCCGCCAGCTCGCCGGTAAACCCGGCGCGGTGCCGATCATCGCCGCAACGGCCGGCGCTGCGGATGTGGAGATGGAGGCCTGTCGTAACGCCGGGATGAACGGCTTCCTCGCCAAGCCTTTCGACGGCGCCATGCTGGCGAGTTCGCTTGCCGATGCGCTCGGGGCGCCGGGGGCCGGTGCCATCAACCGCGAGGCGAATGCGGCTCCGACCGAGGCTCCGCCGGCCAGTCAGGCTATGGTCGAGGCGCTGAGCCAGTTGATCCATGATTTCGGGGAGAACTGGACCCGGGATCTGACCGGTATCTTCATCAGCCAGTCCGAAACATTTCTGCGCGACATCGAACGGTATCTGGATGAGGGTCGTGCGGCGGATGCCGCCTTCGCTGCCCATGCCATGATCGCCCCGGCCCGCTCCGTCGGCTGCATTGATCTCGCCCGTTGCGCCCGCAACCTGCAGGCCGCCTGCTCCAACGAGGAGGTCGATCAGGCCCGGCAGCAGCTGGCAACGGCTGAAAGGCTGTTCGAGACGGCCCGCCAGGCCTTTGCCCCCGATAGCCGCACCTGGCTTCTGGTGCGCGAGCATCTGTCGGAGGTTGCCGCCGGATAGGCGCCAGGACCCGGTGTCGATAGAGCCCAAAAGAAAACCGCCCCGCGAAGCCTCGCGGGGCGGTTTTTCTATCCGTTCCCTTGCGGGAAAGGTTTAGCTGCGGCGGCGGTAGAGCTGCAGCGCACCGGCGGTGGCGAGCGCGATCTTCAGCGCTTCGGCTGGCAGGAACGGCACGAGGCCGACGGCAACCGCCTTCGCCGGAGCGAGGCCGATGCCGACGACAAGCCAGCCAAGGCCAAGCGCGTAGAGAACGGCGGTCGCAGCAACCATCGCAGCAAGCGCGGTAGACAGACGGGCAAAGAGCCCGGCCTGGGCAGCGACACCGGCAATCACGGCAGCGGCGAAGAAGCCGGCGAGATAACCGCCGGTCGGTCCGGCCATGTAGACGAGACCGGCGCCAGAGGCGAACACCGGCAGGCCAAGGGCGCCTTCAAGCAGGTAGGCGCCGACGGTGGCGGCAGCCAGACGCGGGCCGCAGCTCGCGCCGATCAGCAGCGTCACGGCGACCTGCATGGTCATCGGCACCGGCCAGAACGGTACCTGGATGCGGGCGGAGGCCGCCAGGGCGAGGCTGCCAACCAGCACCGCCAGCACGGCAATCAGCGCACGCGGCAGCACCCGGGTGCCGTTGGCACGGGTGAAGGCAAGCCGCTCGACGGGAAGCATGCGATTGGACATGTGAGCGAGGTCTCCAGATGAACTGTTTTAATAGCGTTTTATTGAGGGCCTGCGGCTTTACCGCGCCCCGCTTTCTTGTCGAACCTGAACCGTTCGGCGCTCCGGCCCTGTGATACAGGGCAAGGGTCGCTTATTTTACGCGGTTCAGATCCGCTTCGATGGTCTTGGTTTTAGTCCCATCGATCGACCGGAAGAACATCAAATGTAATCCGCTGGCCGTCAATCTCCGAACGTAGCTCTGCACTTCGAAACGGCCGTCATCGGCAATGATGAGCGCATTTACCGTCAGCGTATCCGCGTCGATGGTCGCCCACAGGTAGGGCTCGCCCTTCATCGGGTCGAGCGGGACATCATGGCCGAACATGTCGTGCCGCATGGCGGCGGAATAGACATTGCCGCGTCCGGAGGAGCGGAAGGAAACATCGAGCCGTTTTTCGTCGATGCTACCATCGGGGCGGTAGATCAGCGCCTGCCAGTCGACATTGAAGCCTTGCCCGTCATCCAGCGTCTTGATGGTCACGGCGAGGTCGCGCTTTTCCACGACCCCGCTGCCCTTCTCGATCGTGCTGCCGGCAAAGGTGCCGATGAAGGGGGACCAGAGGTCACTTGCCGCTGCCTGTCCGGCAAGAGTGCTGACGGCAAGAACAAGCATCAGGGCCAATGCCCGGGCGGCGTTGGGAGCAGCTGCCTTCTTCATCCCGCGTTTCCTTCACGTCTGGCCGCCCGGCACTCTGCCGGGCCGGCGTCGCCCGCACTTTTTCGTCTGCGCGCCGCTTTCGGCGGCAGGCTGGCCTTCAGCCCTGGTCCGGTCCCTGCTCAAGCAGGCCCCGCAACCCGACGAAGGCCGGCAGTTCGTGCGTTATCAGATATGTGGGGATCGGCTCGAGGAAATAGGAGAGGCGCCCCTTGGAGACGAAACGGGCCCGGAAGGAGCTGTCGTCGAGGAAACTGCCGAGCCGGGGCGGAATACCGCCCCCGATGAAGACGCCGCCGCGGGCGCCCAATGTCAGCGCCACATTGCCGGCGACGTTGCCGAGGATGGAGCAGAAAATCTCCAGGGCCTCGCGCGCCGCCGGGTCGGCGCCGGCCAGGGCCTGCTCGGTGATCTCGTGCGGCTTGTAGTGCGGGCGCACATGGCCGTCGATCTCGTTGATGCCTTCATAAAGGTTCACGAGGCCCATGCCGGAGAGCACGCGCTCAAACGAGATATGGTCAAAGCGGCGGCGCAGGCGCGCAGTAATCGCTGCCTCGCGTTCGGTTGCCGGCGAAAAGGTGGCGTGCCCGCCTTCACCGGCAAGGCTGATCCAGCGGCCTCGGAAGGGCACGAGGCCGGAGACACCAAGGCCGGTGCCCGGGCCGACCACGGCGACGGGCGCACCTTCCAGCGGCCGGCCACCGCCGATCTGCCGGCGGTCTTTTTCCTGAAGGAAGGGCATCGACATGGCAACGGCGGTAAAGTCGTTGACGACCTGCAGCGTGCCCAGTTCCAGCGCCTTGCGCACGTCTTCGATGGAGAAGGACCAGCTGTTGTTGGTCAGCGAGACGCGGTCGCCGGTAACGGCGGTCGCCACGCAAAAGGCGCCGTGCCGCGGCTTTTCATCCACCGTTTCCAGAAACGCCCGCGCCGCGCCGATCACGTCGCGATAGTCGGCGCATTGCAGCACCTTGGAGACGTAACTGCCATCCTCCTGCATCAGGGCGAAGCGCGCATTGGTGCCGCCGATATCGGCGATCAGGGCGGGGTAGGCGTCCGGATTGCGGGAGGTCTCGGTCATTATCCAGCCGTTGCGTGAAGAGCTTTGAGGTAGGCCTTGCGCCAGTGCTCGATGGTGTTCGCCTCCAGCACTGCCCACATGGTTTGCCAGCGCTCCTTTCTTTCGTCCAGCGGCATGGAGAGGCCGCGGCGAAGGTTCTCGGCTGAATCTTCAATATCATAGGGATTGACCAGCAGGGCCCCGCCGCCGAGCTCGGAAGCGGCGCCGGCAAATTGCGACAGTACCAGCACACCGGGATCTTCCGGATCCTGGGCGGCGACGAATTCCTTGGCGACAAGGTTCATGCCGTCGCGCAGCGGGGTGACGAGGCCGATGCGGGCAATACGGTAGAAACCGGCGAGCGTGCGCCGGCCGTAACCCTTGTTGATGTAGCGCAGCGGCTGCCAGTCGAACTCGGCATGCTGGCCGTTGATATGGCCGGCAATCTGCTCCAGCTCAGCCCGGATCGCCTGGTATTCCGGCACGTTTTCCCGCGAGGGCGGAGCGATCTGCATCATCGTTACCCGGTTGTTCATGTCCGGATAGTTTTCGAGCAGTTTGCCAAAGGCCTCGAACCGCTGGGGCATTCCCTTGGAGTAATCGAGCCGGTCGACCCCCAGCACCAGCTGGCGCTCGTTGAGCGAGCGCACGAAGCGCCGGAGTGTGGGAGTTTTGGCAATCTGGGCCGCCAGCGTCGACATGCCGGCAACATCGATGGAAATCGGAAATACCTGCGTTTCGACAGTGCGGCCGAACGCCTCGATGCGTCCGTCTTCAAGCACGTGTCCGCCGGCCCAGTCGGTCAGGTAACGGCGCAGGGCCGCATTATCGGATTCCGTCTGGAAACCGATGAGGTCGTAGGCGCAGAAGCTGCGCATCAGCAGCTTGAGGTTGGGCAGCGCGCCCAGCACCTCCGGAACCGGAAATGGCGTGTGCAGGAAAAAGCCGATGCGGTTGGTATAGCCCATCTGCCGCAGCTCTTCGGCGATGGGGATCAGGTGATAGTCATGCACCCAGATCACATCATCGGGGCGCAGCAGTTGCGCCAGCTTGTGGGCGAAGAGGGCGTTGACCCGGTGGTATCCGGCATAGGTGCGCTGGCGGAACGCGGCCAGATCGAGACGGTAGTGAAAGAGCGGCCACAGCGTCGAGTTGGCGTAGCCGTTGTAATATTCGTCATAGTCGGTAGCCGACAGGTCGAGCTGGGCATAGGTCACGCCCGCATGTTCGGCGATATGCGGCTCAGACTGCGGGCTATCGCTGGCATGGCCGGACCAGCCGAACCAGAGCCCCCCGGTGGTGGAGAGCGCCTCCTGCATGGCAACGGCAAGGCCGCCGCCGTTGGCGGCGGCCTTGCCGGGGTTCGGGGCGGCAACACGGTTGGAAACGACGACGAGCCGACTCATGGTTGCTGGTCTCCCGGACGCGGCTGCACCTGGCTGATGAAGTCTGTAAGCCATCTGTGAAGCTCCTTCGGGGTTGGAAAGCTGGTCGTCGCCCGCGTAGGCCGACGCTCGCCGACGATCACGCCGCTGCCGCCAAAGGGGAGCACGGCTTCAAACCCGGCCTCGTCGGTCAGATCGTCGCCGATGAAAACAGGTCTGCGGCCCGCAAAGAGCGGCTCGGCCATCATGTGGCGCACCGTGCTGCCCTTGTCGCCGCCGCTCTGGCGCAGCTCGTAGACGCATTTGCCGGCTTGCAGTTCGAAGCTGCCGGCAAATTTCCGGGCCAGTGCTTCGGCAACCTCGGCGGCGGCCGGATCGGCCCCGGGAGCGCCTCGCGTATGAAGCGCCGCACCATGCGGCTTGTTTTCAACCCTGAGGCCGGGATGGAGGCCAGCCAGCTGTTGCATTCTGCCGGTAATGGTGGCCAGAGCGGCGCGGTCAGGTTCCGGGCTTTCGACGGGAAGTTCTGCCGCCCGGCGCCACTCCAGCCCGTGCTGTCCGCCGGCCGGGCCGGCAAAGGGGGCCAGCAGCTGGTCTATCTGTTCCAGCGGCCGGCCGGAGACGATGGCGAGGGCACCGCCCAGCAGATCATGTGCGGTTTGCAGCAGCGCCGGTAATCCGGCGGGGATGATGACGGCATCGGGAGTGGCGGCGATATCGATCAGCGTGCCATCGAAATCCAGAAAAAGGCAGTCATCCACGCCCAGTGCCGGTGGTGGTGGCAGGGTGTCCCCGTCTGTACCTGGTACACCCTGAAAGCCCGTTACTCGGCTGTCGATTGTCTGGTGAGTTGATGGAACGCCTTCTCCGGCCATGGTGATTACTGTCTCCCTTTTTGAGCGTCCTTTGCCCGGCACCCCGGCAGGCGAGAGGGTCCGAAGAGCCTCTGGAGGGGGAAACGAGCGCCCTTTTCCCTTCAGCCGTCAGTCGGCAGGGCGGGGTGGCATGGGACGCCTTGCGGATGGTTTTGCTCATGTGCCGGAGTCCCCGGCGCATTCCTGCACAAACGCTCAACGCGCAAGAGCGGCAATTGGCTGCAATCTTTAATGTGCATTGCAGCATCTTTTAGGGGCGGGTTCCAGTTTTTCTGGCCGTTTTGGGGCAAAAAATGTGAAGCGGGCCCTTGAAATTTATGCGGAAAAGGCCAAATGTTGCAGTGCGGCATGGCTGGAGGCTTTCGCTGGCCAACCATTCCGCAGCGCACTTTATTGGGCGTTTCCTCCCTAGACTTGGGCCGCGCTTGTCGCGGCCTTTCTTTTTGGGAGTTTCCTTGCGTGGGCGATCAGAGAATCGCCGGCCGGATCAGCGGAATGAATTCGCGCTCGAAGCCTTCGGGCGGGGGCGGCAGGGTGGCATCACCGTCGCCGAGCGAGCGCTGCAGCATCACGATATCGACCCACTGGTTCTGCTTGAAGCCCACGCCCTTGAGGTGCGCCACGCGTTCAAAGCCCAGCCGCTCGTGCAGCAGGGTGGAGCGGGTATCCTGCGCCGTCACGCCGGTCACCGCGATCATCTGCCGGTAACCCATCATGGTGCAGCGGTCGATAAGCGCGGTCAGCAGCGCGCGGCCGACACCGCGACCCTCGATGCCCGGCTTCACATAGATCGAATCCTCGACCAGGAAGCGGTAGGCCGAGCGCGCGCGGAACGGCGCTGCATAACAGAAGCCAGAGACCTCCCCTTCCAGCTCGGCGGCCAGGTAAGGCAGGCCTGCGCTCTGCACGGCGCGCAGTCGGCGCAGCATCTCCTCGCGCGCTGGCGGCACTTCCTCGAACGTGGCGATGGTGGTCGTCACGTGATGGGCATAAAGCTGCTGGAAAGCGGGCACGTCGCTGTCGCGCGCCGGACGAACCGTCACATCGGTAAAACGCGCCGGACGCGGCTGCGCGGGATCGATGAGATGAGGGGTCTCGGGGCGGGGTTGACGGGACATCGGCGGCGCCTCGGCAAGATGTCGGTCACAAGAATGGGCGCGGCAGAGCCGGCCCGGGCGGAGTGAAAGAGACCCGGTCCATCCACGGGGTTGCCGGGATGCCGGGTCTTGCGGGACCCCTTATGCGGCGGGAGGGGGGCGCCTGCCAAGTGTCTTGCGGGCCTGAACGTCAATCGCGGCTGCAATGTGATATAAATCCCCGGCCAGCTTGCCGAAATCTTCTTCGCGGCGCTCCAGCGTCGCCTCATCCATGTAAAGCCAGCGGCCGATCTCGATCTGCAGCACATGGATGCCGGCTTCTGGCCGGCCGTAATGCCGGGTGATGAAGCCGCCGGCATAAGGGCTGTTGCGCGCGACCTCGAAGCCGCGCGTACGGGCTGCCGCCTCCGCGGCGCCCACCAGTGCGGGATCGCACGAGGCACCGAAAAAGTCGCCGAACACGATATCGGAAGCGTGGCGGCCCCCGCGGGCGCGTTGGGTGGTTTGCGATTCGGACGGCATTGAGTGACAGTCCAGCAGCACGCAGAGGCCAAAGCGCTCCTGCGTGCGTTCAATGAGCCGGTCGAGCGCATCGTGATAGGGGCGGTAGTGTTCCTCGATGCGGCGCTCCACCTCGGCGAAGTCGAGCTTGTGGCGGTAGATTTCCTGCCCCTGCGCCACCACCTTCGCCACGGTGCCAAGGCCGTTGATGACACGCGGGCTGCGGGCATTGACGAAACCGGGCAGGTCGCCGGTAAACATGCCGGGGTCGAGCTCCCACGGTTCGCGATTCACATCCACATAGGCGCGCGGGAACAGCGCTTTCAGCAGCGGCGCTCCCAGAAGACGCGCGGCGGGTTCGGCCAGGGCATCGACGTGGCAATCTTCCGAGCGGCGCAAGCTCAACCGGTCGAGCCTGCTCTGGGCCAGGAAACTGTCGGGATAGAAGCTGCCGCTGTGCGGGGAGGCGAGCACGATGGGGGTTTTCTGGAGGGCTGGCTCCAGAATGTCGATCACCTGGCCGGCCGGAGAAAGGGCGGCCACGGTGCCAGACTGCCGTGCGCTGAGTGCATCCATAACCAACCGTTTATCCCACAGGGCCACGATAGTCACCCGTGGCAAAAGTCTAATCGTTGCCGGCCAGCCGCGCTGTTATGCCCATCGTCGCGGGAGCCATGCGTGACGGAGCGTTCAAAAAGGCTTGCACGGGCCCGGCCCCTTTGCTAACTACCCGGCACCCGACGCGCAGGGCGCTTCGGAGCCGGCCCTTTCAGCCTGCCTTGCGGTGACTGAAAAGGTTTCAAGAGTGGGCGGTTAGCTCAGCGGTAGAGCACTGTGTTGACATCGCAGTGGCCACTGGTTCGATCCCAGTACCGCCCACCATCTTTCCCCTGAAAATTCAAAAAACCGATGCCGCGTGGCTTATGCCTCCAGGCGCCTGCTGCCATGTGCGCGCTTGCGCTGCGGGGGCATGAAAAGAAGGGCGACGCCGGGCGCTGCCCTTTCTGCACGGCCGGTCAGGCGAAGACGGCGACGCCAGCCTTGCCCACCTGCTCGTCCCGCTCCGGCGTCAGGCCGCTGACGCCGATGGAGCCGATTACGGCGCCGTTCTGGACGATGGGCAGGCCGCCTCGCAGCGGTGTGCCGTCGGCCGTGCCGACAAAGGCCGTACGCCCGCCATTGATCATGTCCTCAAGGGCAGCCGTCGGCCGGCCAAAACGGATGGCGGAGGCAGCCTTGCCTAGGGCTACATCGACGCTCGCCGCCCATGCCTTTTCGTCGCGCTCCAGCAGCAGCGCCACCCCGGCGGCATCGGCAACCACGATAGTGGCGGCCCAGCCGTTGCGGGTCGCTTCCGCCTTGGCGGCTTCCATCACTTTACGGGCGCCTTCGACGGTCAGGCTCGGCCGGTTTGCAGTATCGGACATGTCTTTTCTTTCAGGGTTTCAGGAGAAGCTTCAGGACAACGTCAGGCCGGCAGGACACTGACGCCGATGACATAGGGGTGGAGCGCCATCAGGGCGACCCAAAGCAGGGCGCCGGCAGCCGGCCGCCACGGCGCTACTTCGCCGAAAGGCAGCCTCTGCCGTCCGGCAACGATGGCCGCAAAAGGAAGATTGGAGGTGGCGGCGGCAAAATCACGCCATCTTTCCGCATCGCGGAGCGCGTGCTTGGCATCGATGGCAAGCGTGCCCGCCAGCGCGAGGATCGTCATGCCGCCAAAAAGGACGAGCCCGGCCAGATGACCGTTGGCGATGGCATGTACGATGCCCCACAGGCCAAAGCCCCACATCATCGGGTGCCGCGTCACCCGCAGGGCTCCCCGCGCCATGTCGCTGCCGTGAGGCGGCAGTTTCCCGCCGCCGACGGCGGTCGGGTTGGGCTGGGTCATGCCGCACACGATGAGGATCGTTGCCGGCAGCATGAGGATGATGGCGAGCCAGTGCTGCCAGGCGGCTGGTGCCCACAGGCTGATGTAGGGCGCGCTGCGATAGGCGAGCGCAACCCAGACGATCAGCACCGTGGCCGCCAGTGAAAACAGGCCGCGGTAGGCCATCTCGCCGGTGAGGGCGATGATCCGGCCTCGTACCGGCGGGGCGGCGAGCCCGAAATGCAGGACAAGAAAGAGTACTGTCGCGACAACAAGCTGGGTCATGCGCACTCACTCCCTTTGTTGAGCCTTTGCCCCTGCCGTGGCGGGGCTGTCAGGAAAGCTCGGCAAGGCCGGCCACGCCGGTCAGTGCCGAAGCCGCTGCCGCAAGGCGCGCCTGCCAGCTTCCCCGTCCTTCCAGCCGGGCGCGGCGTCCGCCGGTCGCGGTCATCTCCAGCCGCACCAGCAGATGGTTTCGCGGCGTGTGCGGTCCAAGCCTGGCCGGCCACTCCACCAGGCAGATACTGTCCTGCACCAGTTCTTCCCAGCCGATCTCGAGCACTTCGTCGGGCTCTTCCAGCCGGTAAAGGTCAAGATGGGCCAGCGGTCCGGCAGCTGTCTCGTAGGTCTGCACCAGCGTGAAGGTGGGGCTGGGTACGGCCGTTTCCGATCCGGCAAGGCGGCGAATGAGGGCACGGCAGAGCGCCGTCTTGCCGGTGCCGAGATCCCCTTCCAGCAGTACCGAATCGCCGGGGGCGAGCAGCGGCCCCAACGCCTCGCCCAGACGGTCGGTGGCTGCCGGGTCCGGCAGGTCCAGTTGCAGGCCGGCAGCAGAGCTTCTGGCACTCATGGCAAAATCCTCAAGGGCATCGTCCGGCAGCAGCGGCAGGGCCTGGGTGGCGGGCAGGGTCAGGCACACCCGCGTGCCGCCACCCGGCTGGGCACCGAGCGTCAGGCTGCCGCCATGCAGTTCTATGATGTTGCGGGCCAGCGTCAGGCCCAATGCCGGCCCTTCGCCGTCGCGCCCGCGGGCGGCGCGGTCAAAGGGGGTAAAGAGCAGTCCCGGCTCGATGCCAGGGCCGCCGAGGCCGGTATCGCTGACGGTAATCTCCAGCCCGTCCGGGCTGCGCCGGGCGCTCAGCAGCACGCGCCCGCCCGCTGGCGTCGCGCGGATGGCACTGCTGACGAGGCGGAACAGCACCTGGACCAGCCGGCGCCGGTCACCGAGAATAAGGCCGGCATCGCTCGCACAATCGATCACCAGTGCCACGTCGCTGCGGCGGGCCCAGTCGCGGGTAATCTCCCCGGCTTCGGACAGCAGCGTTGCCACCGGCACCAGCGCGAGATCGAGCGACAGCATGCCGGCTTCGATGGTGGCAAGGTCAAGGATGTCGTCGATCAGCCGGCGCAGCTTTTCGCTGGCTTCCAGAATGCCGTCGACCTGATCGTTCTGCCGTTGTGTCAGTTCGCCGAACTGGCCGCGCTGCAGGATGTCGGCATAACCCTGTACAGCGTTGATCGGGCTTCTGAGCTGCGATGTGACATTGGCGAGGAATTCGCTCTTGATGCGCCCCACCTCGGTCAGGGCCGCGTTGTCGGCGCGCAGGGAGCGTTCCACCTGCACGGTGTCGGTGATGTCGACCACGGTGTTGAGCATCGCTCCGTCGGGCAGCGGCACGCTGCTGATCTCCACCACCAGCCCCTGATTGAGCTCGGCCCGCAGGGCCCGTGAGGAGCGCTCGAGCGCCAGCGACAGAAGCTCGCGCCGCAGTTCCGCATCGGGATGCGGGAACACCGTCAGCATCCGGTCGACCAGTTCGGCGGCGTGGGGGCCGCGTGCCGTCTCCGGCGGGCTCAGCTGGAAGAGGCGCATGAAGGCGGGGTTGAGCAGCGTCAGGCGGCCGTCACTGGAGAACACGGCAACACCTTCGGCAAGGTTATCCAGCGTCTCGCGCTGTACCGCCATCAGCGTATCGTAGGAGGCCTGCAGCTCCAGGGCATTCGTTACGTCTTCGTAACTGAACAGCAATCCGCCGGGTGGATGCGCGGCGATAACCACGCGCAGCGTACGTCCGTCCGGCAGGTGCAGCACCTCTTCTTCCGTTGCCGGCAGTGCTGTGAAGCGGGCAAGCTGGCGGGAGCGGAAGTCACGGAAATTTTCCGTCTCCGGAATGGCGCCGCGGGCGCGCAGGCTGTCCAGCAGCTCGGCATAGGAAGGGGCGCCGTCAAGCCAGCGCTCCTCCAGCCGCCAGAGGCGGGCGAAGTTGCTGTTGTAGAAGGTCAGGCGCGTATCCTGACCGAAGATGGCGATGGCGGCGCCCATGGCCTCCAGAATCTCGGCCTGTGCCTGCCGGTGCCGCTCGAATTCCCGGGAAAGGGCTGCTGCCGCGCTTTCGTCGAGCGCCCAGCCCAGGTAGCCCGGCGCGCCGGGAGCTGCGGCTTGCAAGGGCATTTCGCTGAGCGAGATCTGCCGGCGCTCACCTTTCACGATCACCGGCAGGCTGTGGGTTTCCAGCGTGTGGCTTTCGCGGGCCTTTTCCGCAAGGCGGCGCGGCGTGCCGAAGGCGGGGGTTGCGGCCAGCTCGCGCTGGTCCTCCAGCACGCCTGTGCGGTCATTGCCTTCGACAAAATCCACGAAGGCACGGTTGATCCAGGCAAGGCGCAGCGAGGCATCGCGTCGCCACACCGGTAGTGGCAGCGTATCCAGCATTGCGGTGAGCTGCTCAAGCTGTTCGCGGGTCGCCTGCAATTCATCCATCGTTCCCAGGAGGGAGCTGGCGGGGGAAAGGCAGATGCGGCGGGTGGCGGAAAGGCTCTCCGGTGCTTCCTGTGCCGGCCAGCCGAGCAGATAACGCTCCTGCCCGCCCTGTGTCAGATGCATCATCCAGGGCGGCGGCGAGCCGGCAAGGCTGTCGCCGGGGAGCAGTGCCACGGTCAGGAAGCTTGCCGGCAGCCCGTCCTCGACCGGCGCAAGGCCAAGGCTATCGGCCCCGGTGAGCCGTTTGATGCGCCCTTCGCCATCCACCGTGGCGATGAGCGGGGTTGCGGCATGGCGCAGGCGCCATTCATCATGCAGCTGTTCCGCAAGCTGCTGGGAGCGCCGGCGGGCGCGCAGGGCAAAAAACAGGGTCACGGCGAGAGCAAGGGTCAGACCGGCGAGCGTTGCCAGAAGCGCCGGGTTTGCGGACACGACGGTTGCCTCGGCGGCCAGGGCCCTGCCCGCTGATGTCACGACCAAGAGGCCGGCGGCCGTCGCCGCCGGCCACGTTCTGCCGGTTACCTTGCCCCTGCGGTTCATCATCCCCGCTTATCCCCCAAGGGCGGACGGTAACCCGTTGCCGCCACAGCGACAAGTAAGCTGCCGGACCCTGAAACAAGCATGCCCCCGTTTTCCGGCGCCCCCTCGGAAGGCGGCAAAGGAGAACGGGGGCATGGGACACTTCAGAAGCCTGATCGGGCCGGCACAGACGGCCAGGCCCGTTCAGGGCACCTGATCAGGTCAGCGAACCGCAGGCGCGCTGGATGCGCCGGCAGGCTTCTTCCAGTGCATCGGTCGAGGTGGCGTAGGAGATGCGGAAGTAGGGCGACAGGCCGAAGGCCGCACCCTGCACCGCTGCCACGCCTTCGGCTTCCAGCAGGTAGGTCACGAAGTCGCTATCGCTCTCGATGACCTTGCCGTCCGGCGTCTTCTTGCCGATGCAGCCGGCAACCGACGGATAGACGTAGAAGGCGCCTTCCGGGGTTTTGCAGCTGATGCCCTTGGCCTGGTTCAGCATCGAGACCACGAGATCGCGGCGGTCCTTGAAGGCCAGTGCCCGCTCGGCGATGAAATCCTGCGGACCGTTCAGCGCTTCGACGGCCGCCCACTGGGCAACCGATGAGGCATTGGAGGTCGACTGCGACTGGATAGCGTTCATCGCCTTGATGACAGGCAGCGGGCCGGCGGCGTAACCGATGCGCCAGCCAGTCATGGCATAGGACTTGGAGACGCCGTTGACGGTGAGCGTACGGTCGATGAGCTTCGGCTCCACTTCCGCGATGGTCGCGAACTTGAAGTCGTCATAGACGAGGTGCTCATACATATCGTCCGTCATCACCCAGACATGCGGGTGGCGCAGCAGCACGTCGGCAAGGGCGCGCAGCTCGGCCGCGGTGTAGGCGGCGCCGGTCGGGTTGTTGGGTGAGTTCAGCACCAGCCACTTGGTCTTGGGCGTGATTGCCTTTTCAAGGTCGGCCGCCTGCAGCTTGAAGCCGGTGCTCTCGGGCCCCTCGACGATGACCGGCACGCCTTCGGCCAGCAGCACCATGTCCGGGTAGCTGACCCAGAACGGCGCCGGGATGATGACTTCATCGCCCGGATTGAGCGTCGCCATCAGCGCGTTGTAGAGCACCTGCTTGCCGCCGGTGCCAACGGTCACCTGGTCGGGCGTGTAGGTCAGGTTGTTCTCGCGCTTGAACTTGGCGCAGATCGCCTTGCGCAGCTCGGGAATGCCCGCCACGTCGGTGTATTTGCTATGACCGGCCTTGATCGCGGCAATGGCCGCGTCCTTGACATTCTCCGGCGTATCGAAATCCGGCTCGCCCGCGCCAAGACCGATCACATCGCGGCCAGCGGCTTTGAGCTCGCGGGCTTTGGTAGTGACGGCGATGGTCGGTGACGGCTTGATACGGGAAAGACGGTCGGCGATGATCGACATGACTCGCGCTTTCTGAAGCTTTGCTTGCGATTGGGGGAACGCCCGCCCGGAAAGGGACCGGGCGCAAGGAAACGCGGCAGAGCCTAATTAGGCAAACTGCCGGCTGCAACCCTTCTTCCGCCTCAAATCGGGCCATTGAGCGAAGGCTGGTTAACTTTCCTTAATAAGTTTGCGGTAAAAATGGCAGCTGGGTCCGTCTGCGCTCGTTTCGCTGGCGGCTTTGGGTGTCGCTACCAGGTCGGTGATTGATGTTTTCTCGCAACTCCAAGTTCGAGGTGTACGTCCAGAAGGAAAACCGCTGGGCGCTGCAATCTGCCTTCGACGAGGAGGCCCCTGCCGTCCAGAGTGCGCGCAATCATCTGGGCGTGCCCGGCGTGCAGGCGGTGCGCGTGGTGGAAGAGTGGTCCGGGCTCGGCGGGCGCCGCAAGGAGCGCGAAGTGCTGAGCCAGCAGGCCGTAGCTGGCGCCAAGAAAGCGACTATCTGCCTCGAGCCGGACCCCTTCAACTGCAAGTTCGAGACGCTGGAAGACATCTATCACCCGGTCGTGCGCCGGGCGGTCGGCCAGATCATGAAAAATTTCCTGACCGAACTCGTCATCTCCCCGACCGAGTTCGTGCATGGCGGCCAGCACATGAAGCGCTTCTTCCGCGAGGAACGGCTGCCGGGTGCCTTCTATTTCATCTTCGTCAAGTTCTGGCAGGACGCGCCCAAGGATGTGGATGCTGGGGTGCTGACCAGCCGGATGGACAAGATCTTTGCCGAGGCGATGAACCGGGCCACCGGCTTTTCCACCGGCCGCAAGCTGGTGATCAAGTCACGCGAGGATGCCGTGGCCGCGCTGGCGCGATCGGCTGAACTGTCGCCGGAAGATGGCGGGCGTTTTGCCTTCAATGCAGCGCTCAGCGAATATCTGGGCGAATTCCGCGCCTGGCCGGCCAAGCTGGATGAGGTCTTCAACATCGCCATCATGGCGAAGGAAGACCGCATGTGGCAGCTGACGGACGAGATCTGCGCCGAAGTGCTGGAAATGTCGGAGATGATCCGCGACCTGCTGGGCGATCACAAGAATCTGGCCGCGGCCCTCATGGTGCTGGCCGATTATGTGATGGGCGAAAGCGCCGTTCCCGGTGCCGGCGGCTGGAATAATCACCTCTGGATTTCCAAGGGCATCAGCCGGGGGCGCCTGCCGCGTACCCAGGCATCCCTGCTGCTGCGCCTCGTGCGTGCGCTCAACGGCAATAATCCACTGACCAAGACCGGCGCCCGTGCCGATGGCCAGGCGCTTGGCGACCTGCGCAAGAAGCTGACGCTGCCGACCCGCGATCTCATCGGTGGCAAGCACATGGAAAGCGCCTTTGAGCGGCGCTGGTCCCGCGTGCGCGAAACGCTGTTGCAGGAATGACCGGCTCCGGCGTTTGAGGACGCTGAAAACAAAAGCGCCGACGGGGAGCCGCCGGCGCTTTTGTTTTCCGTCTCCGGAAGGCGTTATTTGCTCAGCTTGTCGATCTTCTGCTGCAATTCGTCGAGACGCGATTGCAGCATGTTGAGTGCATCCTCGGCCGGATTGCCGGTACTGGCCGGGCGCTGCGGAGCGGCGCTTCCGGAAGCCGGCGGAGAGTAGGGCGAGAACACCTGGAACGCCCGGTCGAAGAGCGCCATGTTCTGCTTGGCCATTTCCTCCAGCGCGGCGCCGAAGGGAAACATCGCCGGCATCCCGCCCATCGGGGCCAGCGAGTTCTTCATATAGTCGCGCATGCGCTCCTGATTGGAGGAGAAGGCCTGCATTGAATGTTCGAGGTAGCGCGGCACCGCCCACTGCATGCTGTCGCCATAAAAGGCGATAAGCTGGCGCAGGAAGCTGATGGGCAGCAGGTTCTGCCCGCCCTTGCTCTCTTCCTCGACGATGATCTGGGTCAGCACCGAGCGGGTGATGTCCTCGCCTGTCTTGGCGTCATAGACCACGAAGTCGGCACCCTCCTTGACCAGGCCGGCAAGGTGATCAAGGGTCACATAGCTGCTGGTTGCGGTATTGTAGAGGCGCCGGTTCGCATATTTCTTGATGGTAATCGGAGCGGGTTTTTCTTCGTCAGCCTTTGTCATTGTCTTGTTGTTCCTCCGCTGGCCTGACCGGCTCTTCGCTTCCTCACTCAAGCTAAGCGTGTAGGAGGTGACTTAGCAAGGGCTTGCGCGGACGCGGTGTCGCAATGCAACAGGCGGGCAGGATGTCCGGCCGGCACAAAAGGGAGGAAGGCGTCACATGGGTGCCGATCACGGCGATGACGGTTCGGCGGGCCCCGGCCGGACTGCGGAGCTGGCCGGGCTTGCCCGCGAGTTTGTCGATCTCTGGCAGGACCAGGTGGCGGCGAACCTTGCCGATCCCGAAACCGCCGAGACGCTGACACGGTTGACGGCGATGTGGAGCGGGGCTGCCAGCGCCATGATAGCGGCACTTGCCGGCGCGGGTGAAAGCAGATCGGGGCAGAAGACGGGTGCCGGTACCGGCGGCGGGAGTGGAACGCATGACAGGCAAGCGGACGCCGGCACCGACGCCGATTTCGCAGGAGAAACCGCCAGCAGCAAGGCTGGGTCCACGGCCGCTCTGGCTGCATCTGGGGCTGGCGGCGATGCCCTGGCTCGGCTCGCCGGCCGCCTGGACGCAGTGGAAGCAAGGCTCGCCGCCCTGGAAGGGCGCGCAGGCAAGCGATCTGGAGGCCGTCGCCCGAAAGCTGGCTGACTATCCGGCAGAGGCGGTAGAAGCGGCGCTGGCTGCCGAGGGCGTGCGCCGCCTTGCTCGCATGATGGCCGGCGTCAGCCGCTATCGGGCCCATCCCTGGCACCGGCCTCCGGAGGCGGCGCCGGTGCTGTGGCAGGAGGGGTCAACCCGGCTTCTCGATTATGGGGCAGAGGGCGGGCGGCCGCTCCTCATCGTGCCATCGCTCATCAACCGGGCCTATGTGCTGGATCTGATGGCGGAGCGCTCTTTCCTGCGCTTCCTCGCCGGGGCCGGCCTGCGTCCTTTGCTGGTGGACTGGGGTGTTCCCGGTGCAGCCGAGACCAACTTCGGACTCGATGATTATGTGGCCGGGCGGCTTGCCCGGGCGCTGGCTGTTACCCGCACCCTGGCGGGCGGGCCGGTGCCGGTGATCGGCTACTGCATGGGCGGCCTGCTGGCTGCCGGCCTTGCGGCGCTGGAGCCGGCCGCCATCTCGGCGCTCGTCTTCCTCGCCACACCCTGGGATTTTTATGTGGCCGACGATGGGGTGACCGGACGGCAGATGGCGGCACTGCATGCCGTATTGGCACCTGCCCTTTCGGCCTGGGGGGCGATGCCCACCGACATGCTGCAGCTGTTTTTCACCGCGCTCGATCCGTTGCTCGCTGCCCGCAAGTTTTCGCGATTCGCTGCTGCAGAAGCCGGAGAACCGCCGCCTGAAGGCCGGCCCGATAGCGCCTTTGTGGCGGTGGAGGACTGGCTTAATGACGGCGTGCCGCTCGTCGCCCGCGTTGCCGGGGAGTGCCTTGCCGGTTGGTGGGGCGCCAATACGCCCGCCACTGGAAAGTGGGAGGTGGCGGGCTGCCCCGTTGTCGCCGGAAAGCTGGCGCAGCCTTCCCTCGTGGTCGTGCCTTCCGCCGACCGCATCGTGCCGCCGGCCAGCGCGCTGGCGCTGGCTTCGGCCCTGCCGCGCCGCGATCTCATCGAACCGCCGCTCGGCCATATCGGCATGATGGTCAGTGCCAAGGCGCCGGGCTGGGTTTGGCAACCCTTGCGCGACTGGCTCGTCACTATGACGGCCTCGTGACTGCCCCGACGGTTGGCACGGCGCGCCGCCTGTGCTTGAGTTGTCCGGTCACTTGACGCAGATCATCGACAGCCTGCCGGTACCCGCTACGGTTGAGGCATCAGCGGTTCCGGCCAGGGCCCATATCCCCGGGGAGAAATCGAATGTCCGATATCGTCATTGCCAGTGCGGCCCGTACGCCGATTGGCAGTTTTTCCGGGGGCCTTTCCAGCCTGCCCGCGCATGATCTCGGCAAGGTGATGATCACCGAGCTGCTCAGGCGCTCGGGCGTGGCGGCGGACGAGGTCGACGAGGTGGTGCTGGGCCAGGTCCTCACTGCCGGCCAGGGCCAGAATCCGGCCCGCCAGGCAGCGGTCAATGCCGGCATCCCCACCGACAAGACGGCTTACGGCATCAACCAGGTTTGCGGCTCGGGCCTGCGCACCGTGGCGCTCGGCATGCAGGCGATCCAGACCGGTGCGGCCGGTATCGTCATTGCCGGCGGCATGGAGAGCATGAGCCTTGCCCATCACAGCGCCTTCCTGCGCTCCGGCGCCAAGATGGGCAGCCTCGAGCTTACCGACACCATGATCAAGGACGGCCTGTGGGAAGCGTTCCACGGCTATCACATGGGCATCACCGCCGAGAACGTGGCCGAGCGCTGGCAGATCAGCCGCGATGAGCAGGATGCCTTCGCCCTTGCGTCGCAAAACAAGGCCGAGGCGGCGCAGAAGGCCGGCAAGTTCAAGGACGAGATCGTCCCGGTGACCATCTCCACCCGCAAGGGCGATGTGGTTGTCGACAGTGACGAGCATCCCCGCCATGGCACCACGATCGAGGCGCTCGCCAAGCTGCGCCCGGCCTTTTCCAAGGAAGGCAGCGTGACGGCGGGCAATGCCAGCGGCCTTAATGACGGAGCGGCCGGTGTTATCCTGATGACGGCTGCGGAAGCAGCGCGCCGCGGTATCACGCCGCTCGCCCGCATTGCCAGCTGGGCCACCTGCGGCGTCGAGCCGGCGGTAATGGGCTCCGGTCCGATTCCCGCCAGCCGCAGCGCGCTCAAGAAGGCCGGCTGGTCGGTTGGCGATCTCGATCTTGTCGAGGCGAATGAGGCGTTCGCCGCCCAGGCTCTGGCTGTTAACAAGGACCTCGGCTGGGACCCGGCGCGGGTCAATGTCAATGGCGGCGCCATTGCGCTTGGTCATCCCATCGGGGCTTCGGGCGCACGCGTGCTCGTTACCCTGCTGCATGAGATGGCGCGCCGCGATGCGCACAAGGGCCTCGCCACGCTGTGCATCGGTGGCGGCATGGGCATTGCCCTGTGCGTGGAACGCTGAGGAACAAGAGATCAACTGAATAGATTTCCGGGGGCAGCCGGCAAGGCTGCCCCGCCAGGGAATCATAACGTCCAGGTCAGGACATCACGATAAGGGAGGCAGGCATGGCACGCTTGGCGGTGGTTACCGGTGGTACCCGTGGTATCGGCGAGGCGATTTCCGTCGCGCTCAAGAATGCAGGCTACCAGGTGGTGGCCAACTATGCCGGCAATGACGAAAAGGCAGCTGCCTTTACCGAGCGCACCGGCATTCCGGCCCGCAAGTTCGACGTGGCGGATTTTGCGGCCGTTACCAAGGCTATCGGCGAGATCGAGGCCGAGTTCGGCCCGGTGGATATTGTCGTCAACAATGCCGGCATCACCCGCGATGCCACCATGCACCGCATGGATCACGACATGTGGCAGGCGGTGATCGATACCAATCTCGGCTCCTGCTTCAACATGAGCCGGGCGGTGATCGACGGCATGCGCGGCCGTGGCTTTGGCCGTATCGTCAATATCGGCTCCATCAACGGTCAGGCCGGCCAGTATGGCCAGGTAAACTATGCTGCCGCCAAGTCCGGCATCCATGGTTTCACCAAGGCGCTGGCGCAGGAAACCGCCAACCGAGGTATCACCGTCAACGCCATCGCTCCGGGTTATATCGATACCGATATGGTCCGCGCTGTGCCTGAGGCGGTGCTGGAAAAGATCATCGCGCGCATTCCGGTTGGCCGTCTCGGCAAGGCGGATGAGATTGCCCGCGCCGTACTGTTCCTCATCGCCGACGATGCCGGCTTCATCACCGGCTCCACATTGTCGATCAATGGTGGCCAGCATATGTATTAAGGCTCTGGTCCTGCGCAGGATGCGCATAGGGAGAGCCTGTTGAGCCGCGAATATCCCGATCGGCCCTGGGTGGGTGTGGGCGTCATCGTCTGGAAGGACAACTGCGTTCTTCTGGTCCGGCGTGCACGCCCGCCCGAGCTGGGTTCCTGGTCGCTGCCCGGCGGGGCGCAGGAATTGGGCGAGAGCCTGTTCGAGGCCGCCCGGCGCGAGGTTGCGGAGGAAACCGGCCTCGTCATTGAGCCGGTCGCCGTCGTCAGCGCCTTCGACAAGATCGTGCGGGACGAGGCGGACCGGGTGCAGTTCCACTACACACTGGTGGATGTGGCGGCGAGCTGGGTTTCCGGTGAGGCGATGGCCGAGGACGATATCGACGCCGCCTGCTGGGCGGACGCCGCGATGCTGGCGGAGATGGAGCTCCACGCCGATGTCCGGCAGGTGGTCGAGCAATCACGCCGGCTGCTGCAGGACATGCTGCCGCCCCCTCCCTGAACGGAAGAAGACAGGGCTCGGCCCTTTAGAGCTTTTCCAGTCTTTCGCGCAGCTTCTGCGTGCGCGGATCGTCGATGCCGAAGATGGCTTCGCGCATCGCGATGGCCCGGTCGAGCGCGGCGCGCCCCTGTGCTACCTCACCCATGGCGACATGGGCGCTGGAGAGATTGGCCAGCCAGGTCGACAAGCGGCTGCGGTCGGGGTTCGGTCGGCTCTCCGTCAGCTGGATGGCCTGACGGAAATAGCTGAGCGCGGCGGCATGGTCGCCTTCCGCCCCAAGGCAGACCCCCAGTGCATTGAGCGCCTCGGCCAGCA
The DNA here is from genome assembly GCA_030657355.1 of Radicibacter daui. GTDB lineage: Bacteria > Pseudomonadota > Alphaproteobacteria > Radicibacterales > Radicibacteraceae > Radicibacter > Radicibacter daui. Next base: position 481,209 of record CP131056.1, read on the forward strand.
ATGTCGGATCCGATCCGGGTTGGCGCATCAGTCCGGAAATCGCCCGGTCCAGACAGGCGGCGGCATCGTCCAGCCGGTTGAGATTGAAGAAGCAGAGCCCCATTACTGCCTGCGCCTGGGCGGCCAGCGGGCTGTCGAGGCCATGAATCGCCTCTGCAAGCGCGCGTGCCTGTGCGGCGGCGGCGGCGGCTTCGCCGGCCCGGTCGACATTGCGCAGAAAACTTGCCTGTTCCAGCAGCGGAGCAATCAGCTCCGGCGCGTCATACCCCAGCTGCGTCTCGATGCGCGATATCCGGCGCCGCAGTTCGTCCTCGATCGAACTGACGGCAAGCGGGTCGGTCTGGAGCCGACTCTGCGGTGGGTGGGGAGTTCTGGTCACGGCGATGCGAGGTCCTTGTGCGGGTGCCGGCTGTAGGTCGCCGGCCGCCACACTCTGTTCCGGGTGTTCTAGAAGAGACGGCCTCCGTTCGGCACTGGCCGGCCGGGTGACAGGATAACCGGTTCGCCCGCCTCATCGGGAAAACCGACGACCAGACATTCGGAGACGAACTTGCCGATCTGTTTGGCCGGAAAATTCACCACGGCGGCGACCTGCCGGCCGATCAGGGTTTCGGGCGTATAATGCCGGGTCAGCTGGGCCGAGCTGCGCCGCTCACCGATCTCGGGGCCGAAATCCAGCCACAGCTTGATCGCCGGCCGGCGCGCTTCGGGATAAGGTTCGGCGCGGATGATCGTGCCGACACGCAGTTCGACTCTTTCGAACTCCTGCCAGCTAAGATCGCGCCCTGCCTGGGCTTCGGTGACGGACATTATTCGCCCCCAGATTATGTAATTTTAAAATAAATCCGCCCTTTGTTTAATAACGCATCTGTCCGGACGTGCATAGGGTTGCCCCGGCCAGAGGCTGGCGGCCACGGGCCCTGCAGTGACGCGGGCAAAAAAGAAACCCGCCACGCGGCTGCCGCGGGCGGGTTTCTTTTTTGCCGAGACCCCGGGCCTGCGGCTGACCGCAGGCCCGGGACAGCGAAGACTTACTTGGAAGCGGTCTTCAGCTTGGTCACGAGCGTCTTGACCTCATCGAGGCTGGCGACGACGCGCTTGCTGATAACGTCAGCGGCTTCCTTGTTGGACTTGGAAACCATCTCGGCCAGCTCGGTCATGTTGCCGAGCGCCTTCTCGAAGGCGGCCTTGAGGAGTTCGGTCTCCTTGGCAACCTTCTCTTCCGGCGCGCTGGCGGCCATCAGTTCGCGCAGCATGACATTGGCTTCTTCCATGGTCTGGCGGAAGATTTCGGTCTGGCGGCGCAGGACGGCCTGCACGCCTTCGAAGGCAAGCTGGTTGGCCTGGGTCAGCGCTTCGATGTTCTTGCGCTGGGCGGTCACCAGGGCGTTCATGTCGACGCCCGGAACCTTGAAGTCAGCCATGAGCTTGGTGAAATCGATATCGAGGAACGGGTTGGTGGCGGTCATGTCCTTATCCCTTTCTTTGCGCTCGTGCTTGCGGGTGCCGTTGGCCCCTGCGGCGCGGCGCTTTGGTGCAATGCACAATTTGATCTGAGGGCACTATGAGCGCGAGGCATCCCGCCGTCAATATGAAAATTGCTGCACTGCAATATCACGTAAAAAGAGATATAACTGATATATTGCGCCCGTAATCGCTGTGGCCTTGCCGGCGGCTGGCGCGATAACTGAAGTGGGTATCCGCCCCCAGCGTGCCAAGGCCGCACCAGCGCGCCGCCGCCACGCCAGCCCGCTGCAGCCGGGCCACCACATAACCCGGCAGATCGAACAGCGGATGCCCTTCACGGGTGCCGGGGCGGAAGAAGCGGGCACTGGCCGGGTCCTCGGCCAGGAAGTTCTGCTCGAACTCCGGCCCCACCTCATACTGGTCAGGGCCGATACAGGGGCCAACGCAGGTTACGATGTCGCTGCGCCGTGCTCCGAGCGCCTCCATGGCGGCAATTGCACTGTCGGTTACGCCGCCGATGGCACCCTTCCACCCGGCATGCACCGCCCCGATAACGCCGGCCTTGCCATCTGCCAGCAGTACCGGCGCACAGTCCGCGGCGAGCGCGCCGAGGGCGATGCCCGGCGTGCGCGTAACCATGCCATCTACCCGTGGCAGTGGCGTGCCGGCCTCCCAGGGGGCGGTTACCGTCACGACATCGGCGCTGTGGCACTGGTGCACGGTCAGCAGCCGGTCGGGCTGGACCCCCATCAGGGCCGCTACCCGGGCGCGGTTTTCCGTCACTGCCGCGCCATCGTCATCGGACCCGAGCCCGCAATTGAGGCTGGTATAAATGCCGCCGCTGACACCGCCGGCCTTGCCGCAGAAGGCGTGACGAATGCCGGGCAGGCCTGCAAGTACCGGGTCGGTGGCATGGGCCAGAGCGGTGGTCATCTGCGGCAGCCTTTCGTTTTCGGTTGGATTGTGGTCGATGGTTCCGGGGGGCGCCCCGGGCGTTGTCAGCCCGGGCGATAAAGGGTGAGGGCCGGCAACGCCTTGAGCCCACTTCCGGCAAGTCCCAGCACCTTGAACAGGTGGCCCATCTGCTGCACGTCGGCAAGCCGGGTGGCCGCCTCGGCAATTGCACGCCGTCCGGCCTCGTCGGCCCTTGCCATCAGTTGCGTCGCCCGGGTTTCCAGCCCCAGCGCTTGCAGGAAACCGCCCTGCGTGCCAATGCCATAGGCCACGGCTCCGGCGCTGGTTGCCGCTTCGGCCAGAGCGGCAAAATCGACATGGGCGGTCAGATCAGCGTGGCCGGGTTCGGCCAGCGGGTCGGCAAAACGATGGGCGGCGAGCGCCTGAAAACTGTCGCCCACCGCCGCTGCATCGGCATAGCCATAGTCAATGAAGAGTGCGGCACCGGATTGCCGCACGAGCCTGCCTGCAAGCTCGTGCGAAATTGCGGCACCGGCCGGGCAAAGTTCGACAATCGCCGGCGCTGCCGCCGGATGGCTTGCCGCCAGCGCGGCGCTGCGGGCCGGCGATACACTGGCGACGAGCGCCTGTGGGGCCGGCTGGCTGCCCCAGCAGAGTGTGCCGTCCGGGGTCAAATCGACCGCCCGCTCCCGCCAGCCTGCCGGTCCATGGAGCAACTGGTGAATCGGCAGGGCGTCGAAAAACTCATTGGCGATGATGAGCAGCGGCAGGTTGCCCGGCAGCGTATCAATGCCGTCGTGCCAGTGCGGTGTGGCATCCGGCAGTGCCGCCTTCTGCCGCGCCCGCAAGGCCGGGCTCATCTCGACCAGATGAATTTGAGCTGCCGCGCCAAAGCCGTGTACGCGGGCAGTAGAACGCAGCATGTCCGCCATCAGCGTGCCGCGGCCGGGACCGAGTTCGACAAGGGCAAACTGCCCGGGGCTGCTGAGATCGAGCCAGACTTGCGCCGCCCACAGGCCAATCAACTCCCCGAACATCTGGCTGATTTCCGGCGCGGTAATGAAGTCGCCGCTACGACCGAAGGGTTCGCGGCTCATATAGTAACCGAACTGCGGGTGGCCGAGGGCCAGCGCCATGTAGTCGGCAACGCTGATTGGCCCTTCGCGGCGGATACGGTCCGCCAGAACGGGCAGCAGCCCGTTCGGCTCGCTCACCGTGCCGGCTCCGGGGTTGCCGGAACCGGTTCGGCCGGGCTCAGCGGGGCAAGGCCCCGGCGCCAGCACCAGACGGCCAGTGCCACGCCGGCGGCAATCATCGGCAGCGACAGGATCTGGCCCATGGTCAGGCCGAAGGCCAGATAGTTGAGCTGCGCGTCCGGCTGGCGGAAATGCTCCACCACCACACGGGCAAGGCCATAACCGATGACGAAGATGCCCGAGAGCACGCCCGGCCGACGGCGCACTGCCGGTACCCGCGCCAGCAGCGCCAGCACGCTGAAGAGCACGATCCCTTCAAGCGCCGCCTCATAAAGCTGCGAGGGGTGACGGGGCAGATGGTCCTTGTCGCCCGGAAAGACCATCGACCACGGCCCGTCCCACGGGCGGCCCCAGAGCTCGCCATTGATGAAGTTGGCAATCCGGCCAAAGAACAGGCCAATGGGGGCGGCGGCGCAGGCAAGGTCTGCCAGCGCCAGCGGCGCGATGCCCCGGCGCCGGGAGAAGAGGAAAGTCACCATCGCCACGCCGAGGAACCCGCCATGGAACGACATGCCGCCATGCCAGACCATGAAGATGTCGAGCGGATTCACGACATAGAAGGAGAGGTTATAGAACAGCACGTAGCCGATCCGCCCGCCGAGGATGACGCCAACCACGATCCAGGTCAGGTAATCGTCGATGTCGGAGACCTTCGGCGCCCCGATGAAATTGGCGCCGCGTTTGGCGAGCGAGATCGCATAGCGCCAGCCGAGGACGAAACCGGCCAGATAGGCAAGCCCGTACCAGCGCACGGCCAGTGGGCCGAGATGGAAGGCAATGGGGTCGATGTCGGGATAGGGAAGGCCAGGCATCGGGTAAAAGGCTCCGCCAGCGGGTGCCATTCAGGGAGCCCGGCCCCCGGCCGGCGTCCCGGCGACAACACCGGATCGATTTTAGGTCGAAAAAGGGCAGAAGGTTCCCCCGCCCCTCAAGCGGTCCTTATAGGGGTGGGGGGCGGGTGGCCGCAATGGCGCGCCAGCCCCTTGCCGGGAGATTGAGGCGTGGTTCATAGTCGCGCGCCCGGGCAGCAGCCCTTCGCCGCCGCACTCTGGCAACCTTTGCCGGCTGGCAGGCGTTCCTGCCCATCGGCGGCATTTGGGGGTATGATGACGGGCTGGGGCCCTGCCCCGTCAGATTCCCGGCAAGGCAGGGGCGGCCACAAGGGCCGGCCCCTTGGGATAAGGATGATCGAGATGCAGACCGAAAGCAAAATCCTGGATGATCTGGCCCGCCTGGTCGGCGGCGCGGTGGGCGCAGCCAACGGCGCGCGGCAGGAGCTGGAGCAGATCATCCGTGCCCGCATGGAGCGCATGCTGGCCCATATGGATCTGGTGCCGCGCGAGGAGTTCGAGGCGGTGCGCACCATGGCCATCAAGGCGCGCGAGGAGCAGGAGGTGCTGGCCGCCCGGATCGCCGCACTGGAAGAAAAGCTGGCCGCTACATCGGCTGCGGCCGCGCCGGCCGCACCGGCACGTCGCCGCAAGCCTGCCGCCAAGTCCTGATCGCCTGAACGCCGGTCAAAGCGGCCGGCACGGAACCGGGGAAATCTTGCCTTCCCCCTTTGCCCGCCTTGCGGCCTGCCGGCCCTTCTGGCAGGGTCACGCACTTGTTTGGCAAACGGGGCGCGGGGGGCGCTTCGTCTTGAGAGAAGGCTGTGCGGGCATCGGCGGAAAAGCTGGCCCCGGCCGTGGAGTTTCGGGTTATGGAGACGGTCACGTTCGAATCCATCGATGCGGGGTTCAATCCGCTTGATTCGGTGGAGGAGCTCGTCGCAGCCAATCAATGGACGTTCGACCGGGTGACGGATACCCAGATGGTGGTCGATATCCAGGGGCGCTGGTGCGACTACCGCCTGTTTTTCATGTGGAACGAAGAAAATTCGGGCATGCAGTTCGCCTGCCAGTTCGACATGAAGGTACCCGATGCGCGCCGCCCGGCGCTCAACGAACTGCTGGTGTCCATGAACGAGCGGCTCTGGCTCGGCCATTTCGACATCTGCTCGACCGAACATACGCCACTTTTCCGTTACACCATGCTTCTGCGCGGCGTGCCGATGGTAAGCCTCGAGCAGCTTGAGGATCTGGTGGAGATCGCGCTCAGCGAGTGCGAGCGTTATTTCCCCGCCGTGCAATTCGTCATCTGGGGCGGCAAGACGGCCGAGGAAGCCATCGCCGCTGCTGTACTTGATACCGTTGGGGAGGCCTGAGTTACGATGCCGGCACATTTGCTTCTGGTCGGTTGCGGCAAGATGGGTGGGGCGCTGCTGAAAGGCTGGCTCGACCGCGATGTGGATTATCGCGTCACCATCGTCGATCCGTTCGGCCTGCCCGCGGGCCTGACCGATCTGCCGAACATCAAGCAGGTGGCCGATTTCGACGCGGTGCCGGACGATGTCGATCCGTCGGTGGTGGTGTTCGCCGTCAAGCCGCAGGTGCTGCCGGGCGTCATCGACCGCTACAAGCGCTTCGTGCGGCCGGAGACGTTCTTCGTCTCCATCGTCGCGGGCAAGACCATCGCCTTCTTCGAAAAGCATCTCGGCAGCGAAGCTGCCATCGTGCGCGCCATGCCCAACACCCCGGCAGCCATCGGCCGCGGCATCACCGTCATGTGCGGCAATGCCAGCGTCACCGAGGCGCATCGGGATGAAAGCAGCGTGCTGATGCGCGCGGCTGGCAAGGTTGCCTGGATTGACGACGAGAGCCAGATGGATGCCGTTACCGCCGTTTCCGGCAGCGGCCCGGCCTATGTGTTCCAGCTGATCGAGACCATGGCCGAATCCGGCGTGCGCCTCGGCCTGCCGCTGGAGCTGGCAATGGATCTGGCGCGTGAGACCGTGGCCGGCGCCGGCGAACTTGCCCGCCGCCAGTCCGATGAGCGCATCACCCAGCTGCGCCGCAATGTGACCAGCCCGGGCGGCACCACCGAAGCCGCGCTGGAAGTGCTGCGCGCTTCCAATGGCATTCAGCCGCTGTTCGACCGTGCGCTCAGGGCCGCGGCCGACCGGTCGCGCAAGCTTTCCGACTGACCTTCTGAAAAGGGCGGTCGGCAGGTTAAAAGAAACCGGCGGCTTTCGGGTCGCCGGTTTCTTTTTGTTGCTGTCTCTTATGACGGTTTTAACCTGCGTCCGGATAAAGTCTCTTTGAGGGAAATGTCGGCAAGGAACTGCACCCTGAGATGGTTGGTGTTGTCGATTTTGCGCTGAGCGACGCCGTCGAGGCGATCGCCGTGGAAACCGCCCCGGCTGCCGAGGCGCGTGGTCTGCGGTTGCTCGCCGATATCGCTCCTGATCTGCCCGAGGCCCTGTCGGGTGACTTCGCCGCCATCGAAACCCTGCTGCGGGCTTTTGCAGCCCATGCGCTCGTCCGCACCGAGGCAGGCGGCATCAGCCTGCGCGCCCGCCCGGCGAGCCATTTTGCCGAAGCGGCCGATGGCCGGTCCTTCCTGCGTCTGGAAGTCAGCGATACCGGTACCGGTTATACGCAGGAGCAACTGGCAACCCTGTTCACCGCTGGAGCGGATGGCCCTGTTCCCGCCGGCCCCGCCGCACTCACGCTGGCCCGGTGCAGGGTTCTTGCACGGGCAGCGGGCGGTGAGGCGGGGGCGGATTCGATAGAAGGGCTTGGCTGCTGCTACTGGGCGGAGATTCCGATTTCGGTGCGCGACCCGTCACCGCTTGCCCCGGCCATTGCCATCGAGGATGCGCGCCTTGTCGTTGCCGGTTTCGGCCAGCGCTGGACGGAGGGGCTGCGCAGTACCTTCAAGGTTGCCGGGCTCGGCCTTGCCCTGTGGGCAGTGGAAGATGACGACCCGGTCGAACTTGCAGCCCGGCTTGCCGTTGGCGCAGCTGAGCCCGTGCTGGTGCTGCTGCGTGTCGGGGCGGCGGTGGACGACGTGGGGGCGCTCTGCGCAAGGCTGGCGGCGGCAAGCAAGCCGGCGGTCATCCTTGCCTGTCAGGAGGGGCAACGGGCGGCGCTTGAGGCGTCCGGGCTGCCCGGGGTGAGTGCCATCATTACCCTGCCGCTACGACGGCAGCCGCTCTGGCGGGCAATTGCCCTGGCGATGGGGCGGACGGAAGCCTAGCCGCTGAAGCAGCCTGCAAAGGTGCCGCCCAGCAGGGTGCGCAGCCGCTTCATCGCGTTCGCTTCGATCTGACGCACGCGGTCCCGGCTAAGGCCCAGTTCGTGGCCGATCTTCTCGAAGGAAAGGCGGCTCTCGGTCAGGTGGCGGCGGCGGATCACCAGGGCTTCCTGCCCCGGCAGGCGCTCCAGCGCCCGTTCCACCAGCCCCTTCCAGTAGGATTGCAACGAGCGTTCTTCGGCAATCTGGTCGGGGCCGGGCATGGCGCAGCCGATCTCTTCCTGCCAGTCCGGCGCGGTCTCTCCGGCCGCATCGGCGCTGGCAAAGAAGCGGGGGCGGGAGAGGCTGAGGTCGCTGGCCGCGATACGGGCGGCAAGATCGCGCACCTCGCCGATGCTCAGGCGAAAACGGGCGGCAAGGCGGGACAGCGTGGCTTCGCCGGGAATTTCGGTGCCGGAGAGAAGGGTGCTGGCCAGCTTGCGCAGCGAGAAGAACAGCGAGCGATGGGCGCTCGTCTTGCCCGGCCGCACCAGCGACCAGTTGCGCACCACATAGTCCTGCATGGTGGAGCGAATCCACCAGCGGGCATAGGTGGCAAAGCGGGCGCCGTTTTCCGGGTGGAAGCGGCCGGTCGCATGCATCAGGCCGATAAGGCCCTCCTGCATCAAATCTTCAAGCGCCGGACCGAGGCGGGCATAGCGCCGTGCCGCCATCACCACCACGCGCATGTGGCTGAGCGCCAGTGCCTGCGCGGCCTGCACGTCGCCGGCAAGGCTGCGTTCGGCAAGCGCGCGCTCCTCATCCGCGCTCAGCATTGGCTGGCGGCGGGCGCTGCGGATCAGGTGCAGGGAGGCCTCGGATGTCGGCATGCGCGGGCGTTTGCGGGGGCTGATGACCAAGTAAAGTTATTCCCATACCGGTTTGCTCGGATGAAGCGCCTCCGGATGGGGGTGTTATTCAGCGAACATAGCGCAAAAACCGCAGCCGGACTACAGTTGGCGGCCCTTCTGGCCTCCATTTCCGGCGCTGCGCTTCATGCCTTATCTTATCTCCTTCATGCTCATTGCTTTTGTCGGCCTGATGGTGGTCGGTTGCTGGCCGGTTTGACGGCGTCCCGGGCAGGGTTTTGTGCCCTCGTCATAAAGCTGAAATGAAATTGCTGCGGCAGGTTTGCCATTGTCGGGGGGCGCTGTTATGGTGCGCCGCATTCAAGGACGGGCCGCCTCAGGGCTGCCCCTTCCCTGGCACCGGGGTTATCCCCTTCCCTTTGACATAGCCTCGCGGCCCGCCAATGAAACTGCTTGCCTGCAATAGCAACGTCCCGCTGGCAGAGGAGATTGCAAAACATCTCCATGTGCCGCTCACCCAGGTCACCATCAAGCGCTTCGCTGACCAGGAAGTCTTCGTTGAGATCAACGAGAATGTCCGTGGCCAGGATTGCTTCGTCATCCAGTCGACCTCGCGGCCGGCCAATGACCATCTGATGGAACTCCTGGTGATGATCGACGCGTTGCGTCGCGGCTCTGCCCGCCGGATCACCGCCGTCATCCCCTATTTCGGTTACGCCCGCCAGGACCGCAAGACCGGCCCGCGTACGCCGATCTCGGCCAAGCTGGTGGCAAACCTCATCTCCACCGCCGGCGCCGACCGCGTGCTGACGATGGATCTGCATGCCGGCCAGATTCAGGGTTTCTTCGACATTCCGCTCGATAACCTGATTGCCGCTCCGCTCTTCAGCCGCGACATGGAGCTGAAGTACGGCCGCGGCGAGCAGGTGATGGTCATCTCGCCGGACGTCGGCGGCGTGGTCCGTGCCCGCTCGGTTGCCAAGCGCATCGATGCCCAGCTCGCTATCGTCGACAAGCGTCGCGAGCGTGCCGGTGTCTCCGAGGTCATGAACATCATCGGTGATGTGAAGGACCGCCGCTGTATCCTCATCGACGACATTGCCGACAGCGCCGGCACGCTGTGCAATGCCGCCGTCGCGCTGATGGACAAGGGTGCAGCTTCGGTTGCCGCCTATGTTACCCACGGCGTGCTCTCCGGCCAGGCGGTGGAGCGTATCTCCGCCTCGCCGCTGACCGAGCTGGTGACCACCGACAGCATCCGCCCGACCGAAGCGGTCGAGGCCTGCAAGAACATCCGCGTCGTCTCCGTTGGCCCGCTGATGGCAGAAGCCATCGACCGCGTCGCCCATGAGCGTTCGGTGTCGGTTCTGTTCTAGGCTTCCTTTCGAAGCTGAAATGAAAAGGGCGCCGTTCTCGGCGCCCTTTTTGTTTGTGTGGCGTCAGCCGCTCAGTTGCGGGCGGTGCGCTCCAGCGCAAGGCGCAGGCCAAAGCCCAGCAGCACGGTGCCGGTCAGCGCATCCATCACCCGGCTGACGGCCGGATGGCGCAGCAGTCGCGCAAAAGGCTGGGCGGCCAGCGTCAGCGCCACAAACCAGCCGATACCCATCACGGCATGGATGCCCGCCAGCAGCAGGCTGAAGGCAATGACATACCCGTTGGAAAAGCTGCCTGCCGGGATGAACTGCGGCAGGAAGGTTACGTAGAACACGCCGACCTTGGGGTTCAGCAGATTGGTGGTAAAGCCACGGCGCAGCCACTGGTGGCCGGCCGCCGCAACGGCATCTTCGCCCGGTAGGGTGGCCGGCGAACGTTTGCCGAGTGCGCCCCGAATCATGCCAAAGCCCATCCAGATCAGATAGGCGGCGCCGGCATAACGCAAAATCTCATAGGCAAGCTGCGAGAGGGCAAGCAGCGCACCGAGCCCCACCGAGGCAGCTATGCCCCAGGCAAGACAGCCGGCGCAGATGCCGAGCCCCGCCATCAGCGCCGGGCGCGGGCCTTCCACCAGTGCGGTGCGCAGCACCAGCGCAGTATCGAGGCCGGGGGTCAGGGTCAGAAGGCCGGCAGCAACGCTGAAGGCCATGAGGGCATGCACCGGATCCATTTTGCCAAAGCTCGCAATGAGAGGTTGGTGAAGAAAGGAGATAGCCCTGCCGGCGCCGTGCCGTCCAGTGAGCAGCCAAGGGGCGGTTGCGGGCCTTCCGTGTGCTGGTACACAGTGTCGGCAACAGGACTTACCCCGCGCCGCTGGAGCCAGATGATGAAGTTCACCGAAGCCACGCTTGCCCGCCGTATCGATCAGGGCACCGGCCGCAGTCCGGCCGATCTGGTGCTGAAGGGCGGCAAGTTCCTCAATGTGGTGACGGGCGAAGTGGCCGAGGGCGATATCGCCATCTGCGGCGACACCATTGTCGGCACCTATGAAAGTTATGCCGGTACCGAGGAGATCGATATCAGCGGCCTTACCGCCGTGCCGGGCTTCATCGATACCCATCTGCATGTCGAAAGCTCGCTCGTGACCCCGCACGAGTTCGACCGCTGCGTGCTGCCGCGCGGTACCACCACGGCCATTTGCGATCCGCATGAGATTGCCAATGTGCTGGGCATCGAGGGCATCGAGTTCTTTTTGCAGAGCGCGCGCGAGCTGGTGATGGACCTGCATGTCCAGCTCAGCTCCTGTGTGCCGGCGACCGACCATCTGGAGACCTCCGGCGCCAATCTTTCTGCCGCCGACCTCCTGCCTTACAAGGACGATCCCGCCGTCATCGGCCTTGCCGAATTCATGAATTTCCCCGGCGTGCTGTTCAAGGATCCGGGCTGCCTTGCCAAGCTCTCCGCCTTTTCCGGCGGCCATATCGACGGTCATGCCCCGCTGGTGCGCGGCTATGACATCAACGGCTATCTGAGCGCCGGTATCCTGACCGACCATGAATGCACGCAGCTTGAGGAAGCGCGCGAGAAGCTGCGCAAGGGCATGCACATCCTGATGCGCGAAGGCTCGGTTACCAAGGATATCAAGGCGCTCGCCTCGCTGATCGACGAGGTGAATTCTCCCTTCATCTCCTTCTGCACCGATGATCGCAATCCGCTGGAAATCGCGCATGAGGGGCATCTGGATTTTGCCCTGCGCAAGGCCATCCGCCTCGGTGCGCCGGTGGCGGCGGTCTATCGCGCAGCCAGCTGGTCGGCGGCGCGCGGCTTTGGCCTGCGCGGCAAGGGCCTCATTGCGCCGGGTTATCGTGCCGACATCGTGCTGGTGGAAGATCTGGCCGAGGTCAGCGTGCGCAAGGTCATCAAGGATGGCCGGTCCGTCACCGATGCCAGTTTTGCCGCCCGCAAGCCGGTGGCGCCGGTTGGCCTCAGGTCAGTCAAGCTGCCGGTGCTGGAAGCGTCCGATTTCGCCATCCGCACCAACAATGCCGGCCCCACGGTCAAGGCGCCGCTCATCGGCATCCTGCCTGACCGCATCATCACCGAACGGCGCACGGCAGAGCTGGCAGTCAGCGCCGGCGGCGTTGCCGCCGACCCGGCGCAGGATGCGCTCAAGATCTGTGTGGTCGAGCGTCATGGCCGCACCGGCAATGGCGGCAAGCCCAATATCGGGCGTGGTTTCGTGCAGGGCTTCGGCTTCAAGCGCGGTGCGCTCGGCTCTTCCGTCGGGCATGACAGCCACAATGTCTGCGTCGTCGGTACCAGCGACGAGGACATGGCGATTGCCGCCAACCGTCTCACCGAAATCCAGGGCGGCTTCGTTGCCGTGCTGGACGGCAAGATCGTCGGCGAGCTGCCGCTGCCGGTGGCCGGCCTGATGAGCGACCAGCCTTTTGATGTGGTGGAAAAGAAGCTGGTGGAAATCCGCGCCGCAGCGAAGGAGATGGGCTGCACCTTGCCGGAGCCCTATCTGCTGCTCGCCTTCCTGCCGCTGTCGGTCATCCCGCACCTCAAGATCACCGACAAGGGTCTGGTTGATGTCGACCAGTTTGCCCTCATCGAGGCTTTTGCCTGACGGCCCGGTTCACCGGGCTTCCCGGCCGCTGCCGGCCTTCCCGGTAAGGGAGAGGGCCGGCAGCGGCTGATGGTCCGCCGTTATTCAGGCGCCTTCAGCCCGCACGGGGTTTCCCGTGGGAGAAGCGGGATGCGTGTGCCTGAATGACGATGACCACCAGCAGGAAGCCCCCCCGGATGACGGACTGCCAGTAAGCGCTGAGGCTGATGAGCCCCTTGCCGTTCTCGAAATTGAGGATGTTGAAGATAAGGCCCAGCAGCAGCGCACCGGCGAGCGTGGCGGGGATGGAGCCAAGGCCGCCGGTCAGCAGCGTACCGCCGACGACGACGGAAGCGATGGCGGAAAGCTCCCATCCCAAGCCTTCCAGCGGTTGCCCGGCGCCAAAGCCGGAAGCGAGCACCACGCCGGCGAGCCCTGCCGCCGCACCGCTGATCATATAGGCACCCCACTGCACCCGCTCGACGCGCAGGCCCATGAGTTTTGCGGCCTCGGTATCGCCGCCCACGGCCAGTACATGCCGGCCGAAAGGCAGCTTCTCCAGCGTGACCCAGGCGATGAGGAAGATGCCGGCCATCAGCACCACCGGCCAGGGCACCACACCAAAGGCGCTGCCCATGCCGAACTGGGTGAAGTTGCTGTCCCACGAAACCGGCACCGACTGGTTGCCCGATATCACCAGCGCCAGCCCGCGCGCGGCCAGCATCATGGCGAGCGTGGTGATGAAGGGCACGATGCGCATGCGGGTGATGATGAAGGCGTTGATGACGCCGCAAAGGATGCCGACACCCAGCCCCGCGGGCAGCGCCACCTCGATGCCATAGGGGCTGGCGAAGGCGCTGACCACGCTGCTGAGCGCGGCGACCGACCCCACGGAAAGATCGATGCCGCCGGTTAGTATGACAAAGCACATGCCAAGCGCGATGAGCACGAACATCGAGTTGTAGGAGAGGAAGCTGAAGATGTTGTACTCGGTCAGAAACCGGTCGTAGCGCAGGGCGGCAAACAGGATGAGCAGCGCCAGCGCCACCCATACCCCGCCGGTGCGCAGGTCGCTCTGGCCCCGGCGCATGAAGCGGCTGAAATTGAAAAGCCGGGAGAGGTCGGCGTTGAGATCGGCCATGGTCGTCAGTCCCGGCGGTTTTGTTGCAGATAGACGGCGGCGATGATGATGCCGGCCTTGGCGATGAGGGCGACGGCATCCGGCACGCCGTTGGCGAGCAGCGTGTACCGCACCAGCTGGATGATCAGCGCGCCGATGATGACGTTGAAAACCGGAGCCTTGCCGCCGGTCAGCAGTGTGCCGCCCACCACGGCGGCAGCAATGGCATCCAGCTCCATCAAAAGGCCGGCCTGATTGGCATCGGAAGCCGAGTTGATGGCGCTGACGATAAGGCCGGCGATACCGGCCAATGCCGCGCAGAGCGAATAGACAACCAGCTTCACCCGCCGCACCGGTACGCCAGCCAGCCTTGCTGCCCGCTCATTGCCGCCCACGGCCAGCAGGTAGCGGCCAAAGAGCGTGCGCCTGACGAGGAACCACGCCCCGGCCGCCAGGGCCAGGCAAAGCCAGGCCTGCACCGGCAGCCCCAGCAGGCGGCCGGTGGCAATGAAGCTGAAGCCGGGGTTGGAGAAGGTCTGCAGGTTGCCGTTGGTCAGCACCTGCGCAATGCCGCGCCCGGAGATGAAAAGAATGAGCGTCGCCACGATGGGCTGGACGCCATAACGGCTGACAAGCCAGCCATTGAAGAGGCCGCAAAGCGCCGCCACGGCGACGGGCACTATGAACGCAGCGGCAAGGCCGATGGCCGGATGGGCCGTTGCAAACCCGGAGAGAAAGATGAGCGGGGCGAGCGCGCCGGAGAGCGCCATGACCGAGCCGACCGAAAGATCGATGCCGCCGCTCGCAATCACCAGCGTCATACCCAGCGCCACGATAGCGATGGTCGCGACCTGGGTGAGGTTGATGTAGAGCGTCTGCATCGCCAGAAAATTCGGCGTCAGCACCACATTGACCACCAGCAGCACGGCAAAGGCGATGAGCGTGCCGTGGCGCGTCAACAGCCCGGCGCGGCGCGGCGGCTTCGGGGTGTTCAGTGCCGTATCCGTCTTGGTGACCATCTGATCCGCCGTCCCGCTCATGCCCGCGCCTCCCCCGCCGGGGGTACTTCAATCGCAACCGCCCGCAGCAGCGCGTCTTCGCTAAGGCCGTCACCGTCCAGTTCTTCCACGGTGCGGCCCTCATGAACGACGATCACCCGGTCGCCGCCCTCCACCAGTTCCTCGAACTCGGAGGAGACCATCAGCACGGCAAGGCCGCGGTCGGCGAGCTGGCGGATCAGGGTCTGGATTTCGTGTTTGGCGCCGACATCAATGCCGCGCGTGGGCTCGTCCAGCATCAGCAGCTTCGGCTGCATGGCCATCCAGCGGGCGAGCAGCACTTTTTGCTGGTTGCCGCCGGAAAGCTCGCGGATGGGCTGGTCCATATCCGCGGTCTTGATGCCCAGGCGGCCGATGTAACTCTCCACCAGCTTGCGCTCCTCCCCCTCCGGCAGCACGCCGCGCCGGGCAAGACGGGGAAGGAGGGCCAGCGTCAGGTTCTCGCGCACGGAAAGGCCGGGCACGATGCCATCGATCTTGCGGTCCTCCGGGCACAGCGCAAAACCGGCGGCAATCGCAAGGCGCGGGTCGGCCTCGTTTATCTCGCCGCCCGCGATATGGATGCTGCCGCGCTCATGGGCATCGAGGCCAAACAAGGCGCGCAGGATTTCGGTGCGGCCGGAGCCGAGCAATCCGGCAAGGCCGACAATCTCGCCCTCGCGCACGGCAAGGTCGGCGGATTTGAGCCGGGTGCCGGCGCCGAGCCCGTCGGTGCGCACCACCTCGGCGCCGGGGGCGCGGGCGGCGCGGGAAAAACCGGTGAGGCCGGCGCTCTCCAGCTCGCTGGCGTCCCGCCCCAGCATCGCGGCGATGAGGCCGAGCTTTGTCACCTCACTCATGCGGTGGCGGGCGATGGTGCGCCCGTCGCGCATGATCGTCACGCTGTCGCAGATGCGAAACAGCTCATCGAGATGGTGGCTTACATATAGGACTGAAACGCCGCTGGCCTTGAGGTTGTTAATGACCCGGAACAACACTTCCGTCTCATTGTCATCCAGCGAGGAGGTGGGTTCGTCCATGATGACGAGCCGGGCATCGAAGGAAACGGCCCGGGCAATCGCCACCATCTGCTGCAGGGCGATGTTGTAGTGCCTGAGCGGCCGGGTCACATCGATGTCGATCTCGAAACGCGCCAGCACCTCGCGGGCACGGGCGTTTGCTGCTTTCCAGTCGATCATGCCCCAGCGCTTCGGCTCGTGGCCGAGGCAGATATTTTCTGCCACCGACCGGTAACCGACCAGATTCACTTCCTGGAAGATGGTGCTGATGCCGCCAAGCTGCGCGTCGTGCGGGGAGGTGAAGCTCACCGGCTGGCCCGCGAACAGGATCTCGCCCTCGTCGCGGCGATAGGCCCCGTTCAAAACCTTGATCATGGAGGATTTGCCGGCGCCGTTCTGGCCGATCAGGGCATGAACCTCGCCGGGGGCAATTTCCAGCGTGCCGTCTGCGATAGCGGGAATGCCGGCGAAGGATTTGCGGATCCCCCGCATGCTCAAAAGCGGTGCCGGCGCTGCGGTGTCGGCAGTCGCGCTGGTAGCGGCCATGCGGTAAAGCCCCTCCCCGGGCTTTGAGGGTGCCGGTTAGGCCCGGCTTTTCCTCGGCTGGCTTTTTTATCTATTGCCTGACTGTGAGGGGCGGCCGGCGATTTCGCGTCGGCCGCCCCTCTTTTTTTAAGGGTCAGGTCAGGGTGCCGGCTCTCGGCACGGCTCTATCGTCACGCCGAAAGCCGGCTCGCATCAATAGGCGCCGGCAATGCTCGCGGCAGCATTGTCGATGGTGAAGATGCGGTCAGAGACCTTCACCCACGGCTCGATCTTCTCGCCGGCGGCATAGCGCTTCATCGTCTCGCAGGAGAGCGGGCCGAAGAAGGGGCTCGATTCCACCGTCACACCCAGCTTGCCATCGATGATGGCCTGCATGGCATCGCGGGTGCCATCGATGGAGGCGATGATCACATCCTTGCCCGGCTTGCGGCCGGCGGCTTCCAGCGCCTGGATGGCACCGATGGCCATTTCGTCATTGTGAGCGTAGACGGCGGTCACGTCCGGATGGGCCTGCAGCAGCGTTTCCATGACCTGCCGGCCCTTGTCGCGGGCGAAATCGCCAGACTGGGAAGCAAGGATGGTCATGCCACTTTCCTTGGCGACGGCGTCGTCAAAGCCCTTCTTGCGATCATTGGCCGGGGAGGAGCCGGTGGTTCCTTCCAGCTCGATGATCTTGGCCTTGCCGCCGGTTGCCTTGATCAGCCAGTCAGCCGCACGGTGGCCCTGGTCGATGAAGTCGGAGCCGAGGAACGTCACATAATCGCGACCGGCCTTGGCCACGTTGGCATCGACGCTGCGGTCGACGAGGAAGACCGGAATGCCGGCCTTCTTGGCGCGCAGCACGGCCGGCAGCAGCGGCTTTTCTTCTCGCGGCGGCAGGAAGATCGCGTCCACGCCCTGGGCGATCATGGAATCGACGTCGGCAACCTGCTTGGCGGCGCTGCTGGCCGCATCGGTCGCCACCAGGTCCCAGCCGCATTTCGGCGCGGTGTCCTGAAAGCTCTTGGTTTCGGCAATGCGCCAGGGGTTGTTGCTCTCCGACTGGGCGAAACCGACCTTGTAGTGGTCCTTCTTGGCCAGGGGCGGCAGGTCCTGCGCGTGGGCCAAGGAAACGGCGCCGGCGCTGATAATGAGCGCGGCACTGGCGGCAAGCATCAGCTTGACGGTCTTCATGTTCGTCACTCCTCCCGTTATGGCGTCGGCTTCAAAGGCGTCCGGCGCTTGACATAACGCTATGGAAGCGCGGCTAATGGTGTCAATAGATATTTATTAGTTCGGCTTTCTCGCAGGTGCGGCGCGGATTTCTTGTTGTTTTTCGCGAAAGTGCGCATTACGAGCTAATAGATAAATCGAACAATGGGGTAGCGGGAGCGGCGGATGGCGCGCAATGGGTCCCGAGGGGGCGAGGGCAGGACTGGGCCGGGACGACCGGCGGGCCGGACCCTTGCCGGCGTGGGATATCCGCGCGGCACCCGTCACGTCACGATGACGGATGTTGCCCGGGCGGCAGGCTGCTCGCAATCCACGGTTTCCGTGGTGCTCAACAGCACTCCGGGTATCCAGATCTCGGAAGCGACTCGTGAGCGGGTAATGGAGGCGGCGCAGCGTCTGGGTTATCCCTTCGCCGCCCCGTTACCGCCGCTGTTTGAAGGATTGCCGCCTACGGGCGGTACCGTCGGGTATCTGGTCGACCGGCTGGCCACGGCGCCGGAGGCGGTGGTTTCCATCGAGGGTGCCCGGCAGGAGGCCTGGAAGGCCCGTTACATGCTGCAAATCTCGCAGACGCTGGGCGACCCGGAGATCGAGGCGGCGGCACTCGGTCTTTTCCTGCAGCAGAATGTCGATGCCGTTATCTATGCCTCCATCATGACCCGTGAGGTCACGCTGCCGCAGCGGCTTATCGACAGCGGCAAGCCGGTGGTGCTGCTCAATTGTTATACCGAGGACAACCGTTTCCCGTGCGTGCTGCCGGGCGAGACCGCCGGCGGCCAGCGTGCAGCGACCGCCTTGCTGCAGGCTGGGCACAGCCGGGTCGCCATGATCACCGGTGAGCTGTGGATGGATGCAGCGCGCGACCGCCTGACCGGCTATCGCCGTGCATTGGCGACGGCCGACATCCCCTTTGATCCCGAACTGGTGCGCGAAGGCAACTGGCAGACGAGCGCGGGTTATGAACACACCCACGCCCTGATGAGGCTCGCCAGTCCCCCCACGGCCATCTTCTGCGCCAACGACCGTATGGCCGTTGGCTGTTATGAAGCGCTGAAGGAGCTGGGTCTGCACATTCCTGACGATGTCTCCGTCGTCGGGTATGACGACGAGGAAGTCTCCCGCCATCTCTCTCCGCCGCTTACCACTCTGGTGTTGCCGCACGAGGATATGGGCAACTGGGCCGTGGACCGCCTGTTCGCCGGCAACATCATCGAGCAGCCGCTGCATGCGCCGGTGAAACTGGAATGTCCGCTGGTGGAGCGCGCCTCCATCGCCCCGCCCCGGCTGGCAGGGGCGATCAAACTGAAAAAGCGCTGAGCATTTCCCCGTCTTCCGGGCTCAACCGATCCGGGCGACCGAGTCCCGCACGATGAGGAAGGGCTGGAAGACGAGGCTTGCCGGTGCCCTTGGAATGAGGCCGATTTTTGCCAGGACATGACGCACGGCGACCCGGCCCATGGCATCCAGCGGCTGGCGCACCGTCGTTAGCCGCGGATAGAGAAACTGGGCAAACTCGATATCGTCGAAGCCGACGATGGAGAGATCCTGCGGCAGATTCAGCGAGCGCTCCCGGCACAGCATCATTGCCCCCGCCGCCATCTGGTCGTTCTGGCAGAAAAGGGCAGTCGGCCGCTGGCCGGGCGGCCGGTCGAGCAGTGCGGCAACGGCCCGGCTGCCGCCGCGCTCGGTAAAATCCCCCTCGATGATCATGTCGTCGCCAAGGGCGGCGCCGGCTTCGGCCATGGTGCTGCAAAAGCCTTCCAGCCGTTCGCGCGCCTCGTGCAGGCGCAGGGGGCCGGTGATGCAGGCAACCTTGCGGTGCCCGTGGTCCAGCAGATGGCGGGCGGCCAGCGCGCCGCCGGTCCGGTCGTCGGTATAGATGCAGTTTTCCGCCAGCGCCGGCACCAGGCGGTTGATGACGACGATGCGCTCCTCGGTCTGGTGTGCCAGCTCCTCAAGGTCGGCGTCCTGCAGGCCGTCGGCATGCAGGATGACGGCCTCGCACTGGCGTTGCAGCAGCAGGCTGACGGCAGCACTTTCGCGCATGGCTTCGGCGTGACCGCTCGCCACCATCATCTGGTAGCCATGCGCGTCGCACTCGTTTTCCACGCCGGTCATCATCAGCCCGTAATAGGGGCCGTAAAAATCATTCACCACCATGCCGATGGTTCGGCTGCGCCGGGTGGCGAGGCTTTGCGCCACCACGTTGGGGCGAAAATTGAGGGCCTGCATGGCGCTGCGTACCCTCTGCGCCAGATCGGCATTGACGCTGCTGCGCCCGGCGATGACACGCGAAACCGTAGCTTTGGAGACGCCGGCCTCACGGGCGACGTCATCGATTGTGGAAACCACCATTTTTCCTCCCGGGCCGTCTGCTTGTTTTTGGCGCTGTCCTCATAGAGGCCGTGCCGGGCAGTTCAGCCAATCAACGGTGTCACCTAATTCGGTTTTCAGGGAGCGGAATCGCATCGGCGACCGCAACCGGAAACCGGTTTCTTTCGTTCCATCCAATGACAGGCCCTTGTGGGCCGTCAAGCATCGTCCTTCAGGTTTCTTTTCAGGGATAACGGGTCGTGCAACCTAATCACGTATGTAACTTGCTCGTTCGAAACTAATACTTTCTTAATATCAAAATGTTACACTCCGTTACGGTTAACAGGGGCCTGTAATTTCAAGCCTTTAGGGACGATTTGATCGGGGGCATTTGTCGAGCATGTCGGGAAAGGCCGGATCGGGAAAGGTGGTCGCCCGCCTGGATCCTCTACTGGACAAGTTACCGGAATCGACGCGCACCCAGCTCTGGCGCGCCGTCGCCAGCGGGGGACTCGGCGATGGCGATACCGCCAGAGCGATCCAGAGCCTGCTTGCCGGTAAAATCAACGGTGTGCGCCACGACCATGTGCGCCGCCTGTTCCTGACCCTTTGGGACAAGTTGATGGTGCGCGATCCGCTGCTGGCCGGCGTCGCCCATCAGGCTCCCGGCCTCACCCAGTTCTATGATTTCAGCGCACTCTGGGAAGCGCTGCTCCAGTATGAAGGCGCCGACGAGCTGCGCGAGGAAGCCGGTGCCATCCAGCAATGGATGGAGCAGCATAGCGCCGATACCCCCATCGACGAGCTGATTCGCAGCGAGCAGGCCAAGGTCGCCCGTCGCAATCTGGCGTCGCATGCTGCCGAGCTGCTGGGCGAGTTCCTTGAGCGTTCGACCAGCGAGCAGCGCAATTTCATGTCGATCATCAATGCGCTGCGCCAGGCGCTGATGGAGCGTGACCAGCAGAGCGACCTGGCCCTCTCCTGCCGGCCGCTGCGCCATGAGGACCTGCATTATTTCGCTGCGGCGGTGGAAGCAGCCTGCCGCCTTGGACATCCATTCGAATCGATCGAGCTGCCGGCAAATGGCAAGGCCGAGGAGCCGGTTACCGTTGCCGTCTCGGCGCTCGATGCCGTGCTCGGTGGCCGGATTGCCGGGCATGATGTCGGCCTGTGGCCGCTGGGCGCCGCCTTTTTCCAGGGTTATGGCTCCGAGCTGCTGACCGCCAACGTGACCGAGCTGCCGGAGCAGCTGCAGCTGCGCCTGCGCGGGCTGTTGCCGCCGGTGGCCGCGGTCGGCTGCGCCTTCATAGAGCAGACGCTGGAACGTAACCTGACGGTGCTGGGGCGCGACAAGCATGCGCCCATGCAGTTCCCGACACCGGTACGCCGCGCGATGGTCGACTGGACGCGCCAGCTGCACTTCCTTGTGCTTGCCATCGAGCAGCTGCGTGCCGGGGCGGAGGCCGCCTCGCGCGAGCTTAACGAGAGCCTCAGCCGTATTTCCGTGGTGCTGATGCCGGAGACGCTGGCCGCCATCGACCGGCGCATCGATCTTCTGGATGTAGAGATTGCCGGGGCCGGCGATGTCGATGACATGTTGTGGTTCGGCCGTCTGTCGCCGCACATCAAGCGCCTGCGTACGCCCCGCCGGCGCCCGCTGGACATGATGGGCACGGACGAGGCACGCATCGTGGAGTCGGTAGAGACGGTGGTCCGCCGGCTGGATGTCCACCCGCCGGCCGAAGCGGTTTATTTCGAGGCGATGGCCCGGCTTGCCGCTTTCCAGACCACCTTTGGCGGCCAGTCCAACCGGGTGGTCAACCTGACCAATAAACGCCTGCTGCGTAGTGCCATCACCATGATGGACCGCCCGCGTGGCCTCTCCGCCCTCGGGCTCGATCTCGTGCACGAGATGCTGGAACTGGCTGAGGCCGAGCGCCATGATTCGCGCAACTGGCGCGATCCGCTGTTGATCCAGCTTGGCTCCACCGCCGGCTCGCTCCAGCTGGAAGGCACGCTGCCTCGCCGGGTAGCTGTACCCGATCCGCTCTCCTCGCGTCCTTTCCGGTAAAATCCGCCCGTTTGTAAATGGAACGAGGCCCGGCGCTTACAAATTTTTGCCAAGTTGGGCAATGCGCCCCCCGGCCGTTACAGCCGAAGATGCAGCAAGCCCGTCACGCCGGGTCCTCCACTCTCTCGCACAAAGAGAGGCTGCATGCGTATTTCGACCAAGCTGCTCCAGCTTTCAGCCGGGTATAGCGGCGCAATCATCGTTCTTGGTGGCCTGTTGTGGGCTCTTGGGGTCGAGGTCAACAAGTCAAGCATCCGGGCCGACCGATCATTATCCCTGCTGGGCGCGACGGAAGAGCTGAAACGCATGGCGGACCGCATCAGTCTTGCGGCCATGGACAGCCTTGTTGATTCCGCCGCCGGAACGATTACGCCGGAGCGCCAGCAGCGTCTGGCGGAAAGCAGGAAAAGCGTCGCCGACGCCATTGCCACGCTTCGCTCCGCAAATGTCGGCGAAGAGGCCGCCATCACGTCGGTGGAAGGCGGCTTTGCCAAGCTGGACGCGGCCATCACCCAGGATCTCCAACACGCGCTGGAGCAGTTTGGCAAGGCAGATGATGCCTTTGCCAAACTTGATGACGCAATGGATGCGGTCGGCGATGAGCTGACGGGGGCTGTCGAAAAGCTGGCCGACGGTGTTCAGGCTGCCGTTTCCAAGGCGAGTGCCGATGGCGATATCATGGCGACCAATCAGCTGCTGGGCTCGGTCGGCCATATCGAGGAAATGCGGGCCGACGTGCAGGCCATCACGCTCGCGGCGATGGATACGATCATTGACCGTGATGCCGGCGAGATCATCGAAGGCCGTGACAAGATTGTGGAAAGGGCCGTCGAGGCCGTTGAGCAAAGTCTGCAGGATCCCTTTTTTGCGACCTTGCCGGACGGGCCCGGCCTCGTGTCCAGGATCAGGGAGACTCTTGCGGCACAGCGCAGCAACTTCTTTGATACCCTGCAGCCGCTCGTTGTCAGCCAGGGCAAGGCAAAGGAAGTGTTCGATCGGCTTGATGATGAAATCGACGCCGCGTCCGATGCTATCGGTGCCGGGCTCGAAGATGTCAGCACGGCCATCAGCACCGAAACCCGCGAGGCACGGCTGAGAGCGCAGAGCCGCGGCGCCGCACTGCTGCGCTGGGCGGAAATTACGGCGGCACTTGTGCTGCTTGCCGGCGCCGTTTTTTCGCTATTGCTGCGCCGGAACATCGCGCGTTCGCTTGCCGACCTCTCCACTTCGATGCGTGAACTGGCCGCCGGACGGCTGGTCGAAAAGATCGCCGGTGAAGGTCGCCGTGACGAGATTGGCTCCATGGCGGAAACGGTTATCGTCTTCCGCGACAACCTGCGGGAAAATATCAAGCTGCGCGAGGAGCGCGAAGGGCAGGAGAAGGCGGCCGAAGCCGAAAGGCACCGCCTCATGCAGACGGTGGCCAGCGAGCTTCAGGCAGCCATCGGAGGCATAGCCAGTTCCGTCGACAGCGCCGTAGGTGAACTGCGCCAGGTGTCGGACAAGGTCAATGACGCTGCCGGCGATACCAGCCGCCGCAGCGAAACGGCCTCTTCCGATGCCGACGACACCCGGGCGGCCATCCAGACCGTAGCCGCAGCAGCGGAGGAGATGACGGCAACCATCGGCGGGGTGCGGGAGCAGACGGGTGAGGCTGCCCGTCTTGCCGACAGCACGCGCGATATTGCCCGGACGACAGAGGGCAACGTGGCCCGGCTGAGCGAGGCTGCCCGCTCGATCCGCGAGGTTGTGTCGCTCATCAATGCGGTGGCGGACCAGACCAATCTGCTGGCGCTCAACGCTACCATCGAGGCCGCCCGTGCCGGAGAAGCGGGCAAGGGTTTTGCCGTGGTGGCGCAGGAAGTGAAGTCTCTCGCGACCCAGACCGGGCGGGCAACGGACGAGATTGCCGGCAAGATCGACGAGATCGGCTCGATTACCGATCAGGTGGTCAAGGATGTCAGCGAGATCATCGCTGCCATCGGTTCGCTGGCCGAGGTCAATGGCGACGTGATGTCGTCGGTATCCCAGCAGACCGAGGCCACCGAGGAGATGTCCCGCAGCACACGCAAGGTCTCCGACGCCATCGTGGCGGTGGCGGATAATCTGGGCTCCATCCGCTCCGTCAGCGCCGAAACCCGCAACGCCGCCGACGCCATCGTGTCGGCAGCCAACACGCTCGCACGGCTCTCCCGGGATCTTGCGGGCGCCGTAGACCAGCAGGTCAAGCGCCTGCTGGCCTGAGCCAGACGCCCGTCCACTCCGGTGTCAGCCGCCTTCGGTTGCCTTCTTCGGTGTTTCCGGCTGGGCCTGGCGGGCGTCGATAACCTTGCGGCGAATGCCCCGGGTACGGGTGAAGAAGGCGTGCAGCTGCTCGCCGTCTCCCCAGCGGATGGCCCGTTGCAGCGCCGTCAGATCCTCGCTGAAGCGCTGCAGGATCTCCAGCACCGCCCCGCGATTGTGCAGGAAGACGTCGCGCCACATGGTGGGGTCGGAAGCGGCAATACGGGTGAAGTCGCGGAAACCGCCGGCCGAGAACTTGATGACTTCCTGCGCGCTTGCCGTTTCCAGATCCTGCGCCGTGCCCACGATGGTGTAGGCGATGAGATGCGGCACGTGGCTGGTGACGGCCAGCACGCGGTCGTGATGGCCGGCTTCCATGATCTCGATGTTGGAGCCGCAGCCTTTCCACAGCGCCTCAACCTTGGCCACGGCGGCAGGATCGCTACCTTCCGGCGGTGTCAGGATGCACCAGCGGTCGATATAAAGCTCGGCAAAGCCGGCCTCCGGGCCGCTATGCTCGGTACCGGCCACCGGATGCGCCGGCACCAGCGCCACCCCTGCGGGCAGTGAAGGAGAAAGATCGGCGATCACCGAGGCCTTGGTGGAGCCGGTGTCGCTGACGATGGCACCGGGCTTGAGGGCCGGGCCAATGGCTTCGCCGATGGCCTTGTAGGCGCCCATCGGGGTGCAGATCACGACAAGGTCGGCCTCACGCACCGCATCGGCCGGATCGATATAGCCTTCGTCAATGAAGCCGAGCTTCAGCGAGGTATCGATGGTCGGCTGCGTGCGGGCACTGCCCACCACCTTGCGGGCAAGCCCCCACTTCTTGATCGCACGGCCGAGAGACGAGCCGATCAGGCCGAGGCCGATCAGCGCGACAGTATCGAAAACCGGCGCGTCGACAGCCGGGTGATGGGAAATGCCGGCAGCCATCAGCCCTTGCCCTGTTGCTTGGCCCAGGCGGAGAGGCTGGCAACGACAGCCTCCATCTCCTCACGCACGCCGATGGTGACGCGCAGGCAGGTGCCAAGACCGTAGCCGCCCATCTGGCGCACGAGAATGCCGTCAGCCTTGAGGGCAAGGCGTGCGCTTTCTGCCTTGCCGGCATCGTGGAAATCGACGAGCAGGAAATTGCCGACGCTCGGCCAGGGCTTGAGGCCCAGCTTTTCCACTTCGCCCGCGAACCAGGGCAGCATCTCGTCATTGTTGCGCTTCTGCGCATCCATGTGGGCACGGTCCGCCAGCGCGGCCACGCCAGCGGCCTGGGCAGCCAGCGAGACGTTGAAGGGGCTGCGCACACGGTTCAGCACATCGGCAATGTCGCCCGGGCAGTAGGCCCAGCCGAGACGCACGCCGCCCAGCCCGAAAATCTTCGAGAAGGTACGCAGCATCACCACATTCGGGTGGCGGTCCACCAGCTCGGCGCCGGCGCTGTACTCGTTGCCGCTCACATATTCGGCATAGGCGGCATCGAGCACGAGGATGACATGCGGCGGCAGGCCGGCGGCAAGGCGTGCCACTGTCTCGCTATCGACCACCGAACCGGTCGGGTTGTTCGGGTTGGCGAGGAAAACAAGGCGCGTACGGCCGTTGACGGCAGCCAGGATCGCGTCGATGTCGGCCGTCAGATTCTTCTCCGGCACGGCGATAGAGGCGGCGCCGGCAGCGGTCGCATTGATCGCGTACATGAGGAAGCCGTGCTGGCTGTAGACGATATTGTCACCCGGGGCGCAGTAGGCGCGCACCAGCAGGGTGATCAGCTCGTCCGAGCCTGCGCCGCACACGATGCGTGCCGGATCGAGGCCCCAGCGCTGGCCGATGGCCTCGCGCAGCTCCGTGCTGCCCCCGTCAGGGTAACGGTGCATCTCGCCAGCGATCTTCTCCAGCGCGGCGCCGACGCTGGGCGAGGGGCCGAGCGCGCCTTCATTGGAAGAGAGCTTGATGATGCGCTGGTTGCCCTCGGCCTTGGACTCGCCACCGACATAGGGGATCAGTTCCAGGACCCCCGGCAGGGGCTGCGGCTTGGTGGACATTTTCTCGGTTGCCTCAGGGCTGAAAGGGAACGGGATAGTTGCCAATGACCAGGATGCGGTCAACTGCGCCGCCGGCCAGGGTCACGGCATCCTTCAGGCGTGCATCGTTTCCGGCGACAAAGCCGTCCGTCTCGACAAGCTGGATGGCAACGCCGCCTTCTGCTTCGCCGAAGGAAGCGAGGAAGTTCTGCGGACGCAGGCCTGCCTTGATGAGTGTGTCCTTGAGCCGGCTGCGGCTGAGATCGCCCACCAGTTCGATGCCCAGCAGCGTACGGTCGCTGCCGGATTCCTCCGCCGGGGCAAGGCTCACCACAAAACCGTCCGCACGCGGGCGGCCGCCATTCGCCGGCGCCCGCAGGAAGGGGACGCGGGCAATGATGCGGGGGGCGCCGGCTTCGTTGGTGAAGAGCAGCGGCCACCAGGGCGAGCCTTCGCCCTCCTGCGGCATCGGCAGTACCGCGGCACTTGCCCGTGCCTCGCTTACCGCGCGGATGGCGGCAACGGCGCTGTTGGCCGCCCGCACCGGCACTGTGGCACCGAAATGATCGCGCGCGGCATTGCCGAGCCCGCCATCGGCGCGGTCGTCATAGGTCACGATGTTGAAGGGGCCCTGCAGCGTGGAGAAGGAGGAGATGATCTCCCGCCAGAGCGCAAAGATGGTGAATTTCGGCACGCTTCCGGTGGCACCGCCCAGCAGGCGGCGCAGTATTTCCGCCTCGCGCGCCGGCCGGATGATTGCGGGAGCCTGCGCAGGCGCAGCTTCGCCGCCCTCGGCCGCTGCCGCCTTCTTGGCGGCCGTCACCTCGTCCATGATGGCGGCACGCTCGGTGAGCAGCTCCAGAATGCGGTCATCGATGTTGTCGATGCGCTCACGGATTTCCGGAAGGGCGGGCGGTTGCTGCGGCATGGAAACTCGACTTTTCGCGGGGGGCGGGAAACGGTCGTCGGACCCTCTCATGCAAGAGGGTTATTCCTAGAGCGCGGCCCGGCTAAAATCAAAGCGGAATCGCCGCTTTTGCAGTGTTTTCCGCCTTATTCCCGCCCCTTGCGGCGGGCGGTGAGCGAGGGTTCCCGCGGCAGGCGTGCAGCCCCGTTACCGGTAATGGCCGGCAGCAGGCGTGGACGGGCATAGCGCCGCTCCGCCTTGCCGGCGCTGGGGCGGGCATAAATCTGCTTGCCCGCCTCCACGATCACGACGCCGCCGATACCGGCAAACCAGCGGGCGCCGATATCTTCCCACGCGCCGGAGGCCTTGAGCATAAGCCGGCTGCGCGCCGGCGGAATGTGCAGCCCGTAACCGGTGCTTTCGGGAATGAACTGGGCATTGCGCAGCAACTGATGCAGCTGCGAGGAGCTGTAGGGGCGCCCGAAGCCAAAGGGGGTGCGGTCGGTGCGCGCCCACAGGCCCGTGCGGTTGGGCACTACCACCATCAGCCGTCCGCTGCTGGTCAGTACCCGCCACACTTCCGACAGCAGACGGTCGGCATTGCCGGAATGTTCGAGGCTGTGCACCAGCAGCACGCGGTCGACGGAAAAGTCGGGCAGCGGCAATTCGCCGTTGTCGGCCAGCGCCACGCAATAGGGCCCTTCCGCCGGCCAGGCGAGGATGCCCTGCTCCGGCGGCATCAGCGCAATCACCCGGTCCGCCTCGTCGCGGAACTGGCGCAGGAAGGGCGTGGCGAAGCCGAGGCCCAGCACCACCTCACCCCGCACATTGGGCCACAGGTCGCGGATGCGGCCGCGCAGGACACGGCGAACCGTGAGCCCCAATCGGCCGCTATAAAAGTCGCGCAGATCGATAACGTCTCTGGACATGGTTTCCCGAGCCTAACATGTGCGCTATGGGCTTTGTCAGTGCCAACCGGCATGCCGGCCCGATGATGGGGCCCGACGAAGGGGAAAAAGCGATGCTGTCCGTCGAAGCGATCCCGGTCCTCAATGACAATTATGCCTGGATCCTGCGGGATGAAGGGGGCAATGGCCTTGCCCCCGTTGTCGCTGTGGTTGATCCGGGCGAGGCCGCGCCAATAGAAGCCTGGCTCGAGGCGCGGGCGCTTGGCCTTACGCACATCCTCATCACCCACCATCACGGCGATCATATCGGCGGCCTTGCCGCGCTCAAGGCGCGGTATGGCGCCCATGTCATCGGCCCTGCCGCCGATACGGCGCGCATTCCCGGTATCGACGAGCCGGTGGGGGAAGAAGATACGGTGCGGCTCGGGGGCCTCGTGGCCCGCGTATTTGCAACGCCCGGCCACACTTCCGGTCACATCTCGTTCTGGTTTGAGGCCGGCAAGGCGCTGTTTTCGGCCGATACGCTGTTTTCGCTGGGCTGCGGGCGCCTGTTCGAAGGCACGCCGGAGCAAATGTGGGCCTCGCTTTTGAAGTTGCGGGCCCTGCCGGATGAGACGCGCATCTTCTGCGGGCATGAATATACGCAGAGCAACGCCCGTTTCGCCCTCAGCGTCGACCCGGACAATGCGGCCCTCAAGGCCCGCGCAGCGGAGATCGACCGGCTGCGGGCCGCGGGTGCCATGACGCTGCCGGCCCTCCTGGGGGCAGAGAAGCGGCAGAACCCCTTCCTGCGTGCTGACGATCCGGCCCTTGCTGCCGCGCTCGGCCTTGCCGGCAAGCCGCCGGCCGCTGTCTTTGCACACTTGCGGTCAGCCAAGGACAGCTTCTAGCCTCCTGTTCCCCGCGGTCCCTTGCGGTCCCGAAAAGGTCTTTGCCCCCATGCTCACCCTTTATACCAGCGCCACCACCCCCTTTGGCCGCAAGGTCGCCATCGTACTGAGCGAACTCGGCCTTTCGGACCAGGTTGAGCGCAAGACCATCAACCCGTGGGAGGATGCCGCGATCTATGGCGTCAATCCGCTCGGCAAGATTCCTGTCCTTGTGCTGGAAACCGGTGAGACGCTGATCGAAAGCGCCGAGATTTGCGATGCGCTGTGCGAGATGGCCGGCGAGCGCGGGACCCGGATGTTGCCGCGCGCCGGTGTGGCACGTCGTCGCCAGCTTTACCTGCAGGCAGTTGCCGATGGTGCCATCGGCGCCGGTGTTCTTGCCATGCGCGAGAGCCTCAGGCCCGAGGGGGAGCGTTCGCCCAGCTGGCGGGAGCGGCAGCTGCGCGCCATGACCAATGCCGGTGCGCTGCTGGAGGCGGAAGCGGCAAAGGGGGATTTTGCCGTGCCGGGCAGCGAGCCGACATTGGGCGAATGCGCGGCGGCCTGTCTGCTCGGTTATTTTGACCTGCGGTTTGCCGATGTCGGCTGGCGCGAACGTTGGCCGCGGCTCAAGGCGTGGCATGCAGCGCTCGCCGAACGGCCCGGCTATGTCTCGACCGCTCCGGTGCTGTGATGGTGATGCCTGCGTTCTCTGCCCTGCGACTGGAGCCGGACGAGCTTATCAGTGCCCTTGGCATGCAGCCGCACCCGGAAGGCGGACATTATGTCGAGCTCTGGGCCGACCCGCTGCCGGCCGGCGGGCGGCCGGCCAGCACCCATATCTATTATCTGCTGCGCGCCGGTGAATTTTCGCATTGGCATCGGGTGACCGACGCGGCCGAGATCTGGCACTTCTATGCCGGCGCGCCGCTGGACCTTGGCCTCAGTGCGGACGGACAGACGGCCGAGACAAAGGTTCTGGGGCTCGATATTGCCGCCGGCGAGCGGCCGCATCTCGTCGTCCCTGCCAACTGGTGGCAGACGGCGCGCAGTACCGGCGCCTGGACGCTGGTTGGCTGCACGGTCGCGCCGGGCTTTACTTTCTCCAGCTTTGAGATGGCGCCGCCCGGCTGGCAACCGGGCGAGTAAGTAAAGCCGGCTTTCCTGGTTTTACTTCAGCTCCAGCCGCGGCAGGCGGAAAAGCCGTGCCGGCCCCACCGACAACCAGCGGTCCTGCAGGCTGAGCGGCACGGTCACCGCCCCGCTCGCGTCGGGTTTGCCGAGAAAGAGTGTGGCGGCAAAAATGCCGGAGGCCTGGCCGGGGGTAATCACGCCGGCCTGAGCCAGCGCGTCTACCGTCTCACGCACACCGGTAACCTTTGCGGTCAGGGCGGCCTCGGGCTGCAGGTCCGGGTCGAAGGCGAGAGTGCCGTTTGCCTGGGCCGAAAGCGGCCCCCAGTCCATCAGCAGGCGGTTGATCTCAAGGGTGCCGCCTTCCTGCGACCATTGGGCAAGGTCGGCCGGGCTCGGGCGCTGCGGCAGCGTGCCATGCAGCTGCGTATCGGCGACAAGCCGCTCGATATGGTCGGCCGGCGCACCGGGAATATCGACCGGGCTGATGCCGACAAGGCTCACGCCGGCGCTCAGAGTGACCGGGGCGTCCGGGCTCTTGTCATCGGCATCGACGGTGCCTTCCTTCGGGATCGCGGCCGAAAGGGTAAGTCCGTTTGCCACGATGGCATGGTCGAGCCCGTCGCCCGTCAGCGCGGCGTTATGCAGGCGCAGCACGCCGGAGCGGAAGCCGCCGCCATAGGCAAGGTTCACATCCGCATCCCCGCCGGCCGTCGTCAGCGTGTAGGTGCCGAGTTTGGTCGGCATGTAGAGGCTCTGCGGGCCGGCAAGCTCAAGGTTCGCCTGATGCGGATTCCAGATCGGCCCGCTGACATAGACGCGCTGCCCGTCCCACTGGCTGCCATCCGGCCAGGTCACCCGCAGTTGCGGCAGGTTGGCCCGCAGGCGCAGCGGGTAACCCGTAATCTTGAGGCTCTGATAGGTGATCTTGATGCCGGCATCGTCCTGCTGGTCAACGAAGCGGGTGATGGTGGCGCGGAAGAAGCTGCGGGCCCACACCCAGTAGGCGCCATGCGCCGCTACCAGCGCGATGAACAGCGCCAGGAGGGAGAGGGAGAGCAATCGCCGTTTGCGCATTGTAGGCAGCCTGTGGCACGGAAAAGAAAGTTGCCGCCAGCTATAGCGCGATGTGGCGGCTGACCCAAGCGCGGCTGAGGCCGGGTTTTGTGAAGGCGTTTATTTTGTCTGCCGCTGATGAAGCAAAGGGACTGACGACATTGAAAGAGCACTCGCCGGTCGATGTCGGGGTCTACCGGACCGGCATTCGTTTCCAGGGAACCTTGCCGGTTCCCGCAGGCCAGCCGCTCTGGGTCTTTGCCTATGGCTCGCTGATGTGGAACCCCGGCTTCACCTACGAAGAGGCGGTGCACGGCAAGCTTCGCGGTTATCATCGCCGTTTCTGCGTGCGCTCCACTCACTATCGCGGCAGCCCGGAGGCGCCCGGTCTGGTGCTGGGGCTCGATGCCGGGGGTGCCTGCGAAGGGCTGGTCTACAAGGTCCCGCCGGAAGCGGTGGAAGAGACCGTCTCCTATCTCTATGAGCGCGAGATGATCGGCGATGTCTACCAGCCGATGTTGCTGCCGGTTCTGGCCGCCCATCACGGCAATCTGCGTGCCTACACCTTCGTCGTCCGCCCCGATGCGCCGGACTATTGCAACCTGCCGGAGGCGGAGTGCGCTGCCATTATCGCTGCGGCCGAGGGGCTGGCTGGCCGCAATCTGGATTATCTCGCCAACACCGTGCGCCACCTTGAAAAGCTGGGGGTTCCGGACCAGCAACTGCATGATTTGCTGGCGCTGGCGCGTGACCATCACGCTCGCTGATTCGGACCGGAAACCCCGTTACCGGGCGATGTTGCCCGCGTTCTCCACAGATTTTACCAATCTTTAAGGACGTAACGTATCTTATTGTTAATAAAGAAAATTGGTGCCTTTTTCAGAATCGTATGGGCCGCATTGAGACTAGAAATCCCGACATTTTCCCCAGTTTTATCCACAGGGGAGCGGCAAAGCTGTCAATCCTGTGTTGAGACAATTTTTTGACAAAGTTCTCCGCCGGCGGTTTCAGCCCGCGGACGCAAAGGCTTTCAGCCGCTCGGGGATCGCGGTTGCTGGCCCGCCAGCCTCCTGCACCAGCCTGTCGGTGGCATACTCGATCTGTGCCGCGAGCATGTCGTTCACCACGGCCTCGTCGAACCCCGGCTGGATCGGCGGCAGGATCTCGATGGTGATGGTGCCGCGGCGCTTGGTGTAGGCGTTGCGCCCCCAGTAAAGCCCGGAATTGAGGGCCACCGGCACCAGCGGCAGATTGAGCCCGCGGTAAAGGGCGCTTACGCCGGCCTTGTATTCTTTCCACACGCCGGGCGCCACACGGGTTCCTTGCGGGAAGATGGCGATGGGCCGGCCGGTTGCAACAGCTTCCTTGGCCGAGCGCAGCATGGAGATGACGGCCGCCCGACCGCCCTTGCGGTCAACCGGGATCAGCTTTGCCTTGCGGGCGCACCATCCCCAGATCGGCAGGCTCAAAAGCTCTTTCTTGATCACCACCGCCGGGTCGTCGATCAGCAGGTGCAGCTTCATCGTCTCCCAGGCGGACTGATGCTTGGCCGCAAGGATACACGGGCCCTCGGGCAGGTTTTCCCGCCCGATCACGACATAATCGAGCCCCAGCAGCCATTTCTCGATCAGCGCCACATAGCGCAGATAAACCTGGATGATCGACATCATCACGCCGCGCGGAAAGGCGAGCGTGGGCAGCAGGACGAGGCAGGTCAGCGCGGTGCCGCCGTAGAAGAACACATTGAAAAGCAGCGAGCGCAGGGCGTTCATGGGCATCCGGTCCGGCGGCGTCCGGGAGCCTCGGCTCTCCGGGGGCGCATTAGAGGGATTTGAGCAGGTGCTTGGGCAGCGCCATTGCCCGGCGGAACCATGCCGGCCCCAGCGCCACCAGCAGCTTGTTATATTCGTTGACGAGCAGACGCAACGTGCCTTCATGGTTCCACCATTCGTCAAGCTCCAGCCCTTCCGGAGCGACCGGATAGGGCATCACGAAGACGTCCGGCAAGGTGCGCTCGAACTCCAGCATCGCCCGGCGCATATGGTAGTTCGCCGTTACGATCCAGATCGAGTTGAAGCCGTTGTCCCGTACCCAGTCGCTGGCTTCGCGGGCATTTCCCTCGGTGTCCTGCGCCAGATAACCCAGATGGATGCAGCAGCCGACCAGTTCCTTTGGTACCTGGCGCGGGGCGAAGACCTCGCTGATGCTGCCCCCTCCGCCCACGCCGGAAATGAAGAGCTGGTCCGCCCGGTCATTTTCCAAAAGGTCGAGCCCGACCTGCAGCCGGTTGGTGCCTCCCGTCAGCACGACGATGGCATCGGTGGTGATGGTCGGGTTGGGCGCCTGGCGCTGGACGTCGGTGACGAACCACAGGAAACCGCCAGCCCAGCCGATCGCGGCAATGATGCAGGCAAGAAAAAGGGCGCGCAGCAGGGGCCAGCGCCGGCGTTCGGCTGTGTAGCGGTAGCGATTGCGTCTCACGGCAGGCGTTTCAGTGTTGCAAGGACGGTAAGGCGCGCGGTGAGCGCCGCGAAGAAGGTGGCCGCCAGCGGGACCAGCAGCAACCAGAGGCAGTCGGTTAGCGGCAGCGCCAGCCGGATCGGCAGCCCGCTTTGCGGACCGACGATGCGCTGGGCGGCAAACAGGGCGAGGACCGCCAGCACCAGCCCGGCAAGACCGCCGCGCGAGGCGTTGCCCGCGGCCGAGCGCTGGAACTGGCGCGCGATATAACGGTCGCTGGCGCCCATGATGTGCAGCAGTTCTACCGTGCTGCGGTTGAGCTGAAGTCCGGCCCGGACGGCAAAGATGACGGCCAGTATGGCTGTCAGGGCGATGAGGGCAAGCGCGCCGAAAGCCAGCGTCTGCACCGTCACCGCGGCCCGGGAGACTTCGCCCAGCCAGTTGCCGTGATCGTCGAGCACGCTGCCGGGTATCTCCGCATCCAGCCGCTGGCGCAGCAGCGCGACATTGAGCGACGTGCCGTCGGCCCGCACATCGACAAGGGTCGGCAAGGGCAGGTCGGAAAGGCTGGCATTGCTGCCGAGCCAGGGGGAAACGAGCTTTTCGCTCTCACTCTTTGGCAGGGCACGGGCGGCGGAAACGCCAGGCGTCTCGCGCAGCAGGTCGAGTGCCTGCCGCACGCGCTCATCCTGTCCCGGCTTGCCGGGAGCGAGCGGCAATATCTGGACGGTAAGGCTGCTGCCGAGCGCCTGTGACCAGCTGGAAGCGGCATTGCCCAGCACCAGGGCGAAGGCGAGGCTCATCACCCCCAGGAACACCATGAGCCCGGTGATCCAGGGCAGGAAACGAGAAGCGCTGTCGCGATGCAGCGGCAGATCATAGTGGATCTTCAGCATCAGTAGGGCTTGGCTCCCGGCGGCAGGCGGTCGAGATGCCCGCCCTGCAGATGCAGGCGCGGATGGTTGAAGCGCTCGATAAGCGCCTCATTGTGAGTGGCGATCACGATGGTGGTGCCGAGGCGGTTAAGCTCCTCGAAGAGGTGCAAAAGCCGGGTGCCAATGCGGTCGTCGACATTGCCGGTCGGTTCGTCGGCAAGCAGCAGGCTCGGGCGGTTGATCACGGCGCGGGCGATGGCCACACGCTGCTGCTGGCCGCCGGAAAGGGTTGGCGGGCGGGCTTCCAGATGGTCACCCAGTCCAACCCAGCGCAGAAGTTCGCTCACATGCTCGCGGATCTGGTCCTCCCGCGCGCCGGCAAGGCGCAGCGGCAGCGCCACATTGTCGAGCGTCGAGAGATGGTCGATGAGGCGGAAATCCTGAAACACCACGCCGATACGCCGGCGCAGCAGGCTGAGCTCCGGGCGGCTCAGGCTGGAGATATCCTTGTCGAACAGGGTTACGAGCCCGCGTGAGGGGCGGTGGGCAAGGTAAAGCAGGCGCAGCAGCGATGATTTGCCGGCGCCGGACGGGCCGGTCAGGAAGTGAAACGACCCCGGCGCCAGTTCAAAGGTTATGTCGCGCAGGACTTCCGGCCCACTGCCGTAGCGCATTCCCACGCTGTCGAAACGGATCAAACCAGACTTTCCTGCTTCAGGGGGACCTCGGCCGGCAATTTCCGGCGGCGGATGGCACCA
The DNA here is from genome assembly GCA_030657355.1 of Radicibacter daui. Lineage (GTDB taxonomy): Bacteria > Pseudomonadota > Alphaproteobacteria > Radicibacterales > Radicibacteraceae > Radicibacter > Radicibacter daui. The sequence continues at coordinate 516,337 of CP131056.1, forward strand.
TCCCGCCCGGCAATGGCGAAATTGTGCCGCGGAGAATGCCATCTGGGGCGCCGTGCGTCCACCCGGCCCCATCAGGGGCCTGATCATCCGGTTGGGCACTTGCGGGCGTGGGCGCTGTTCCCTTGCCGGGGTCCGGCGCTGTCCCTATAACCGATCTATATTTGTTTCTTTCCCAAGGGCCTGCCTGTTTGCACCATCGGTGCCGGCCCCTGGTGCCGGAGGCTGTTTCGCTTTCATGATCGTCCAGTGCCCCAACTGCTCGACCCGGTACACCGTACCGGACGAAAGCCTCGGCGCGAGCGGGCGGACGGTGCGGTGCCATCGCTGCCATCATGTCTGGCGCCAGCCGCCGCCCGGAGCCGATGCTGCCGGATATGACGAGGCTGCCCCCGAATATGAGGCCGCAGGCAATTACGGCTACGAAATGGACGAGGGCGAGGGTGCTGACGGGGCCTTCGGCGAAGAGTTCGATTTCGCCAGTTTCGTCACGGACGATGAGCCCGCTGCCCCGCCACCGCCGCTGCCCGGCCGCGCTGGCCGGCAGGAGCGCAAGAAGGGGCGCCGTGCAGGCAGCCTGTTGCGGCTCGGCTCCCCCATCGGCTGGGGCGCGCTGGTGCTTGTTCTGGTTCTCGTCGCGGGTGCCGGCTTCTTCCTGCGTCAGCAGGCGATCAACCTCTATCCACCGCTTGCCGTCCTTTATGACCGGCTGCATCTGCTGCCCGGCGCGCCGCCCCCCGGCCTTTCCATCCCGCCGGCACAGATTCGCATCTCCAGTGCCGATGGCGCGCGAGGGCACACGCTCACCGTCTCCGGCGAAATCCGCAATGCCGAGGATGCACCCGAACAGTCTGTGCCGGTCATCGGCGCCACCTTGCTCGATGCCGAAGGCAACGTGCTGCGAGACTGGCTGATCGAACCGATCCCTGACCGGATTGCTCCAGGTGGCTCTGCCTTCTTCCAGAGCGAGCTGGTCAACCCGCCCGAAGAGGCGGTGGATGTGTCCCTGCGCTTCACCGACAAGGCGGTGGGGCAGATGGCGGACGAGAGCAGCCATGGCGGTGCCGGGGAGCATGAAGCGTCGGCCATGGAAGAAAAGCCGGCTGGTGAGACCGGGCATGATGCCCCGGCTGAGGGCGGCCATGCTGCCCAGCCGGCGGGCGAGCACGAGGCCCCTGCCCACTAAGGTAAAATGGCTCAGGGAAAGCCGAATTGGCCTTCAGGTGGCGTTTTCGCTGAGCGCCCGGGCCTGCGCCTCCAGCCACAGCGCCAGCTGCACGCGATTGGTGGTGTCGGTCAGGCGCAGCAATTTGTGCACCTCAACCTTGATGGTCGCCACGCTGGTGCCGATGCGCAGGGCGATATCGCTGTTGGGCAGACCGGCCGCCACGAGGCCGCAGATCAGCCATTGCCGCCGGCGCAGGCCGGTTTTTTCTGCGGCCAGCGCGTCGGTATTCTGCAAACCGTTACGACTGTCGGTCAGCAGGTCGAACCAGTTGAAGATCGTGCTTGCCGGAGCGGCGGCATCGACGATGGCGCTGACACCAAGGCCGGCGGCGATCACGCGCAGCCCCTGGGTTGGACGCAGCATCAGCCCGATTACCGGTACGGTGCCGGCGGCTATGGCCAGCCGCGCGAGAATGCCAAGGCCGGGGGCGGAGCCGTCCGTCGGGTCCACCAGCACGCAGTCGAACTTGCGTCCGGCGGCCAGCATACCCTCTGCCTGCCCGATGGAGCTGACGGATGTCACCTCAAGATCCGGTCGTCCTTCCGCCAGGCAGCGGAAGGCGTCATGGAACATCAAGGCACGATGTAGCACCAGGACATGTTGGGCTTTGGCACCACCTTGCATGGGCGGTTTTTCTCCGGAAGGCATATGAATTTATGCTCCAGAGATACGCAGATCGATGCACCGCCGCCAATTTAGCCGGAGGTATAGGACATTTGATTAAAATATCCCTGCGGGTCGGCAACCCCATCCCATCGTCTATGCCGGCGGTGCAGGGGGATAGCGACAATCCGGATCAGGGGGCTGGAAACAGCGCGTCGGTGCGGCCCAGCAGCCGGTAGGCGACAAGCCCGATCCATTCGCGCAGCGAGGCGGTCATCATGTCCAGATTGTCCGTCACGTCGTTCGTGCCGCCTTTGGGAAGCGTGCGGTAGTCTACCGGATAGGCGCTCACAGGCCAGCCGGTCTGGCGGAAGATGCCGACGGTGCGCGGCATATGGATGGCCGAAGTCACCAGCAGCCAGTGCTCCCCCGGCTCCGGATGGACGATCCCGCGGGTGAATACGGCATTCTCGAAGGTGTTGCGCGAGTTGCGTTCGAAGATCACCCGGCCGGTGTCGAGCCCGACCTGCTCGAAAACCTGGCGTGCCACATCCGCCTCGCGGATCCTGCCCGGGAATATCTGGGCGGAGCCGCCGGTAAAGACGAGCTTGGCCCGCGGGTAGTGGCGGGCAAGGGCGACGAACTCCGTCAGCCGTTCCGCCGCGCTGTTGAGGGCCGGCTGGCCGAAGGCCTCGGTGAGTGCCAGTCCCATGGAGCCGCCCAGTACGATGATGCCGTCGACCTTCTCCGGCAGGACCGTGACCTCGGGAAAACGGGCTTCCAGCGGCCTTGTTATCCAGTGCCCGACAGGCAGCAGAAAAACCGCCAGCATCAGGATGCCGAGGCCGCAGAACAGCCTGAGGCCAGCCTTGCGGCTGCCAGCCAGCGTCAGGATTAATGCCAGCGTTTGCAGCGTCAGCAGGAGACCAAGTGGCTGGGCAACGAACCAGAAGAGCTTTGAGGCGATGAAGGTCACGGGGAGCGGTAACCGGCGTGAAGAGTGTTGGGATGGGGCTTGCGGAACGGGCCGTCGCCAGCCTGCATTAGACTTGAGATCGCACCGCCTCTCAACCGCCAAGGCCTGCCGCTGTGCCGCAGGTCGCCTGTCCTTGCTCTAAAGGCCCGGGGCGTGCTTAATCGCTCCCCGCGAAAGCATACCTTCAACAGGCCTTTGCCTTAACGGTCCAGCAGGAAGCCCTTCATGTCGACCCTCTCCCCCCGCCGCGCCGCCGGCCTTTCCCTGATGGCCCTGGCCACGGGCCTGATGCTCATCGGCACGGCACCGGTGCGCGCCGACGACAAGGCGGCGGACGATCCCGTGGTTGCCACCGTCAATGGCACGCAGATCCTGCGCTCTCAGGTGGTCGAGGAGATCCAGCAGATGGATCCGCGCGCCGCGCAGATGCCGCTGGAGATGATCTTCCCGCAGGCGCTGGACTACACCGTCTCGCGCACGCTGCTGAAGCAGGCCGCCGACAAGGCCAAGCTCGACAACGATCCCGATGTGGTCAAGCGTCTCGCCGCCGCCAAGGAATCGGTGATGATGAGCGTCTATCTCGACCATGCCGTGCGCGCCAAGGTCAACGATGCCGCCGTCAAGGCCGCTTATGACGACTTCCTCAAGGCCAACCCGCCGGAGCCGGAAATCAAGGCCCGTCATATCCTTGTCGACAGCGAGGACAAGGCCAAGGACATCATCAAGCAGCTCAATGACGGCGCCGATTTTGCCGATCTTGCCAACAAGGACAGCAAGGATGGCAACGGCACGACCGGTGGCGATCTCGGCTGGTTCACGCACGACAAGATGGTGCCGGAATTTGCCGACGCTGCTTTCAAGATCGAGCCGGGCGCCTACAGCACCGAGCCGGTGAAGTCCCAGTTCGGCTGGCACGTCATCAAGGTCGAGGACAAGCGCATGACCGCCCAGCCGACGCTGGATGAGAAGCGTGACGAGCTTGAGCAGCAGCTGAGCCAGCAGGCGGTGCAGGACGTGCTCACCGATCTGCGCGGCGATGCCAAGATCGAGAAGTTCGACAGCAACGGCAAGCCCGTCGCCCAGTAAGAGCTGACAGGAACCTCTCCCGTATTTTTCCCGGGAGAGGTTTTCTTGTCGCTTTTGGACGTTACAAGGGGATGGGCGGGCAGCGATGCCTTGCCCATCTTTCTTCATCTTGAAACCCTCTGGCGGCGCTGGCCGCCTGTTCATGACATAAGGATCGAGGTCGATGGCCGGTGCCCTTCCCGTCTCTCCGCTTGCTCCCGCCACCATCGGTGAATTGCCGCCGGTTGCCGGTGTGCGTATTGCGACGGCGGCCACAGGCCTGCGATACAAGAATCGCCCCGATCTTCTGGTGATGGCCTTTAATGAAGGCACCAGCGCTGCTGGCGTCTTCACGCTGTCCGCCACCCGCGCCGCGCCGGTTGACTGGTGCCGTGACGCGCTGAAAGCCTCAGGTGGCAAGGCGCGCGCGCTGGTCGTCAATTCCGGCAATGCCAATGCCTTTACCGGCAAGGCCGGCATGGCTTTTGTCGATGCCACGGTTGCGGCGGCTGCCGGCAAGGTCGGCTGCGCTGCCGATACCGTCGCCGTTGCTTCCACCGGCGTGATCGGTGAGCCGCTGCCCGCTGCCGCCCTTGTGCCGCATGTCGAGGCTGCGGCCCCGCGTCTCGGCAGCGAAGGCTGGCTTGCTGCCGCCGAAGCTATCCGCACCACCGACACCTTTGCCAAGCTCGCCACTGTCACCGCGACCATCGGCGGCGTTGAGGTTCGTCTCAACGGCATCGCCAAGGGCTCGGGCATGGTGGAGCCGAACATGGCCACCATCCTTGGTTACATCGCCACGGATGCTGCTGTTCCTCCCGCCGTGCTGCAGGCCATGCTCTCGCGGGCGGCCGATCTTTCCTTCAACGCCATTACCGTCGACAGCGATACCTCGACCAACGACACGCTGATGATGTTCGCCACCGGCGTTGCGGGTAACCCGACGGCCGCCGATGTTGCCGATCCGCTCTGGGCCGGCTTCGTCTCTGCTCTCACCACGTTGGCGCAGGATCTTGCCCGCCAGATCGTGCGCGACGGTGAGGGGGCGCAGAAATTCATCTCCGTCACCGTCTCCGGCGCGAAGGACGAGGCTTCGGCACGCCGTATCGCCAAATGCGTCGCCAACTCCCCGCTGGTGAAGACGGCGATTGCCGGCGAGGACGCCAATTGGGGCCGCCTTGTCATGGCGGTCGGCAAATCCGGCGAACCGGTCGAGCGTGACCGGATTGCCGTTTCCATCGGCGGCGTCACCATCGCGCGGGATGGCGGCCGGGTGGAAGGTTATGACGAGGCGCCGGTGACCGCCCACATGAAGGGCCGCGAGATCGACATCCTGCTCGATCTCGGCATCGGTGCCGGTTCGGCGACGGTGTGGACCTGCGATCTGACGCACGGCTACATCAACATCAATGCCGATTACCGCAGCTGAGCTTTCGGCTTTCGGTCGCCTTGACGCGGGCGCGGCACTGCTGCGCCCGTGGCAGGCCTCGGACGCGCCGCAGTTGCCGACACTTGTCGGTGACTGGCGCGTGGCGCGCTGGTTGATTGCGGTACCCTTTCCCTATGTGGAAAGTGATGCCCGGTTCTGGATTCGTCACAGCGGCCAGCTGCGTGCCGCGGGCGATGCGCTGGGCTGGGCCATCGTGCGCAAGGGCGGTGACGCGCTGCTCGGTGGTATCGAGCTCCGCCTCGGCGCCGAAGGCCGCGCCGAACTCGGTTACTGGATGGGCCTGCCCTACCAGCGGCGCGGTTACATGCGCGCGGCTGTGATCGCAGCGCTTGATGTGGCGACCCGGCTGGGCCGGCAGGCAGAGGCGACGGTCGATCCGCTGAACGCTGCCTCGCGGGCGCTATTGTTTGACGCGGGTTTTGTTTTGCGCGGCCAGCGCATGGTGCGCACTCGTGACGGCCGCGAAATCATCCACGATTTTCTTGAGAAAGACCGATGACCCAGCCAGCTTCCGCCAAGCCGATCGTTCTTGTGGCCGCCGTGGCGCTGGTCGATACCGATGGCCGCGTGCTGCTGGCGCAGCGGCCGGAAGGCAAGAGCCTTGCCAGCCTGTGGGAGTTTCCCGGCGGCAAGGTCGAGCCCGGGGAGACGCCTGAACACGCGCTGGTGCGTGAACTGAAGGAAGAGCTGGGCATCGACACCTGGACCTCGTGCCTCGCCCCCTTCACCTTTGCCAGCCACGCCTACGAGAATTTCCACCTGCTGATGCCGCTTTATATCTGCCGCAAATGGCAGGGGGAGCCGCACGGGCAGGAAGGGCAGGTGCTGGCCTGGGTGCGCCCGCAGCGCATGAAGGACTATCCCATGCCGCCGGCGGACGTGCCACTGGTGGCGATGTTGCGCGACCTGCTCTGAGGCGCCTTGGCGCCTCAGTGTTTCAGCGGTTGCTCTTCGGTAGACAGCGCATCGGCAAGGCGCTGGCTGGCGCTGCCGCGCCTCAGCGGTTGCTGCTGGCTTTCATGCGGAGACCAGCCGGAGAGATAGAGCACCTGGAACGTCGCGAGCAGACGCCCGTCCGGCTCTGCAAAGCGCTGCTGGTAAAGCTCGGCGGCGCGCAGGAAAAGCTGTTTGCCGGGGTTGGCCTTGCGCCGCTCGACCACCGCATTGGTCTCCCCCATGCCGCGCAGATCCGCCATCAGGCGGAAGGCGTTTTCGTAAGTCACTTCGATGGTGTCGCTATCGACCACCGGCAGGGCGAAGCCGGCGCGCTGCAACAGGCCGCCGGCATCACGCACGTCGGTGAGCGGAGAAAGGCGCGGGGAGAGCGCGCCGTGCAACTCGGCCTCGGCATCCTGCAGGCAGCGCCGGAGTTCAAAGAGCGTGTCACCGCCCAGGAGAGCGCCGAGGAAAAATCCGTCGGCCTTGAGGCTCTTGCGGATTTGCAGCAGCGCGCCCGGCAGGTCGTTCACCCAATGCAGGCTGAGGCAGGAGGTGATCAGATCGAGACTGCCCTCCGCCACCGGCAGGAACTCCTCGTCCGCAGCAAAGGCCGGCTGGCCGGTCCGGGCGGCGGCCGCTGCGGCCATGCGCGGAGAAAGATCCGCCTGCAGGATCGTTGCGGGAGCGCGGCTGGTTGCCTGCATGGCGTCGGTCATGGAGCCGCCGTGGCAGCCCAGATCGAGCGCGAGGGGGAAATTGCGGTTCACATCCAGCAGCCGGTCGGCAAGACGCGCCGCCACCTCCTCATAGAGGAAGGCGTGCTCGCCAATCCCGGAAGCAGCGCGGTCGCGGCGCCGACGCAGCAGCGACCGGTCGAAGATGTTCATGTTATCGTGGCTGGCAGTCATGGGCGCGACTATGGCGCCTCGCCCGCGGAAAGTTAATCGTGCAGTTCACGCTTCCCCGCCCCCGCTTCGAAAGCCTGCGCCGCGACCTGCAGCTGCTGCGGCGTTTCGGCCAGCTGGTGCTCGATACCGTATTGCCGCCGCGTTGCCTTGCGTGCCGGCAGACGGTGGCGGAGCCGGGGGCACTGTGCGCTACCTGCTGGTCTGGCCTTTCTTTCATCTCCGCCCCGCTTTGCCCGCGCTGTGGCGCTCCGCAGGAGATGGCCGGCACCGGTGCCTTGCCCTGCAATTGCGCTCGTCGCCGTTATGCGCAGGCCCGCGCCGCCGTGCTCTATGACGATGCCAGCCGCCCGCTGGTCACCGCGCTCAAATTCGCTGATCGCACCGCCCTTGCCGATCTGTTCGGCCGCTGGCTGCAGGCGGCAGGGGCAGAAATGCTCGCCGATGCCGATCTGCTGGTGCCGGTGCCGCTTCATCGCTGGCGCCTCTTGTGGCGGCGCTATAACCAGTCGGCACTGGTGGCCACCGCGCTCTCCCGCCGCTCGGGTGTGCAGTTGCTGCCGGATGCCCTGCTGCGCCCGCGCCGCACGCGCCCGCAGCCGGGCCTTACCCGCGCTGCCCGCCGGCGCAATGTGCGCGGTGCTTTTGCCATCAATGAACGCCACCGGCTGCGTCTTGCCGGCTGCCGTATCGTGCTGGTGGATGATGTGCTCACCAGCGGTGCGACGCTGGAGGAGTGCGCCCGGGTACTGCTGGCAGCCGGCGCGGTGGAAGTGCGGGCATTGACAGTGGCGCGCGTGGCCGATCCGGCGTGACAGGCAGGGCAGCCTTGCCCGGAGTGCGCGGCCCCGGGGCGGGAGCGCGGCTTGCGTGCCTTGCTGCGCCGCTTATATAAAATGAATTAATTCCGTCACAGAAAGTCCCCCGCCGTGGCCAAGGTTGAAATCTACGCAACGCCCATTTGCCCCTATTGCGCGCGCGCCAAGCAGCTGCTGGGCAAAAAGGGCGTTTCTTATGACGAGATCGATGTGATGGCGCAGCCGCGCCTGCGCGTGGAAATGCGCGAGCGTGCGGGTGGACGCAACACCGTGCCGCAGATTTTCATCGACGGTCAGCATGTTGGTGGCTGCGATGACATCCACGCGCTGGATGCCGCCGGCAAGCTGGACCCGATGCTGGGCCTTGCCGGATGAGCATGTTGCGCGCAGCGCTGGTGCAGATGACTGCAGGTCCGGAGATTGAGCCGAACCTGAAGGTCATCGAAGAGCAGGTCACGAAGGCTGCCGATGCCGGCGCCCATTTCGTGCTGCTGCCGGAAAACTGTACGCTGATTGCCCCGGATGCCGCCCATCTGCGCGCGCGTCTGTTTGAGGAGGCGCAGCACCCCGCGCTTGGCCTGTTTCCCGATCTCGCCCGCCGCACCGGCACCTGGCTGCTGGCCGGTTCCATCGCGGTAAAGGGTGCTGATGGGCGCGCGGCCAACCGCTCGCTGCTCTTCTCGCCCGACGGCAAGCTCGTTGCCCGCTATGACAAGATCCACATGTTCGATGTCGATCTGGCCGGCGGCGAGAGCTACCGCGAATCCGAGCGGTTCCGTCCCGGCGATATGGCTGTGGTGGCTGATCTGCCGTGGGGAATGGTCGGGCTTTCCGTTTGCTACGACCTGCGCTTTGCCTATCTCTATCGCGCGCTTGCCAAGGCCGGCGCGCGCATCCTGACGGTGCCGGCGGCCTTCACCGTGCCCACCGGCAAGGCGCACTGGCATGTACTGCTGCGCGCCCGCGCCATCGAAGCCGGCTGTTTTGTGCTCGCCCCGGCGCAAACCGGCACCCACGCCGGTGGCCGGCGTACCTATGGCCACAGCCTCATCATCTCCCCCTGGGGCGAAATTCTCGCCGAGGCCGGAGAAGAGCCTGAAATCATCATGGCGGACCTGGACATGGCGCGCGTCGATGAAGCGCGCCAGAGCGTTCCTGCCCTTAATCACGACCGGAGTTTTGTTGGACCATGATCCGCTACGCTCTTCGTTGCCGCAGCGGCCATCAGTTTGAAGCCTGGTTTCGCGACAGCGCGACCTATGACACCCAGGCCGGGGCCGGAGAAGTACTGTGCCCGTCCTGCGGCACCCACAAGGTGGAAAAGGCAGTGATGGCGCCGGCCATCGGCCGTGGCCAGAAGGAACGGGTGCCGGTTGCCGCGACAGCGACGAACACCGCTCCCGGCGTGCCTGAAACTGTCGTTTCCGGCGCGCCGCAGGGGGAGATGATGCGCGCGATGCTGGCCAAGCTGCGCGAGCATGTGGAAAAGAACTGTGACTATGTGGGCGAGCGTTTTGCCGAAGAGGCGCGTCGCATCCATTATGGCGAAAGCGAGGAGCGCGGCATCTATGGCGAGGCAAGCCAGGATGAAGCTGAGGCATTGCGCGACGAGGGGATCGAGGTGAATTCCATCCCCTGGGTTCGCCGCGCCGACAGTTAAGCCCGGAAAGGCTAAAACGGGCCTCAGTCCTTGGTGGCGGAGGCCTGCATCTCGATGGTGCGCAGCGTGTCGAGGCCGGGGATCATTTCCGACTTCAGGAACTCCACCCGCCGGTTGGGCGAGCCGGGGTTGGAGCCGAAGCGCTGCTTCCACAGCGACATCTTGACCGCAAGGCCGCACAGCACGCCGCCGATGGTGACGTGGTGGCTTGTGATCGCTTCCTTCACCTGGCGGAAGGTTGCGGCGTCGATCTGCTCCCAGAAGCGCTGGCTGCGGCGGTCGAAATACTCGAACCGGCCGGTGATCGAGGCGGTGATGTCGTTGAGCGAGCCCTGGATCTGGTCCAGCGTGCGCATCAGCGGCCGGTCCTTGCCGTGTTGCCAGCTGTTCTTGATCTCCATCATCCAGCCCAGGAACTCGTGAATTTCCGGCACGATGCGGTCAAGGCACGAGCGGAAATAGGCGAGTGACAGGAAAACGTCGCCGTAATCCTCAAGGAACTCCGGAATATCCTGGATGGTAATGTTGAGCCCGTCGGCGAGCCGCCGCAGGTTGTTGATTGCCTCGTCCCGGTTGGGCTTGGCGATGGCGTTGATGATCTCGAAAACGTCGTTGAACTGATCGGTCCCGTTGCCGAACACCTGCTGGATGAGCGGCAGGGTAAAGCTCTTCATGTAGGTGGTGAGTTCGCGGCGCTTTTCTTCAGAAAGCTTGAGCGCCGCAACGTCATTGACCTGGATGTCGAGCCGCCGGAGTTCAAGGCGCAGTGAATAGACATCGAAGCTGTTGAGGCTGGCGAGGCGCGACAGCAGGATGGAGTCGCGTGTGATCGTCGCCTTGTCGGCCGGAAAGATCGAGCCAAGCTGGCGTACGGCCACCTGTCCGCTGCCGGAGCGTTCGTCATTGAACAGCTCGACGACGGATTCGAGCTGCACGTTCTTGATCATGCAGGCTTTGCGCAGGCCCGGGGTTTCCAGCGGAATATCGGCAAGCGGCAGCTTGTGCAGGGAATCGCGCGGGTTCTCGCTAACCGAGCGAGTGCCCTGCGACCTTGCCGCTACACCTTCATCGGGCATGTCAACGTCACCTGATCAGAGCACCGGGTGCCGGGCGGCCCAAAGCAGGCGCCACGGCAGGCCGGTCATAGATGCCCCTGGCAAGAAAGCAGGAGCAGAAGCCGGGAAAGGCTTCAGATTTCGCCTTCGAGAATCACCAGCCGGTGCTGGGCGTCGTCGACCTGGCGGCTGGTACGCTCGAACCAGACCTTACGCGCTTCTTCCGGCGTCAGATACGGGCCATAGCGCTCCTCGGTCCCGTGCTTCAGCGTCAGCCAGCTCATATCCTCGAACTGCCCGCCCCACACCAGATAGAGTTTCTGCGACATCGCTCCGCATCCTTTGCGCGTTGAGAGGCTTCAATGAGGCCGCCCCGGCGAGGGGGCAAATGCCTGTTTCCGGTCCCTCGACCGGGGGCCGTTTTGGTGCGGGATTCTTGAAGGCTGCCCCTCTGCCTGTCAACTCAGCCTAAGGCATAGCCCCCATGACGATTGCACAGTTAGTTAGCTAGCTCTGGGGCGGTTTTCCGCAATGCGCCACTATCTGTGGTGGGCGCAACAGAGGGGTATCCGTCCTCATCGGCTGGACAGGGGAAAAGCGCCAGACCTACAATGCGCAACAGCAGGCCGCTTGTTCCAGAGGAGCGGTCTTTTGCCCCTCTTCGATGACTGTTTTGCCAGGCCGGCTTGCGCCGGCGCCGGAGCCCCTGATGACCCTTCTGACGCCGCGTCCCGTCTACAAGCCCTTCAATTATCCCTGGGCCTATGAAGCGTGGCTTACCCAGCAGCGCGTGCACTGGCTGCCGGAAGAAGTGCCGCTGGCCGACGATGTGAAAGACTGGAAACAAAAGCTCACCGACTCCGAGCGCAACCTGCTCACCCAGATTTTCCGCTTCTTCACCCAGGCGGATATCGAGGTGAACAACTGCTACATGAAGCACTATGCGCAGGTGTTCCAGCCCACCGAAGTGCAGATGATGCTCTCGGCCTTCTCCAACATCGAGACGGTGCATATCGCCGCCTACAGCCATCTGCTCGATACCATCGGCATGCCGGAAATCGAGTACAGCGCCTTCATGCAGTACAAGGAGATGAAGGACAAATACGACTACATGCAGGGCTTCAACGTGAATTCGAAGAAGGACATCGCCACCACGCTGGCGGTGTTCGGCGCGTTCACCGAGGGCCTGCAGCTCTTTGCCAGCTTTGCCATGCTCATGAACTTCCCGCGCTTCAACAAGATGAAGGGCATGGGCCAGATCGTGACCTGGTCGGCGCGCGACGAGACGCTGCACATGCACAACGTCATCCGCCTGTTCCGCACCTTCCTGCATGAATATCCCGAGGTCGACACCCCGCAGCTGCGCGCCGATCTGGAAGAGGCGTGCCGTACCATCATCTCGCACGAGGACGCCTTCATCGACCTCGCCTTCGAGCTGGGCGGTGTCGAGGGGCTGACGGCCGACCTCATCAAGGATTACATCCGCTATATCGGCGACCGCCGGATGGTGCAGCTGGGCTATGAGCCCATTTTCGGCAAGGACAAGAACCCGCTGCCCTGGATGGACGACATGCTCAACGGCCTTGAGCATGCGAACTTCTTCGAAAACCGGGCGACGGAATATTCCAAGGCCTCGACCCGCGGCACCTGGGACGAAGCTTTCAACTGAGCCGTCCCGCCGGTTGACTGGATTTTTAAGGCCGCCCGGCTCCCTGCCGGGCGGCCTTTGTTTTAGCGTCGCAGCGTCACATGCGGGGGCTGGGTGGCGGCCCAGTGGCGGGCATAGTCGGCGGAAAGTTCCAGAAATGCCCTGAGGATGCCGAGGCGTTTGCGGTCCTCATGGCAGACGACAAAGGTCGTCATCACAATCGGGGTCGCGATGGGGGCGACGGGGCGCGAGACCAGCCGTTCGTCTGGCGCGCATTCGGAGCGGGCAAAGAAGCTGATACCCACATTACGTGCCACCACCTCGCGGATCGCCTCGCGGGTGGAAACCTCCACCATGTCGCGCGGTTCCACCCCTTCGCTCTCCAGTGCGGCCAGCACAAGCGCGCGGGTGCGGGAGCGGTTTTCGCGGATGATCAGCGTCTCGTTCGCCACTTCCGTGAAGGGTATTTGTTTCAGCCCCGCCAGCCGGTGGCCGCGCGGCAGCACAAACTCTAGTGGGTCGGGCGCCAGCGGCAGATAGTGCAGGCCGGGAATGGCCGGCGGGTCCACTACCACGGCCACATCCACCTGCGCCGCCAGCACCTGCTCCAGCACGTCACGGGCATTGCCGATCTGGATGGCGACACTGGGATGTGGATAGCGCGCCCTGAACTCGGCAAGCAGCGAGGCAGCATGGGCGGGCCCATCGGCGGCGATACGCAGGCTCCCGGTCTCCAGCGAGACCGCCTGCTCGAAGGCCTCGTCGATTTCCTGCGCCGCGGCCATCAGTCTTTGTGACAGGGAAAAGAGATGCCTGCCGGTCTCCGTCAGCATAAGGCGGCGGCGCGAACGTTCGAAAAGATGGGTCTGATAACGCTCTTCAAGCGCCTTGATTTGCTGGGACAAAGTGGGCTGCGAGACACCAAGGCGCCGTGCTGCCTGGCTGACGGTGCCCTCTTTAGCCACCGCGTAAAACGCCCTGATATGCTGATAGTTCATAGATTTTACCTATGAGCACTATTCAAGAATGAGATTTGATCAATGACCTAAAGCGCCCCAAGACTCAACCCGGCGCTTGCGAGGGCCGGCCCGAGGGGAAATCGGGGCTGACACCTTGCGGGTGCCTCCTTCAAGCGGACAACCGATCACCGGGGAGAGTCATCATGTCCCGCAAGCTTGCGGCCGCCGCTTTTGGCGCCGTTGCCCTTCTGGGTGCCACTGCCGCCCACGCGGCCGAAGAACTGACCGTCTACACCGCCTTCGAGGCTGACGATCTGGCGCGCTACAAGGCCGCCTTCGAAGCCGCCAATCCTGGCATCACCATCAACTGGGTGCGTGATTCGACTGGCGTCGTCACCGCCAAGCTGCTGGCCGAGAAGGACAATCCGCAGGCTGACGTGGTGTGGGGCCTTGCCGCCACCTCGCTCCTCCTTATGAAGAGCGAAGGCATGCTGGAGGCTTACAAGCCGGCCGGCGCCGACCGTCTCGACAAGCGCTTCATCGACAGCTCCAACCCGCCGACCTGGGCCGGTTTTGACGCCTGGGTGGCGTCGGTCTGCGTCAACACGGTGGAAGCCAGGAAGCTTGGCCTGCCAATGCCGACTTCCTGGGCCGATCTCACCAAGCCGGAATATCGCGGCCATGTCTCGATGCCGAACCCGGCTTCCTCGGGCACCGGCTTTCTCGATGTTTCTTCCTGGCTGCAGATGATGGGCGAGGAAAAGGGCTGGGCCTATATGGACGCCCTGCACCAGAACATCACCGCCTACACCCATTCCGGCTCCAAACCCTGCAAGGACGCCGCCCGCGGTGAAGTCGCCATGGGCGTTTCCTTCGCCTATCGCGGCGCCCAGTCCATCAATGACGGTGCGCCGATTGCCATCGTCGTGCCGAAGGAAGGCGTGGGCTGGGACATGGAAGCGGCTGCCATCGTCAAGGGCACCGACCATGAGGAAGCGGCAAAGAAGCTGATGGACTTCTCCGTCTCCGAAGGGGCGATGAAGGAATACAATGTCGGTTATGCCGTGCTCGGCATTCCCGGCATTGCCAAGCCGGTGCCGAACTATCCGGAAAACATTTCCAAAAGCATGATCAACAACGACTTCGAGTGGGCCGCCACCAACCGCGACCGCATCCTTGCCGAATGGCAGCGTCGTTATGACGGCAAGTCCGAACCGAAGAGCTGATGACGGTCTCCGGCGGGCGGGTTTCTTCTGCCCGCCGGATCCCTCGCGGCGCTGCCTGCCGCCGCCTTCGACGGAGTTGCCAGCATGACGAAAACCAACCTTGAGCCCTATCTCGAAATCAGGGACGTGAGCCGCCGTTTCGAGCAGTTCGTCGCTCTGTCGGGGGTGTCGCTGAACGTGGCGCAAGGCGAGTTCGTCTGTTTCCTCGGCCCCTCGGGCTGCGGCAAGACCACGCTTTTGCGCATCATTGCCGGCCTCGATTTTCAGGATGAAGGCCAGGTGGTGCAGGCAGGCCGCGATGTCTCTCGCCTGCCGGCCTCGAAGCGCGATTTCGGCATCGTCTTCCAGTCCTACGCGCTTTTTCCCAATCTTACCGTTGCCGCCAATGTCGGTTACGGGCTCAAGGGTCGCGGCCTCAGCCGCAGTGCCATCGACGCCCGCGTGGCGGAACTGCTGGAACTGGTCGGCCTCACCGAGCTGGCGCGCCGTTTCCCGGCACAGATTTCCGGTGGCCAGCAGCAACGTGTCGCCCTTGCCCGCGCCCTTGCTTCTTCCCCCGGCCTTTTGCTGCTGGACGAGCCCTTTTCTGCCCTTGATGCCCGCGTGCGCCAATATCTGCGCAGCGAGATGAAGGAGCTGCAGCGCCGCCTCGGCGTCACCACCATCATGGTGACGCATGATCAGGAAGAGGCGCTCTCCATGGCCGACCGTATCGTGGTGATGGATGCCGGCCGCATCGCCCAGATCGGCACGCCGGAGGAAATCTACTCCCGCCCCGGCAACGCCTTTGTTGCCAGCTTCATCGGCGAGATGAATTTCCTGCCCGGCCGTGTACTCGGCAGCGGCCGCATCCAGCTGGCCGGCGGGCTTGATTGCGCCTGCGACACCGCCGGCTTTGCGGAGGGTAGCGCCGTTACCGCTGCCATCCGGCCCGAGCATGTGAAGATCGGTGCCGCTGCGGCGGGTGAGGCCAATAGGCTCGGCGGCGAAATCGGCCGGATTGAATTTCTGGGATCGGTGGTGCGGGCCCATCTTGGCGCCGGCGCGCTTGGCGGCGCCAGTCTGCGCGTGGATGTGCCGCAGGGCGAGAGCGAGCGTCTTGCCTCCTTTGCCGGCCACCCGCTCGACATCGCCTTGCCACCGGCAAGCCTCAGGCTCTTTGCCGGCGCATGAGGGGGAAACCGATGAGCGATATTCCCGCCTCCGCGCTGAATTTCTTCTTTCGCCCGGCCCGGGCGCAAAGCCGGCCGCAGCAGGGCGCCAGTGCCCGACCCCTGTTCTGGCTGGTGGCGCTCTATCTCATCGTCGCCCTCGCCCTGCCGGTCGCCACCATCGGCTGGAAGTCGCTGCAGACCTTCCATTTCGACCTCTCGCAGGTCGAGCTTGAGATGCAGCGCGCCGGCATATGGCAGGACCATGCCACCCTTGCCGACTGGTCTTCCCGCAACAGCTATACGGCCAATGACGGGCTATCCGCGTCCGAACTGTCGCGGGAGCAGGTAACGCGCATCCTGCGCAAGAGCGACCGTAGCGGTATCGATCTCTTCCGTCTGCGGGATGTGTCGCCCAAAGGCGGCATGCTCATGCTGGATGGCGCTGTGCTGCCGTCCGGCCAATGGGTGGAGGTCAGCAAGGCCACTCTCGGCAAGGTGCAGATCAGGCCGGTGATGGCAATCGGGCTCGGCAATTTCGCCCGCTATTTCGAAACGCCGGCACTGCGCCAGTCGATCGTCAACAGCCTCATCATCGCTTCCCTATCCACGCTTATCATCGTGCCGCTGGCCTTCGTCTTTGCCTATGGCGTCACCCGTACCTGCATGCCGCTGCGCCGGGTCATGCAACTGGCGGCCAGTGTGCCTCTGCTGGTGCCCTCGCTGCTGCCGGCCCTGGCGCTGGTTTATCTTTTCGGCAATCAGGGGCTCTTCAAGGCACTGCTGATGGGGCATTCCATCTACGGGCCCATCGGCATCGTCATGGCGTCGGTCTTCTTCGTCTTTCCGCACGCCGTGCTCATTCTCATCGTCAGCCTGTCGCTGGCCGATGCGCGGCTCTATGAAGTGGCGCAGGCCATGCGGGTTTCGCCCTGGCGTCAGGCGCTCACCATCACGCTGCCCTCGGCGCGTTATGGTCTCGTCTCCGCCGCCTTCGTCAGCTTCACGCTGGTGCTGACCGATTTCGGCGTGCCCAAGGTGGTGGGCGGGCAGTTCAACGTCCTGGCGCTCGATATCTACAAGCAGGTCATCGGCCAGCAGAATTTCCAGATGGGCGCCGTCGTCTCGCTTGTGCTGTTGTTGCCCGCCATCGTTGCCTTCTGGGTGGAGCGGATGGCCGCGAGACGGCAAACCTCGCTGCTGACGGCCCGCTCGGTCGCTTATCAGCCGCGGCCTGACAGGCTGCGCGATCTTTCCTTCTTCGCGCTTTGCGCTGTCATCAGCCTCGTCCTTCTTGGTGTGCTTGCGATGTGCCAGCTGGCGGCGCTCTTTCGCCTCTGGCCTTACAATCTCGCCGTCGGCTTCTGGCATTATGATTTCAGCACGACGGATGGCGGTGGCTGGCGTTCCTACGGCAACTCGCTGGAGCTGGCTTTTCTGGTCGCCAGTTTCGGTGCCGCCCTCGTCTTTATCGGAGCCTGGCTTACTGAAAAGACCCGCGGCATGGCAGTGGAGCGGGCGCTTACCCGGGCTATGGCGCTGATGCCGATGGCCATTCCCGGCATGGTGCTGGGCCTTGCCTATATCTTTTTCTTCAACGCGCCGGCCAATCCGCTGCATGGGCTTTATGGCACCATGGCCATTCTGGTCATCTGCACGGTGGTGCATCTTTACACCGTGCCGCACCTCACCGCCGTTTCGGCGCTGAAACAGATGGACCCGGAGTTCGAAGCCGTCTCCGAAAGCCTGCGCCAGCCCTTCTGGCGCACCTTCGGTGCCGTCACCGTGCCGGTTTGCCTGCCGGCGATTGTGGAAATCTGGATCTATCTGTTCGTCAACGCCATGACGACCGTCTCTGCCGTCGTCTTTCTCTATAGCCCCACCACCACGCTGGCTTCCGTGGCGGTGCTCAACATGGACGATGCCGGCGACATCTCGGCCGCCGCCGCCATGGGCATGATGATTTTCTACACCAATGCCGCGATGCGGCTGTTGCACATGCTGGCGACCGGTCCGCTGCTGCGGTCGACCCAGCGCTGGCGTGTGCGCTGAATTTCAGGAAAAGGAGCAGCCTTGGTGTCTGGGGTTTACGATCTCGCCGTGGTTGGCGGCGGCATTCTGGGGCTCGCGCATGCCTATGAGGCGGCGCGCCGTGGCAAGCGTGTGGTGCTGATTGACCGTGACGCCCAGGCCAATGGCGCCTCGGTACGTAATTTCGGTTTCATCACCGTCACCGGCCAGGATCGCGGCACGGTGTGGAACCGGGCGATGAAAAGCCGGAATGTCTGGGCTGACGTGGCGCCGAAGGCCGGCATTCGCGTCGAGCAGAAAGGGCTGCTGCTGCTGGCGCAGCGCCCGCTCGCCATGCCGGTGCTGGAAGCTTTCATGGCTACCGAAATGGGCGAGCAGTGTGCGCTGCTGACCCCGGAGGAGGTGGCCAGCCGTTACCCGACGCTAAAGCCGGCAGCGATCGAAGGCGCGCTCTACAGTCCGCATGAGCTACGCGTGGAATCGCGGGACGCTATCCCGCGGCTTGCCGCCTGGCTTGCCGGGGCGCTGGGCGTTACCTTCCTGCGTCAGGCCCTCGTTAAGTCCATCGCCCTGCCGCGCATCGAAACCACTGCCGGCATGGTCGAGGCAGAGCAGGTGGTGGTGTGTCCGGGCGATGATTTCCTCTCGCTCTATCCCGAGCGTATCGCCCGCTACAACCTCACCCGCTGCCAGCTCAACATGCTGCGCATCGTGCCGGAGGAGCCGGGTTTTGCCCTGCCGCTGCCGGTCATGTCCGATCTCAGCCTCGTGCGGTATGAGGGTTATGCCCGCCTTGCCGAAGCGGCGGCGCTGAAGCAGCAGCTCATCGCCGAGCAGAAGCCCTTTCTCGATAACGGCATCCATCTGATCGCGGTTGCCAGTGCCGATGGCTCGCTGGTGGTGGGCGATTCCCATCACTACGCGACGACCCCGCCGCCCTTTGCCGATGTCGGGGTAGACGATCTTATTCTTGAGGAACTGAAGGCGGTTACCGGCCTCAAGCGCTGGCGGGTCGCCGAGCGCTGGACGGGCACCTATGCCTCGGCCAGCGATCGCGGCGTATTGATCGACACGCCGGAGCCGGGCGTGCGTCTCGTCATCGTTACCAGCGGTACCGGTGCCTCCACCGGCTTCGGGATCGCGGCGGAAGTCATCACCTCGCTCTTCGACGGTGTGCCGGCGGTGGGTGAGGAAGCGGAAGGAGAAGCGGCATGAGCGAGCTGAAGGCAGCGATTTTCGACTGGGCGGGCACGATGATCGATTTCGGCTCCCGCGCGCCGATGGGGGCCTTCGTCGAGGTGTTCGGCGAGTTTGGCATTACCATCAGCATCGCTGATGCTCGCGGCCCGATGGGCCTGCCCAAGCTGGAGCATATCAAGGCGCTGGGGCGCCTGCCGCATGTGGCCGAGCAGTGGCGTGCCCGCCGGGGCACGGCGTTTGATGAGGCGGCGGCCGAGGAGATCTACAAGGTCTTCGTGCCGCGTAATGCCGGGATCGTTACAGACTATTCTGGCCTCATCCCCGGTGCGGCGGAGACCGTGGCCGCCCTGCGGGAGCGCGGCCTCAAGATTGGCTCCACCACCGGCTATACCCGCGGGATCATGGAGCGGGTGCTGCCGGTGGCGGCCGCCCAGGGTTACGCACCGGACAATCTGGTGTGCGCGGGTGACCTTGCTGCCGGCCGGCCGACGCCGCTGATGATGTACAAATGTTTTGTCGATCTCGGTCTCTGGCAGCCCTGGCGGGTGGTGAAGGTGGATGACACCGAACCCGGCATTGCCGAGGGGATTGCCGCCGGTACCTGGGTGGTGGCGGTCTCCCTCAGCGGCAATGCCGTCGGCCTTTCCGAAGCCGAACTTGCCGCCCTGCCGGAAGCCGAGCGCCGACAGCTCAACGCCGCCGCGCGCAAGCAGCTGACGGCCGATGGCGCCCATATGGTGATCGACAGCGTGGCCGACCTGCTGCCGGCACTCGCCGCCATTGAAGAGCAGATTGCCGCCGGCCGGCGTCCGCACCGGCTGGAGCAGCTCTGGGCGGCCTGAGCTGCCTGCTGTCAGAAGGTGATCCCGGCGATCTTGCCGGCAATCGCGGTGCCGAGCTTGGCATGTTCGCTCGCGCCGAAATGCAGGCCTTCCTCCGGATCGACGGCGGCGACCTTGCCGCCGTCGAGGAAGTGAGCGCCTTCCGCTTCCGCCATCTGGGCATAGAGCGCGGCGAGCCGGTGGGATTTATCCTCCCCGCCGGCCATCATGGTGCCGAAGAGGCCACTTTCCCGGATCGGCAGCGGGGCCACCACCAGTACGGCGGGCGGCTTGCCGTCGATACCGGCATCGCTGGCATGGATGGCGCGCACCAGCTTGCGCATCGAGGCGGTGATGTCTTCCGCCGTCACCGCGAAGCGCACTTTCAGGTCATTGCTGCCCAGCATCACCACCACGAGATCGAGCGGCCGGTGGGTCTCCAGCAATGCCGGCAGCAGGGCAAGGCCATTCTTGTGTGCGCCTTCTATCGGGTCGTCATGTACCGTGGTGCGGCCGGGCAGGCCTTCCTCGATCACGCGCCAGCCGGGCCCCAGCTTTTCCGCCACCACGCCGGGCCAGCGCTCGTCCGGACCCAGCCGGCCGCTGCCGCTCATCTGGCGCATCGGCAGCGTGCCGTGGGTGTTGGAATCGCCAAAACACATCACCGTGCGGACCATGATCGCCTGTTCCCCTGCTTTTGGGCGACCCTGCCTTTCCGGCCTTTCCGGATGGGCCTGCCGTGCCTGACCCAAGAGATCAGGCGCTGCGGGCCCACCCGTCAACCCCCGCCGGCATATTGCGGGGCGAGGTGGCCGCCTAGCCTATGGTCATGAGGTTGGCATTGCCGCCGGCCGCCGCTGTGTTGGTGCAAACGGCGACTTCCTCCAGCAGCAGGTCGAGCGAGTAATCCATGCCGCCGCCGGCAAGGTCCGCCGCTGTCAGCCCCTGCAGGCTGACGATGGGGCCGGGCAGGGAGGCTGCCTTGCGGGCAACCGCCGCCAGTGCATCGCCATCGCCTTCAAACAGCAGGGCGGCGGGGGCACTGCCGGTGCTCCAGTCATCAACCAGTTCGATCTTGCCCTTGAGCGCTGCCGGCAGGCCGTCGAGCGCGGCCCTGGCGGCATCCTTCTCGACCACCGGGCGGTTGCCGGTGGCAAGGGCGGCTGCCAGCTGGCGGCGCAGGCCCGCTGCCGTCTGGGCTACCAGCGCCACCCGGCCGCGCGGGCGCAGGGTGTAGAGGTTGCGCTCACCCACCGGGCCGGGTAGCTCCAGGGCCGTGCCGAGGGTGGAGCGGGCGATATACTGGCGTGCTGCTTCCGCCGTGTCCTTGTGGCCGGCGCCGGCCAGCCACTCCGCATAGGCCGTGGCTGCCGGTGCGGCTTCCGGCGTGCCCTTGCCGGCAAGGGCACTCTCGCCATTACCGGGGGCCACCAGACGGCTCAGATACAGCGGGCCGCCTGCCTTGGGGCCGGTGCCGGAAAGGCCGCGCCCGCCGAAGGGCTGCACGCCCACCACCGCGCCGACGATGTTGCGGTTGATATAGAGATTGCCGGCTTCGACCCGCGAGGTCACATGGGCGATGGTCTCGTCAATGCGGGTGTGCAGGCCGAAAGTCAGGCCGTAACCGGTGGCGTTGATCTCGTCGATCAGCTTGTCCAGCTGGCCGCGCTTGTAGCGCAGCACATGCAGCACGGGGCCGAAGACCTCGCGCTTGAGCTCGGCAAGGGAGCCGATCTCGATCAGTGTCGGCGGCACGAAGGTGCCGCTGCGGGCGCCGGCCGGCAGGGTCAGCTGCTCCACCTTGCGGCCCTTGACCCGCATGCCGTCGATATGGGCGTTGATGATCCCCAGCGCTTCGGTACTGATCACGGGGCCGACATCGGTGGAAAGCCGGTCCGGCTCGCCCACCGTCAGTTCCTGCATCGCGCCCTTGAGCATGGTGAGGATACGGCCCGCCACATCTTCCTGCAGACAGAGCACGCGCAAGGCCGAGCAGCGCTGGCCGGCACTGTCGAAGGCGGAGACCATCACGTCGCCCACCACCTGCTCGGCGAGGGCCGAGCTGTCGACGATCATGGCGTTCTGGCCGCCCGTCTCGGCAATCAGCGGGATCACATGGCCTTCCGGCGTCAGCCGCTCGGCCAGCTGGCGCTGGATCAGGCGGGCAACCTCGGTGGAGCCGGTAAACATCACGCCGCGCACGCGGGCATCGCCCACCAGCGCCGCGCCCACATCGCCGGCGCCTGGCAGCAACTGCACAGCGCCGGCCGGCACGCCGGCTTCCCGCAGGATTTCAACCGCGGCATAGGCGATGAGCGGGGTTTCTTCTGCCGGCTTTGCCAGTACCGGATTGCCGGCGGCAAGGGCCGCCGCGACCTGGCCGGTAAAGATGGCGAGCGGGAAATTCCACGGGCTGATGCACACCACCGGCCCCAGCGGGCGATGGCTGTCGTTGGAAAAGCCCTCGCGGATGCGGGCAGCGTAGTAGCGCAGGAAATCCACCGCCTCGCGCACTTCGCCGATGGCGTTGGGCAGCGTCTTGCCGGCCTCGCGCACGATGACGCCCATCAGGTGCGTCATGCGGCCTTCCATGATGTCGGCCGCGCGGGTCAGGGCATGGGCACGTTCTTCCGGCGGGGTGGCGGCCCAGATCGGGGCTGCGGCCAGCGCGCCGGTAAAGGCGGCGTCCACATCGGCCGGGGCTGCGTCCAGCACCGTGCCCACAAGGTCACGATGGTTGGCGGGGTTGCGCAGCTCGCGGACAGCCGAGCCAGTAGCGCTCACGCCCTCAGCCAGCAGTGGCCTTGCGTTCCAGTTGTACTCCACGCCGGCAAGCAACGCGGCGGAGAGCGAGGCAAGGCGCTGCTCGTTGGACAGATCGAGGCCGCCGGAATTTTCCCGCTCGGCCCCCAGCAGGTCGCGCGGCAGGGCAATGCGCGGATGCGGTGCCCCCAGCGGTTCGATGGCATGCGCTTCTTCCACCGGGTCTATGATCAGGGCGTCGACCGGGATGGCGGCATCGCCGATGCGGTTGACGAAGGAGGTGTTGGCGCCGTTTTCCAGCAGGCGGCGCACCAGATAGGCGAGCAGCGTTTCATGCGTGCCCACCGGCGCATAGATGCGGCACGGCCGGTTCAGCTTCTCGCGGCCGACCACCTCTTCATAAAGCGGCTCGCCCATGCCGTGCAGGCACTGGAACTCATACTGGCCGGCATAATAATTGGCGCCGGCCAGCGCATGGATGGTCGCCAGTGTGCGGGCATTGTGGGTGGCGAATTGCGGGAAGATGGCGTCCGGCGCTGCCAGCAGCTTGCGGGCGCAGGCGATGTAGCTGACATCGGTGTAGATCTTGCGGGTAAAGACCGGGAAGCCCTCAAGCCCGTCCACTTGCGCGCGCTTGATCTCGCTATCCCAGTAGGCGCCCTTGACGAGGCGGATCATCAGCCGGTGGCCGCTGCGGCGGGCAAGGTCGATGACATAGTCGAGCACGAAGGGCGCGCGTTTCTGGTAGGCCTGCACCACGAAGCCGATACCGTTCCAGCCGGCAAGCTCCGGCTCGAAGCAGAGTGCTTCCAGCAGGTCGAGCGAGATTTCCAGCCGGTCGGCCTCCTCGGCATCGATGTTGATGCCGATATCGTACTGGCGGGCAATCAGCGTCAGCGCCTTGAGGCGGGGCAGTAACTCGGCCAGCACCCGGTCATGCTGGGCACGCGAATAACGCGGATGCAGCGCCGACAGCTTGATAGAGATGCCAGGGCCTTCATAGATGCCGCGCTTTGCCGCCGCCTTGCCGATGGCATGGATCGCCTGCTCATAGTCGCGGTAATAACGCTCCGCATCCTCGGCCGTCGTCGCGGCTTCACCCAGCATGTCATAGGAGTAGCGGAAGCCTTTGGCCTCCAGCTTGCGGCTGTTGGCCAGCGCCTCGGCGATGGTCTGGCCGGTCACGAACTGCTCGCCCATCATGCGCATGGCGATGTCCACGCCCTTGCGGATCAGCGGCTCGCCGCCGCGGCCGATCAGGCGGGTGAGCGCCGTGGCAAGGCCGGCTTCGCTGGCGGTGGTGGTGAGTTTGCCGGTAACGACAAGGCCCCAGGTGGCGGCATTCACGAACAGCGACGGGCTATGGCCGAGATGGGACTGCCAGTTGCCTTCGCTGATCTTGTCGCGGATGAGCGCATCGCGCGTTGCCCGGTCGGGGATGCGCAGCAACGCCTCGGCAAGGCACATCAGCGCGATGCCTTCCTGGCTGGAGAGCGCATATTCCTGGATCAGCCCTTCCACGCCGCCGCGCTGGCCCTTGGCGCGCAGTGCCAGCACCAGCTTGCGGGCAAGCTCGCGGGCATTCGCCGCCATCGGGGCCGGCAGTTGCGCCTGGCTGATGAGCAGCGGCAGGCATTCCGGCTCCGGGCGGCGATAGGCGGCGGTAATCTTGGCGCGTAGCACGGTCTGCGGCTGTACATGCTGGGCAAAGTCGAGGAAGGGTTGCGCCTGCTCGTCCGCCTCGGCGGGCAGGGTTGCGCCTTCATCGCTGCCGGCGTCATGGCCGGGCAGGGAGTCGCCGCGTTCCAGGCGCTCCAGCGTGTGCAGGATTGCCTGCTTGATCAGCCAGTGGGGCGTGCGACCCTGAATTTCCGCAGCAGCCTTCAGGCGCTCGCGCAGGGTTTCGTCCAGTTTCACGCCGATCGTGGTCGTCGCCATCTTTATCACCTGTCACCGGGGGCAGATCCGCCTGTATCAGCGCCCGTCGCGCCGGCGGTCTCCTGCCAATCCTCAATATCTGACGCCGGCAAACCGTAGGTGCAACCGTATTTTTGCAAAGGTTGCGCCTATTATTCGATTGATTTCGCTGATGCCCGGATGATTCCCGGAAATTGGTTTTCTTGTCCGTATAAATGCCGGTTTCCGGCGGGGCTTTGATGCGTCGCGGCAGCTGGCGCGGTTGCTGCCCGCACCCGGGCGCTTTAAACAGAAGAAAAGAAAGGCAGCTTCCGGGAGGAAAACAGGATGAACTACCGCAGATTCGGCAAGACCGGCTGGCAGGTGTCGGAGATCGGCTTCGGCGCCTGGCAGATCGGCGCTTCCTGGGGTGATGTGAGCGAGGCGGATGCCGTCGCCGCCCTCAATGCCGCCATCGATGGCGGGCTCAATTTCATCGACACCGCCGATGTTTATGGCGATGGCCGCTCCGAGCGCATCATTGCCAGCGTGCTGAAGCACCGTAAGGAGGACATCCGCGTTGTCTCCAAGGCTGGCCGCCGCCTGCCGGCGCAGGCACCCGAGGGCTATACGCGGGAAAATCTCACCGGTTGGATCGAGCGCACGCTGAAGAATCTGGAGATCGACACGCTCGATCTCGTGCAGCTGCATTGCCCGCACCCCACTGTCTATTACCGGCCGGAAGTTTTCGGGTATCTCGACGACCTCGTGACGGCCGGCAAGATCCGCCACTACGGCGTTTCGGTCGAGCGGGTGGAAGAGGCGGTGAAGGCGGTCGAGTATCCGGGCGTTGCCTCGGTGCAGATCATCTTCAACATTTTCCGCCAGCGCCCGGCGGAGCGCTTCTTCGCGCTGGCGAAGGAAAAGGATGTTGCCATCCTCGCCCGTGTGCCGCTCGCCAGCGGTCTGCTGACCGGCAAGCTGAATTCAGCAAGCCAGTTTTCCGCCGATGACCACCGCAACTTCAACCGCCATGGCGAAGCCTTTGACGTGGGCGAGACCTTTGCCGGCGTGCCGTTCGAGGTTGGTCTCGAGGCGGTCGACGCGCTGCGTCCGCTGGTGCCGGGCGGGGCGACCATGGCCCAGTTCGCCCTGCGCTGGATCCTGATGTTTGACGCGGTATCGGTCGTCATTCCGGGCGCGCGTAATGCCGCGCAGGCTGCGGGCAATGTTGCGGCCAGTGCGCTGGCCGCGCTCTCGCCGGACGTGATGACCAGAGTGGCAGATATCTATGCCCGCCTCATCAAGCCGCACGTGCATCAGCGCTGGTAAAGGCGGCTGCTTTTCTGCAGCCCGTCCGCCGGCCTTGCCGGTCTCCTTGTCAGGAACTTCCAGATGGCCCCTGCCACCCTGCTGCCCGTTACCCTGCTCTATGCCGGCCTGCTCGGCCTCCTGATGATGGTGCTGGTGCTGCGCGTCAGCCTGATCCGGCGCGGACGCAAGATCGCGTTTGGCGATGGCGGCGATGTCGAGCTGGCAAGCCGCATCCGCGTCTTCGGCAATTTCACCGAATACGTGCCCATGCTGCTCATCCTGATGGGGGTGCTGGAGCTGGATGGCGCGCCGGTGCTCTTCCTGCACGGGCTTGGCATCCTGTTTGTTGCCGCGCGGGTGCTGCATGCCCTCGGCCTGCATGCGGCGGATTTCTCCCGCTCGCGCATGCGTTTGCGGTCGCTGGGCGCGGCACTTTCCATGCTGTGCGTTCTGGCCGCCTCGCTGGCGGCGGTTGCGCTGTGGTTGCGGGCGGCCTGAGGCCGCCCGTTTCTGCTGCCCGGCCTGGTTGCTGCTGCCGCCAAGCGCCCGCTCGATCTTGCGGTCGGTGTTGTACTGGCTAAGGGCGTAGACCGACCAGATCGCAGCCGGCAGCCAGCCGATGATCGTCAGCTGCAGGATAAGGCAGATGATCCCGGCAATCGGCCGGCCGATGGTGAAGAACTGCAGCCAGGGCAGGATCAGGGCGAGCAGCAGGCGCATACGGCAAGGTCTCCGCTTTTCCGGTGAGGCCGCCCGGATCGGGCGCTCTCTACAGCAAACCGTAGTTCTGCTGTTTCCCGCCCGTCAATTATGCGGCTGAAAAGCAGGCTTTTGCGGGGCGTCTCAGCTCTTGCAGTAAATGCCGTAGAGCACATTCAGCACTTCGGTCGCCTCGGGGCTGGCCAGGCGGTAGAAGATCTGCCGCGATTCCCGGCGTGTTTCCACAAGGCCGTCTTCGCGCAGCCGCATCAGATGCTGCGACAGGTGCGGCTGGCGCAGGCCCAGCAGCTGTTCCAGTTCGCCGACCGACTTTTCACCCGTCACCAGCTGGCACAGAACCAGCAGCCGGTGTTCATTGGCCAGCGCCTTTAAAAGCTCGGCCGCCCGCCCGGCCTGCTGCTGCATGAGTTCGATTTCCATTGCCCTATTTCGGCCGCCGGGCGCGTCGAGATCAAGGGAAAGCGGCATGCTGCCTCCGGCAATATCGGTGAACGGGATCACAGGCGGTTTACCGGGATCTTCAGATAGCTGACCCCGTTTTCCTCCGGCGGCGGCATGTGGCCGGCGCGCATGTTGACCTGTATGGAGGGCAGCAGAAGTACCGGCATCGCCAGTTTGGCATCACGTGCTTCGCGCAAGGCGATGAAGTCCTTCTCCTCAGTGCCGTCATGCAGATGGATGTTGGCGCGCCGCTCCTCCCCGATGGTGGTCATGAAGCTCGGGTCACGGCCGGGCGGCGGATAATCGTGGCAGAGGAAAAGCCGCGTTTCGTCCGGCAGGGCCAGTAGCCGACGGGTCGATTGCCAGAGTGTGTGCGCACTGCCGCCGGGAAAGTCGCAGCGAGCGGTGCCGACATCGGGCATGAAGATCGTATCGCCAACAAAAACGGCATCTCCGACCACGAAGGCAAAATCCGCCGGTGTATGGCCGGGCACATGCCAGGCTACGGCATCGAGGTCTCCGATGGCGAAGTGCTCATTATCCTCGAACTGATGGTCGAACTGGCTGCCATCGGTGGCAAAGCCATGTTCGGCATTGAAGATGGTGCGGAAGATTTTCTGCACCGTCCTGACCGGGCTGCCGATGGCCGTACGTCCGCCGAGTTTGCCCTTGAGATAGGGCGCGGCGGAGAGATGGTCGGCATGGATGTGCGTTTCCAGATGCCACTGGGTGGTGAGGTGGTTCCTGCGCACGAAATCGATGAGGGCATCGGCCGAGCGGGTATCCGTGCGGCCTGATTTGGGGTCGTAGTCCAGCACGGAATCGACAATCGCGCAGGCCGTGCCGGGGCCGGCATGGATCACGTGGCTGACCGTTGAGGTGGCCGGGTCGAAGAACGATTGAACCTGGGGCCGTTGCAAATCGCTCATGGCCATTTCTCCGCTGAGGACGGGCCGCAGGGGCGGCCGTTGGGTATCAATATATTCGTATTGAATATAATATCAATATGGAATATGTAAGAAGCATCCAGTCCCCCATACGGTCTTGAAGATGGAACATTTCACTCCCCTCCCGGCGCTTGCCGGCGGCCTGCTCATCGGCCTTGCCGCCGCGCTGCTCTTCAACCTGCAGGGGCGGATAGCAGGCATCAGCGGCATCTTCGCCGCGGGCCTTTCCGCGCTCCTGCGCCGCACCTGGGATGAAGCCGCCTGGCGCTGGGCGTTTCTCATCGGGCTCGTGCTCGCCCCGCTGGCCCTGCGTCCGGGAACCGGTGAAGGCGCTCTTGAGGTCTGGCTGCCGGCTTCGCCGACCCCGACCGGCCTGCTGGTCGCCGCCGGGCTTCTGGTTGGCTTCGGCACAGCGCTTGGCAGCGGCTGCACCAGTGGCCATGGCGTCTGTGGCCTTGCCCGGCTTTCCCGTCGCTCCTTTCTGGCCACGGCGCTGTTCATGGTGGCGGCAGCTCTCACCGTTTTCGTGCGGCGTCACCTTCTGATGGCAGGTTTCTGATGCTCGCAATCTTCTCCGGCCTGCTCAGCGGGCTTGTCTTCGGGGCCGGCCTTGTGATCTCCGGCATGAGCGATCCGGCCAAGGTGCTGGGTTTTCTCGATGTCGCCGGCAACTGGGACCCGAGCCTTGCCCTGGTCATGGCCGGAGCGATTCCGGTTGCCGCTATCGGCTTTGTCCTTGCCCGGCGCCGGGGCAGCTCGCTGTTTGGTGAGCGCCTTAACTGGCCCACTCGTAGCGACCTTGATCTGCCGCTGATTGTCGGCGCCATCCTCTTTGGCATCGGTTGGGGTATTGCCGGCCTGTGCCCGGGCCCGGCGCTGGTGCGCCTTGCTTCCGGGCGAGAGGAGTCGTTGGTCTTTGTTCTCGCCATGGCTGTCGGCATGGGCGGGGCCACGCTGCTCATGCGCCTCGTTCAAAAGAAAGGCTGACCCCGCGGTGCCGTTTTTGCCTTCAGCTCCCGTTATCGCCCTGTCGCTCGCTTCCGGCAGTCTTGTCGGCTTTTCGCTCGGGCTTATTGGCGGGGGCGGCTCTATTCTGGCTGTGCCGCTGCTGCTCTATGTTGTGGGCATCAGCGATCCGCATGTTGCCATCGGCACCAGCGCACTGGCCGTGTCGGTCAATGCCTTCGCCAATCTTGGCCTGCATGCCCGGGCAGGGACGGTCAAATGGCGCTGTGCGCTGTTTTTCTCGTTCTTCGGCGTGATCGGGGCTTTTGCCGGCTCAAGCCTTGGCAAGCAGCTTGAAGGTGACCATCTGCTGGCAGCCTTTGCGGCTGTCATGCTGGTGGTGGCGCTCGTCATGCTGCGCAAATCCGGCGCTGCGGTGAACGCTGCCGGCGGCAAGGCCGATGTTCATTTGACGCCGCGCATGGCGCCCAAGCTCGGCAGCTTCGGGTTTCTCACCGGTTTTGCTTCCGGCTTCTTCGGCATTGGCGGCGGCTTTCTCATTGTGCCCGGCATCATGGCGGGCAGCGGCATGGCCATCCTGAATGCCATCGGCTCGTCGCTGTTTTCCGTCGGCAGCTTCGGCCTGACCACGGCCCTCAACTATGCCGCTTCGGGCCTTGTCGACTGGCCGGTGGCCGGGCTCTTCATCGCCGGCGGGGTTGTCGGCGGGCTTGCCGGTATGCGCCTCGCCCTGCGGCTTGCCGGCCGCAAGGGCGTACTGATGCGCATCTTTGCCGGCGTCATCATCGCCGTGGCGCTTTACATGCTTGTGCGCGAAGCGCTGCCGCTCTTCACCGGGGCGTAAGGGTTCAGGCCGTTTCGCTCACCGGGTCGGCCAGCACCTCTTCCAGCGCACTGCGCACCTGGTTCAGCTTGCCTTCATGCGCGATCTTCATGCCGAAGACGTCGCGAACATAGAACACGTCCACCACATTGGTGCCCCAGGTGCCGATCTTGGCGGTGCCGATCTGGATGTTGAGGCGGGTGAGGGCACGCGTCAGCTCATAAAGCAAGCCGATACGGTCGCGGCCATTGACCTCGATGACGGTGAAATTCTTCGACGCCGTGTTGTCGATGAGCACGCGCGGCTCGGTGGCGAACAGGCGCGATTTGGAGCGCATGGCCTGACGGCGCTTGGCCAGCTCGGTGTCGATACGCAGCCGGCCTTCCAGCGTCTTTTCGATGATCTCGGGCAGTCGGGAGAGAATCTGCGGCCCGTCCGGCGCCTCGCCCTGCACGTCCTGGATGGTAAAGACGTCCAGTGCCATACCGTTGGTGAAGGTGAAGATACGTGCGTCGACGATGCTGGCGCCCGAAGCGGCAATGGCGCCGGCCAGCCGGTTGAAAAGGCCGGCATGGTCCTGGGTATAGACGGTGACGGTGGAGACGCCGCGGCGCTGGTGCACCTCGACATCTACGGCCAGCCGCTCGCCGCTGCGCTCGGCCTTGCGGATGAGCCCCGCCTGCTGGGCCAGCGTTCGTGCGGGGAAAGAAAGCCAGTAACCCGGATATCCCAGCGCCTTGAACTTCTCGATCTGCTCGTTCGTCCAGGGACTGTCGCCTTTTTCAGCCAGCAGCAGTTCGGCGGCCTCCGCCTGCACCGAGGCCACGCGCCGGTCGGTCGTCTCCTGGCTGAGGTTGCCGGTGAGATAGTCGTTGGTCTGGTTGAACATCTGCCTGAGCAGCGTCGCTTTCCAGGCATTCCAGCGCCCGGGGCCGACGGCGCGGATATCGCAGGCGGTCAGGATCAGCAGCAGGCGCAGGCGCTGGGGGGAGCGCACCAGCGTCGCCATGTCGGCAATGGTCTTGGGGTCTTCAAGGTCGCGTTTCAGCGCGGCGTCTGACATGGCGAGGTGCCAGCGCACCAGCCAGGCCACCGTCTCCGTTTCTTCGGGTGTAAAGCCCCAGCGCGGGCAGATCTTCCGGGCCACGCGGGCGCCGAGAATGGAATGGTCGCCGCCGCGCCCCTTGGCGATATCGTGCAGGAACATGGCGGCGTAAAGCGCCCGCCGGCTCGGCTTGTCCTCGCGGATATGCTCGAAAAGCTTGGTCGCCAGCGGCAGTTCGTCCTTGACGCTGCCCTTTTCGATATCATGCACATTGCTGACGGCGATGAGCGTATGCTCATCCACCGTGTAACAATGGTACATGTCGTACTGCATCTGGGCGACGACACGGCCGAAATCGGGAATGAAGCGCCCCAGCACTCCGGCCTCGTTCATGGCCCTGAGCGTCGGCATCGGGTTCTGCTCGGAGGTCAGGATGTCGACGAACCAGCGGTTGGCTTCCGGATCGTTGCGGACCTTGTTGCCGATATTCTTGAGATCGCGCGAGATGAGGCGCAGCGCCGTCGGGTGAATATCCAGCCGGTCGCGGTGCATGATCCAGAACAGGCGGATCATGTCGCGCGGCTCGTCCTTGAAGTGGCGGTCATTGCGCACGGAAAGGCGCCCGCCCTCATTGGCAAAACCGTCGATCTCGCTCTGCGCGGCCGAGCGGCGCAGCAGGCTGAGGCGCGGCGCGCGCTTGGTTTCGCTTTCCAGATGCGCACACAGCACGCGGGTCAGGTCTCCCACATCCTTGGCGATGAGGAAGTAGTGCTTCATGAAGCGCTCGACGCCCTGCGTGCCGGCATGGTCGGTATAATGCAGGCGGTCGGCGATGGTTTTCTGCACGTCGAAGGTCAGCCGGTCTTCTGCCCGTCCCGTCAGGGCGTGCAACTGGCAGCGTACCGTCCACAGGAAATCCGCCGCCTTCTCGAACCGCTGCGATTCCTCGGGTGTGAAGACGCCTTTTTCCACCAGCGCGGCGCCGTTGTCGGCGCGGTAGGTGAACTTGGCGATCCAGAACAGGGTGTGCAGGTCGCGCAGGCCGCCCTTGGCTTCCTTGATGTTGGGCTCAAGCACATAGCGGCTATCGCCAAAGCGCTGGTGTCGCTCGTCGCGCTCCAGCAGCTTGTCGCGGATGAAGTTTGCCGCTCCACCCTGCATTATTTCTTTATCGTAACGTTTTCGCAGCTCGGTAAAAAGCGGCTGGTGCCCGGCGATATAGCGCGCTTCCAGAAGCGCGGTGGAGATGGTCAGGTCCTTGCGGGCCTGCTTCAGGCACTCCTCCACCGTGCGCACGGCATGCCCCACCTTGGGGCCCAGATCCCACAGCAGATAGAGGATGAACTCGACGACCTGCTCGATGCTGGAAGTGCGCTTGTAGGGCAGCAGGAACAGGAGATCGACATCCGATTCCGGGGCCATCTCGCCGCGCCCGTATCCGCCCGTGGCCACGATGCAGAACAGCTCGCCCGTCGTCGGGTTGGTCAGCGGATAGGCATGCGTGGTGGCGAAGCGGTAGATCGCCTGGACGAGGTTATCGACAAGGAAGGTGGTCTCATGCGTCGATTGCGGGCCGCCGCTGGTGCCCGTCTCCAGCCGGTGGGCTATTTCCGCCCGGCCCTGCTTCCAGTATTCGCGCAAGACCTCGAGCACCTGCTTGCGCCGTGCTTCGGGGTTTTTCTCACTGGCGGCAACCCCGTCCAGCGCGCCATTCAGCAGCGCCACATCGACGATGCTGGCGGGGCGGGCGACATGGGTGCTGCGGCGGCGGGGAGCGCGGGTGGTCACGACGTTCATGTCTGCTGACATGGGGGCAACTGGTGGGGCCGGTCAAGACCGCGAATGGTCCCTATCCATCTGGAAAGCCTTGGCAGGCAGCGGGCCGGGGATGCCGTCCTGCCGCCCGCAGGGCTTCGGACGTTTTCAGGGGGCTTTTGTCGCTACTGCTGCCTGCGGGGCGCGCTGCGGAAACCGGGCAAAGATCACCACATTGCCCATGAGGATGAGCGGCAGGCCGGCAATCGCCCCCGGCGTCCAGTGATATCCCTCCAGCATGGTGGAGACGACCAGGGCCACCAGCGGGAAAAGCACAGTGGCGTAGGCCGCACGGTCCGGCCCTACGCGCTTAACCAGCGAGAGATAGGCCATGAAGCCGATGACCGAGCCGGGGATGGCGAGATAGGCAAGGCTCCAGAAGAAGGCCGAGGTCACAGGCGTCGCAAAGCTGTGGCCGGTTGCCAGCAGGTAGATGCCCATGAAAAGTGTGCCCCAGGTCATGCCGCGCGCCACCGCATTGGGTAGGCCAGTGCCTGTGGCGGTTGCCCGCACGGAGACAAGGTTGCCGAGTGAGAAGACATAGGTGCCGGCAAGGGCAAGCCCGACACCAAGCGCCGTCTCGCCGCTCGCTTCCAGATGGGTGAAGGTTTCGCCGAAGAGCAGCGCGATGCCGCCGATGCCGAGCGTGGCACCGGCAAGAGCCCGCGCCGTCGGCCGCTTGCCGAAAAAGACCCACTGGTTGAAGGCGTTGAACACCGTCGCCATGGTGAAGACGACGGAGACGATGCCGCTCGCGATATGCTGGGAGGCGCTGTAGATCAGCACGAAATTGAGCCCGAACAGCGAGGCACCCATGATGGCAAACCAGCGGTGGCGCCTGAGCGGCACGGCCTCCAGCTTGCGCAGCAGGGCCAGCAGCAGCCACATGACGAGCGCGGCAGCGGCAAAGCGCCAGAAGATGGAAAGCTCGGGCGGGATCATCTCCACCTGCACGCGGATGGCGTACCAGGTAAAGCCCCAGGCGGTGACGATCACGGCAAAGAGAAAGGCGGTCATGGTGGCGGCTCTGTCGAAAGTAAAAGGCGCCAGCTTGCGGCTGGCTGCCGGTTATTGCCGGACAATGCGCCCGGACCCGCCGCGGCGTCTGCCATAAGGCGGGGGATTTTTGTCACGATCTTGCGGGAAAGTGTTTTTGTCCCGCGCCTCCGGTGGGGTGCTGTGGCCTGCGGCATTGTGCCGGCGGGCGAGCGGGTGTTTTCTTGGGAACAGACCAGTCCATATTTTTGCAGGAGCATGGCCGGTGGTCCCGAGAGGAACTGCCGGCAGCCTTGAGCAATGAACAACCCGGCGAATGCCAACCTCGATAACCTGACGGTCTTTGCCGAACTCAAGGGCAAGGGCGTGCCGCTGCGCGCCTCCGCCCGGTTTGGCGACGGGCTGGCGGCTGCCTTCTGGCAGCGGGACGAGGTGGTGATCACCAATTACGATGCCCCGAATCATCACACCCTGTCGCTTTATGTCGAAGGCGGTAACGGCTTTCGCCGGCTGGACAAGGGCGCAGCCGCGGCCGCCGGTTCCCGTTCCGGCTGCCTGTGCCTGATGCCCGCAGGCCTTTCGACAAACTGGGAAGTGAACGGCCCGGTCGATCTATTTCATCTTTATGTGCCGGAAGCCGCCTTTGGCCGGGTGGTGCTGCAGACGCTCGATCTAGACCCGGGGCAGGTGTCCCTGCGTGACGAGACCTTTTTCCATGACGGCACGATCGAGGCGCTGGTGCGCTCGGCAGTACTGCCGCTCAGCTGGGATGAGCCGGCCGAGCGTATTGCCGTCACCCATACCGGTCAGGCATTGCTCGCCTATCTTGCCGCCCGCTTTACCGAACGCGGTCTCAAGCGCCTGCTGGCACGCGGCGGCCTCAGCCCGCGAGTGCTGAAGCGGGTGGCCGAGTATGTCGATGCCAATCTGGCGGCGGCTATCGCCATCGAGGATCTGGCTGCTGTGGCGGAGCTGAGCCCCTTCCATTTCGCGCGGATGTTCAAGCAGTCAACCGGCGAAAGCCCGCACGGTTATGTCACCCGTCAGCGGCTGGAGCAGGCGCAGCGCCTGCTGAAGGAGGGCGCCCTGCCGCTGGCGGAAGTGGCGCTTGCCTGCGGCTTTTCCAGCCAGAGCCATTTCACCCTGCGGTTCCGGGAGCAGACGGGCATCACCCCGCGTCAGTTCGCCCTCGCCGCCGCCAGCTGATCGTCAGCCGCCGATACCCGCCAGCCCCGCCAGCGCGCCGGCTGCCAGCAGCCACAGCGGATGCCAGCGCGTCATCAGCGAGAAGATGGCGACCACGGCTGTGACCGTCAGCAGCGTCCATTGATGCACGCTGGCTTCGGTGATCAGCAGGGCGCTGGCCAGCACAAGGCCGATGGTCACCGGGGCAAGGCCGTTCTGGATGATCTTGCGCCACGGCGCATCCTTGAAGCGTTCCCACACCTGCATGACAAGCGCGGTGACGATCGAGGAAGGCCCGAACTTGGCGAGGGAGACGACCAGCGCACCCTGCCAGCTTGCCACTCGCCAGCCCACCAGGGTCGCCACCATCATGTTGGGGCCGGGCGCTGCCTGGGCGAGGGCGAAGAGGGCACTGAATTCCTGCGCGCTCATCCAGCCATGCACCTCCACCACCTGCCTTTGCATCTCCGGCAGCACGGTGTTGGCGCCACCAAAGGCGAGCAGGGAAAGTTCGGCAAAGATGCCGGCAAGGGCGATGAGGGTCGCGGTCACAGCCAGCGCCTCCACGAGAGGAACACGCTCACTGGCATCAGCACCAGCAGGGTCGGCAACAGCGGCAGGCGCAGCAGGGCCACGGCGGTAAATCCGGCCAGGATGACCAGCATGGCAACCGGCCGCTTCAGCATCGGCAGCAGCATGCGGATGGACATGGCGACCAGCAGGCCGGCGGCGGCGGCGGAAAGCCCGGCGAAGAGCCGCTGCAGGTGCGGTTCATCCTGGTAATGGCCATAGAGGATGCCGAGCGCGATGATGATGAGAGACGGCGCCGCGATCAGGCCGGTTACCGCAGCAAAAGCGCCGAGCGCGCCGCGGAATTTCAGCCCCAGCGCCACCGCCATGTTGATGATGTTGCCGCCGGGCAGGAACTGGCAAAGCCCCAGCATGTCGGTGAATTCCGCCGCCGTCAGCCAGCCGCGTTTTTCCACCATCACCCGGCGCGCCAGCGGCAGCACACCGCCAAAGCCCATGAGGCCGATGGAGAGAAAACCGGTAAAGAGCTCGCGCGCCGTCGGCCCCGGAGGCCGGGTTTCGGCAGCAACATCGCTGGTGGAGGTGGTCAGGGACATGGGGCGAGCCTTGGGGGAGGCGGCGGCCTTTTGAGAGCCGTCAGTACGCTTCCTTTTTCGCCCGGCATTTTTCAGATGTCCAATATATGATAATCTCAAAATCCATATGTTTTGAGTATGAAGTATGATTGAGCTGCGCCACCTGCGTTACTTCATCGCCGTTGCCGAGGAAGGGCATGTGACCCGCGCATCGGAGCGGCTTGGCATCGCCCAGCCGCCGCTCAGCCAGCAGATCAAGGCACTGGAGGAAGCTGTCGGCACGCCGCTCTTCATCCGCCATCCGCGCGGGGTGAGCCTGACGGATGCCGGTACGCGTTTTCTGGAAGGCGCACGGGCGACCATGGCGACGCTGGAAGAGACGCTGGATGCCACCCGCCGCACAGCCCGCGGCGAGCAGGGGCGCCTTGCCGTCGGCTTCACCAGTTCGGTTGCCTTCCATGCCATCGTGCCCGCTTCGATCAGCCGCTATCGCCGGCTTTACCCGCAGGTGTCGCTGGCGCTGGAAGAGAGCATTACCGCTGACCTGATGGATGCGTTGTTCGCCGGCCGGCTCGACATCGCCTTTGCCCGCCTGCCACCGGAAATCCCGCCGCATGTCCGGCTGGAGCCGCTGCTGGATGAGGAGATGCTGGTGGCTCTGCCGCCCAGCCATCCTTTGGCGGCCGGCGGGCCGGAGGAGCCCATCGAGCTTCTGCGCCTTGCCGAAGAGACCTTCATTCTCTATCGCCGGCCCAGCGGCCCCGGCCTATACGACACCATCATCGCCGCTTGCCGCAGTGCCGGGTTCAGCCCCCGGATCGGGCAGGAAGCACCGCGTATGCTGGCAACGCTCAGCCTCGTTGCCTCCGGCCTCGGCGTCTCCATCATCCCGGCCTCCATGCGCCGGATCGATCCGGGCGGCATTGCCTACCGCCGGGTGGCCGGGGCGCCGGGTCTCGTTGCCCCGCTCTATCTCATCTATCAGCCCGATACGCTTTCCGGCGCCACACGCCGGCTTATCGAGGTGGTGCGGGAAGAACTTCCGGGCCTTGCCGGCCACTAGAGGCTCCGCCGGATTGTTGTGCTTCCGGCATAGATCTGTTTTCCGGAATCTTGTTTTGCGCTTACCGAATTCCCTTTTATGCTCGTTTCCAGCTTCCGGTCGGAAAACAAGGAGGCAGACATGGGAGAGTTCGGTGTCCGGGAGACGCATGGCATCCTCCTTCGCAAGGAGAATGACTATGTGGCTTCCAGCGAAGGCCTTGGCTGGCAGTCCGCTTTTGTTTCCGCGCAGCGCGAGAAGCCATACGAGGATGCGTATGGCGCGGTGCCTGACCATCTGATCATCCTGCATCTGGATGGTTATGTGAAAGTCGATCGCTGGGTCGGTGTCAGCCGTGAAAGCCGGATGATTGCGCCTGGCGGCACCTTCATTGTGCCCGGCGGGATGGATTTTCGCGTCCGGCTCAACGATCCGCTGAGCACTGTGCATTTTTATCTGCGCCACAATGTGCTGCAGGAGGTGGCGGGCGAGCTATGGAAGGGTGATCCCGACCAGATCGAATATCTGCCGCGCATCGGCGATGCCGACCCGCTGATAGAGCGCCTTATCCTGTCGCTGCGTGACGAGCTGGCGGGCGGCAATGTGCTGGGTCATGCCTATGTCGACTATGTCGTGCGTCTGGTGGCGGCCCGGCTGATCCGCAACCACTCCTCCGCCCACCAGCGTTTTGCCGGGGCTGTGGCTACCACGGGTGACATCCAGCGCAAGATCGCGCGGGCGACGGAGTTCGTGCAGTCCCGGTTGCACCGTTCTATCCAGCTGGACGAGATTGCCGCCGAGCTCGAAATCAGCGTTTCCCAGTTGGCCCGCCTGTTCAATCGCGCGCTGGGGCAGCCGCCGCATCGTTTCATCATCAACCTGCGGGTCGCCCGGGCGCGAGAATTCCTTGCTACTTCCGACCTGCCGATTGCCGAGATCGCGCTCGCCTGTGGCTTTTCGCACCAGGAACACATGACGCGTATCTTTCGGCGCGAGATCGGTCTGACGCCGGCTGCCTATCGCCGCTCAATCTCCTGAGGAGCCACCCGTCAAGCACAGTCCGGCCAGCCTTCGTTGCATGCGCGGAACATGCAGGGTGGCTGATTGTTGTGTGCAGGATCTGCTTGCCGAGGCCGTGCATTCTTTCCGGCAATGGAGAGGCAGCCCGATAAGAAGCGCCTCCCACGCCGGGGAGTGGCGCCGAGATCATGCAGGGATTTACCTACGATGCCTTGCCGGGCCGGGTTGTTTTTGGCCACGGCACCTTCCGTCAGCTGCCTGAAGAGGTAGTCCGGCTGGGGCTCGAGCGTGCCCTGGTGCTGGCAACACCCCAGCAATTGCGTGAGGCCGAGCGGATCGCCGCCACCCTGGGCGGCCGGTCCGTAGGCGTTTTTGCCGAAGCCGCCATGCACACCCCGGTCGAAGTGACCGAGCGTGCCATGGCGGTCGTCGCGGCGCGCGGGGCCGACGGCGTTATCTCTATCGGCGGCGGTTCCACCACCGGCCTCGGCAAGGCCATCGCCTTGCGCTCCGATCTGCCGCAGATCGTGGTGCCGACCACCTATGCCGGCTCGGAAATGACGCCGATCCTTGGGGAGACTGCCCAGGGGCGCAAGACCACCCAGCGCAGCCTCAAGGTACTGCCGGAGGTGGTTATCTATGACGTCGACCTGACGCTGACGCTGCCCGCCGGCCTTTCCGGTACCTCCGGCATCAATGCCATCGCCCATGCGGTAGAGGCGCTCTATTCCCGCGATGCCAACCCGGTCATCTCGCTGATGGCGGAGGAAGGTATTGCCGCGCTGGCCCGAGCCTTGCCCGGCATCACCGCCGATCCGCTCGACAGGGCCGCGCGCAGCGATGCGCTCTATGGCGCCTATCTGTGCGGTGTCTGCCTCGGGGCGGTTGGCATGGCGCTGCATCACAAGCTTTGTCACACACTCGGCGGCACATTCGACCTGCCGCATTCCGAAACGCACACGATCATCCTGCCGCACGCCCTGGCCTATAACGCGCCGGCCGTGATGCCCGCGCTCGCCCGTATCGAGCGGGCGCTTGGCGGGCCGGATGCGCCGCGCCGGCTTTATGAGCTTGCCGCCACCGTCGGCGCGCCACGGGCGCTGCGCGATCTTGGCATGCCGGAAAGCGGCATTGCCGAAGCAGCGGCTATTGCGATGGCGAACCCCTACTGGAACCCGGCACCGCTTGAAAAGGAGCGCCTCGCCGCCCTGCTGAGCCGTGCATGGGAGGGGGCGCCACCCGCCTGATCCATTCAGCCGAACCTGCCTAAGCCGGCCGTCAGAGCCAACAAGATAAACAGGAGGAAACGTCATGAACCGGAGTTTTCGGACGGGCCTTACCCGCCGCAGCTTTATCCGCACCGGCGCGGCCGCCGGCATTGCCGCATCGTCGACCAGCCTCTTTACCCGTGCCCTGCGGGCATCCGAGCCCTTGAAGCTCGGTTATGTCAGCCCGCGCACCGGCCCGCTGGCCGCTTTTGGCGAAGCGGATGATTTCGTGATCAAGCGTTTCCTGGAGGCAATGAAGGGCGGCCTCTCCGTTGGTGGCACTACCTACCCGGTCGAAGTTGTGGTCAAGGACAGCCAGTCAAATCCCAACCGCGCCGCTGAAGTTGCCAAGGAACTGATCGTCGACGATGCGGTCGATATCGTGCTGGTGTCCTCGACGCCGGAAACGACCAATCCCGTTGCCACCCAGTGCGAGATTGAGGAGGTGCCCTGCATCTCTACCGTCGCACCCTGGCAGCCCTATTTTATTGGCCGGCAGAGCAATCCGGGCGATCCCGCGAGCTGGGCCCCGTTCAAGAGCACCTTTCATTTCTTCTGGGGCCTTGAAGATGTGATCTCGGTCTTCACCAACATGTGGGGGCAGCTTTCCACCAACAAATCTGTGGGCGGCCTGTTTCCCAATGATGGCGATGGCAATGCCTGGGGCGACAAGCAGGTGGGCTTTCCGCCTGTGCTCGACAAGCTGGGTTACAAGCTCACCGATCCCGGGCGTTTCCAGGACCTGACGGATGATTTTTCTGCCCAGATCGCCGCCTTCCGGTCGGCTGAGGTGGAGATTGTGACTGGCGTGGTCATCCCGCCGGATTTCACTACCTTCTGGAATCAGGCGATGCAGCGGGGTTTCAAACCCAAGATCGCTTCGGTCGGCAAGGCGCTGCTGTTCCCGGTGGCGGTGGAATCGGTTGGCAAAGCCGGCCACAACCTTTCCTCCGAGGTGTGGTGGACACCAAGCCACCCGTTCAAATCCTCGCTTACCGGTATCTCGGCGGCGGATATCGCCAGCGCTTATGAGCAGGATACCGGCAAGCAATGGACACAGCCCATCGGCTTTGCCCATGCCCTGTTCGAAGTGGCGGTGGATGCACTGAAGCGGTCGGCCGATCCCAAGGACCCGGGTGCCAATATCGAGGCCATCGGCGCAACCAACCTGCACACGCTCGTGGGGCCGGTACAGTTCGGCCAGGACAATGTACCGCCGTTCGCGCGCAAGAATGTCGCCAAGACGCCGCTTGTCGGTGGCCAATGGCGCCTCGGCAAGGACGACAAATATTCCATTATCGTCGTCGACAATCAGACGGCGCCGGAGATTCCCGCCGCCGGGCATATGGAGGCGATCGCCTGAGGGCGGCAACGATCCATGGCCAACCTTCTGGAAGTCGAGGAACTGCGTAAAAGCTACGGCTCTCTCGTCGTCACCGACAGCGTCTCGCTGTCGGTGGGCGAGGGGGAGGCGCTGGGCGTCATTGGTCCCAACGGTGCCGGCAAGACGACACTCTTTTCCCTCATCACCGGTGCGACCCGCCCCGACGCCGGGCGGGTGCGGCTGGATGGACGTGACATTACCGGCGTGGGGGCGGCAGGGCGCTGCATTGCCGGCGTTTGCCGGTCTCATCAAATCCCGCAGCCCTTCGAGAAGCTGACGGTGTTTGAAAACCTGCTGGTGGGTGCCTGTTTCGGCCGCGCCATGAGCGAGGCGGAAGCAACCGATCATTGTGCCGGCGTGCTGGAGCTCACCGGCCTTATCGCCAAGGCCAACCGCCCCGGCGGCTCGCTGACCCTGCTGGACCGCAAGCGGCTGGAACTGGCCCGGGCATTGGCGACGCAGCCGCGGCTGCTGTTGCTGGACGAGATCGCCGGCGGCCTTACCGAAGGGGAGTGCGAAAGCCTTATCGGCACCATTGCCGCCATTCGTGCCGGCGGCACCACCATCGTTTGGATCGAACATATCGTCCACGCCCTGCTGGCTGTGGTCGGCCGGCTGGTAGTGCTCAATTTTGGCCGCAAGATCGCCGAGGGGAATGCCCATGCCGTGATGGACCTTCCGGAGGTCCGTGAAATCTATCTCGGTTCTCCGGTCTGAAGGGCAGAGGCGATGGCACTTCTCGAAATCTCCGCCCTTGATGCCTTCTATGGCGATTTCCAGGCTCTGTTCGGGGCAAGCCTTCGCCTTGATACGGGCGAGGCGCTGGCCGTTATCGGCTCCAACGGAGCCGGAAAATCCACCCTCCTGAAAGCCCTCACCGGCCTGCTGCCGGCGCGGGCTGACGCTATCCGCTTCGACGGGGCAGCCATTGGCGGCCTGCCGGCGTCGGAGATCATGAAACGCGGCATTGCCATGGTGCCGGAGGGGAGGCGGCTCTTTCCGTCACTGAGCGTGGAGGAAAACCTGCTGATCGGCGGTTGGGGGCGCACGGGCACAGGCCACTGGTCGCTTGAAAGTCTTTACCGGCTTTTCCCGGTCCTGAAGGAGCGCCGGCACTCGCCCGGTACCGCCCTTTCCGGCGGACAGCAGCAGATGGTCGCCATTGGCCGAGCGCTGATGTCCAACCCGGCGCTTTTGCTTTGCGACGAGATTTCTCTTGGCCTTGCCCCGGTAGTTGTCCGGGACATCTACGGCGCCCTGCCGGCCATCCGGGCGGAGGGTACCGCCGTGGTGCTGGTGGAACAGGACATCGTGCAGGCTCTGGCCGTCTGTGACCGGGTTATCTGCCTGCAGGAGGGGCGGGTGACGCTGGAAGGCGAGCCGGCCGATCTCACGCGCGATGCCATTCAGCGCGCCTATTTCGGGCGCTGAGGAAGGGATGCCATGACCACACTTGTCGATATCGTGCTGCAGGGCGTCCTTCTCGGCGGTCTCTATGCGCTGTTTGCCGCCGGCCTCTCGCTGATCTTCGGCGTCATGCGGCTCGTCAATCTTGCCCATGGCGACCTCATCGTGCTCGCCGCTTTCCTCATGCTGGCGCTTACCCGGGTGCTGGGCCTGCCTCTGCCGGTCGCCGCACTGCTCTGCCTGCCGCTGATGTTCGCCATTGGCTATGCGCTGCAACGGCTGGTGCTTGACCCGGTGCTGGGCAAGGACATCCTGCCGCCCCTCCTCACCACCTTCGGCCTTTCCATCATCATACAGAACGGCCTGCTGGAAGGTTTTTCTGCCGATAGCCAGCGTCTGTCCGGCGGCGGGGTCGAGACGCTGTCACTCCCGCTGGGCGGCGGACTGGCCATCGGCCTGATGCCACTGCTCACGTTCCTTGCCGCCATTCTCGTCATCGTCGCCCTCAACCGGCTCTTCTACGCTACCGCCCTCGGGAGGGCCTTTCGTGCCGTGTCGGACGATCCGGAGATTGCACGGCTGATGGGTATCGACAACCGGCGGCTTTTCGCCGTGGCGATGGGGCTGGCACTTTCGGTTTGTGCGGTTGCCGCCTTCTTCCTCGGCATGCGCTCCAATTTCGACCCCACCATTGGCCCGGCACGCCTTCTCTTCGCCTTCGAGGCGGTGATCATCGGCGGGCTCGGCAGCCTGTGGGGCACACTGGCGGGCGGGGTGGTGCTGGGGGTCGCACAGACGGCTGGTGCTGCGCTTAATCCCGAGTGGCAACTGCTGGCCGGGCATCTGGTTTTTCTCGCCATTCTCGTGGCACGGCCGCGCGGGCTTTTCCCGCGCGCCACGGATTGAGGGCGGATGATGAGCACCGTTTCCACCCATCCCTCGGCTCAATCTTCTACTGCGCGCTATCTGGTCCGTACCCGGACGCGCCTTTCCGCCGTAGCCGGCGGTGCCGGGCTTCTGGCGGTGCTGGTGCTGGCCCTGCTGCCACTCACGGCAAGCCGCGGGCTTTTGCAGGATCTCTTCTATCTTTTCACCATGCTGGCGCTCGCCCAGTGCTGGAATCTGCTGGCCGGTTTTGCCGGGCTGGTTTCGGTCGGGCAGCAGGCCTATGTCGGGCTCGGAGCCTACCTGCTCTTTGCGCTTTGCCTCTGGGTCGGGCTCAGTCCGCTCCTTGCCATCCCGCTTGCCGGGTTGCTCTGTGCAGTCATCGCGGTGCCGTCGGCTTTCATTGTGTTTCGCCTGCGCGGGCCCTATTTCGCCATCGGTACCTGGGTCCTGGCGGAAGTGTTTCGTCTGCTGCTGGCGCAATTGCGCTCGCTGGGTGGTGGCACCGGCATGTCGCTGCCGCGCGAAGTGACGAACGAAGCCGGTTTTGTTGCCTGGACGGCGGAGCTTCTGCATGTGCGGGCGCCGGTGGCACGGGACATCGCCAGCTACTGGCTGGCGCTTGGCCTTGCTGTGCTCACCATCCTTCTCATCTATCGCCTGCTGCGCTCGCGGCCCGGCCTTGCACTCGCCGCCATCCGCGACAATCAGGGCGCCGCACTGTCGGTCGGGGTTGATGCCTTCCGCATCAAGCTCTGGGTCTATCTGGCGGTTGCCTTCGTCACCGGCATGACCGGTGCGCTTGTCTATCTGCAAAAGGCCCGCATCTCGCCCGATGCCGCCTTCTCCGTGCTCGACTGGACGGCGAACGTACTCTTCATCGTGGTAATCGGGGGTATCGGCACCATTGAGGGTCCGATCGTCGGCGTCATCATTTTCTACCTGCTGCAAAGCCAGCTTGCCGGCCTTGGCTCCTGGTATCTCCTGCTGCTCGGCCTCATTGCCATCGCGGTGATGCGCCTGTTTCCCGCCGGCCTCTGGGGCAGTCTTGCCGGGCGCTTTGACCTGCATCTTTTCCCGATCCGCCGCCAGCTGGTGCTGCGTGTGGGCTCCCTTGAAAACGGGC
Source organism: Radicibacter daui (assembly GCA_030657355.1). Classification (GTDB taxonomy): domain Bacteria; phylum Pseudomonadota; class Alphaproteobacteria; order Radicibacterales; family Radicibacteraceae; genus Radicibacter; species Radicibacter daui. The sequence continues at coordinate 560,218 of CP131056.1, forward strand.
CGGCAACAGGCCCGTCATCCCATAAAAATCCCGGAGGAAACGATGATTGAAACTGATGTCCTGATCGTGGGGTCCGGGCCTGCCGGGGCCGCCTCGGCACTGGCACTTTCCACCTATGGCATCCCCAACGTGGTGGTCACCAAATATCGCTGGCTGGCCGATACCCCGCGCGCCCACATCACCAACCAGCGTACCATGGAGGTGCTGCGTGATCTGGGCGTGGAGGAGGAGGCGAACGAGAAGCGCGCCCACCAGACGTTGATGGGCAATAATGTCTTCTGCACCTCGCTGGCAGGCGAAGAGCTGGGGCGGCTTTATTCCTGGGGCAATCACCCGAACCGGATGGCCGACTACACGCTCGCTTCGCCCACCACCATCTGCGACATCCCGCAGAACCTGATGGAGCCAATCCTCATCAGCAACGCCGCGGCCCGCGGTTCACGCGTGCGCTTTGACAGCGAATATCTCGCGCTGACCCAGGATGCAGACGGGGTGACGGCCACCGTGCGGGACCGGCTCTCGGGCGAGGAGTACCAGATCCGCGCCAGATATCTCATCGGCGCCGATGGCGGCCGCTCCAAGGTGGCGGAGGATATCGGCCTAGCCATGGAAGGGCGCATGGGCGTTGCCGGCTCGATGAACATCGTGTTTGAGGCTGACCTTTCGCGCTACGTCGCCCACCGGCCAAGCGTGCTCTATTGGGTGCTCCAGCCCGGAGCCAATATCGGCGGCATCGGCATGGGGCTGGTGCGCATGGTTCGCCCCTGGCACGAATGGCTCATTGTCTGGGGCTATGACATCAACCAGCCGCCACCGGAAATGACCAACGAGCTCGCCGTCCAGGTGGCGCGCAATCTGATCGGCGATCAGGATATCCCCATCCGCATCAAGTCCTTTGGCTTGTGGACGGTCAACCACATGTTCGCGAAGGAAAATACCCGCGGACGCGTCTTCTGCATGGGAGATGCCGTGCATCGCCATCCACCCTCCAACGGGCTTGGCTCCAACACATCCATCCAGGATGCCTACAATCTTGCCTGGAAACTCGCCTATGTGCTGAAGGGCAAGGCCGACCCGTCGCTGCTGGAGAGTTATCAGGCCGAGCGTGTACCCGTGGCCAGGCAGATCGTCGAGCGTGCCAACAAGTCGATTGAGGAATTCGGGCCGATCTTCGAGAGCCTCGGGCTGCTCTCCACCAACGACCCGCAGCAGATGAAGCGCAATATGGAAGCGCGCAAGCAGGCAACGCCGGCCGCCGCCGAGCAGCGCGAGAAGCTGCGCAAGGCCATTGCCTTCAAATCCTACGAGTTCAACTGCCATGGCGTGGAGATGAACCACCGCTACCGCTCCGCCGCCGTGGTTGCCGATGGCACACCGGAACCGGCCTGGCGACGGGATCCGGAGCTTTATTATCAGGCCACCACCTGGCCAGGGGCGCGCCTGCCGCATCTGTGGCTGGAGCAGGAGGGCAGGCGTCTCTCCACACTCGATGTCGCCGGCAAGGGTCGCTTTACCCTCCTGACCGGTATCGGCGGGGAAGCGTGGGTTTCGGCTGCTGCCATCGTTGCCTCGTCCTTCGGTATCGAGATTGCGGCCTATGTAATCGGTCCCGGCCGTGACCTCATCGATATCTTTGGAGACTGGGCGGAGATGCGCGAGGTGGGGGAGGCCGGCTGCGTGCTGGTGCGGCCCGACCAGCATGTCTGTTTCCGCGCTGACGGGCCGTCTGATGAGGCGCGTACCGTTCTGCAGCAGGCGCTCACCAAAATACTCGGCAAGGGGGCGAAGTAACATGGCCAGCACTGCTCAGCCCGCCGCGCATGAAAGCGGCTATTTCACCGAGGAAAATTCGGCCGATGTGGTCATCGCCCGCATGGCCGGGGCGAAGGACCCGCGTTTCGTCGCGCTGATGTCATCGCTCATCCGCCACCTGCACGCAGTGGTGAAGGAGATAGAACCCACGCAGGCGGAATGGATGGCCGCCATCGATTTTCTGACCCGTACCGGTCAGATCTGCAGCGACTGGCGCCAGGAATTCATCCTGCTTTCCGATGTGCTCGGCATCTCCATGCTGGTCGATGCCGTCAACAATCGCAAACCCTCCGGCGCCACGGAAACGACGGTGCTCGGGCCCTTCCATGTCTCCGATGCACCGCGCCGGCCGCATGGCTTCGATATCTGCCTTGATGGCAAGGGCGAGCCGCTGCTGGTCAGCGGCCGCGTCACCGATACCGAAGGGCGGCCAGTTGCCGGCGCCTTGCTCGATGTCTGGCAGACGAACGATGAGGGGTTCTACGACGTGCAGCAGAAGGGCATTCAGCCCGATATGAATCTGCGCGGCATCTTCGCCACCGATGCGGATGGTCGTTACTGGTTCCGCTCGTCCAAGCCGCGCCACTACCCCATCCCGGACGACGGGCCGGTGGGGCAGTTGCTGGCAGCGATGGGCCGCCACCCTTACCGGCCTGCCCACATCCATTTCATCGTCGCGGCGCAGGGGTATGCGCCCATCACCACGCACATCTTCACGCCGGATTGTCCCTATCTGCACAGCGATGCCGTGTTCGGGGTCAAGGCCAGCCTGATCGGCGATTTCCGCCGTGTAGAAGCGCCACCGGCATTGACGGCGGGGCAGCCTGGCCGCCAGCCGGAATGGGAAGTGGTGACGGACTTCGTACTCTCCCGCGCCTGACCGGCCCGGTCCGGCGATCAGGCGCGAGAGGTGTGGGCGACCTAGCCGATGCGGCGGCCGCTCTCCCGGTCGAAGAGATGCAGGTGCTCGGGCGTTGCCGTCAGGGCCAGCTTGTCTCCCTCGGCAACGGAGCGTTCGCCGGCCACGCGCACCACCAGCATGCCGGTGCCGAACTTGCCATGCACCAGCGTGTCGGCGCCCAGCTGCTCGATATAGTCGGCCGTCAGCGTCAGATGGGCACCGTCGCCTTCCGGCGTCAGGGCAAAATGCTCCGGGCGGATGCCAAGGGTGACCTCGCGCCCGTCCTGGGCAGAGGCGACGGCGCCGCTGCCAAGGCTCAGCACTTCGCCGGTCTTGAGTGTCACGGCGTGGCCGCCGCCGCTCACCGTGCCGTCCATGAAGTTCATGCCCGGTGCGCCGATGAAGGCGGCGACGAACAGGCTTGCCGGCTGGCTATAGACTTCCATCGGCGTGCCGATCTGCTCTACCACGCCCTGGTTGAGGATCATGATGCGGTCGGCAAGGGTCATCGCCTCGACCTGGTCATGCGTCACATAAAGGCTGGTGACGCCAAGGCGGCGCTGCAGCTGTTTGATCTGCATGCGCATGGAGGTGCGCAGCTTGGCGTCGAGATTGGAGAGCGGCTCGTCGAAGAGGAAAGCCGCCGGCTTGCGCACGATGGCGCGGCCCATGGCAACGCGCTGGCGCTGGCCGCCGGAAAGGGCGCGGGGCTTGCGCTCCAGATAGGGCGTCAGTTCCAGCATCTCGGCGGCTTCGCCAACGCGCTGGGCAATCTCCGCCTTGGGCAGGCCCGCGACCTTCAGGCCATAGGCCATGTTGTCGAAGACGCTCATATGCGGATAGAGCGCGTAGTTCTGGAACACCATGGCGATGTTGCGGTCCTTCGGCTCCAGCTGGTTGACGGTCTTGCCGTCGATCACCGCGTCGCCGGAGCTGATGCTCTCAAGGCCGGCCACCATGCGCAGCAGGGTGGACTTGCCGCAGCCCGACGGGCCCAGCAACACCAGAAACTCGCCGTCGCCGACGCTGACATCGACGCCCTTGATCACTTCCGCCGCGGAACCGGGATAGGTCTTGCGCACATTGCGCAGTTCGACTTGTGCCATGATGAGCCTTCTTACTTCTCGGTTTCGACGAGGCCTTTGACGAACAGCTTCTGCATGCCGACGATCACGGCGACCGGCGGCAGCAGAGCCAGGATGGCGGTGGCCATCACGGCGTCCCAGGGCGTGTCTGCATCGCTGAAATTAACCATCTTCTTGAGCGCCACGATGATGGTGCCCATGGCCGGGTCGGTGGTGACCAGCAGCGGCCAGAGATACTGCGTCCAGCCATAAATGAAGGTGACGACGAACAGCGCGGCGATGTTGGTGCGCGAGAGCGGCAGCAGGATGTCCTTGAAGAACCTCATCGCCCCCGCCCCGTCGAGCCGCGCGGCCTCTACCAGCTCGTCCGGAATGGTCAGGAAGAACTGGCGGAAGAGGAAGGTCGCGGTGGCGGAGGCCATCAGCGGCACGGTAAGGCCGGCATAGGTATCCAGCAGGCCGAGGCTGACGATCACCTGGTAGGTCGGCACGATGCGAACTTCCACCGGCAGCATCAGGGTGATGAAGATCATCCAGAAGCACACCAGCCGCAGCGGAAAGCGGAAGAAGACGATGGCATAGGCCGAGAGCATCGAGATGACGATCTTGCCGATGGCGATTGCCAGTGCCATCACCAGCGAGTTCCACAGCATCAGCGTCATGCTGACATTGCCGGCCGACGAGGCGCCCTTGGTCAGCGCCAGCCCGTAGGCTCCCGCGATATTGCTGCCGGGCAGCATGGAGAGCGGGGGCGAGAGGATTTCGCTCGAGGTGTGGGTCGAGGCGATGAAGGTGTAATAGAGCGGAAAGCCCATCGCGATAACGGCGACGATGAGCAGGAAATGGGCGATGAGGCGCCCGGTCTGGCGGGTCTCGATCATGAATAGTGCACCCGCCGTTCGACATATTTGAACTGGAAGATGGTGAGCGAGATGACGATCACCATCAGCACGACCGACTGGGCCGACGAGCCGCCCATGTTCAGGTTCACATACCCGTCGTTATAGACCTTCAGCACCAGCGTCTCGGTGTCCTTGCCCGGGCCGCCGGCCGTCACCGCATGGATGAGGCCGAAGGTATCGAAGAAGGCGTAGACCATGTTCACCACCAGCAGGAAGAAGGTGGTGGGCGAGATAAGCGGCATGATGATGGTCCAGAAGCGCCGCATCGGGCCGGCGCCGTCGATGGCTGCCGCTTCGATGAAGCTCTTTGGGATCGCCTGCATGCCGGCGAGAAAGAAGAGGAAGTTGTAGCTCACCTGCTTCCAGGCCGCTGACACCATCACCAGCAGCATGGCCTGCGTGCCGTTGAGGCTCGGGTCCCAGTTGTAGCCGGTGGAGCGGATCAGCATGGCCAGCGTGCCCATGCCGGGATTGAACATGAAGAGCCACAGGATGCCCGCCACCGCCGGCGCCAGCGCATAGGGCCAGATCAGCAGCGTCTGGTAGACGAGCTTGCCTTTGACCACGCGGTCGATCAGCGCCGCCAGCAACAGCGCCGGGATCATCGTCATCACCGTCACGCCGATGGCGAAGATGAAGGTTACCTGCAGCGAATAAAGGTAATTCGGGTCGGCGAAGATGCGGTGGAAATTGGCAAGGCCGGCAAAGGTGACCGACAGGCCGAACGGGTCTTCCTGGTAAAGCGACTGGCGCACGGCCTGCCCGGCCGGCCAGAAGAAGAAAACGAGGGTGATCGCCATCTGCGGGGCCACCAGCAGATAGGGCAATTTCTTGTTGGGGAATATCGCGCGGCGTTCCATCCCGTCCCTTTGGCCTTGGTCTTTGGTGTAAGCGGAGCGTCTCAATACGAAAACCCACCGCCCGCCCGGTGAGGGGCAGGCGGTGGGCGCCCGTCGTCAGGCGACGCCGGGGGTTACTGCAGACGCGAAGCGGCTTCCTTGATCGCCTCGTTGCCGCGCTTGACGGCATTGTCGAGGGCGGTCTTGGCGTCTTCCTTGCCGGCCAGCATCGCCTCGAACTCTTCGTTCTCGATGTCGCGGACCTGCGGCAGGTTGATCAGGCGAACGCCCTTGCTGTTCTCGGTCGGAGCCTTGCCCATCATCTGCAGGATCGGCTGCTCACGGCCCGGGTGGCTGTCATAGAAGCCGGACTTCTTGGTCTCGTCATAGGCAGCCAGCGTGACCGGCAGGTAGCCGGTTTCCTGATGCAGGCGGACCTGGATCTTGGTCTGGGCCAGGAAGTGGAAGAACTGGGCAACGCCCTTGTATTCTTCGTCGCTGTGGCCGCCCATGACCCAGAGGCTGGCGCCGCCCGGGATGGTGTTCTGCGGAGCGCCGCTGGCTTCCGGATAATAGGGCAGCGCGCCGGTGCCGAAATTCATGCCGGACTTGACCATGTCGCCGATGCCGCCCGAGCTGTCGAGGTAAAGGCCGCACTCACCGGAAAGGAAGAGCGGCTTGGCCTCGGAAGTGCGGCCGGCGTAACGGAAGGTGCCGTCCTTGGCCAATTCGGCCAGGGTGGAGAAGTGCTTGACGTTCAGCGGGCCGTTGAACTTCAGCGTTGGCGTCAGGCTGCCGAGGCCGTTTTCGTCGCTGGCGAACGGCACGTTGTTCCAGGCGGCGAAGTTCTCGGTGTGGATCCAGGTGAGCCAGGCGGAGGTCAGGCCGCACTTGCCGGTCTTCTCATGGATCTTGCGGGCAGCGTCGAACACTTCCGGCCAGGTCTTGGGCGGGTTGTTCTCGTCGAGGCCCACCGTCTTGAAGGTGTCCTTGTTGAAATAGAGGATCGGGGACGAGCTGTTGAACGGGAAGGACAGCAGCTTGCCGCTCGGATCGGAGTAGTAGGCGGTGATGCCGGAGAGGTAGTCGGCCTTGTTCAGCGTGAAACCGCCGAGCTTCAGCACGTCTTCCACCGGGCGGACGGCGCCCTTGGCAGCCATCATCACGCCGGTGCCGGCGTCGAACACCTGGAGGATGGCCGGGGACTGCTTGGCGCGGAAAGCGGCGATGCCGGCGTTCAGCGTCTCGTTGTACGAGCCCTTGAACACGGGCAGAACTTCATAGTCGGACTGGCTTTCGTTGAATTCCTTGGCCAGGCGCTCGACGGCATCATTGTTGGTGCCGTTCATGGCATGCCACCACTGGATCTGGGTCTTGGCCAGAGCCGGGGCGGTGAGAAGCGTGGAGGCGGCAAGCGCCAGCACAGTGGCTTTGCTGAGTTTCATGGCGAGTCCCCGTTCGATTATGACGCACATTGCTGCTACAGCCGCCGTGGGAGGACCCCCTCTTGCACAGGTGCGCAGCCATCCGGTCAGACGCGAGGGTTAGCCGATGGCTGTTACCCCGGCGCGACCGGAATGTGACACTTTTGTTAAAGTGCGGGACTAAGCTATGCCCGCTGATGATCGCGGGCAAGCGGTATCGAATTTTTCTTTGGGCGAAATATTTATGCCGAAGTGCTTCAGAGCGCGAGGTTGGCCGGGGCCGGCAGGCCATTGCTCGCGCAGGCGGCAACCACCGTATTGCGCAGCAAACAGGCAATGGTCATCGGCCCCACGCCGCCGGGTACCGGCGTGATGGCGCCGGCCACCTGCACCGCTTCGGCAAAGTCCACGTCGCCAACCAGCCGTGCCTTGCCCTCCGGCGTTGCCGGGGCAATGCGGTTGATGCCCACATCGATGACGGTGGCGCCCGGCTTCAGCCAGTCGCCCTTGACCATCTCCGGCCGGCCGACGGCAGCTACCACGATATCGGCGCCGCGCACCACGGCCGGCAGGTCCCTGGTACGGGAGTGGGCAATGGTTACCGTGCAGCTTTCCTGCAGCAGCAGATGGGCCATCGGCTTGCCGACGATGTTGCTGCGGCCGATCACCACGGCATTCATGCCGGCGAGGCTGCCATGCACATCCTTCAGCAGCATCAGGCTTCCCAGCGGCGTGCAGGGCACCATCGCACCGTCGATGCCGGCCGCAAGGCGCCCGACATTCACCACATGAAAGCCGTCGACATCCTTGTCCGGATCGATGGCGTTGATCACGGCATGGCTGTCGATCTGCTTCGGCAGCGGCAACTGCACCAGGATGCCATGCACGGCAGGGTCGGTATTGAGCTGGTGGATGAGGGAAAGCAGCTCTTCCTGGCTCGTCGTCTCCGGCAGCTTGTGCTCGAAGCTCGCCATGCCGGTTTCTACCGTCGCCTTATGCTTGCTGCGCACATAAACCGCGCTCGCCGGGTCTTCGCCCACCAGCACCACGGCAAGGCCGGGCGTCAGGTCATGATCGAGCTTCAGGCGGGCGACGCTTTCGGCCACGCGGCCCCGCAGGCCAAGGGCAAAGGCTTTGCCGTCGATCAGTTTTGCTGTGTGGGGCTGGGCGGCGGTCATGGCGCGAATCCTCGCAAGGCACGGCTCCCCGGCCGCGCCGGGGCGAAGAGGACGCCCTTTTAGGCCCTAACATGCCGGTTGCGCCAGTCCTCGAATGCGGGAAGCAGGGTTGCGCTGTCCCCTTCCGCCAGCACGCGCTTGTAGCGGTCGGTCTGGCCGGCGATCACGCTGAGGCTGCTTTTGGGCCGTCCGAGTTGTTTTGCCAGGAGCGCCAGCACGGCGGCATTGGCCTTGCCGTCCTCCGGCGCCGCTGTGACGCTTACCAGGAGCAGCGGCTTTCCACTCGCATCGGCACGTTCGCCGGTAACGCCTTCGCGTTTTGCCTTCGGGGTTACCTTGAGGCTGATCTCCACGCCGCCGGTGACAGCGGCGAAGGGGCTGGCATCAGCCACCGGTTCAGATCAGCGCCGGGGCCAGATATTCCCACATCAGGTTGCGCAGGAAGGTCAGCAACAGGATGAGGATCACCGGCGACAGGTCGATGCCGCCAAGGCTGGGCATGATGTTGCGGATGGGGCGCAGCAACGGCTCGGTCAGCCGGTACATCGTCTCACCCACCACATGCACGAAGCGGTTATGGGTGTTGATGACGTTGAAGGCGATGAGCCAGCTCATCACGGCCGAAATGATCAGCACCCAGATATAGAGGTTGATCACGGTATCGACGAGAATCAGCAGGGCGTGCATAGGCCTTCTATCCTTGTATGGCCCGGGGCTTCCGGGGCCTTGTCATTGCCGGTCCATGAAGGGCCGGGTCCAGCGGGGAATCAGCCCCGCGCAACCTTACCGTCGTGCCTTTCCGGCAGGCAAGCGGCGCGGTGGCTTGAGGCGGGGCGTTAAAAGTCGCTGCAGCGCCCGCCGACATCCCAGTCGCCGTAACGGGTCGGCTCGGGCCCTTTGGGCCCCCCGATTTCCTTTACCTTCTCCCGCACCTTTTCCGGCGCAGCCGCCGGTCCGGCGGCGTCTGCTGAGGGGGGGGCGGGCTTTGTTTCCGCCGGCGCTGTGGGCAGGGGCTGCCCGGATGTCTCGGTCTTGCTCATGCCTGCCTATATAGGCACCCCGCGTGACGCCTCCAAGGGCTTCGGCAACTTGCAGCCGCCCGGGTGCGTCACCACATCCGTGACGTAACGGCTTTTACCTTATGAAGAGGAGTGCAGGTTTCGATGATTGGCCTCATGCGGACTGGCGTGCTGCTGGCGGCGATGACGGCTCTTTTCATGGGGGCCGGGTATCTGGTCGGCGGCCGGGGCGGTGTGATGATCGCGCTTCTGCTGGCGGCGGGCATGAACCTCTTTGCCTGGTGGGGCTCCGCCGGCATGGTGCTGCGCCTTTACAAGGCGCGCGAGGTGGATGCGCGTTCGGCGCCTGAATTCCATGATCTTGTTGCCGGTCTTGCCCGCAATGCCGGCCTGCCGATGCCGCGCCTCTATGTCATCGATACCGACCAGCCCAACGCCTTCGCCACGGGCCGCAGTCCGGAGAATGCGGCATTGGCCGCCACGACCGGCCTGCTGCGGCGCCTGAGCCGGGAGGAGATTGCCGGCGTCATGGCGCACGAGCTGGCTCATGTGCGCCATCGCGACACGCTGATCATGACGGTCACCGCCACCATCGCCGGTGCCATCGGCATGATCGCCAACAT